>JBEHYX010000043.1:0-31768 GCA_048497945.1 Verrucomicrobiota bacterium | reverse complement strand
GGTGCCTTATTCCGTGATGTTCAGGGGACGGCGGACCGTGATATTAAAGAGAGTGCCCGGCAGGATGTGTTGTTCCCACAGCGGCGTCAGGGCGTCGCGGCGCTGGAAGCGGGCCTCGTCGGCGTTGCGGGCGATGCGCTCGAGGGAACCGGGCATGTCGCGGGTGGTGGCGCGCTGGTCGGTGAGCAGGTGGGCCTTCTCGACCACGGCGACGTAGAGGCCGTCGGCCTCGCGGAACTCGCGGAGGGCGGAAATGTATTCCTCGAAGCTGCGCAGCTGGGCGATCGGCACGGTGTGCGTGCGGCCGGTGAGCTCGTCGAGCGCCGGGCCGGTGGTCACGATCACCTCGAGGTCCTTGCCCGCCCACGAGCGCGGGACGTCGAGACCGAGCGATTCGTAGGAGACCGCGCGCTGGTAGCCGCGCCAGCCGAGGCCGAGGTCGAGGTGGTCGCCGGGCGACGCCTCGCGGCGGGAGACGTTGAAGAGTTCCACCGAACCCTGCGGCGTGTCGGGCGTGTCCTCGACGCTGAACTCGATTTTTTCCGGGAAGATCCGCTCGTAGGGATTGAAGAGCCAGAGCGAGAGGTTGCCGACGAAGTCGGTGAGTCCCTGGTTGAAGCCCTGCGGACCGGGATAGATCTGGCTCAGCTCCACCGGCTTCGAACCCGGGAAGTTGACGGTGGTGGTGACGCGGAAGCCGCGCGTGAAACCGGATTCGTTGGAGCCGCTCACCGCCTGCGCCAAGCCGGCGGCCGCGACCGCCGGCAGCACCTGTTCGTGGCGGATGACCGAAAAGTGGAGCGACTTGCGGTTGAGGCGGGTGGGGAAGTTGATCTCGACCGGCACCATCGAGGGCTGGCGGCCGATTTCGCCATAGATACCCGACAGACGGTCCTGGCTGAAGGCGCCGATGATGCCGCCGGTGTTGGTGACCTTGATGGAGTTGAGCTGGCTGGGCAGGATCGTGACGACCTCGGCGGACGCCATCGGCAGCTCCGTGGCGCCGAGCGACATCATCGGGTGGCCGAAGGCGAGGATGTGGCTGCCGTCGACGTGCGACACCGTGCCGGTTCCGGCGATGGTGATGTCACCCATGGCCAGGGCGACCGCCACGACGCCGCCGGGCTGGAGGGAGGGCGCGGATTTGAGATTTGAAATTTGGGATTCCGCGCTGCCGCCGTCGCTGCCCGCGAGGGCGTTGAAGGAGAGGCCGAGCGCCTCAAACTGCGGCGCGATCAGCGCGGCGACCTGCGGGGAGAGCCCGCCCGCGGAGAAGGCCGGGGACAGCGGCTCGAGTTCGCCGGCGGCGGAGGCGCTGCGCGTGCTGGCGCCGCCCTTGACCGGGATCGGCACCGGCACCAGCGAATCGCGGCCCGGCGGCAGCGTGCTGATCTCGAGCATGTCGTTGATCGGCGTGAAGCCGGCGTAACGCACGGTCTCGAAGCGCTGGATCTGGTAGGAAAGGACGCCGACGACCTTGCCGTCGATGTAGAGCGGGCTGCCGCTCATGCCGGCCACGGCGCCCATCGACTGGACGCGCGGGTCGGTGAGCTCGCACAGGATCATGTTTTTGCCCGGGCCGAGCACGTTGCGCAGGATGCCGGTGACCTGGACGGTGAACGGTTCCGGATCGCGTCCCTTGAAGACGGTCCAGACCTCGCCCTTCATCCCGGGCTGCAGCTGCTCGAGCGGCATCACCGGCGCGTTCTGCGGTTGCTGGGCGGTGGCGAACACGAAGGAGCAAAGCAACAAAGCCAAGCCGGCGAGGGTGGCGCTTTGTTGTTTCGGGCGATTCATGGTCATCAAGATAACGGCTGCTGGGGGATGTTCCTTAGAGCGACTTAATGGCGGAAGAAATGACTTCGCAAGCCGTGTCAACTGCCCGGCCCTCATGCGCGGTGCTCAAAAACCATGCTTCATACGCGCTCGGCGGCAGATAAACGCCGCTTTCGAGACATTTATGGAAGAATTTCCCGAAAAGCTTCGCATCCGAGCTCAGCGCGCCCGGCATGTCGTGCACCGGCGTTCCGGTGAAGAAGAGGCTGAACATCGAGCCACACTGCGGCGCCTGCAGCGGCAGGCCCTTGGCCTTGGCTGCGGCCAGGGCGGCGGCACAGACCTGCCGGCCGAGCGCGTCGAGCCGGGCGTAGGGATTCACCTCGTCGAGCAACTCGAGCTGCGCGATGCCGGCGGCCATGGCGAGGGGGTTGCCGCTGAGCGTGCCGGCCTGGTAGACGGGACCGAGCGGCGCCAGCAGGTCCATGATGTCGGCGCGGCCGCCGAAGGCGCCGACCGGCAGGCCGCCGCCGATGATCTTGCCGAGGCAGGTGAGGTCGGGCGTGATTTTCTCCAGCTCCTGCACGCCACCGCGCGCCAGGCGGAAGCCGGTCATGACCTCGTCAAAGATGAGCACGGCGCCATGCGAGGCCGTGACGCGCCGCAGGTAGGCGAGGTAGCCGGGCTTGGCCGGGATAAAACCGACGTTGCCGATGTAGGGCTCGAGGATGACGCAGGCGATCTGGCCGGGATTCGCGGCGAAGGCGGACTCCAGTGCCAGCGGGTCGTTGAAGGGGAGGACGATCGTCTCGCGCGCGAACGATGCCGGAATGCCGGCGCTGTCCGGGTGGCCGTGGGTGAGCGCGCCGGAGCCGGCCTTGATCAGCAGCGAGTCGCTGTGGCCGTGGTAGCAGCCGGCAAACTTGATGATCTTGTCGCGCTTCGTGAAACCGCGCGCCAGGCGGATCGCCGACATCGTCGCCTCGGTGCCGCTGCTGCACATGCGAACCTTCTGGATCGACGGGAAGAACTTCACGATCAGCTCGGCCATTGCGACCTCGTAGGGATTCGGCGTGCCGAAGGACGTGCCGGCATCGAGCGCCTTCGCGATGGCGGCCTTGATGCGCGGGTGGTTGTGCCCGTGGATCGCCGGGCCCCACGTGCAGACGAAGTCGATCAGCTCGCGGCCGTCGGCCGTCGTGAGCGTCGCCCCCTGCGCCGACTTGGTGAAGAACGGCGCGCCGCCGACGGAGCGAAAAGCGCGCACCGGCGAATTGACGCCGCCGGGAATGAGCTGCTGGGCGCGGGTGAAGAGGGATTCAGAGGAAGGCATGGGCACCACTAATTCACACTAAGTGGACACTAATTCAGAGCACCAGACGTTTCCATTGAAGACGGGGAAATGAACCGAAGTTTATGAGATACCCCACACGCTTTTTGGTGGCTTTGAGCTAATTGATTAGCTGGGCGTCGTGCTCGGCGGTCAATGTCTTCACCGCTTTCAATTCTACGACGATTTGTCCGCCGACAATCATATCGGCCACATAGTATTTCTGAAGAGTCGCACCTTTGTAGGTCAGAGAAAGCCTTTGATTAGATCCATGAGCGATTCCCCGCCTTGTTAGCTCAAGTTCAAGCGCCTCGTGATAAACTTCCTCAAGGAAGCCATTACCTAACTCTGTGTGGACTGCGAAAACCGCGGCCATGAAGTCATAGCCCTCTTGCGCGAATAGCCCTGCTGACGTTGTCATGGGATTGCTCCATTAGTGGCCCGTCAGTATGGATTAGTGGTGCCCGTCCGGAAAGCTCAGCTCACGTATTTTTGCACGATCGGGATGCGGCGGCCGACGCCGAAGGCGAGGGGCGTGATCTTCAGGCCGGGGGCGGCCTGCTTGCGCTTGTACTCGTTGAGGTCGACCTTGCGGACGATGTCGTTGACGACCGCCTGATCGAAGCCCTTGGCGACGAGGTCGGCGCGCGACAGGCCTTCCTCGACGTAGCTCTTGAGGATGGCGTCGAGCAGGTCGTACGGCGGCAGCGAGTCCTGGTCCGTTTGGTCGGGCCGCAGCTCGGCGCTCGGGGCCTTGTCGATGGAGTTCTTCGGAATGATTTCCTCGTGGCGGTTGATCCAGTGGGAGAGCGCGTACACCTGGGTCTTGAGCACGTCGCTGATGACCGCCAAACCGCCGCACATGTCGCCGTAGAGCGTGCAGTAGCCGACCGCGAGTTCGCTCTTGTTGCCGGTGGTGAGGAGCAGCGCGCCGAACTTGTTCGAGATCGCCATCAGCAGCAGGCCGCGGGCGCGGGCCTGGATGTTTTCCTCGGCGATGTCGCGTGCACGCCCGGCAAAGATCGGGGCGAGCGTTTTCTCGGCGGCTGACACCACGTCGGCGATGGCCAGCGTGTGGTACTGGATGCCGAGGTTTTTCGCCACGGCCGCGGCGTCGTCGCGCGAGTGCTGGCTGGAAATCTCCGACGGCAGGCTGATGCCGATGACGTTCTGCGGGCCGAGCGCCTGCGCGGCGAGGACCGCGGTGATCGCCGAGTCGATGCCGCCGGAAAGGCCGAGCAGCACTTTCTTGAAGCCGGTCTTCGTCACGTAATCGCGCAGGCCCATCACGAGGCCGTCGTGGATGTCCGCGAGGTCTTCCTGATCGAAGGTCGGATGGATGGAGGCGGGACCAGCGGTCCCGCGCGGGACTGATAGTCCCGCCTCCAAATTGGTGTCGATCACCTGCAGGTCGTCGCGGAACGCCGCGAGCCCGCCGCATACGCGGCCGGTGGCGTCGGTGACGATGCTGCGGCCATCGAAGAGCAGTTCGTCATTACCGCCGATGGCGTTGACGTAGGCGACCGGACAACCGAGCTGGCGCGCGGTGTCGGCGACAAGCTTCTGGCGCACGCCGCCCTTGCCGTGGTTCCACGGGCTGGCGGAGAGGTTGACCATGACGTTGCAGCGCCCCTTGAGCTGGGCGACCGGATCAACGCCATGGTAGAGCCGGCGCGTGGAGATCATTTCGTGCGTCCAGATGTCCTCGCAAATCGTGATGCCGATGCGCTGGCCGTTGAAGTCCACGACCACCGGTGCGGACGCCGGCTCGAAGTAGCGGTCTTCGTCGAAGACGTCGTAGGTCGGCAGGAGGCATTTGCGCGCAGAGACGAGAATCCTGCCCTGATGACAGAAGGCCGCGGAATTGAACGCCGGGCGGCCCTGGCCGGTGGTGTTGGCCTCGGTGTAGCCGATGACGGCCGGCACCGCGCCGATCAGGCCGGCCAGTTCGCGGGTGACGCGTTCGACGTCGGCCACGAAGCGCTTTTTGAACAGCAGGTCGCGGGGCGGGTAACCGCAGACCACCAGTTCCGGGAAGACGACCAGTTCGGCGCCTTGCGCGACCAAGGTCTTGTACGCCGCCTCGATCAGGAGGCGGTTGCCCGCGAGGTCGCCGACGATGGTGTTGATCTGGGCCAGGCCGATGCGCATGGGAAAATTGGGTTAGACAAATTGCGACCAAACCACCGGACTGCAACCGCCAATCCGCCATGCTGTTAGGTCAAAAATCATCACCGCTGATCCTCGCCTCCGCCTCGCCGCGCCGGAAGGAGCTGCTGGCCGGCCTGGGCGTGCCGTTCACCGTGATCCCGGCGGACGTGACCGAGCACGAGGACCCCGACTCCGACCCGCGCGAAATGGTGCGGCACAACGCCGCGCTGAAAGCCGATTGGGTGGCCGCCCGTCATCCCGAGGCGACGGTGATCGGGGCCGACACGACCGTTTTCGTGGGGCGTACCGTGCTCAACAAGCCGCGCGACGGTGCCGAGGCTCGCGCCATGCTGCGGTTGCTCAGCGGGCGCAGCCACACGGTCTTCACCGGGCTGGCGATCCGCCGGCTGTCCGACGGCCTGAAACTCGACCAGGGCGTGGCCAGCGAAGTCACCTTCAAGACCCTCGACGAAGCCACCATCGAGCTCTACCTGAGCCGCGTGCACACCCTCGACAAGGCCGGCGGCTATGCGATCCAGGAACAGACGGACCTGCTCGTAGCCGGTTACACCGGTTCCCTCACAAATATTGTCGGTTTGCCGGTCGAAGAAATGAAACAACTTTTGACTCGTGCGGGTCTAGGGCGCTAATTCCACCCCGATTGAGCAACTCATCCGCAGAATCCGGCGCGCGCGAGCTGGATGCCATCAAGGACACGACTGACCGGTCCATCCTCATCGGCCTCGTCGCCACGGTCGCGGTTCACGTCATCCTCCTGATGCTCGCGCCGCGGTTCTCGTTCGACAAGTTCTCGGGCATCCACACCGGCATTTCGGTCAACCAGAACCAGGGCAAGACGTTCGACTTCGAGCTCGCGCCCGCGGCCCGGGAACCGGAGCGCCCGCCGTCGCAGTTCGTCGACACCAACCCCGACGCGCCGGCCAACGAGCCCGACAAGACCAACAATTTCAGCAACCGGAACCAGCAGTCCGCCCAGGAAGTGGCCGCGAAGGAGCTCGATCCCGAGCACCGTCCGTCGATCACGAACGCGCAGGACAAAATCAAAAACGATACGTCCATCGTCAGCGGCGACCTGTCGAAACCGCAGGCCGGCTCGCAGGCCGTGCCGGAGGTCACGAACCCGGACCAGACCGAGCAGCAGGAGCAGAAGGCCCGCATGAACCAGAGCCCGTTGAGCGGCTTCGACAAGTCGGAGGGCAAGTCGGAGGAAGGCGTCGCCACCAACATTTCCGACAGCAAGACGCCCTCGAACAACGCGGACCAGAAATTCGAGGGCGCGCCCGATTCCAAGAGCCCGGACGGCGCGCTCGCCGCCATCGAGGCCGCCCACCGCGCCCAGCCCAAGGCCCGCCAGCGCGTCACCGCGCCGCGCACGACGATTCTCACCAATCGCGCCGCCGGCGTGACCAACGTCGGTGTGATCGGCCGTGACGCCCGCTGGAGCGAGTATGGCGAGTACCTGAACGAGCTGCAGGAAATCGTCCAGGTCCAGTGGTACAGCATTCTCGAGGAAAGCCGCGTGTCGCCGCCGCACGGCTCGCACGTGATCATCACCTTCAAGCTCAATTCCAGGGGCGAAGTCGACATCGTGAAGGTCGAGGACGCCGATGCCGGCAAGCAGGGCGTGTTCTCCTGCCAGGCCGCCATCCAGGCCCGCCAGCCGTACCGCAAATGGACCGATCAGATGATCGCGCTCCTCGGTGACGAGCAGCAGCTGACCTTCGCGTTCTACTACCAGTGAGCGCGGTGCCGGACGATTTCTGGGCCACGCTGCCGCTCCATGACGGGGTCCGCCAGCTGGCCGGCGACGCCAACGGGCTCGCGGCGTTCGACAAACCGGCCGGCGTGCTTTCGCACCCGAATGGATCCGAGGACGAAGCCCGCGCGCTGCTGACCTGCCGGTACGACAAGGAAGCCCAGTGCTACACTTGGAAGGCGGCCGACGGCGCGCCCCGGCAGCTCTGGCTCCTCAACCGGCTCGATTCCGCGACCTCCGGCGTGATCCTCACCGCCGCCAGCGCGAAGCTGGCTCTGGTTGTGCGCGAGCACTTCGCGCGGAAGCAGGTGCGCAAGACCTACAACGCGCTCGTCTTCGGCCACCCGCACAACCAGGCGGGCGTCTGGCGCGACCAGATCGCCGTGCAGAAGCAGGGCGCGAAGATCCGCGTCGTCGCGCACGGCAACGTGCCGACGGAAACGGCGTTCGAGGTGGTCCGGCACGCGCAGCGGAATTTCTCGACGGCGCTCATCCGCCTCGAGCCGCGCACCGGGCGCAGCCACCAGCTCCGCGTGCAGTGCGCCAAGCACCAGCTGCCGATCATCGGCGACCAGACCTACGGCAATTTCGCGCTCAACCGCGAGTTCGCGAAGGCGAACAAGACCAAGCGCCTGTTCCTGCACTCGCTCGAGACCGCGTTCACCTACGAGTTCGGCGGGAAAAGCTTCGCCTTCAAGGCGCACGCCCCGCTGCCGGCGGAGTTTTTGGCGGGGTATTGAGGGCGGTGATTGGTGGAGGGCCCAGCTCCCGCTGGGCCGTTTATTCCCGCCAGCGCAATACGTTCAGCTCACCCTGATAAGGCCAGTCGTCAGCCGCCAGGCACAGACGGTGCCTTACCGGATTATTCCGCACATACTCCCACTTGGCTGAATAGCTGTGTTCCTGTCGAAGTTGAGTGTCCCAGAAATTCTTTTGCCAGAGCGCTTCCGCGCCGTGACCTGTCGATCTGGTGACTTGGCTTTTCCAGTAGCGAACCCAATTCGCCAGCGTGATCTCTGTGTTGCCACGCGGAGAGCAGAACAGATGGATGTGATCTGGCAGGATTACGTAACGCCCCACCAGCCAGTATGCAGATGCAGACCAGACCGCCAGAAGGGCTGCATGCATGGCGGGAGTCGCAAGCATGAGCTGGCGGTGTTTGGTACAGACGGTTAGGAATACGATGGCCGTACGGCCGTGATCCTCGATCAACGCGTGGTGGACGGGACGGCTGCGCGCAGGTTGTGGACTGTAATCGCCGGTGGACATCTAACCGGCCCAGCGGGAGCTGGGCCCTCCAATTGCGGCACCGCAGGGATAACGTAGCGTCACCCGCCTGCTGGGCGAGACTCTTCAGCTCACAACAAATCCAGCTGCCCGCCGTCCTTCTCCGCTTCCATGCTGATCTTCTTCTTGGGCCGCGTTTGCGGCGCGGGCAGGGAGACGGAGGCGTCGTCGGACTCGAGGCGCTCGAGGATGGTCTTGGCGCGGTCGATCACGGCCAGCGGCAGGCCGGCGAGGCGCGCCACCTGGATGCCGTAGCTGCGGTCGGCGGCGCCGGGCACCACGCGGCGCACGAAGACGATCTCGTCGTTCCACTCCTTCACGGCGACGGAATAGTTCTTCAGGCGGGGCAGGTGCTTCTCCAGCTGCGTGAGTTCCTGGTAGTGCGTGGCGAACAGCGTGCGCGGGCCGCGCTCGGGACCGCGGTGCAGGTGCTCCACCACCGCCCACGCGATGCTCAGGCCGTCGTAGGTCGACGTGCCGCGGCCGATCTCGTCGAGGATGATGAGCGAACGGTCGGTCGTGTTGTTCAGGATGTTCGCCGTCTCGTTCATCTCGACCATGAAGGTCGAGTTGCCGCGCGCGAGGTCGTCGCTGGCGCCGACGCGCGAAAAGATGCGGTCGACCAGACCGAGCCGGCAGGCCTTCGCGGGCACCCAGCAGCCGACCTGCGCCATCAGCGTGATCAGCGCAACCTGGCGGATGTAGGTGGATTTGCCCGCCATGTTCGGGCCGGTGATGAGCTGGATCTGCGCGGATGAGGCGGAGAGCGCGGTGTCGTTCGGCACGAAGGTGTAGCTGCCGGCGAGGCCGAGCCGCTCGGTCTTCATCATCTGCTCGACGACGGGGTGGCGTCCGTCGGTGATCGCCAGTTCGTCGCCTTCGCTCAGTTCCGGGCGGCAATAGTCCATCTCGCGGGCCAGCACGGCCCAGCCGGCGAGCACGTCGAGCTCGGCCAGCGCCTCGGCGGTGGCGGTCAGCGGCGCGGCCTGCGCCAGCACGGCGGCCACCAGCGTGCCGAAGAGCTCGAGTTCGCGGGCGAGCGATTTCTCCTCGGCGGAGAAGATTTCCTTTTCCTTCAGCTTGAGCGCCTCGGTCACGAAGCGCTCGCCGCCGGCGGTGGTCTGCTTGCGGATGTAGTCGGACGGCACCGCCGCGAGGTTGGCCTTGGTGACCTCGATGTAGTAGCCGAAGACGGACGTGTACCGGACCTTGAGGCTCTTGATGCCGGTGCGCTCCTGCTCGGCGCGCTCGAGCTCGGCCAGCCACGACTTGTTGTCGGTGGTCAGCCCGCGCAGGCGGTCGAGCTCGGCGTCATAGCCGGTGCGAATGTAGTTTCCCTCCTGCAGATCGTTGGGCAGCTCGTCGGCCAGGCCGCGCGCCAGCAGCTCGCGCAGCTCCGGCTGGTCGGTCAGCCGCTGGCGCAGTCCGGAGACGGCGCCGCCGCGCGCGCCGACCAGGTGCGAGTCGAGCAGGTCGAGGCCCGCCATGATCGGCGGGATCTGCGCGAGCGTGTCGCGCACGCCGCCGAGTTCCCGCGGGTTGCGGAGGCGGTTCTGCAGGCGGCCGAGGATGCGCGAGATGTCGCGCACCTTGTTCAGCAGCTCGCGCAGGTTGGCGAGATCGCCCGGCTGGGAAAGGAGTTCGCCGACGACGGCCTGGCGGCGCTTGATCTCGGGCAAATCGAGCCCGGGCGCGGCGAGCCAGCGCTCCAGCAGGCGCGAGCCGGCGGCCGTCGTGGCGCGGTCGACGGCCCCGAGCAGCGAGGCCTCGCGGGTGCCGCGGGTGGAGGCGAAGATCTCCAGGTTGCGGAGCGTGGCCGGGTCGAGAAGGAGCGTGCGCGTGCTGCGGTATTCCTGCAGCGAGCGCAGGTTCTCGGGCTTGGCCCGGAGGTTTTCCGTGGCGTAGTAAACCACCGCGCCCGCGGCGCCGAGTGCGGGATGCGTGTTCGCCAGGCCGAAACCCTGCAGGTTCAGCACGCCGAGGGTTTCCATCACGCTGCGCGCACCCTCGGTGATTTCGAAATGGTAGCCGGGCAGCTCGGAGATGAGGCGGCCGTCGCAGAAGTGCTGCAGGGCGTGAACCGAGTGCTGTTCGTGCGGGGCCGCCTTCCATTTCTCCAGCTGGCCCTCGATCAGGATGAGTTCCGCCGGGTCGAGCGCGGTGAGCACCGGCAGCAGGTTCTCCGGGCGGGCGTCGGTCGCGAGGCGGAACTCGCCGGTCGAAAGGTCGAGCCAGGCGGCATGCAGGCCGGCATCATTCAGCGTCAGTGCGCAGAGGTAATGGTTCTTCGCGGCGTCGAGCTGGTTGGCCGAGAGCGTGGTGCCGGGCGAGAGGATGCGCGTGATGGCGCGCTTCACGAGCTTGCCGGTGACGGCCGGCTCGGACTGGTCGCAGATGGCGACTTTTTTCCCGGCGGCGAGGAGCTTGGCGACATAGTTCTCGGCGGCGTGATGCGGCAGGCCGCACATCGGCGTGTCCTGCCGCTTGGTCAGCGTGAGCCCGAGCAGGCGGGAGCCGATCTCGGCATCCTCGAAGAACATCTCGTAGAAATCGCCGAGCCGGAAGAGGAGCAGGGTGTTCGCCGGCAGCCCGCGCTTGGCGTCAAAGTACTGCTGCATCATCGGCGTTAGCTTCTCTCCGGACATAGCCGGTCTGTTTGAACCACAGAGGCACGGAGGGCACGAAGAAAATTCAGGGCGCCGGAGAGTTTCGTCTTGGTCTGTGGTCCGTCTTGGTGTCTCCGTGTCTCCGTGGTTCACTTACATCACGTCGACCTGGGTGGGGAAGGGAAGCCCCCGCTGCTCGTGCTGCACGGGCTGCTCGGCTCGTCCCGCAACTGGCAGACCGCCGGGCGCGACCTGGCGCAGCACTGGCATGTGCTGGCCCTCGACGCCCGCAACCACGGCAAGTCGCCGCATGAGGACGGCATGACCTACGAATTGCTCGCGGAGGATGTCGCCACCTGGATGCAGGAGCGGGGCATCGCGCGCGCCACGCTGGTCGGACACAGCATGGGCGGGAAGACCGCGATGCTGCTGGCCTGCCGGCACCCGGAGCGGGTCGAGCGGCTGGTCGTCGTGGACATCGCGCCCAAGGATTATGCCTGGGCCGCGCACCGCAACGAATTCGCCGCCATGAACCAGCTCGACCTCGGCAGCCTGTCCTCGCGCGCCGAGGCGGAGATGCGCTTCGAGGCGCTGGTGCCCGGTCTCGGCATGAGGAAATTCCTCGCGACCAACCTCGAGCGCAACGAGGACGGCTCGTGGCGCTGGATCGCCAACCTGCCGGTGCTCACCGCGGCGCTGCCCGTGCTCGAGAAGAACAGCCTGCAGCCAACCGACCGCTACGATGGTCCGGCGCATTTCATCTCCGGCGGCCGGTCCCAATACGTCTCGCCGGCCGACCACGCCGCGATCCTGCGGCATTTTCCCCGCGCAACCTTCGAGGTCATCGCCGAGGGGGGGCACAACCCGCACATGGAGGCGCGCGAAGCGTTTGTCTCCACCATGCGAAAGCAGGTTTGACCACGGATTTAACGGATCGACCCCGCTTCAAACCAATCCGTGATCATCCGTGCAATCCGTGGTCAAAACCCGTCCGGCCCCGGTCATGTTTCGCTGACCAGCGGCACGTGGTTGCGCATGACCTCGGCGCGGCTGCGCTCTGCGGCCGGCAGCCATTTCCGCTTCACCCAGCGGTAGTACATCGCGAGGCCGCGCACCCACTCGTCGAGGGTCATCGAGATCCAGATGCCCACGAGGCCCCAGCCGAGGTGCAGGCCGAGGAACCAGGCGTTGGGCACCCAGACGAGCCACATGAAGACCGCGGCGATCTGCACCGGGAAGCGCGCATCGCCCGTGGCCCGGAGCGAGTTGATCACGATCACGTTGAAGACGCGCCCGATCTCCAGCACCACCGAGATGCGCAGCAGCAGGGCGCCGCCGCGGATGATCTCGGGATCGGTCGAAAACAGCCCGATCAGCCGCGGCGCCGCCACGGCGACGATGGCCATGCCGACCGCGCACAGGATGAAGCTGAGCTTGAGGCTGGCCAGCAGCTGGCGGTAGGCGCCCTCGAAATCGCCCGCGCCCACGAGGCGCCCGACCACGATCTCCGTGCCGAGGCCGAGCGACAGGCTGAACAGGATGACCAGCGACTGCACCTGCTGCGCGTAGGCCATGATGGACAGGCTGACCGCGCCCATGCGGGCGATGAAGCTCGTGACCAGCAGCAGGGCCAGCCAGTAGCAGAGGTTTTCGCCCGCGGCCGGCAGGCCGATGTGCAGGATGCGGCGGAGGCGGTCGAGGGGGAGTTCGAAGAGGTTGCGCCAGCGGATCCCGAGGCCGAGCTGGCGGTGCAGGAGCCAGAGCAGCGCGGCGGCGGCGAGCACGCGGCTGACCGCGCTCGAGATGGCCACGCCCTCGACGCCGAAGCGCGGCAGGCCGAACCAGCCGAAGAGCGCGAGCGAATTGCCGAGGATGTTGACGAGGTTCTGGCCGACGGTGACGAACATCACCTCGCGCGTGTGGCCGTGCGCGCGCAGGATGGCGCCGACCGCGATGTTGACCGCCTCGAGGAAGAGCGTGCCGCCCATGATCGAGAGAAAGGGCAGGGCATAGACCATCAGGGCGCCCGGCAGCTGCATCAGCCGCAGGATCGGGGCGGCGGCGGCCACCATCACCGTACTGACAAGAAGGCCGAGCCAGAGATTCACGCCGAGCGCCGTGCCCGCGATGCCCCGCGCACCGGTCCGGTCGCCGGCCCCGAGGTGGTGGGTGATGACCACGCTCGTGCCCACGCCGATGAAGTTGAAACAGATCAGCGCCGTCATGATCAGGCGGTGCGACACGCCCAGCGCTGCCACCGCGCCATCGGCCACATGGCTAACCATGAAGGTGTCCACGGTGCCAATCAGGATGCGCAGGCTCTGCTCGACAAAGATCGGCCACGCGATCCCGAGGAGCGTGGGGGGAGTGGAAGCAGGTGCAGGCGATGTCATCCGAAACGGTGTGCCCCCGGATAACACCGGCGCAGGCCCTCGGACGCCAGACCGACTTCGAGCCCGGCGCGCCGGCCGGCGGCATATCGACCCAGCTTATAGCCGGGATTCAGGCACGGATTGTTTCCCGATGAAATTTCATGGAGTGTGGCCGTCGCAAGCGCCGCGCCGGCCCGTCCCCCGCGCCGGGGGTTCATCGCCGGGCCCAGATGCGCAGCGACGAAAGCAGGAAGTTTTCGAGGGCCGCCGACTCGTTGAGATTCAGGCGGAGCAGGCCGATGTCGTGTTCCAGCTGCGCGATGGCCGCGACCAGCGAGCGGCGAAGCACCTCGTCGCCCTCGAGCAGGCGCTGCTGCGCAAAACCACGCGTGGCTTGCTCCAATTCGGCAAAGAGCTTCGTCCGGACGCCGTTGGCGATGCCGGTTTCGATGGCGGCCTGTTCCTCGTCACCGATTTCCTCGGGCAGCTTCTCCTTTTGCTGCTTCCAGATCTGGTCGGTCGCGGCGGCGAGCACTGCATTGAAACGGGTCACGAGGCCATAGACGCCCATGACCTGGTCGGCGATGGCGCGCTTGTCGGTCACGCCGCCCACGGCCGCGCCGAGCCACGCCGCGTAGTCGGCGAGGGTGTTGCGCCAGAGTTCGCGCGTGGCGTCGTCGGCGTCCGCCAGCGCCTCGTGGCCGGAATCGGTGAAGCGGAAATGCAGGCAGCGGCTGCGGATCGTCGGCAGCAGCGTGTACGGGTGCGTCGTCAGCAGCATGATCGTCGTGCTGGCGGTTGGCTCCTCGAGCGTCTTGAGGAAGACGTTGGCCGTGTTGTGATTCATCCGGTCGGCCTCGTAGACGACGAGGACCTTGCGGCGGGAAACCTGCGGCGACACCTGCAGGCGGCCGATGATCTCGCGCATCGGCTCGACGCCGATCTGGCGCGATTTTCCGGCCGGGCGCAGGGCAAGGAAGTCCGGGTGGCTCTTCGGCGGGAAGTACTGGGACTGGTCGCGCGGGTCGTTCAGCAGCCGGTCGGCGATGGCATGCGCCACCGAGGCGAGCGTGCTGAGGTTTTCACCGTGCAGCAGGAGGCTGTGCGCGAGGCGCTGCCGCTCGATCGCGCGCTCGATCACGCTGACCGTGGGCGTGCCGGTCAAGGCGGCGGGCCAGGGAAGGGGAGCGGCGGCGGACATGAATCAGGGGACAGTCGGCAGGAGACGGGGGACAGATAGTCAGCCGAGACGTTTCTGCACCTCGGCCCAGATCTTCTTCTCGATGGCGTCCGGCGTGAGCGTGCCGTCGATCACGACCACGCGCCCCGGCCACTGCGTGGCGAGCAGCAGGTAGCCGTCGCGGACCTTTTGGTAGAAAGTGATGTTCTCGCGCTCCATGCGGTCGGGCAGGTCGGAGGCGCGCTGGCGGACGCGCTGCAGGCTGACCTCGGTCGGGACGTCGATCACGACGGTGAGGTCGGGCATGACGTTGCCGACCGCAAAGAGGTTGATCGCGTTGACCGGGCCGGGCGCCAGGTTGCGGGCGACGCCCTGGTAGACGGTCGAGGAATCGAGGAAGCGGTCGCTCAGCACGATGGCACCGCGCACCATGGCCGGGGCGATGACCTCGCGGACCACCTGGGCGCGGGCGGCGGTGAAGAGCAGCAGTTCGGTTTCCGGGCACATTTCGTCGCCGCGGGAGTTATGGACGATGATGTTCCGGATCTGCTCGCCGATCTCGGTGCCGCCCGGCTCGCGGGTGGCGACGACCTCGCGGCCTTCCTGCTGGAGGCGGGCGGCCAGGCGGGCGATCTGGGTCGACTTGCCGCTGCCTTCGGAGCCTTCGAACGAGATGAGTTTGCCGGCGGGTTTGGATTTGAGAGGCATGAAGGGGAAGGAGGCCGCAGCGAACCAACCGCCCGGATGCCGCGCAACCAGATTCAGCGGCGCGTGTCTTCGAAAATGCCGTTGATTGCGCCCCGCAAACGGCCCAACACTGCCGCCACATGTCCAGCCTCCTTGCGCCTCCTGTTTTCCTCTCCGTCGTCAACGTCTGGCAGGTCTTTCTCACCACCGATGCGGTGGGCCAGAGCGTCATCGTGCTGCTCGGCGTCTTCAGCATCATCGCCTGGGCCGTGATGCTCGGGAAAAACGCCGAGCTGAAGAAGCTCCGCCAGCTCAACTTCGTCTTCGAGCAGCGCCTCAACCAGGAGCGCCACGTGCTGCAGCTCCCCGACAACATGCGCGGCCGGCGCGACATCCCGTACGCCGACCTGACCGCCGACGCCATCGAGGCCTACTGGCGTGCCGCCGCCACCCTCAAGGAAAAGGGCGAGGACTCGGTGCGCGGCCGCCTCGAGCACGCCGAGAACGCCATCCAGCGCGCGCTCGCGCGCCAGACGCTGCGCTACGAATCCAGCATGATCTTCCTCGCCTCGATCGTCTCGGGCGCGCCGTTCATGGGCCTCTTCGGCACCGTGTGGGGCGTGATGGAGGCGTTCGTGTCCGTGTCGGTCATGCAGACCGCCAGCATCCAGACCCTCGCCCCCGGCGTGTCCGCCGCGCTGCTCACCACGATCTCCGGCCTGATCGTCGCCATCCCGTCCGTCTTCGGCTACAATTTCCTCCTCGGCCGCGTGAAGCAGATGATCACCGAGATGGAAAACTACGCCAGCAGCCTGGCGGACCGCATCGAACTGGAGGCCAAGCTGGACTGACGCCATGGCCCGCTCGTTCCGCCGCAAGAGCCAGCTCCATCCCGTCGCGGAGCTGAACATCACGAACCTCGTGGACCTCGGGTTCACGCTGCTGATCATCTTCATGATCGCGACGCCGCTCATCCAGCAGGAGCAGACGATCCCGGTGAACCTGCCCGGCGAATCGAAGCGCGCGCAGCCCAAGGCCGACCCCGACACGGTGTTCATCGCCATCTCCATCGATCGCGACGGCAACTTCTACTACGGCCCGCAGCGCATGTCGCTGCCCGAGATCTCGCGCAACCTGATGGCCGAGGCGGCCAAGCCGAAGCAGCCCGTCATCCGCATCCGCGCCGACCTCACGCTGCAGTGGCAGCAGGTGGTGCGCATCATGGACGAGGTGAAGAAGCACAACCTCACGAAGATCACGTTCGACACGGAGGCTCGATGACCTGATGCGCGCGAACACGGCCAACTCGGTGGTCATTTCGCTGCTGCTGCACGCCGGTGCGATCGGGGCCATCGTCCTGATCACCTTCTTCGCCGCGCGGCAGGTGAAGGATGCGCCCGTGATCTTCGAGCTGGTGCAGGGTCCCCGCACGCCGGGTGTCGAGTCGCTCGAGGCGCCCGCCCTGGGCAATTCCACCGCGCCCGTTAAGCTCGAGGTGCCGGTGGTCGAGACCATCGCCTCCATGCCCGATCCCGAGCCGGTCGTGCAGACCCCGCCGGCCGAGGAGGCCCCGGTCGAACCGCCGCCGGCCGAGAAGGCGCCGCCCAAGCCGGTGGAAAAGCCGAAGCCGGTCGAGAAGCCCGTCGCCAAGCCGAAGCCCAATACCTCGATGACAAAGGAGATGAACAAGCAGCAGCGCATCTCCTACAAGGACTATCTCAAGAAGCACCCGACCCCGAAGCAGACCGCCTCCAGCAACGCCGCCCCCCGCAAGACCTCGGGGGCGCGCGTCGACGCGCAGGGCATCGCCGATGGCGTGAAGGGCGGCTCGACCCGCTCCAAGAGCGGCGAGGGCGGCAAGGCGATGACGCGCGAGCAGGCCGACCAGATGAGCACCTACATTTCCCTGCTGATCCAGGAGCTGAAACGCGCCCACGAACCGCCGCCGGGCGTGAGCGACACGCTCGAAGCCAAAGTGACCTTCGACATCACCGCCAGCGGAGCGATCCTGAACCCGCGCATCTCGAAATCGTCCGGCGACAAGGCATTCGACCAGTCCGTGCTCGAGGCTTTCCTGCGCATGCGCTCGATCGGGCCCACGCCCAACCGCCGCCCCGACACCTGGACCGTGACCTTCCGCATGCGGGACGAAGCATAAGATCAAAGTCCGCAGGGTCCTGGTTTGTCATTGCGAGGAGCCCGCGAAGCGGGTGACGAAGCAATCCATCTAGCTGGATCGCCACGGCACGCTTCGCGCCCCTCGCGATGACATATCAAATTGGGACGCCATCAAAAATTCCCCTTGCATTTGCCGGACGAAAACTGCTTCTTGGCCCTTCGTTTGGGCTCTTAGCTCAGTTGGTAGAGCGCCTCAATGGCATTGAGGAGGTCAGCGGTTCGAACCCGCTAGGGTCCACCATCCTTCGCCCAGTGAAACGGAAGCGAAGGATGCCCTCCATAGGCTTGGCGACGGAGGGCTTTAAATTCGGCCTCCGGTGGAAGCTGCGGATGGCAAGCCACTTGGAAAGGCAAGCTGCCACCCTCCGGGGTGGCTTTTCTGTTTTCAGTTCGCGCCGTGATCGAGCAAAGGCGGTTCCGTGGCTGGCGGAGGGGCGGCCGTGACAATCCGCCGGGCGGCTTCCGCCCAGTACGCGGCTTCCTGTTCGCGGCGCCGGAGCACGCGATACTCGGCGTTGCCAGCGAAGAAAATGAAGATGAAGAGAATCCCGAGCATCTTCCAACCGAGATAATAGAAGGCGATGAAGCTGAACACCGGCGCCAGGAAGCGCGTCACCGTCACGGCCCACCACGTGGCATTCAAGTACGGCAACCACAGCGCGAGGATCGACCGCAGGATGCGTCCGCCATCCATGGGGTAGATCGGCAGCAGGTTGAAGAAGCCCATGACGAGGTTCCACTCGAAGAGCACCGTGAACGTTTCGGCGGTCGAGTATTCCGCCACGTCATCGGCACCCAGGACATAGCGCCAGACGAAGGGCAGCAGCAGCGCGGCGATGGCGAAATTGACGGCCGGTCCGGCGATTGTGATGAGGAATTCCGCCGACGGCCGGCGCGGCACGTGGTCGAACTCCGCCATGCCGCCGATCGGCATGAGCAGGATGCGCGGCACGTTCACGCCATAGCGCCGGGCGGTCAGCGAGTGCCCGAGCTCGTGCAGCACGACGCAGACAAAAAACGCGCTGACCAGGATGACCTGCCACACCAGGCCGGCCCATCCGCCATCCTGCCAGCCTTGCCAGGCGACGAACGCGAGCAGCAGGAAGAACGTGACATGGACGGCGAGCCGTATGCCAAAGATACGAAACAAGTTAATTGACCAGCCTAGCATGGCCGGTAAGTAGAACCGTCCCTCCCGAAACGCTAATTATTTCCGCATCCGCATCCATGTCCGAGGCTTCGCCCGCTCCCCGCATTCTGGTCATCGATGATGACACCGAGGTGCGTTACTCGCTGAACCGGGTGCTGTCGTCGCAGCGTTACCAGGTCGCCGAGGCGGCCAGCGGCGAGGAGGGCGTCGCGGCGGTCAAGAAGCAGGCGCCGGACGTCGTGCTGCTCGACAACCGCATGACGGGCATGTCGGGCCTGGAGACGCTCCAGCACATCCGCTCGGCCAACCCGAAGCAGCTGATCATCTTCATGACCGCGTTCGGCACCGCGCAGACCGCCATCGAGGCGATGAAGTTCGGCGCTTACGACTACGTGGTGAAGCCCTTCGACCCGCCGAAGTTGCTCGCGCTTGTCGAGAGCGCCCTGCGCACCCAGGCGGACAGCAAGTCGGCCGCCGGCTACAAGACCGTCATCAACACCGACGAGCACAAGGAGGGCATCATCGGTTCCTCCGCGGCGATGCAGCAGGTCTTCAAGATCATCGGCCAGTTCGCGGCCAGCGACGCCTCGGTGATGATCACGGGCGAGAGCGGCACGGGCAAGGAGCTCGTTGCCGGCAGCCTGCACCGCCACAGCCACCGCGCGGCGAAAAGCTTCATCGCGGTCAACTGCGCGGCGATTCCGGAGAATCTGATCGAGAGCGAGCTCTTCGGCCACGAGCGCGGATCATTCACCGGCGCGACCGCGCAGCGTCTCGGCAAGTTCGAGCTCTGCGACGGCGGCACCATCTTCCTCGACGAGATCGGCGACATGACGCCGACCACGCAGACCAAGATCCTGCGCGTGCTTCAGGTCGGCGACATCCAGCGCGTCGGCGGCACCGAGACGATCAAGGTCAACGTCCGCGTCATCGCCGCGACGAACAAGGATCTCGAGCAGCTCGTCCGCGAAAAGAAATTCCGCGAGGATCTTTATTACCGCCTCAACGTCGTGCGGGTGAAGCTCCCGCCGCTCCGCGAGCGCGCCGAGGATGTCGCGCAGATCGTCGATTTCTTCGTCCAGAACCTGGTGAAGGCCAAGAAGGTGAAGGCCCGCAAGGTCTCGCCGGAGGCCCTCGCGCTGTTCACGGCCTACTCGTGGCCGGGCAACGTGCGTGAGCTGGAGAACGTCGTCTACCGCAGCGCGGTGGCGGCGACCGGCGACACGATCCTGCCGAAGGACCTGCCCGAGGAAGTCCGCGAGAACCGCGCGAGTTCGCTCGGCGAGGAAGTTTCCCTCGAAGGCCTCTACGACAAGCTCGCCAAGGCCCTGCGCGCGCAGCACCCGGGCGAGGAAATGGCCACGCTGCTCGCCGGCATGGCCTCGCGCCTGCCGGAAGGCGAGGCCGCCAGGGCCGCGCCGAAGAAGAAAGCGGCGGTGAAGAAATAGGGTGGAACGCGCTGACCCCAGCGCGTTTTTCTTCCTTCAAGGCAAGCGTGCTGAGGTCAGCACGCTCCACCTTACTTCCGATCCTGATACCCCTTCGGCCTGGCTTGGTGCCAGCGCCAGGCGGTCTCGATGATCGGCTCGATCGACTGGAACTTCGGCGTCCAGCTGAGTTCGGTCTTCGCCTTGGTCGCGTTGGCGTAGAGCGCCGGCGGATCGCCCGCGCGGCGGGGCGCGTACTGCACCGGCACCTTGAGGCCGGAGACCTTCTCGATCGCCTTGATGACCTCGAGCACGGACGTCGGCGTGCCGGTGCCGAGGTTGTAGAAATGCTGGGCCGACGGCTTTTCGAGCAGCTTGAACGCGGCGATGTGCGCGCGGCTCAGGTCGTCGACGTGGACGTAGTCGCGCAGGCAGGTGCCGTCGGGCGTCGGGTAGTCGGTGCCGAAGACCTGCAGGGCGGGGCGGAGGCCCTGCGCGGCGCCGATGGCGACCGGGATCAGGTGCGTCTCGGGATCGTGGTCCTCACCGATCGAGCCGTCCTCGGCCGCGCCGGCGGCGTTGAAGTAGCGGAACGCGGCGAAGCTCAGGCCGGTCGCCGGCGCGAGCGCCTTGAGCATGTTCTCCACGTCGAGCTTGGTCTGCCCGTAAGGATTGATCGGCTTCTGGTTCAGGTCCTCGGTGATCGGCATCCTTTCCGGGATGCCGTACGTCGCGCAGGTGGAGGAAAAGACGAACTTCTTGATCCCATGCCGCAGCATCGTGTCGAGCAGGATGAGGGTCGCCGCCACGTTGTTATGGTAATATTTGAGCGGGTTGGTGACGGACTCGCCGACGTAGGCATAGGCCGCGAAGTGCATGACCGCCTCGGGCTTCTCGGCCGCGAGCACGCGGTCGATGGCGGCGGGATCGCCGAGGTTGATGTCGTGGAACTTGATTGCCGGCGCGACGGCGGCGCGGTGCCCGTAAACCAGGTTGTCGACGACGACGGGTTCATGGCCCGCGGCGACGAGCTGTTTGACGCAATGGCTGCCGATATAGCCGGCTCCGCCGGCGACGAGCACTTTCATGGGGAGAGAGTTATTGATTTTAAGTTTCCGATGGCTAGGCAAATCTGTTCCCACAGCCTCCAGGTCACAAAATGAAGCACGCGCGCATCGTCATCACCGGCATCGGACTCACTGCTCCGAACGGCAACACCCTGTCCGAGTTCCGTCAAAACCTGCTGAAAGGCGTTTCCGGCATCAAGATGACCGAGGTGCGGTACATGGGCCAGTGGCCGGCCGGCCTCTGCAATTTCGACCCGCTGAAATACCAGAAGAAGAAGGATGTCCGCATCGGCACGCGCGCCGGCAGCATCAGCATCTACTGCGCCCGCGAGGCGGTGGCGGATTCCGGCATCAACCTCGAGACCCGTGACAAGGGCATGGTCGGCGTCTACCTCGGCATCACCGAGCACGGCAACGTGGAGACCGAGAACGAGGTCTACAACATCTCGAAGTTCAATTACGACGTGAAGTTCTGGACGCACCACCACAACCCGCGGACCGTGGCCAACAGCCCGGCGGGCGAGGTGTCGCTCAACCTCGGCACGACCGGCCCGGCCTACACGATCGGCGCGGCGTGCGCGGCCGGCAACATGGGCCTGATCCACGCTGCGCAGATGCTGCGCCTCGGCGAGGTCGACCTCGCGATCGCCGGCGGCGTGAGCGAAAGCCCGCAGACCTTCGGCATCTTCGCCGGTTTCAAGAGCCAGAACGCGCTCGCGACCCACGCCGACCCGACCAAGGCCAGCCGTCCGTTCGACAAGGCGCGCAACGGCATCGTGATCTCGGAAGGCGGCGCGATCTACACGCTCGAGCGCCTCGACGACGCCCTCGCGCGCGGCGCGAAGATCTACGGCGAGATCGCGGGCTACTGCGTCAATTCCGACGCCACCGACTACGTGCTGCCGAATCCCGAGCGCCAGGCCCAGTGCGTGCGCAAGGCGCTCAAGCAGGCCGGCATGACGGTCGATGACATCGACATCGTGAACACGCACGCTACCTCCACGCCGCAGGGCGACATCCAGGAATGCCAGGCGATCGCCGAGGTCTTCAAGGACCGCAAGGAACCGGCCGCGATCAACAACACGAAAAGCTTCATCGGCCACGCGATGGGTGCCGCCGGCGCACTTGAATTGGCGGGCAATCTGCCTAGCTTTGACGACTTGGTGGTCCATCCGACCATCAACGTGGATGAACTTGATCCTCAATGCGATATCCCCGGCTTGGTCATCAACCAGCCGCGGTTCGTTAAACGGGTTGACGCAATCCTGAATAATTCCTTTGGTATGCTCGGAATTAATTCAACGCTCATCATCAAGCGTTTCCGCAACTAATCATCTCACCTCTACCATGACCAAAGACGAGACCCGCAAGCTGGTTATCGACATCATTTCCGACATCGCCCCCGATGAGGATCTCAGTGCCGTGAAGCCGGACGTGCGCCTCCGCGACCAGCTCCAGCTGGATTCGATGGACTTCCTCGACATCGTGATGGAGCTCCGCAAGCGCCACGGCATCGAAGTGCCGGAGGCCGACTACATGCAGCTCGCCTCGCTCGACAGCTGCGCCGAGTACCTCACGCCGAAGTTCCAGGCCAAGGCCTGATTTCCCTTCGGTTTCTCATCCTGTAGGGCGGGATCGCCTTGTCGGCCGTAGGCCCGGCGGAGGCTGATGATCCCGCCTTTTTCATGGCGGGGTGCGGCGACCCCGCCCTACAAAAGGTCACGTGAAAGACTCCCACTACGATGTCGCGATCATCGGGGCCGGCATGTCCGGCCTCGCGGCGGGCATCCGGTTGGCGCACTTCGGGAGGAAGGTCTGCATCTTCGAGCGGCACAACGCGCCGGGCGGCCTGAACAGCTTCTACGCGCTCGCGGGCCGCAAGTTCGATGTCGGCCTGCACGCGATGACCAATTACGTGCCGGCGGGCGTGAAAGGCACGCCGCTCGGCAAGCTGCTCCGCCAGCTGCGCATCGACCGCGATGAGTTCGCGCTCTGTCCGCAGAAGCAGTCCAAGGTCAGCTTCGGCCCGCGCGGCGAGACGACCCTGAAGTTCACGAATGACTTCGCCGTGCTCGACGCGGAGGTCGTCGCCAAATTTCCCGCGCAGGCCGATGGCTGGCGCAAGCTCGTGCAACTGGTGAAGACCTACGACGACGTCTCGCTCGACGCCAAGCCGGTGTCGGCGCGCGCGGTCGTGGCGCAGCACCTCACGGATCCGCTGCTCGTCGACATGATTTTTTGCCCCGTGATGTATTATGGCAGCGCGCAGGAGCGCGACATGGAGTTCGGCCAGTTCGTCATCATGTTCAAGGCGCTCTACCTCGAGGGTTTCGCCCGTCCGCTCTACGGCGTGCGCGTGATCATCCGCGTCCTGCTCGAGAAATACCGCGAGGCCGGCGGTGAGCGCCGCATGAAGTGCGGCGTGACGAAGATCATCGAGCGCGAGGGCAGGGCGGCGGCGCTACGGCTCGACGATGGCACCGAGGTCACCGCCACCCACGTGATTTCGTCAGCCGGTTTTCCCGAGACGATGAAGCTGTGCGAGCCGTCGCACGCCGCCGAAGCCGACGCCAACACCGGCGCGCTGTCGTTCTGCGAGACCATCTCGGTCTTCAAGCAGGCGCCCGCGACCTGGGGCTGGGGCGATGACACCATCATCTTCTTCAACGACTCCGCGCGTTTCGAATACGCGGCCGCCAAGGAGGCCGTCGATCCGCGCAGTGGCGTCATCTGCATCCCGAACAATTTCGATTACGCCGGCGGCGAACTCCCCGAGGGCCTGTTCCGCGTCACGTGCCTGGCCAATTACGCCAAGTGGGCGGCGCTGCCCGAGCCGGAATACCAGGCCGCCAAGAAGGTCGCGCTGGAGGCGATGCAACGCAGCGCGCGGCGCTTCCTGCCGCCGGTGGATGACGCGACGCTCGCGGCGAACCTGCTCACCACCGACATGTTCACGCCGCGCACCGTCCGCAAGTTCACCGGCCACCTCAACGGCGCGATCTACGGCGCGCCGCACAAGGTCCGCGACGGCCGCACGCACCTCTCGAACCTCTATCTGTGCGGCACCGACCAGGGTTTTCTCGGCATCATCGGCGCCATGCTCAGCGGCATCTCGATGGCCAACTATCACATCTTGCAAAAGAGCGGGACGTGACAATTGATCGCTTACCCCATGAAAACATCCCGTTACCCCGTGCTCGCGTTGCTCTCCGCGCTGCTGGTGCTTCCCGCGCTGGCCAAGGTCGATTTCCACGACCATCTCGGCCTGCAGGTCTGGAGCCTGCGCGAAACCGCCAAGACCGATCTCCCCGGCTCGCTTGACCTGATCAAGAGCTACGGGATCACCGAGATCGAAGCCAACGGCGCCCCGCCGGTGCCGATCGAGGAGTATGCCAAGATGATCAAGGACCGCGGCCTGAACGCGGTCGGTGCTCATTTCGGCTACGAGATGCTGACCAAGGATCTCGATACCGCGGTGAAGAACGCGAAGGTGCTCGGCCTCAAGTACGCCGCCACCGCGTGGATCCCGCACGACAACAAGGTCGGCCTCACCGCCGCCCAGGCGCACCAGGCCGCGATCGACTTCAACCGCGCGGGCGAGGCGTTCCGCGCCGCCGGCATCCAGTTCGCCTGGCACTGCCACGGCTTCGAGTTCGTCCCGCTCGCCAGCGAGGGCGGCAAGACGGCTTTTGAAATCATCGTCGCCGAGACCAAGCCGGAGAACCTCAACCTCGAAATGGACGTGTTCTGGGTCTTCCACGCCGGCCAGGATCCGGTCACGCTGCTCAAGAAATACCCGGGCCGCTGGACCCTGCTTCACGTGAAGGATATCCGGAAGGGCGCCGTCACCGGCCTCTCCACCGGCCACGCCGCCCCGATCGACAACGTCGCCGTCGGCACCGGCCAGATCGACTGGCCGTCCGTCCTGAAAACAGCCGAGGAAAACGGCACGAAGCACTTCTTTATCGAGGACGAAACGCCGACCCCGCTGGTCTGCATTCCGGACAGCCTGAAGTACTTGCGAGCACTCAAACTCTGAGTTGCGCTTTTCCCGGGGCCCCACTCACATGGGGCCCTTTTTCATGGCTTACGACTGGCTCAAAGACATCGACGACCACTACGACGTGGTGGTCATCGGCAGCGGACTGGGCGGCCTGACGGCCGCCAATGTGCTCGCGAAATGCGGGCACAAGGTGCTCCTGCTCGAGCACCATTACCAGCTGGGCGGCCTGGCCACGTGGTTCACCCGCAAGGGCGGCCATATCTTCGACATTTCCCTGCACGGCTTCCCGATCGGCATGATCAAGTCGGTGCGCAAGTACTGGAGCCAGGACATCGCCGATTCGATCGTCCAGCTGAAGGGCGTCCGCTTCATCAACCCGCAGTTCGAGGTCAACACGACCTTCGACCGCGAGGATTTCACGCGCCAGCTGGTCGAGAAATTCAAGGTCCCGGCCGAGACGGTGGAGCGGTTCTTCACCGATCTGCGGGCGATGAACTTCTACGACAACAACCCCGAGACGACCGGCCAGATGTTCGAACGGTACTTCCCGGGGCGCGACGACGTCCAGCGCCTGCTGATGGAGCCGATCGCCTACGCCAACGGTTCCACGCTGAACGAGCCCGCGATCACCTTCGGCATCGTTTTCTCCAACTTCATGAGCAAGGGCGTCTACACCTTCCAGGGCGGCACCGACGTCCTCGTGAAGAAGATGGCCGAGGAGATGAAGAAGAACGGCGTCGACCTCCGGAAGCACGTGCTGGTCGAGAAGGTCCTGACCGAGGAGCGCGACGGCAAGAAGCAGGTCGTCGGCGTCGTCGCCAACGGCAAGACGATCCGCTGCGACGCGGTACTCTCGAATTCCAACATCAAGAACACGGTGCTGCGCCTTGGCGGCGAGGAGAACTTCACGCCGGAGTTCGTCGCCCAGACCAAGGCCGTGCGCGTCAACAGCAGCTCCTGCCAGGTCTACCTCGGTATCAGGAAGGGCGAGACGCTCCCGCACATCGGCGACCTCGTGTTCACGTCCGACGAGCCGAGGTTCTCCAGCGACAAGCTGGTCGACCTGCACACCACGAGCCGGACGTTTTCGATGTACTATCCCGACACGCGCCCGGGCACCGACCGCTACACGGTCGTGGTGTCGATCAACGCGCGCTACGAGGACTGGAAGAATCTCAGCGAGGAGCAGTACGCGAAGGAGAAGCAGCGCCTGATCGACGAGTCGATCGCCTCGCTCGAGAGATTCATCCCGGACGTCCGCGCCAAGATCGACTGGATGGAGGCCGCCACGCCGCGCACAATCGAGTACTACACGCGCCACTGGAGCGGCACGTCCTTCGGCACGAAGTTCGAGGGCCTCAAGGTTTCGATGGATCTCCCGAACCAACTGCCGGGCCTCTACCACGCCGGCTCCGTCGGCATCATCATGTCGGGCTGGCTCGGCACCATCAATTACGGCGTGATCGTCGCCAACCAGGTCGACAAGTTCGTCGCCGCGAAGAAACGGGTGACGACCCCAGTGTAAGTCACCACGAAATACACCAAACACACGAAAATCATTCTGCAGACCCGAATCACACATCCATGTTTCAAAGCATTCCTTTTCGTGTATTTCGTGTGTTTCGTGGTTAATCTCCCCGTCTGTTCATGACCGAAGTCGAAAAACTCATCCCGCACCGCCCGCCGTTCCTGTTCGTCGACGAGATCGTCTCGCACGACGGTGAAACCCTGGTCGCCAGGCGCACGTGGCGCGCCGACGAGGATTTCTACAAGGGCCATTATCCCGGCGCCCCGATCACGCCGGGCGTGCTGTTGAGCGAGGCCGTGTTCCAGACCGGCGCGCTGCTCATGGCCAGGCTGATGGCCCCTTCGACAAGCTCAGGGCAGGGCGGGGTGCCGCTGCTGAGCAAGGTGAGCGACATCCGCTTCCGCCTGCCGGTTTATCCGGGCGACACCGTGACCATCGAGGTCAAGCGCACCGGCACCACCGCCGGTTTTCATTTCATCTCCGGCCTCATGAAGAACGGAGACAAGAAGGTCATGAACGTCGATTTCGCCGTGGCGTGGAAGACACCCGAGGGCCAGGTCACCACATGAGGTTGATCGGACAATTCAGCCATGGAGGCGGGGTGCCCTCACCCCGCGAGGCATGGGCCCCGCAGCCGGAAACCCGCGGGGTGAGGGCACCCCGCCTCCACAAGCAAGGTCACCCATGAGCGACTTCCTGCAGCTTTCCAGCAAGACGTTCCTCGTCCAGGGCGTGGCGAACAGGAAGAGCGTCGCCTGGTTCATCGCGAAGTCGCTGGAAGAGCAGGGTGCCCGCGTCGTCTACGCCGTCCGATCTGAGGCGCGCAAGAAGACCCTGGAAGCGCAGCTCGCCGGCAAGCCGGTGTTCATCTGCGACTCCGAACAGGAAGGTGCGTGCGACCGGCTCGCCGCCGAGGTCGCCGCCGCCGGCTTCGCGCCGCTGCACGGCCTCGTGCACTCGATCGCGTTCGCCAACTACAGCGAGGGCTTCAAGACCTTCGCCGAGACGAAGCGGAAGGATTTCCTGCAGGCCACGGCCATCTCCGCGTTCTCGCTCGTCGAGCTCGCGCAGGCCTTCAAGCCGCACCTCGCGAAGAACGCCTCCATCGTCAGCATCGGCATCTCGTCGCTGCTGGTGACGCCCGACAACTACGGCTACATGGGCCCGATCAAGGCCGCGCTCGAGTCCTGCTCGCGCTTCCTCGCCAAATCCTTCGGCGCCTCCGGCACCGAGATCCGCTGCAACATCGTCGGCTCCGGCCCGCTCAAGACCAGCGCGTCCGCCGGCATTCCCGGTTACATCGAGAGCTACATCTACGCCGAGAAGCTCACGTTCCGGAAGCGCAACCTCGAGACCCAGGAAGTCGCCAACGTCGCGCTCTTCCTGCTCAGCGAGCGCAGCAGCGGCGTCAACGGCACGACGCTCGTCGTCGACGCCGGCCTCGGCAGCAACTATTTCGACAAGGAAGTCATCCGGCTCGCGATGCGGCCGGAGAAGTAAGCCATGCGCTTCAAACACGCGTGCATCGAGTCGCTGGCGGTCGCCCTGCCGGAGGAAAAATTAACCTCCACCGGCATCGAGGAGCAGCTGCGCCCGCTCTACGAGCGCCTGAAGCTTCCCGCCGGCCGCCTCGAGCTGATGACCGGCATCAAGGAACGCCGCGCCTGGGCACCGGGCACGCGCCCGTCCGACGCCAGTGCCGCCGCCGGCCGCAATGTCCTCGCCAAGTCCGCGCTCAAGGCGGACCAGATGCAGGTGCTGATCCATTCGGCCGTCTGCCGCGACATGCTCGAGCCGGCGACCGCCTCGTTCGCGCACCACAAGATCGGCCTCGGCCCGAACTGCCAGATCTTCGATCTCTCCAATGCCTGCCTCGGCTTCCTGAACGGGCTCGTGACGCTCGCCGCGATGATCGATTCCGGCCAGATCAAGTGCGGCATGGTCGTGTCCGGCGAAAACGGCCGCCCGCTGGTCGAGCGCACGATCAAGCACCTGCTCACGTCCAATCTTGACCGCAACGCCATCAAGCCGTTCTTCGCCAACCTTACCATCGGCTCGGCCGCCGTGGCCGCCGTCGTGTGCCACGAGGACCTGCTGCCGGCCGGCGCACCGCGGCACCGCCTGCTCGGCGGTAGTGTGCGCGCCGACACCAGTCATGTGGAGCTTTGCCAGGGCGACTCCGAGGGTGACGCGCTCGTGATGGAAACGGATTCCGAGCAGCTGCTGGTCGCTGGCGTCGAGGTCGCCCGCCAGACTTGGCAGGCTTTCGAAAAAGAAACGGGCTGGGGCATTGCCACCCCGAACCGCATCATCACGCACCAGGTCGGCTCGACGCACCGTCGCAAGCTTTACCAGACCGTGGGCCTCGATCTCGCCAAGGATTTTTCGACCTTCGAGACGCTCGGCAACACCGGCTCGGCCGCGCTGCCGTCGGCGCTCGCGCTCGCAGTGGAGCAGGGCGCGCTGAAATCCGGCCAGAAGGCCGCGCTGCTGGGCATCGGCAGCGGGTTGAATTCGCTGATGCTGGCGGTCGAATGGTGAGCCAAAAACAAATGTCCGTATTTCCAACCCGTCATCCTGAGCGCAGCGAAGGATCCAAGGGGACGGACGTATCGACGCAACGGCCTGAATCCTTCGCTGCGCTCAGGATGACGATACGGGAGGTCGGGGTATGAGCGCGAAGCCATTGCCGGATTGGTTGCGGAAATTATACCCCTTCGAACCGAAACGCTTCGAAACCGGCAGTGGCGGGCTCAGCTATCTCGACGAAGGGCAGGGCGACGAGGCCGTGCTCATGATGCACGGTAACCCGACGTGGTCGTTTTTCTACCGCAACGTGGTGCTGGCCCTGCGCGACCGCTTCCGCTGCATCGTGCCGGACCACCTCGGCTGCGGGCTGTCTGACAAGCCCCAGGACTACGATTACACGCTCGGCAACCACGTCGCCAACCTCGGCCGCCTGATCGATTCGCTCAACCTGAAGAAGGTCCATCTCATCGTCCACGACTGGGGCGGCCCGATCGGCCTCGGCACGATGCTGCCGCGCCGCGATAAACTCGGGAAGGTCGTCATCCTGAACACCGCCGCTTTTGCCGACACCGTCATTCCCTGGCGCATCCGCTTCTGCCGCGCGCCGCTGGTCGGCGAGTTTGCCGTACGCGCCTTCAATGCCTTCGCCGGTCCGGCCACGTGGATGGCCGTGAGCAAGCCGCTGCCGGCCGATGTGAAGGCGGGATTCCTGTTTCCGTACGACTCGTGGGCCCATCGCATCGCGACGCATCGTTTCGTGCAGGACATTCCGCGCGGCATCGGCGCGCCCAACGACCTGGCGCTTGCTAAAATCGAGACCGCGCTGCCCGAACTCACGAAGCATCCCGTAAGCATCATCTGGGGCGGCGACGATTTCTGCTTCAACGACCACTATTTCGCGCGCTGGAAGCAGCTGCTGCCTTCCGCCGCCAGCCACTATCTCGAGCACACCGGACATTACCTGCTCGAGGATGAGCGCGAGAAGGTGACCGGGTTGATCACACAGCATCTGGCCGCCCGCTGAGTTTCCGTCGTTCGGAAATATCAGGCAAGATGTCCTGGTGTAGTGAAGTCCGCCAGAGTCAGTCGAATCGAACTGCATTTGCCTTGTGAACTGTAGGGCGGGATCGCTGATCCCGCCAGTTTGGGACGTACGAGGGAAAGGCGGGATCAGCGATCCCGCCCTACAAAGACCGAGCCGACAAGGTCGGCAAACTTCGGATCGGATCGCGGACGGGCTTCCCGGGCTCCGGGCCGGGCTGGGGGAATTCCCGCGCATGCGGGCCGCAACCTGCCTGATGTCGATCGCACAGCACGTCGGCTAAAGTGGGGTCCAACAAGACAGCGGCACATCGCCGCTCTTCCTCCCACTCAACCCCAAGAGGCTTCCATGAATACCACCACGATCAAGGGCGACTGGAATGTCGCCAAGGGCAAGCTGAAGCAGAAATACGCCAACCTCACGGACAACGACCTCAAGTATGTCGAAGGCCAGGAGGACGAACTTTTCGGCCGGCTCCAGAAGGCCACCGGCGCCTCGATCGACGACTTGAAGCGCTATCTGCGCGACGATTGCGGCTGCGCCCTGTAAAGGGGTGCCCGCTCGAACCCGGCGGACGTTTGCAGGGCGCCCGCCGGGTTCCTCGGGCCGCATTTTTTCCCAAAAAACCGGAGCCATCCGGCGCCGGGAGCGGTCAAACCAGGAACACGGCACTCCCATGTTCAGAAGCGCCCTCGAATTGAAGAATTACTCGCTCCGTGCGACGGACGGCGAAATCGGCCGCCTGAAGGATTTCTACTTCGACGACGTGCTCTGGACGATCCGCTACATCGTGGTCGAGACCGGCGCCTGGCTGAAAAGCCGGCAGGTCCTGCTGGCGCCCGAGGCGCTCCACGCGCCGGAGTGGGGCGAGCAGGTGTTTCCCGTCAACCTGACCAAGGAGCAGGTCCGCCACAGCCCGCCAGCCGACACCGCGCAGCCAGTGACCCGCCAGTACGAACGGCAGCTCCGCGAATATTACAACTGGCCGATCTATCCCGGCGCCATCTACATGCTGGAGGTGCCGCCGCCGCAACCGCCGGCTCCCGTCAATCCGCACCTCTTCAGCACGAATTCCGTGACGGGCTACCATCTCGAGGCCACCGATGGCGACATCGGCCACGTCGCCGACTTTCTCTTCGACGAAGCCACGTGGACGATCTCATTCCTCGAAATCGACACCCGCAACTGGCTCCCGGGCCGCCACGTGCTGCTCGGCACGGAATGGGTCCGCCAGGTTGACTGGCGCAACAGCCACCTCGAGGTGGATCTCTCCTGCGCGGCCATCAACAGCAGCCCGGCTTACGATGCGAACCGCTACATCACGCAGGAGTACGTCGGCGCGCTGCGCGCGCACTACGGCAGCAGCCGGAAACCCGGGAGCACCTGAACCATGGGATTCGACCCCAACAGCGCCGGCCAGCCGATCGTCAACGTGCACAAGAAGACCACGCAGGTGAACCTGTGGATGTGCGTCGGCGTCGCCGTGTTTTTCCTGATCTGCGCGTTCGTCATCATCCACCACTCGCGGAAGAACGCGGACGATGATGCGACTCCGCCGCCCGAGCAGCGCACGCCCTAGGGCGTTTCGAATTGAACTGGAGTCGCCTGGCGGACTGTAGGGCGGGATCGCCGATCCCGCCGGTTTGAACGTACACGAGGCAGGCGGGATCAGCGATCC
>JBEHYX010000042.1:0-32800 GCA_048497945.1 Verrucomicrobiota bacterium | reverse complement strand
TCGGTAGGAATCGGTAGGAATCGGTAGGAATCGGTAGGAATCGGTAGGAATCGGTAGGAATCGGTAGGAATCGGTATTTTCTACCCAAGTCGCCATCGCGCGCCGCGCCCATGGCCAATGCCATATACGAGGCCCAAAGTTCGTAATATCGCGATGTCGGCTTTCACAACCCATGGAGTATTCTCCAAGCCAAGTTCTGTGACGATTTCCCGCAATGCCATGCCACGTCCTTTCGCGGCTAACACGGCAAGTACTTGTTGCTGTCGCTCTGTCACATCCCTTGCGACACGTTGTGGGGGTAAATAACGACTAGGCGCAAAGCGCACCGTTACGCAGCCCGCCGACTCTTCAATATCTGGACGCGGAAGCCCCGCCTGTGCAGTAAGCTCCGCAATCTTTATCGTACCCCTTCCCCACGATTCAATTATCCCTCGTCGATAGAACACCCGAGCAAGCAGAGGATTCCATGGTAAAGATTCATGAGGCTGAAAAAGTGCCTCTGTAGTCAGACCAAAATGTAGCGTCCCAGAAGAGGTGATTTCCAACCGATCATCGTAAATTGCGATAGCGATAGAACCACCACCAATGCTGTAATCGCGGTGACAAACCGCATTGGCCAATGCCTCACGCAAGGCGATGGGCGGATACAGAGGGTCATCTACTCGCTCGAAGAGATTAGTCTGTACACGACCGGCTACGGGCAAATTTTCCCGCAAAAAACGTTCTGCGCGTACAAGTAAATCGAACGCATTACCGTAAAATTGTCGGTTGTCCAAAAACTCTGTTTTATCTCTCCGTCTAAATTTAGCGACACGCAGCAAAAATTGAGGAAACTCTGCCTCCAGACGTTGCGGTAATCCGAACAATACAACAGCCGCACGCAGCAGCTGTCCGTCTTTTATCAAACCTAGTCCTCGCAGGATTTCTGCGGGATCACGAACACCTGGATCCTCGGCTCTACCGCGACGGATTGCTTCCTCCAGCGTACGTATGATTTCAGTGCTATCGAGATCTGCCACCGCCCAACCCACTGCAGGCTCATTCTCCCAACGATGCTCTCCATGCAATCGCTCTAGCAAAAGACGATGATACTCTTCTCGCGACAACTCAGGAGTTGTATTGCCGACACGCCCATAGGCTCGTCCTTTGTAACTGTACGGTCGATTTGAGCCCTGATTGACCGTCACCACAACGACCTGTCGACCAGCTGAAATATCAACCCGCTCAATTGATGGGAAAACCGGCGGGTCAATTTCCGCTATTTCCTGCGCAATTTCTTCGATGGTATGATCCGATACCATTTGCCCCAAGACACGAGCGTCCGGCTCTACTCCGAAAAGCACGCGCCCGCCCCGATGGTTTAGCATGCCACACAAAGTTTGTGCTGCTGCACGACGTTCACCGGTAGTTCGTTTAAATTCTAATGCCTCCGTCTCACCTGCTTGCGTCCATGCTTCAATCTGGAGGAGCGTAATCACGGCATCAATGTATGTGCACTCGCAGCGATGTCTTCAAGCGTAGCATTGTCATCGCCTTAGCTAGGCGTGGCTCCGACCTTGACGGCAGCCCGGCGGACCGGCTCACTCGCCGGTTCTCATGCTCACGCTAGCCGACGTCGCCAAGTCCTACGGTACCCGCGAACTCTTCTCCGAGGTCTCGCTGTTCGTCGCGCGCACGGACCGTTTCGGCCTCGTCGGCCCCAACGGCGCGGGCAAGTCCACCCTCTTCAACCTGATCCTCGGCGAGGAACAGGCCGACGAAGGCACGATCGAGTGGGAGCGCGGCGCGAACTTCGGCTACCTGCCGCAGGAAAGCGCGCCGGTCGGCGACGAGTCCATCCTCCACATCGCCACGAGCGGCAAGAAGCTCGTGCCGGAGAACGACGACGACTACGACATCGACTGGACGCTCGAGCCGCGCGCCAAGAAAATCCTCGCGGGCCTCGGCTTCCGCGAGACCGACCACGAGAAGCCGGCCAAGGGCTTCTCCGGCGGCTGGGTCATGCGCGCGCACCTCGCCCGCCTGCTCGTGAGCGAACCGGCGCTGCTGATGCTCGACGAGCCGACCAACCACCTCGATCTCGAGGCGCTGCTCTGGTTTCAGGACTACCTGACGCGCTACCCGGGCGGCCTGGTCATCATCTCGCACGACCGCGAGTTCCTGAACACGCTCTGCACCGGCATCCTCGAGCTCAAGGGCGGCACGCTCAACAAGTACACGGGCAACTACGACGACTACCTCGCCGAGAAGGACGCCCGCCGCGAACAGCAGGCCGCGCAGTTCAAGAACCAGCAGCGCGAGATCGCCCACCTGCAGAAGTTCGTCGACCGCTTCGGCGCCAAGGCCTCGATGGCCTCGCGCGCCAAGTCGAAGGAGAAGCAGATCGAGCGCCTCAAGGAGGTCGCCGTCGAGGAGCCGTGGGAGGACCTCAAGCGCATCAATTTCCGTTTCCCGCAGCCGCCGCGCTCCGGCCTGAAGGTGATGAACCTGAAGAACGTCCAGCAGGCCTACGGCGACCACGTCGTCTACCGCGACCTCAACCTCGAGATCGAGCGCGGCCAGAAGACGGTGCTCGTCGGCCCGAACGGCGCCGGCAAGTCCACGCTGCTGAAGATCCTCGCCGACGTCGTCCCGATCCAGGGCGGCACGCGCGACCTCGGCAGCAACGTCATCCCGGGCTACTTCGCGCAGAACCGCGGCGACAACGTGAAGCTCGACCTCACGGTGCTCGAGAACGTGATGGAGCTCCGCACGAACGAGAACCAGCTCACCGAGCAGCAGGCACGCGCCGTGCTCGGCGGCTTCCTCTTCCGCAAGGACGACGTCTTCAAGAAGGCCTCGGTGCTCTCGGGCGGCGAGAAATCCCGCCTCGCCCTCGCCCGCCTGCTCGTCAACCCGCCGAACATGCTCCTCATGGACGAGCCGACGACGCACCTCGACATCCCGTCGATCGACGCGCTCGTCAACGCGCTCAAGAGCTACGAGGGCACGCTGATCTTCATCAGCCACGACGTGTACTTCATCAAGACGCTCGCGCAGACCGTGCTGCACGTGCACTCGGGCCGCCTGACGCCGTACGCCGGCAACTACGATTACTACCTGGAGAAGTCGAAGGCCACGAACGCGCGCGCCGCACTGACGGCCGGCTTCACCGATGCGCGGCCGAAGCAGAATGGAGGCGGGACGCCCCCGTCCCGCGGGAATGAAGGGGCGCGGGGTGAGGGCACCCCGCCTCCAAAGAAGGCCAATCCCGGCGACGTGAAGAAACTCCGCGTCGAGGTGGGCAAGCTCGAGCAGCGCGTGAGCGAGCTCGAGGCGAAGGTCGCCGAGATCACGGCGGAGATGGAGAAGCCCGAGACCTACACCACCCCGGGCCGCGCGCAGCATCTCAACCGCGAGCTGTCGGCGATGAACGACCAGCTCACCCACGCGACCGCCGAGTGGGAAAAGTCCGCCGCGCGCCTGGCCGAATTGGAAAAGAATTGAAAGGCGGGAGGGGCTTTACGCCCCGACTGCCGACGAGCGCGATTGGTCGGGGCGCAAAGCGCCTCCCCCATTCACGACCCGCCCTGCGGCCAGTGTCACCACCTGGTCGGCGATTGCCACCATGCCGGGCGTGTGCGCGGCAACGACGATCGTGCGGCCCTCGTTCCGCAATCTGACCAGGATCCGCCGCAGGATTTCCTCGGCCTGCGCGTCGAGCGCGGACGTCGGCTCGTCGAGCAGCAAAATCGGCGCATCCAGGTAGAGCGCGCGCACCAGCGCCAGCCGCTGCCGCTGTCCGCCCGACAGGTTCGTGCCGTTCTCGTTGAGCGGCGTCAGGAAACCCTGCGGGAGCTTCTCGATGAACCCGAGCACGCCCACCTCGCGGCAAATTCCCAGCAACCGCTCGAAATCCGGCTCCGGCTCGCCCGGCGCCAGGTTCTCGATCACGCTGCCGGCCAGCAGGTGCGTCTGCTGCGGCACCACCGCCAGATGCCGGCGCAGGCTCTCGAGCCCGAAGTAGCCGATATCGTGCTCGCCGATGAAGATCCGGCCGGTCTCCGGCACATACAGCCGCTGCACCAAGGCGAGCAGCGTGCTTTTGCCACAGCCCGATTCGCCCGCCAGCGCGGTGATCCTTCCCGCCGGCAAAGCCAGGGTGATATTTTGCAGCGTGGCGATGCGACCCGGGTGTTTGAACGTCACGCCCTCGAAGCGGATGCCGCCGGCGTGGCGGGCGGCAAATTCGATCGTTCCCTGGTCTTTCTCCAGTTCGAGGTCCATCAGCTCGAACAACCGGTCGGTCGCGATCAACGCCTCCTGGATGGACGCGTTGAGCCCGATCAGCGCGGACACGGATCCGGTCAGGTAACCGGCCAGCGTGTAGGACGACATCAGCTGTCCCGGCGTCAGGCCGGCTTCGAGCACGAGCCCGGTGCCGATCCACAGCAGTGCGATCAGGTAGCCTTGCGTGACCAGGGTCGCCACGGTGTTGCTGCCCACGCTGGCGAGCGCGGCCTGCCAGCCGGTCTTGAGCAGGCGCACGAGGCGGTTCTCCATGCGCCACGCGGCCTGCTCCTCGAGGCGAAAGCGTCGCACCAGCGGTTGCGCGGCGAGCGATTCCACCAGCTGCGCGTCGAAATCCGCCGCCTGTTCCATCGCCCGGCGCTGGTATTCGCGGTTGAGGCGGTTGACGCCCCAGTAGAGCGCCGCGTTGGCCGGCAACAGGGCGAGCGAAAGCAGCGCCAGCTTCCACGACCAGGCGAACATCGTCGCGAGCGAGAAGACTAGGATCAGCGGGTTGAGCAGGAACGAGAGCAGCGACTGGTTGAGGAAATTGCGGATCTTCACCGCGTCCGCGATGCGCGAGGTGATCTCGCCCACCCGCATCGTGTCGAAGAACGGCTGGGGCAGCCGCAGGAGGTGGCGGTAGTAGCCGAGGATCAGCGCCGCATCGATGCGCTGCGCGGTGCGCAGCGAGAGCAGCGACTGGCACCAGCCCAGCGCGAGCCGGAAGGCAAGGATCGCGAGCATGACCACGCCGAGCAGGTTGAGCAGCGACCGGTTGCCGTCGGGAATGACCAGGTCGACGATCTTCTGCACATAGACCGACATGCCGAGGCCGAGGACCGTCGTCGCGATCGCGCCGACGAACGCCTGCAACAGGACGGTGCGATGCGGTTTCATGAGCGACCACCACCGCCGCCAAGGCGCCGTGGTCCGGTCGCCGGGTTGAAATGCATCACCCGGCGCCAGCAGGATCAGCACCCCGGTCCACACCGCCTTGAACTTTTCGTGCGACCACTTCTCCACCCGGCCGATCGCCGGGTCCATGACCCGCGCGCACTTTGGCGTCCAAGCGACCAACACCACGTAATGCATCAGCTTCCCCCCGAGCAGACAGTGCGCGATGGCCGGCAGCGGCACCGTGGGCAAGGCCTCCGGAGGACCCTTCACGCCCTTGGCCGTGAAGCCCAGCTGGCGGGCGGACTGCACGAGGCTCGCCGCGGAAGTGCCAGCGGTGTTGGTGCCCAATTCACGCCGCAGCGTGGCCAAGGGCAGGCGCAGGCCGTAATGATCACAGACGAAGGCAAAGCACGCCGCGCCGCAGTCGGTGAGGTCGCGTTGCTTGAACAACCGCACAACAGGAATATAGGCAGAGGCCGCGCGTCCCCACACGGACGCGCGCCTCTCCCGGCCTCAATCGCTCATGTGCTTCGGCTCGACATAGCCGCCGAGCAGGATGCCCAGCAGCTGCCCCCAGCCGAAGCCAGGCCCGGCAATCACGACCGGCTGCACCGGCCAGTTCGCCACCGGATCGCCGCCACCGGAGATCTCCAAGAGTTCGTTTTCAGTCAGCGTATTCATTTTCGTTTGTGGCCCGACCCGGCGGAATTGCCGGAAAAATTCATTCATACAAACCGGTCGATCACCGCCTGCAACAGGAGTGACAATGCGTTGCACGCCCCATGGATCGTGGTCGTCAGCCAAATGGCTCGCCAAAGTGAAATTTCCTCCAGGCGAAGATAGCAGAGGCCAAGGATGAAGAACGGCCAGACGGCATGAACTCCCCAACCGGCATAGAGCCAATGCGCTGCGCCCCACAGCACCGCGGAAGTCCAGCAAAGCACCAATGGCCGGCGGGAAAATTTCCGCAGAACCATGAACAGGTATCGCATCCCCATGGTTTCCACGAGTGGTCCGAAGAGTACCAAACCAAATACCGCTCGTGGCAGATTTTCCGAAAGAACGGGACTATCCCAATTCGGAAACAAGAGATGCGCCAAGCCACTTACGAACATCGACGGAATCCAAGCGATAAGCATAATCGCCGCACTGCGCTGGGCCAGATTCCGACCATGCTTCAAACCAATATCCTGAATATAGGACACGAAGGCTCCGTTTCTGACCAAACCACCAGGTGGCACCGGAGCGTCCTCCGATGCCACAGATATTTCACTGGGCCGGCTGTGATCCATGAACAATTAACGGGAATAGTACCAATCCATCGTCCACGTGTAGTCGTTGGGATTCTTTTCGACCTTATCGAGGAAGGCCAGGTAGACCCCGATGAACGACACACCAACGCCGCCACCGTTCACCTCCGACAGTTCGTTTTCGTTGAGCGTATTCATTTTCTTGATTTTGGCCCGATCCGGCGGGATTGCCGGAAAGGATTCAGGTCCGGCGCGAGTCGTAGGGGTTGAGCCAGGCGCTGGCGTCGTCGTAGAGGAGTTGGAACAGGCTGCGCCGCGCCACGAGGAAACGCGCGGACAGCGTCAGCCCCTTCCTCAGCTCGGCCCGGGCCCCCGCGCGCAGATGAAGGTGCAAGGCCTGGGGCCGGATCGTGACCTTGAACGCCGGCGGCGAATTCTCGCCCCCCGCCCAGTCGCCGCCGACGGCCGTCACTATCCCGTCGAGCATGCCCCACTCCGTGTAGGGATAGGCATCGATTTGCAGCCGCGCTTTCTGGCCGACCCGCACCTGGCCGATGTCGCGTGACGCCACCTGGGTTTCGACCAGCAGGGTGTCGTCGGGCGAAACGGCGCCGAGCACCTGTCCGCCTGCAACGTAGGCTCCCGGGCTCAGCCCCGCGAAACCCAGCAACGCCCCGCGCACCGGCGCGCGCAGCGTGTATTGGCCGCGCTCCTCTTCCAACCGCTGCGCTTCCGAGACCAGGTCAGCCAGCGTGATGCCCTCCTCGCGCAAGCGCGCCTGCCAGCGCGTGCGGGTCTGTTCGGTCAACAGGCGCGATTCCACCTGCAGGCGGTCCGCCTCGTAGCGCGCGTTCTCGAGTTCCTGCCGGGTGGCGATGCCCTTCCCCGCGAGCGTCGTGTAACGCGCGAGTTCGCCGCGCGCCTTGTCCTCGGCGAGCCGGTAGGAATCCCGCTGCACGGAATACTGGACCCACTCCTGCCGCAGGGCTGGCGTCTGGAAATCCGGTTCTCCGCCGGCAACGGCCGCGGTCGCCCGGACCAACCCGCCAAGATCGGCGGCGACCGCGGCGTGCCCGGCTTGCAACGCGCGGTTGCGGGCGAGGCGTTCGTCCAATTCCGCGGCGGAAAGCATGAGCAGCGCCTGGCCGGCTGCGACGGTTTCGTTGTCGCGCGCCAGCACCTGCTCGATGCGTCCCGCAACCGCCAGCCGCAGGTCCGTCCGCTCCGTCGCGGGCCGCACCATGCCCGGTGCGCGCACCGACACCTCGACCTCGACAAAGGGCAGGCTCGCCAGTGCGCCGACGACTCCCACCAACAGCACGAGGTAGGTCCACGGACGCTCGCGCCCGTGCCCGGCGTACAGGCTCTCGACCGTGTGTTCGGCTTGGCTGGCGGGAATGAACATGGCGCGGAATTTTGCCGGAAGTCCCGCGGTTTCGCCCGGTCGTCTTACGGCTGGGGGCCGGCGACCGGGCAAAAAACGCGGGTGATGAACTCCCGACAGCCTCCACCCTGTCACGCGCGATCCGCGCGCCAAGGGCGCGCCCGTGATTAATCCGTAATCAATCCATGGCTTGCGACGCCGGCTTGCCGTAGGCGCGCTCGACCCTGGCGACGCGCACCTGGTAATCGGCGTACCAGGTTTGTTTGCCGGCATGCTGCGCCTTCTGGTGTTCGCCGTGCTGCTTCCAGGCCTTGATGGATTCTTCGTCGCGCCAGTAGGCCACGGTGATGCCGCGGCCGTCCGACGAACGCACGCTGTCGACGCCAAGGAAACCCGGCTGCTGCGCGGCGAGCTCGACCATGCGGTCGGCCATGGCGCCGTAGCCGCGATCGCCCTCCGTGCGCTGGTTCGTGAAGATGACCGCATAGTACGGCGGCTCCGGCGTGGTGGCGAGGGGCGTGGGCGCGCTCATGGCGTCTGCGGGTTGAGGACCAGCATCGAGGTGCTGCCGGCGAAGAACTCGTAGTTCACCCGCACGACGGCGCTCGCGATGCCCTGCTCCTCGAGGCGGCGTCTCAACCGGTCGAGCTCGGCGTAGGGCTTGCCGCCCGCGCCGCACACCGGGTGGATGCGCACCTCGCCGTGGCTCACGCGCGCCAGCTCGGCGCACGCGGCGACGTGCCAGTCGAAGTCGAACCGCTGGGCGTAGAGGAACAGCAGGTGCCCGCAGAGCACGAGGTCGAATGCGCCGTCGAGGAACGGGAGCAGCGGGAGCGACGCCGGCACGTAGCGGCCGTGCCGGACGTTGCCCTCGTAGTCGGCGAGGAAGCGCGACGCGGCGGCGCGGCGGTCGGCCTCGGCGGCGGCGAACGACGGGAAGTGCTTGAAGCGGAAAAGCCGCCGCTTCTCGCGGATCTGCTCGAACATCCGCGCGTAGTCGTCGCGCACCCGGCCGGCCAGCTCGGCGTGCGGCTGGGCGTAGAGCGGGTCGACCGCCACCGCGTCGATGCCGCGGCGGTGCGCCTCGGCGGTGAACGAGGACGGGCCGGCGGCGACGTCGAGCACGGCGCGGCCGCGGAGGGCGGCGGCGTCGAGCGCGAAGAAACGCGTGTATTCCTCGAGCGAGCGGCCGAAGAACGACACGACCGGGAGGTCCATGACCGGATGGCCGGCGCGGGTGGGCGCGGCGGTCAGGGCGGGACGGGGAGCAGCGAGCGTAGGCATGGCTTGATGTGGGTTTGGGTGGGGAAAATAAAAAACCCGACTCGGTTGAGTCGGGCTCGGTAGTGAGAGGAGGTTTGGCTTTTTGCGGTTTTTACTGGGTGTCCGCGGTGCCCTCTTCACGCCGAGCCTTGGTAATATCCCAAGCGCCTTTAACGGTGGCCATGGAGGCGACCGGGTTGGAGCGGCGAAGGTTGGCGGAATGGATCACGGACGCGTTGATGGGAATTTCGGCGGCGGCGTGCAAGCAGGAATTTTCCAGCCACAAACCGGGAGTACCACTAATGGGATATCGCCAAAGGCGAAATCTTCACGATGCGGTTCCGGCTGATCGCCGGAACGATGGGCTTCGGGGACCCGCTGATCGCGGGCGGAAAGGTTTGCGATTAGCAAACCCCCAAGGCTTTGCGGAGGCGATCAGCCGGAGCGGACCAAGTAGATTCCGCCTTTGGCGGAATCCTTTTAGTGGTTCCTCATCAGATCGCTCGCTCCCACGCTCACTTCGCCGTCACGCGCAAGATGCCGCGCATGAGCTGGAAGTGACCGGGGAACGTGCACAAGAATTCGTAGTCGCCGGGCGTTTCCGGGACGGTGAAGAAGATCGTTTCGCTCGCGCCGGGCTGCAGCAGCGCGGTGTGATAGAGCACGTCGGGCGAGGCCGGCACGTAGTTCTGCGCCAGCCCGTCGAGGCCGAGCGCCAGCGCGGCCTCGCCGATCGCGTTGGCCCGGCCGGGCTGCACGATGACGAGATTGTGCAGCATGTCGTCGGCGTTCTTGAACACCAGGCGCAGGCGCGAGCCGGCCCGCGCCGTCACCAGCGTGGTGTCGTACTTCAGGCCCGGCACCGTGCCGATCACGACGGTCTGGTCGCCGTCGGCGTTGAGCCAGCTGGCCGGCAGCACCGTCGGGTGCTTGGCGCTCGGGGCGCCGGCCGCGGGCGGCACCGGCGCGACGCAGAGCTCGGGGCTGAGGTTCGCGGGCAGGATGCGCTCGCCGTCGGGGAAGCGGTTGATCGTGTAGTAGGCGGTGTCGTGCAGCGGCGCGGCCGCACCCGCCTTGGAGCGCACGCCCTTCGCCCGCACCTCGTGGATGTAGCCTTCGCGCAGGCAGGCGGTGCCGATCCGCACGCTGCGGCCGTCGGGGGCGACGACCACCTTCAGCACCGGGCAGCCCAGGCGGTTGATGATGTTGCTGCCGTACATCGCGTGGTGCTTGTAGATGAAACCGGAAACGCTGTAGTTCGCCGGATCCGCCGCCGTGACCGGGTCGACCGGCTCGGTGAACGTGAGCACGAAGCCGTCGGGCCGGATGCTCACTTCCTGCAGGTCGAAGGGCGCCTTGCCCTTCCAACGCACGCGCTCGAGCGCGAAATCCTTGCCGCCGACCGAGCCCCAGCCGCGGGCGGTCTCGCCGGTGAAGAGCGACCCGTCCTCGCCCCACGCGAGGCGGATGATGCCCGAGTCGAAGCCGCTGAGGAACGAATAGCACGCGCCCTGGTACACGCCCTTCACCTTCTCGAGCGTCATGCGCATGACTTTGCTCTGGCCCTGGTCGCCGACGTAGAACTGCCCGGCGTACGGGCCGAACTTCCCGCCGGTGACATCCTCGCGGATGTCGGAGGTCGAGATGCCCATGATGGTGTGCGGGAACCACACGGCCGGGGTCTTCATGCCCTTGAGCTTTTTCGCCTGCTCGAAGTTCGGCACGTCGTCATCCGGAATGTCGTCCCGGTTCAGGTGCACGTTCGAGCCGGTCAGCTTGCTCCACGCGAGCGACGCGGGGTGGCCGGTGAAGTCCCCCTCCTCGATGTGCGTGACATGGCCCGAGCCGACCCACTCGCCCTGGTTTTCGGCGTAGAACCAGTCGCCCTTCGAGGTGACCGTGAAACCGCAGGGCGAACGCAGGCCGGAGGCCACCGGGCGCGAGCGGCCATCGGGCGTGATCTCCATCATCCAGCCGCGCCACGGCGCCGGGCTCTGCGTCGGCGCACCGAACGCCACGTTCAGCGTCACGCGCAGGTTGCCGTTGGGCCCCATCACGGGACCGAAATCATATTCGTGGTAGTTGCCGTAGATCGGCACGCGCCAGACCGTCTCGAACAGGTCCGCGCGCCCGTCGCCGTCCGTGTCGACGATGCGCGTCACTTCCTCGCGCTGCGCCACGTAGTAGCCGCCCGCCGGCGCGGCGATCACGCCGAGCGGTTCGTGCAGGCCGGAGGCGAAGAGCGTGTACTTCGGGTGCGGGTCGTCATCGTAGGCGCCGTCCACCCACCACATCTGGCCGCGGCGCGTGGTGACGAGGAGGCGCTTGCCCGGCTGCGGGAGAATGCCGCTGACCTCGAGCTTGAGGCCGTCCGGCACCGGCAGCGACACGCGCTCCCAGTAGCCCTGTTCGGCGGTGATGAGCTCGGCCGGCGTGTGCGCGAAGCGCTCGGCGGACGAGGGATTTTGCGCGAAAGCCGCCGTGACGAAGGCAACCGCAAGGCAGGAAGGGAGAAGAAGGCGTTTCATGGCGGTTACCAGATGAGGTTGTACGTGAACTCGCGCACGCCGGACTCCGGCACATGCACGAGCAGCTGGAGGCGCTCGCCTTCGCGGCGGAGCGTCGGCCGAACCGGCGAATCCTTGGGCACATCGAGGTAATACTCCCCGTCGCCGATGACATAGCCCCCGCCATCGGGCTGCGGTGTGATCGTGCCGCTTTCCGCCAGCAGGGCCCACGTCTCGCGGCCGAAGGACTTGCCGCCGAACTTCAGCGTGCGCTCGAGCCCGGCGCCGTCCGCGCGCGCGGCGATGCGGTCGTCGACGGTGATGCCGGCGAAGTAATAGCGGAACACCGGCTGGCCGTCCGCCTCGAGGCGGTAGCCGCGCGATTCCGACGGCTGCGGCGGCTGCACCGGCCAGAAGGCGTCATGGTCGCCGAACTGGAAGAGCAGCGGGCGGCCCTCGATCTGGAAGCCCGGCCCCGTGGCGCGGGCCTGCTGGTCCTCGGCGCGCTCGTGCCAGAGGTTCTTGCCGTCGAAGAAACCGCCGCGCCACACGCCGATGATCGCGGCCTGCTCGAAATCGTAGGCGTAGTGGACGCCGACCGGCGAACCGACGAAGCACGCGTACATGCGCCGGCTCTTCGGCAGCATGACGAACGTGCGCTGCAACAGCACGCGGTCGGTGGGCGTGACCGGGATCGCCAGGCCCTCGCCGACCGCCGGCGGCTTGGATTCCCCGACCGCCTGCAGCTTGCGCGGCGCCAAACCCGGGCCGGCCGCCCAGACCTTGAGGCCGCCGCTCCGGAAACTCTGCGACCCGCCATGCTGGAACCTAAGCTGGAACGAATGTTTCCCCGCCGCCAGCGCCACGGTGCCCGCCTGCTCGCTGTTGACCGCCGGGTAAACCACCGGCTGCCCGTCGATGCTCAGCTGCGCCCGGCCGGAAACCTCGGTGCGAAATTCGTAGAGGCCGCCGGTCGGCACCGTGAGGTCGCCGTCGAACACGGCGATTCCGCGCTCGTCGGAGCGCTGGAGCGCGTCGGCAAACAGGACGGCTCCGGCCTCGCGCGTCGGCGCACCCTCCAGGCCGCCTTCGAGCGTGCGCTCGGCGCCGGCGAACAACCGGAAGCGCACCTGCCCCACGTCGATTTCGCCCGGACCGTAGCGCTTCACCGCGAGATGCCGGAAGGCGACCGGGCCGTGGTTGCTCTGGAACATCACCGGGCCGGTCGGCTTCTCGTCGGCGTAAGGCGCGGCGCGCGTCGGGCCGGTGACCTCGACGTTTTCCTGCACGGTGTAGCCGTTGAGCACGACCTTCACGAAGCAGGCATTGGCGACCTTGACGCCCTTGGCGTCGAAGCGCGGGGCGCGGAATTGGATCTCGAGGTGCTGCCAGAGCCCGGGAGCGCGGCTGGCGTTGGCCTTGGGCGCGTGGCCCTCGAAACCCTCGTGGCCGGCGCCGCGCGCGGGATCCCAGCGCTGGTAGATGCCGCCGCTGTCGGCGAAAGTCGGATCCTTCACGCCGGCGCTGTCGAAGATCTGCACCTCATAGCGGCCCTGCAGGTAGATGCCGGAGTTGACCTTCGGCCCGACGAGGAAATCCACCTCGAGGTCCATGTCGCCGTGCTCCCACGCCGTGAAGAGCTGGTCGTTCGTGCCGCCCTCGACCGGGTTGCTGACGACGAGGCCCGTGCCCGGCAGCGCGGTGTACTCGCGGCCGCGGCGCAGGTCGCCGCCCAATCCGCCGGCAAGGCGCCAGTTGTTGGTAACGGGGCGGAAGGCGGCGAGCGAGTCAAGGGAGACCGGCTCGGCGGGGAGCAGCGAATCGGCGCGCGCCAGCGACGCGGCCAACAGGGACAGGGCAAGACAGGCGACCCGGGCGGGGATACTCATGGGGCGAGGTGATTCGGGGAAAGCTGGCCCGAGCGTTTACGGCGGGCCGGCCCCCGCAAGAGGAATCCCAGTGCGACGTTAGCGCAAATCCGGGCAAAAATTTGCTGCACCTGCCTTGTCCAGTCATCGCGGGGAGCGCGCCGCGGCGATCCAGCTGCATGGATTGCTTCGACCTTCGCCAAGCCTACGGCCGACAAGTCGCCGCCCGCTTCGCGGACGCCTCGCAATGACAACCGGGGAAAAGGACAAAAAAAGACCCGGGCCGCTGGCGCGGGCCCGGGCTCAGTCGTGACTTGGAAAAACCTCAGGACTTCTTGTCGTGCGAGAAGAAGTTGCGCGCGGCGAGGAAGGGCGCGGCCGTGAAGGACGGCTTCGGCTTCTTCGCGGCCTCGGCGGCCTCCGCCTCGGCCTTGGCGGCGATCTGCGCCTCGCGGGCCTTCACCCAGGCCTCGCGGCGGGCGACCTCCTGTTCGCGGATCATGACCTTCTCCTCGCGATCCTTGAGGGCGAGGCGGTCGTCGGTCAGCGAGCGGCGGGCGGCCTCGAGGAGGGCGTTGGCGCGCTGGTACTTCTCCCACTCGGCGTCGAGGGCGGCCTGGGTCTGGCCGTTGGTGACCAGGTGCTGGTTGGTGGTCGTGGGCGGCTGCGTGCTGGCATGCTCCACGAGCAGGCGGAGCTTCTGTTCGTATTCGCGAAGGCTGGCTTCCTTCTGCTGCATGACCTCGATGTCCGTGGAAAGCTGGGTGCGCAGTTTCTCGAGTCGCGCGGTCTCTTCCGTGTCGGGTGTAGTCGGTGTGTTCATGGGTGGATGAGGTGAATTGCGGTCGATGACCCCACGATAGCAGGGCCGTTCCATGGTGGCTAGGGGCGCTGGGGGTATTTACCCAGCGTTTACCGCTGGTGGCCGGGGCTTTTCCGGCTTTTACCGAAATATGAAAGCCGCGCGGTTTCCCGCGCGGCTTTCGCATCCTCCTTCGCCAAAGCTACGGAGGACGCGGCACACACACTGACGAAAAGGTTTCCTACGCCCTGAAGATGACATCCTCCCGATTGAACATCCGCACCGCGAGGCCCAGCGCGATCGCCGCGTAGACGCACGAGGAACCGAAGATCAGGGCGATGTAGTCCCAGTGCCACACACCGGAGAGCATTTCCTTGCAAACCAGGGAGAGGCTGAGGATCGGCACGAGCGCCAGCCGGAAGTTGAGGTCGATGCCGGGCAGCATGCCGACGACGGCGGGCATGATGACGATGAAGACCATCGGCTGCACGTAGCTCTGCGCCTCCTTGAAGCTCTTGGCGAACAACGCCACCGTGAAAATGACGGCCGAGAAAAAGACCGCCATCGGGAACACCATGGCCAGCACGCCGAGCAGCCCCGCCGGATCGATCATCGGGATCATGCTGCCGGCGGCCTTCGCCTGGCTCGCCGCCGCGGCCGCCCTGGCCGCGCCGCCCCCCGAGGCGAAAAGCACGCCGGCCAGGGTCGCGCTGATGCCCATCGAGCAGAGGGACAGCGCCATCGCCGCCAGCGAACCTGTGAGCACCATCAGGAACTTGCCCAGGACGAGGTTCACGCGGGCCACGGGGCTGCACAGCAGCGTCTCCATGGTGCCGCGCTCCTTCTCGCCGGCGGTCAGGTCCATCGCGGGATAGATGGCGCCGGTGAAGCAGAGGATGATGATGACGTACGGCACGATGCCGCCGAGCAGGTTGCCGCCCACCTTCTCGGGCGGCGCCACGTTCTCGCGCCTGAAATCGAAGGGCTTCACCAGCGTCGCCGGCAACGCGCGCTCCTGCAGCCGGCTGGACACGGTCCGGTCGCGCAGCTCGCGGAAGAATTTTTCCAGCTCACCGGCGGCAATGCCTGACTTCAGTTCGCCCTCGTAGTTGTAGATGACGACCTGCTCCGCCGCGGAGGCCTTCAGGCCGGCCTCGAAGCCCGCGGGAATCCGCACGGCCGCGCGCACGCGCTTCTCGGAAATCTGCTGCTTCCAGTCGGCGGACGTGGGTACGATGCGCAGCTTCTTCGAGGCCTGGAGCCCGGCCAGGACGCCCGGCGAGTCCTCGCCACCGAGGATCATGACCGGGGAAATCTCCTCGCGCGCCTTCGACACGACGCCGCTGGCGATCTTGCCGACGCCGAAGAACAGGGCGGGCATCACGAAGGTCGGGATGACGATGATGGAGATCAGCGTGCGCCGGTCGCGCAGCGAGTCCTTCAGTTCCTTGAGATAGACGGTGAGGATGTATTTCCAGTTCATGGCGTTCAGTCCTTGAGGGCGGCGGCCAGCGCGGCCTCGCCGCCGACGGCCTTGACGAAGATCTCCTCCATGTCCTGCTCGCCGAACCGGGCCTTCAGTTCGGGCAGCGTCCCCTCGGTCACGAGGCGGCCGCCGTGGATGATGCCGACGGTTTCGCACAGCTTCTCCACCTCGCTCATCACGTGCGTGGAGTAGATGACGGTCTTGCCGCGATCCCGGCACTCGCGGACGAACCGCACGACCGCGCGGGCGACGGTGACGTCGAGGCCGAGCGTCGGCTCGTCGAAGATCATCACGGCCGGGTCGTGGATCAGCGTGCGCGCGATGGAGGTCTTCTGCTTCATGCCGGTGGAGAACTTGTCGCAGCGGCGGTCGAGGAACTCGTGCATGTCGAGGCTGTCGGCCAGGACCTTGATGCGCGCCTTGATCGCCGCGTCCGTCATGCCGTTGAGCTCGCCGAAGTACGTGATCATCTCGCGCGCGGTCAGCCGGCCGTAGAGGGCGGTGCTGGCGGCGAGGAAGCCCACGTTGGCCCGGACCTTCTCCGGCTCCGCGGCCGTGTCGTGACCGGCGACCTTCACCGTGCCGCTGTCCGGCTTCAGCAGGGTGGCCAGCATGCGCAGCGTCGTGGTCTTGCCCGCGCCGTTGGCGCCGAGCAGGCCGTAGATCCGGCCCGGCTGGCAGGTGAAGGACACGTCGGTCACGGCGGGAATGACGCCGCGCTTCTTGTCCTTGAAGGTTTTCGTGAGGTGGTGGACTTCGATCATGGCGAAAACAGGTTCAATCCTTCGCGGCAAAGCGCCCCCACGTCAGGCCGAGGGCCACGGCCAGGGCAACGCCCACGCTGATGCCCACGCCCGGCCCGCTCGCCGGCCAAAGCGCCGCCCCAACAGCCACGCCGACAGCGACGCCGGTGGGGCTGAGTGCGGCTTTTTGGGGGTTGGGTGCGCGCATGGAGAAAATCAGAGGCTGAGACGCTCGCGGAAGTCCTGCGCCTGGCGGCGCGACAGCTCGACCTTCAGGCCGCCCTTGAGCTTCACGAGCAGGCCGCCGCTGAACCACGGCTCGATGCCGTCGACCCAGGTGAGGTTGATGACCTGCTTGCGATTGGCGCGGAAGAAGCTCTTCGGGTCGAGCCGCTCCTCCATCGCGGTCAGCGAGCGGAAGAGCTGCGGCTTGTTGTCGTCGAAATGCAGGCGCGTGTAGTTGCCCTCGGACTCGAGCAGGCGGATGTTTTTCACCGGCACGAACCAGCAGCGGTCGCCCTCGCGCACGAAGACCTTGTCCTCCAGCGCAAGGCGCGCGTGGCCCGCCGGGGTGCCGTCGGCCGCCGGGGCGGTTTCGCGCGAGCGCAGGCGCTCGAGCGCGGCGACGAGGCGGTTCGGGTCGACGGGCTTGAGCAGGTAGTCGAGCGCGTTGAATTCGAACGCCTTCACGGCGAACTCGTCGTAGGCGGTGGTGAAGATGACGGCGGGCAGCGGCGGCTCGAGGCGCTCGAGCAGGCTGAACCCGTCGGCACCGGGCATCTGCACGTCGAGGAAGATCAGCTCGGGCTTCAGGGTCTCGACCTTCTGCATCGCGTCCTCCACGTCCACGGCTTCGCCGATGATCTCGATGTCGGGATGGGCCGCGAGCAGGCGGCGGAGTTCGTTGCGCGCGAGGCGCTCGTCGTCGACGATCAGGGCTTTCATCGGGCGGGCGGGTTGAGGGGGATGTAGACGTCGGCCGTGACACAGCCGGCGGGCTCGGACAGCAGGGTGAGCGACGCGCGGTCGCCGAAAAGCAGCTTGAGGCGGTCGGAGGCGTTGCGCAGGCCGACCCCGGTGGAAGAGCCGGCGCGCGCCGCGGCGGCGCTGGCGGGCGCGCCAAGGTCACCGGGGTTGCTGACCCGGATGTGGAGCGCGGCGCCGGCGAGCGAGGCGGCAATCACGATCTCGCCCCCTTCGCGGCGCGGGGAGATGCCGTACTTCACGGCGTTCTCGACGAGCGTCTGGAGCAGCATCGGGGGGACCGGCACGCCGCGGAGCGTGCCCTCGTCTTCGATCTGCCACGTGACGTGCAGGCGGTCCTCGTGGCGGATCTGCTCGAGCGCAAGGTAGTCCTCGACGATGCGGATCTCGTCGTCGAGCGATACCGTTTCCTGCTGCCCGGACTGCAGCGAGTAGCGGAGCATGTTGGCGAGGCGGGTGACCGACTCGCGGGCGCGCGGGGCGTCCTCGTCGATCAGGGCGCGCAGGCTGTTGAGGGAGTTGAAGAGGAAGTGCGGGTTCACCTGCGACTTCAGGGCGCGCAGCTCGGCCTCCTTGACGCTGGCGGCGAGGTGCAGGCGCTCGACCTGCATGCGGCGCATCCGCTCGAAGGCCTGGTAGACGAAATAGACGCAGAACCAGCCGAGAAAGATGCAGATGCCGTTGAGGGTGGTCGCGCCGATGGCGAGCGCCGGGCTGAGCTTGGAGGTCCAGGGCATCTGCACGACCCCGTAGATGTAGCCGAAGCCGAGCATGCTCCAGACCATCGACATCACGGCGGAAAGCCCGATCACGCGGGGCAGCAGGGCCGTCCAGCCCAGTTCCATCCAGCCCCAGCGCTTGATCAGCAGCCGGGCATAATGGGTCAGCAGCAGGCCCAGGAGCATGACCATGGTGGTGATCGCCTCGTCCGTGCCGGTGGCGCTGATGCGCTTGACGGTGCCGATGTTCAGGAAGAAGAGCTGGATGGCGAGCAGGGCGCCCCAGGCCCCGACCTGACACAGGACGTACAGCCGCTCTTTGGCGCGCGCCAGCTTGGCCTCGGGGTCGCTCATGGCGGTCGAGGAAACCACGCCGCCCGCGGGGACGGCAAGTCCGTCCGTGACGGGAAAGGAGGTGGTTGCGGTGCGGGTGACAGCCATGCCGGAACTTGGCGCGCCGGCGCGGCCGCCACACGGGGGATTGGACGAGCGGTCGGGTGGCCGCATAAGCGGACGCGGGGCGCGTCAGCCCGCCGTGAAATTTCTTCATGGCCGCGAAAAACCCCTTTACCCCATCCGGTGCGGCGCGCACGCTGCGGGTCCCGTTTTTTCGGTTCCACCAGAAGAGCATGAGCGCACGCGTCGTCATCGTCGGCAGCTACGTCCAGGATCTCGCCTTCTACGTGGATAATTTTCCCCGCCCCGGCGACTCCGTGCTGGCGGAACTGCGCCCCGGTTCGGGCGGCAAGGGGTTCAACCAGGCCGTCGCCGCCACCCGCGCGGGCGCCCCCACCGCGTTCATCGGCGCCATCGGCCACGACGCGGCCGGCGCCGGCGCACGGGAGTTCGTCCGCAAGGCCGGCGTCCGCGCCGAGTTCATCGTCAAGAAGAAGGAGCCCACCGGCGCCGCCTCGATCGCGGTCAATTCCGCCGGCCAGAACCAGATCATGGTGGCCCTCGGCGCCAACCTCGCCCTGCACATCCGCGACGTCCCCGTGCGGCCGCTGATGGAGGCCGACGTGGTGGTCTGCCAGGCCGAGTGCGACATGAAGACCACCGCGCACGTCCTGCGCGTGGCCCGGCGCCATGGCGCGGTGACGGTTTTCAACCCCGCCCCGATGCACGGCAAGGTCGAGCTGTCGATCCTGCGCCACGTCGAGGTGCTGATCCCGAACGAGTCGGAATTCGTCGCCCTCGTGAACCGCGCGCCCAAGAGCGGCGTGAAAAACTTCACCGTCGAGGCCCTGCACCGACTCGCCCCCGACCGCCTGCACACGCTCTGCCGGTCCTTCGGCGTGCCGATCGTGATCGTCACCCTCGGCTCCAAGGGCTGCTTCGTGTCGCAACCCGACGTCTACGCGCGCGTCCAGGCCCACATCGTCGACGCCGTCGACACGGCCGGCGCCGGCGACGCCTTCGTGGGCGGCTTCGCCGCGGGCCTGATCAGGTTCAAGAAGAACGTCTTCGAGGCCGCGCACTTCGCCAACGCGGTCGCCGCGCTCGCCGTCACGCAGCACGGCACGGCCGACTCGATGCCGACCGCGCGCGAGATCACGCGCTTCCTGCGCCGCCGCGACCACAAGTGAGCGGCGCGCCGCCCGTGCCATGGCCCAGTCGTCCTTCCGCGCCCGCCTCTACAAGGTGACGATGATCCACTGGGTCGACCTGCCGAAGCAGGCGATCGACGCCCTGAAGCTCCCGCGCGCCGACATCAAGGGCGGCGGCCTCGGGCTCAACGCCCTCCTGCGCTTCAACGACGACCTCGACCGCGTCACGCTGCTCCCCGGCAAGCGCGACCACTACAAGCTGGCGATCAAGGCCGAGCTGATGCGCGGGGCGAAGGTCAAGGGCGGCGACACGATTTCGTTCACCCTCGAGCCGGACGCCGCCTCGCGCGAGCCCGAGCTGCCCGAGGCGATGCGCCGCGCGTTCCAGAACCGGCCCGAACTCGGCGAGCGCTGGCTCCGGCACAGCGTCGCCATCCGCCGCCAGGTTACCCGCTACATCATGGATGCGAAAACCGCCGAGACGCAGGACAAGCGCTCGTGGATCTTCATCGAGCGGCTGGCCGAGACGGGAAAGCTGTCGGGGTCTTGATCGCCGGAGGGCCCGCGTCCCTCCTTTTTCCTCCGTCATCCTGAGCCGGGCGAAGGGTCCAAGGGGAGAGCTGGCGCGATTCCCAAATGGGGGACCACCGGCATCGACTGCGCCGCGGGCCGAACCGATCGCCGTGTTTTTCGACCAGTCGTCCTTTTCTGAAACTAAAGCGGGCGTCGCCGGGTTATCAGCGCCTCAACCATGAACCCAACACCCCTCCGTCTTCTCCCCTTCCTCCTCATCGCCGGCCTCGGCTCGGTGGTCAGTGCCGCCGACCAGTCCGATCCGCCGCTCATCGCGCGCGGCCGCGAATTCGTCTTCAACACCGGCATGTGCATCGACTGCCATTCGCCGCGCGACGAGAAGGGCCAGTTCATCGAGGACAAGCACCTGATGGGCTCCGTCCTCGCCTTCGCCCCCACCGTGCCGATGCCCTGGGCGCCCGCCGCGCCGATGATCGCCGGCCTCGAGGGCTTCACCGACGCGCAGGCCGTCAAGTTCCTCATGACCGGTGAGCGCCCGGGTGGCGTGCCGCCGCGTCCGCCCATGCCGGCCTATCGCCTGCACGAGGATGACGCCAAGGCCGTCGTCGCATACCTGCGCTCGCTCAAGCCGGCCAAGGCCGCCGAAGTGGCGTCGGCCGCTTCGACCCGTTGACGGACATTTCTCGTTTTCGTGGATCCTTCGCCCGCGTTGCGGGCTCAGGATGACCTTTCCCATAAAGGGAAAGGTCAATTGTTCGGAATGAAGCCGGTGCCCTTGGGCTCCGCGATGCGCTTGGCGAAGAGCGGCACGTACGACGTCACGCCCAGCACGCCCAGGACCCACAGGGCATCGCGATACGGACCGCCGAGGAAGATGCCGAGGAGGCCGCAGCCTTCCGCCAGGGCGAGGCCGATGATGAAGATCGGAAAGGCGCGGACCAGGTTGTCGAATCGCGGCAGCGCCAGCCAGCGGATGATGATGCTGACGAACAGCGGGACGAAGCCGACGAGGTTGACGAGCGGCGCCTCCCGGTCGGCGGGCTTCAGCGGGCCGCGGCCCAGAAATACATAGATGATCACGAGGCCGGCGAGGACCGCCGCCCAGACTATCCACCAGAGCAAAAGCTGTCCTTTGACCTTGGGATCGGGATTCATCCGCTCAAGCCCCGATCGGGTGCCATGTGGTCTTGAACTCGAGGGTGTCGCGCAGCTCGTAGAGGCTCTGCGCCTGGTCGGAGAACCAGTCGACCGGCTCCTCGGCCTTGAGCAGCTTCACGCGCTTCACGCTCTCGGCCGCACCGAGCTTGAGCGCCTTGCGCTCGTCGGCGTTGGCGACGCCGCCGATCGCGCGCAGGTGCGTGTGCGTGGCGAAGGTCGGGACGATCTCCTTGCGGAAACCGGTGAGCAAGTTGACCACGCCGCCCGGCAGGTCGCTCGTCGCGAGCATTTCGCCGAGCACGATCGCGGGATACGGCTGCGTCGACGACGCGAGCGCGACGACCGTGTTGCCGCTGGTGATCGCGGGCGCGAGGAGCGACACGAGCGCCAGCAGCGGCGATTCGTCCGGGGCGATGAGACCCACGATGCCCATGGGCTCGGTGACGGTGAAGTTGAAGTGCGGCGAGGCGACCGGGTTTACGTTGCCCAGCACCTGCTCGTACTTGTCGGCCCAGCCGGCGTAGTAGATCAGGCGGTCGATCGTCGCGGCGATTTCCTTCGCGGCGGCGGCCTTGCTGGCGCCGCCGACGGCAAGCGCGTCGGCCATGTCGGCCTTGCGCGCCTCGATCATCTCGCCGAGGCGGTAGACGATCTGGCCGCGGTTGTACGGCGTGCGCTTCGCCCAGCCCGGGCCGGCCTTGGCGGCGGCCTCGACGGCGTTGCGCAGGTCCTTGCGCGTGCACTGCGGGATGTTGGCGAAGAAGGCGCCGGACGCGTTCTTGAGCGGGAACGTGCGCGCGCTCTCGGAGCGGATGAAGGCTCCGCCGACGTAAACCTTCGGCGTCTTGGTGATGGGCAGGCGGGTCATGGGAGATGCAGCTTTCAGCGGTCAGCTTTCAGCGGTCAGCAAAGGCTTCGAACCGGATTGGTCCGGCTGAATGCTGATCGCCGGGAGCTGATGGCTTTGATCATGTGTTGGCGGTGGTTTCAGCGGCGGCTTCGACCGACGCGTCGGTCTGCACGTAGGTCCTCCCCTTGTAGGCTTTCGCCACGAAGATGTAGATGGCGACGCAGCCGATCGAGAGCCAGGCGAAGAAGTTGTAGTACGACGCGCCGTGGAGTTTCAGCGTGCCGTCGGGATTCTCGATGAACCAGTGGACCAGCGCGGTGAAGAGGTTGCCGGCGGAAATCGCCAGCAGGTAGATGGCCTGCACCATCGCCTTCATGCTCTTCGGCGCCTGCGTGTAGGCGAACTCGAGGCCGGTGATCGACACCATGACCTCGCCGGCGGAAAGCAAGGCGTAGGCCGGCATCTGCCAGCCGATGCTGGGCTTCAGGCCGGCGGCAATCTGCGTCTCGATCCAGCCGCTGACGAGAAAGGACAGGCCGGTGACCACGAGGCCGAGACCGATTTTGCGCAGCTGGGTCAGCTTGTAGACGCGGTCGATCAGCGGATAGATCACGTACTGGAAGAGCGGGATGAACGCCAGGATCATGATGGCGTTCACCGCCTGGATCTGGGACGAGAGCCAGTTGATGCCGAGGAAGTGCAGGTCCATCTTCTCGGCCTGCAGCACCCATTCGCCGCCGCTCTGGTCCCACAGCGACCAGAAGACCGAGACAAACACGAAGATCAGCGCGATGCGGCCGAGCGTGCGCAGGCCCTCGGGATTGAAGTTTTCCTCCCGGAATTTTTTCCCGCCGGGCGGAATGTGCGCAAACTTGTAGCGGCCCATCCAGAACACGACGGTGGCCGCGAGCATCAGCACCGCCGGCACGCCGAAGGCCGGGAACGCGCCGTAGCGCTCCAACAGCACCGGCACGAGCAGGATCGAGAAGAAGGAGCCGAAGTTGACCGAGAAGTAGAACCAGCCGAAGGCGCGCGCCAGCAGGTGCTGGTTGTCGGGACCGAACTGGTCGCCCACGTGCGACGAGACGCAGGGCTTGATGCCGCCCGAGCCGATGGCGATGAGCGTGAGGCCCAGCGTGAGGCCGAGCCGCGTGTGATCGAACGCCAGCACGATGCTGCCGGCGCAGTAGACGAGCGAAAGCGCGATGATCGTCTTGTACTTGCCCCAGAACATGTCCGACAGGATCGCGCCGGCGGTCGGGACGAAGTAGTTCATGAACAGGAACAGGTGGTACCACTTGTTCGCGTCGTTCTCACTCATCGGGTCCGGCGCGCCCGCGCGGTCGACGAGGTACTTCGTCATGAAGACGACGAGGATGGCGCGCATCCCGTAGAAGTTGAAGCGCTCGGCGGCTTCGTTGCCCACGATGTACGGGATGCCCGGCGGCATCGTGGTCAGCTTCTGCGGCGCGGTGAGGTAGGCGGGTTTGTCGGCCATGAAGGGGAAACTGCGGAATGAGAGGGTCTCACGCCAAGGGCGCAAAGGACGCGAAGGATTGGGTTCCTTTCTTGGCGACCTTGGCGGACTTGGCGCGAGGCAGTGACATCAGAAGGTTCAAACGAGTTTGCAGTAGTCGAGGAGGCCCTGGCGGCCGCCCTCGCGGCCGAAGCCGCTTTCCTTGTAGCCGCCGAAGGGCGACGTCGGATCGAACTTGTTGTAGGTGTTGGCCCAGACGACGCCGGCCTTGAGCTCCGTCGACATCTTGAGGATGCGCGAGCCCTTGTCGGTCCAGACGCCGGCGCTCAGGCCGTACGCGGAGTTGTTCGCCTTCTCAACGGCCTCGTCGAGCGTGCGGAACGTGAGGATGCTGAGCACGGGGCCGAAGATCTCCTCGCGGGCGACCCGGTTGCTCATGCTGACGTTGGAGAGGAGCGTCGGGCGGAAATAGAAACCCTTCGCCGGCAGCTTGCACGGCGGCTGGAAGAGCTTCGCGCCTTCCTTCACGCCGGCGGCGACGAGCGACTCGATGCGCTTGAGCTGCTCCTTCGAATTGATCGCGCCGATGTCGGTGTTCTTGTCGATCGGGTCGCCGACGCGCAGCACCTTGAGGCGGGTCTTCAGCTTGGCGAGGAAGGCGTCGGCGATCGTCTCCTGCACGAGCAGGCGCGAGCCGGCGCAGCATACGTGGCCCTGGTTGAAGAAAATGCCGTTGATCACGCCCTCGACGGCCTGGTCGATCGGCGCGTCGTCGAACACGATGTTCGCCGCCTTGCCGCCGAGCTCCATGGTCATCTTCTTGTCGGTGCCGGCGAGCGAGCGCATGATGATCTTGCCGACCTCGGTGGAGCCGGTGAACGCGACCTTCGCGGCCGTCGCGTGGCCCATGACGGCCGCGCCGGTGTCGCCGAAGCCGGTGACGATGTTGACGACGCCCGCGGGCAGGCCGGCGTCCGCGATGATCTCGGCGAACTTCAGCGCGGTGATGCTGGTCGTCTCCGCCGGTTTGATCACGATCGTGTTGCCCATCGCCAGCGCGGGCGCGAGCTTCCACGCCATCATCAGCAGCGGGAAATTCCACGGGATGACCTGGCCGACGACGCCGAGCGGCGCGACCTTCCGGCCGGGCGCCACGTAATCGAGCTTATCGGCCCAGCCGGCGTGGTAGAAGAAATGCGCGGCGGCCATCGGCACGTCGAAGTCGCGCGACTCCTTGATCGGCTTGCCGCCGTCGAGCGTCTCGGCGACGGCGAACTCGCGGGCGCGGTCCTGCAGCAGGCGGGCGAGGCGGTAGATGTACTTCGCGCGCTCCTTGCCGGGCATTTTGCCCCAGGTCGTGTCGAAGGCCTTCTTCGCCGCGGCGTACGCGGCGTCGACGTCGGCGGCGTTGCCGTGCGCGATCTCGGCCAGCTTCTGCTCGTTGGCCGGGTTGACGGAGTCGAAATACCTGCCGGACGACGGCGCGACGAACCTGCCGCCGATGAACAGGTCGTAGCGCGCCTTCAGCTTCGGGTCGGCCGTCTCGGGCGCCGGATCGTATTCCCAGAGGTCGCCGAAGATGAGCTCGGGCAGCGGGCGGCCGTGGGCCCGCTTGGTCGGGCGTTTGCTTTCGGTAAGTGTGGGCATTTTTGAAACCGCTAATGGTCGCTGATCTTCGCTGATGAAAGACAGGGAAATTAGCGCGGATTAGCGTCGATTAGCGGTTAGTAGGATTCGGCGGCTTCGGAGAAATAATACGGGGCTTGGTAGGCGCCGGTCTTTTCCTTCTCGAGCTGGCGGAGCAGGTCGTTGAGCAGCGAGGAGGCGCCGAAGCGGTAGCGGGTGTTGTTGAGCCACTCGTCGCCGAGCGTCTCCTTGACGGCGATGAGGAACTGCAGCGCCTGCTTGGCGGTGCGGATGCCGCCGGCGGGCTTCATCGCGATGGGGATGCCGGTGTCGAGGTAGTGGTCGCGGATCGCCTCGATCATCACCTGGTTGTTGCCGAGCGTGGCGTTGAGCGAGGTCTTGCCGGTGCTGGTCTTGATGAAGTCGTTCGGGCGGATCACGCGCATCGCAAGGAAGGACGCGGCGCGGATCTTGTCGTAGGTCTCGAGTTCGCTGACCTCGAGGATGACCTTGAGCGTCGCGGCCCCGCAGGCCTGCACGACGGCGGCGATCTCGTCCTGCACCTCGGCGAACTCGCCGGCGAGGAACGCGCCGCGGTTGATCACCATGTCGATCTCGTCGGCACCGTCCTCAACCGCGGCCTTCACCTCGGCGAGGCGGGTGCGGAGCGGGGCCTGGCCGGACGGAAAGGCGGTGGCCACGGAGGCGATGCGCACGCCGGTATCCTCGCCCAGCGCGCGGCGGGCGTGTTTCACCATGGCCGGATAGACGCAGACCGCCGCCACCTGCGGGACGTCGAGCCCCTCGTGCGGCATGAGCGCCTTCTGGCAAAGCGACGCGACCTTGCCGGGCGTGTCCTTGCCCTCGAGGGTGGTCAGGTCGACCATCGAGGCGGCCAGCTTCAGCCCTTGCACCTTGGCGGACTTCTTGATGCTCCGGGTGGTGTATTTCGCCACCCGCTCCTCGATTCCCACCTGATCGACGGTGCCAATTTCGTTGAACAAGCGATTGAAAGCGGACTGGACCATGGCACACATCGTTTGCGGAATATTCTGTCATAAGACCTTTGAAAACAATGCCAAAGTCCATCCTCGCCGGCGTGCTCCTGCTGCTGGCCGGCCTCGCCGGCGCCGCGGAAAATGTGCCGGAGTATTCCGGCCCGGAACGCGCCGGCCAGCTCGCCGAGCCGGCCAACCTCGAGACCAGCGGGCTCGCGGTTTCCACCCGCAATCCCGGCCTGCTGTGGACCCACAACGACAGCGGCGGCGTGCCGGTGCTGTTCGCACTCGCCCTCGACGGCTCGCTGCGCGGCTCCGTGCAGCTGCAGGGCGTGGTCAACCGCGACTGGGAGGATGTGGCGGCCTTCACGCTCGACGGCCAGGCGTGGCTGATGGCCGCGGAGACCGGCGACAATTACGCGAAGCACGCGCAGTCGGCCCTGCACGTCGTGGCCGAACCCGCCGCCGCGCAGCTCAACCCGGCGAAGCCGCTCGGCGTGCTGCCGGCCTACACCATCAACTTCGTGTACGAGGACGGGCCGCGCGACTGCGAGGCGGTGGCGGTCGACGTGCGCGAGCGCGCCGTCTACCTGCTGACGAAACGCGACCGCCCGAACCGCCTCTACCGCCTGCCGCTCGCCGCCGCCGCGTCGGGCCGGCCGGCCGTCGCGCACTGCATCGGCACGGCCTGGACGTTTCCGCAGCCTGACGCCCTGCAGCGCCTGTCGCCCATGCTGTCGATCGCCCTCAGCAGCTGGCCGACGGCGATGAACTTCATGCCCGACGGCTCGGGCGCGCTCGTGCTGACCTATGGCGCGCTGTATTTCTTCCCCCGCCACGCCGGCGAATCCTGGGCCGACGCGCTCGCCCACCAGCCCGCCACGCTTCCGCCCTTCTCGCTCCCGCAGGCCGAGGCCCTGGCGGTGACGCCCGACGGCGCCGCCATCTACCTCGCCTCCGAGCGCACGCCGCTGCTGCTGCGCTATAGCCGCAGCAAATGAACGCCGCGCCAATCTTGCCAGACGGCGCGGCCCGGCTACGTTCGGGGCGATGAGTGAGGCCACCCCGCCAATCCAGCCCAGCGGCGAACTCGTGATCCGCACGATCGCCATGCCGGCCAACACGAATTCCAACGGCGACATCTTCGGCGGCTGGCTCGTGTCGCAAATGGACCTCGGCGGCGCGATCTACGCGCGCAACATCGCCCGCAGCCGCATCACCACCGCGGCGATCGACGGCATGGCCTTCCTCCATCCCGTCTACGTCGGCGACATCGTGAGCTGCCACGCCACGCTGCTGAAGACCGGCCGCACCTCGATGCAGATCGAGGTCGAGGTCTGGGCCCAGCGCACGAAGGGCGGCGAGCTCGTGCGCGTGACGAAGGGCACGTTCGTCTACGTGGCCATCGACGACGCCGGTCGCCCGCAACCGGTGCATCGCCGCTGAATCTCCCCCCGATCCCATGAAATACCCCGCCCTCCCCCGCAGCCTCGCGCTGCTTTTCGCCCTGTGTTCCGCCGTGCTGGCCCGCGCCAGCGACGATGTCGCCGCCGCCGTGCGCGCCGCCGACGATGAGCGCGTCTCCGCCATCATGGCGGCCGATGCCGCGCGCCTCGACGCCATCTTCTCCGACGACCTGTCGTACACCCACTCCAACGGCAAGCACGACACCAAGAAGTCCTACACCGCGTCGCTCACCAGCCACAGCTCGGTCTACACCGTCTATGACTACAAGGAGCGCACCTTCTTCAGCGCCTCGCCCGACATCGTGATCGAGAAGGCGCACGTGCTCATCACGTCCGGCACGAAGGAAAAGCAGAACCCGCCGAACGACCTGAACATCATGGCCGTCTGGCGCAAGGAGGGCGGCAAGTGGCGCTTCCTCGCCTGGCAGTCGGCCAAGCTGCCGGCGCCCGCCGCCAGGTAATTTCCTGTATCGGCCCGATTTGGGCCCCGTTGGCCGGCCTTCGGTTTGACGCTGCCGGAGGCCGCGCGCATCGTCGCGGGCTTGTCCTCTTCCGCGCCCGCTTCGCCTTCCGCCCGCCTGGGCGCCCTCGCCGCCTCCGGCGCGTTTTTCATCTGGGGCACGGTCCCGGTCTACTGGAAACAGATGCAGGAGGTGGCGGCGACCGAGCTGATCGCGCACCGCATCGTCTGGTCGCTGTTCTTCCTCGCGGTCGTGCTGGCCTGGCAGCGGAATTTCGCGTCGTTGCGCCCGGGGCTGGCGAGCGCCCGCGCCATCGGGATCAACCTGCTGGCGAGCGTGCTGCTGGCCGCCAACTGGACGGTGTACGTCTGGGCGGTGAACCACGGCCATGTCATCGAGAGCAGCCTCGGCTATTTCCTCGTGCCGCTGCTGAACGTGGCGGTGGGCGCGTGGGTGCTGCACGAGCGGCTGCGGCGGGCGCAGTGGGCCGCCATCGGCCTCGCCGCCGCCGGCGTGGTCCTGCTGCTGTGGCGCGCCGGCCACATGCCGTGGATCGCGCTGGCGCTCGCGGTCACCTGGACCGCCTACGGCTTTCTCAAGAAAAAGTCCGGCCTCGGCGCCCTGGCCGGCCTCGCGGTCGAGACCCTGCTGCTTTTCCCGATGGCCGCCGCCCTGCTGCTCTGGTGGCACCACACCGGCGAGGGCGCCCTCGGCCGGGTCGATGCCCGCACCCAGGGCTTCGTGCTGAGCGCGGGCGTGGTGACCGCGATCCCGCTGGTGCTGTTCGCCTACGGCGCGCAGCGCATCCGGCTCACGACGCTCGGCCTGCTGCAATACCTCGCTCCGTCGGTGCAGTTCCTCATCGGCCGGTTCATCTACCAGGAGGCCTTCGATGCCGTGCGCCTCCAGGCGTTCGCCCTCATTTGGGCCGGCCTGGTCGTCTATACCGCCGACACCTTCTGGGCGCAGCGGCGGATGCTGGTGCAGAGCGACGCCCTTAATTAAGGGAGCAGACGGCTTCTTGCAAAGCCGGGCGGCCGGTGCACTGATAGGAGCACCCCTCCCCATGAAGAAATTCGCCCCGCTCCTCCTGGCCGGCCTGCTCGGCCTCGTTTCCCTCGTTCGCGCGCAACCGGCCCCCGCCGCTGCGCCTGCCGCACCGGCGACGCCCGCCGCGCCGGTCGACGCCTCGGCGCCGATCCCCAAGACCGGCAACGCCCGCTTTTTCGAGCTGCACGACAAATTCCTGGCGCGCGCCAAGGCCGGCCCGATCGGCCTGCTGTTCCTCGGCGACTCGATCACCGAGGGCTGGACCAAGGCCCCGCACATCTGGGAGCACTACTACGCCAAATACGATCCCGCGAACTTCGGCATCGGCGGCGACCAGACGCAGCATGTGATCTGGCGCATCGAGAACGGCGAGCTCGACGGCATCCGCCCGAAGGTCGTCGTCTTCATGCTCGGCACCAACAACACCGCATCGCACACCGCGGAGCAGATCGCCGCCGCCGACCGCAAGATCGTGGCGATGATCCGCGCCAAGCTGCCGGAGACGAAGGTGCTCGTGCTCGCCGTCTTCCCGCGCGGCCCGCGCAAGAACCGGGACGGTTCGCCCGAAGCCTGGGAAAAGCGCATGGAGATCATCAAGGCCGTGAACGCGGACCTCGCGAAACTCGACGACGGGGCGAACGTGCGCTTCCTCGACATCAATGCCCGCTTCCTCGGCAACGACGGCACGATCCCGAACGTGATCATGCCCGACCAGCTGCACCCCAATGCCGCCGGCTACCAGCTCTGGGCCGAGGCGATGAACCCGCTGCTGACGGGCATGATGAAGTAAGCGGCGCGCGGGCCGCGGCTCACTTCACCTGCGGCCCGAAATCCACCAGCTCCATCTCGAATTCCAGCGTGGCATAGCGCTTGATGGTCGGCGGCTTGCCGCGCGCGCCATACGCTAGCTCGGGCGGGACGATCAGGATCCATTTCTCGCCCTTGTGCATTTTCTGGAGGGCTTCCTCCCAGCCGTCGATCAGGCTGTCGCGGTCGATGCGCACCTTCAGGGGTTCGCGGCCGATGGAGGAATCGAAAATGGTGCCGTCCAGCAGGCGGCCGGTGTAGTGGACGCTGACCATGGTGCCGGAGGTCGGCGTCGGCCCCTTGGCGTCGCCCGGGTCGGCGATGATGTACCGGAGGCCGGTGTAGGTCTTCTTCGCGTCGGGCCACTTCTTCTCGACGATCTCGAGGTCCTCCGGCGGGATTTTTTCGCGCGCGGGCGCGAGGGGCGCCAGCGCGCCGAGCAGGAGGAGGCAGAGGACGGGGCGAAGGATGCGGGGGCTCACGGTTTTTTCTCCAAGGACGGGATATGGAATACCACTGGGTCGGATTTCGTCGAGGATTGTTCCTTGGCCGGCGCCGCGGGCGGCGCAACCTCGCCGGTTTTGATGGTCGCGGGCTCGGTCGTCCTGGCCGGCGCCGCCGCCGGGCGGGTCGGCGGCGCAAGCGGGGCGCCGGTCTTGATGGTGGCGGGGGCCGCGGCGGCGGGCGCGGCGGCAAAGCCCTTCTCGATGAGCTCGATGGCCTTGAGGTCGCGGGCGCGGCCCTTGTCGATCGCCCCGCCGGGGCCGAACGAGCCCATGATGACGCTGATCACGCGCCGGCCGTTGCGCTCGGCGGTCGCGCTCAGGCAGTAACCGGCGAGCTGCGTGTAGCCGGTCTTGAGGCCGTCCACGCCGGGGATCTTCCCGAGGAGATTGTTGTGGTTGATCATGTGCTGCGGGCCCTTGGCGCGGGCGGGGCCGAAATCGCGGGTCTTGACCGAGGTGTATTTCAGGACGTCCGTGTTCTGGATCAGGTAACGGCAGAGCACCGCGAAATCGCGCGGCGTGGTGACATCGCCGTCCTCGAGCTTGCGGCTCGGCGGCGGCAGGCCGTGCGGGGAGCGAAAGGTCGTGCGCGTCATGCCCAGCGCCTTCGCCTTGGCGTTCATCAGCTCGACGAACGCCGGCGTCGAACCGGCGGCCGCGCGCGAGAGCGCGTGCGCGGCGTCGTTCGCCGACTGGATCATCATCGCGTAGAGCAGCTCCTCGACCGGGAAAACCTCGCGCGGGTCGAGGTAGACCTGCGTGCCGCCCATCCTGGAATCCTCGACGGTGATCGGCACCGGCGTGTCCAGCTTCAGCGTGCCGTCCTTCAGCTTGTCGTACACCACCGCGAAGGTCATGAGCTTCGTCATGCTCGCCGGCGGGTTGAGCACGTCGGCGTTCTCCTCGAACAGCACGGCGCCGCTCGCCGCGTCGATCGTGATCGCCCCCGCGTACACGCCCTCGACCGGCGTGGTGTGGCGCACCTGCCTGGCCGCCGAGGCGGTCAGTGCAAGCACGGCGAAGAGAAACAGCAGGCCGGGGCGGCGAAGCAAAGTCATGCGCGGAAAAGGAGTGCCGGGAAACCGGCGTGGCAACTTCATTTCGAAGCCGTGATGGCCGGATGCGCGGCCACGCGGGCGAGCGCCTGCCGCAGCAGCGTCTTGCCCGGCTCCATGCGGTGCCACGGCGAGGCGCCGGACGGGTGCGGCAGCGGGATGCAGTCCAGGGCGTGGCCGCGGTACGTGATGGGAAATGCGCGGCCGATGACGTCGTTGAGCGGCGCGGCGGGCAGGAACTGCGTGATGGCGAGCTTGCCGACGGGGAGGACCAATTCCGGCCGGAGCAGCTTCACCTCGGCGGCGAGCCAGGCCGAACAAGCCGCGATCTCATCCTCGTCCGGCACGCGGTCGCCGCCCGTCTCCTTCTTGCCGGGAAAACAGCGGCAGACGGCGGCGAAATAGATCCGGTCGCGCACCTCGTCCTCGGTCCAGCCGAGCGCCTCGTGGAACCACTTGAAGAGCGTCTTGCCCGCGGTCCAGGCGAACGGGCGGCCGAGCTTGGGCTCCTTGTCGCCCGGCGCCTGGCCGACGAGCAGGATGCGCGAGGCCACCGGGCGGCCCACGACGACGGGCTTGTGCATCCGCGGACAGAGTTCGCAGGACTGCAGGCGGGAAAGGTGGCGAAGGACTTGGGCGGAGGGAGCGACCATGCGGCAGGGGTTTGTTGCGCGTCTATCCGCCTTCGCCCCGCGGGCCACGGCGAGATTATTTTCCGGCGGACGGAAAAATAAAAAAGGCGGAGCCGCGAGGCTCCGCCTGAAAGGTTTGGTTCTCGCCTAGGCGAGAGCGGGATTAGTAGCGGTCGCGACCGCCGCCACCGCCGCCGTAACCACCACGGCCGCCGCCGCCGAAGCCACCGCGGCGCTCGCCGCCGAAGCCACCGCGACCGCCACCACCGTAGCCGCCGGCCGGACGCTCTTCCTTCGGACGAGCCTCGTTGACCTGGAGGGCGCGACCGCCGAGATCGACGCCGTTGGTCTTCTCGATGGCCAGCTTGGCCTCTTCCGGGGTGCCCATGGTGACGAACGCGAAGCCGCGCGGGCGGCCGGTCATCTTGTCCATGGCGACATAGGTATCGGTAACGGTG
>JBEHYX010000041.1:0-33036 GCA_048497945.1 Verrucomicrobiota bacterium | reverse complement strand
CTGGGGCCGAGTCGGGTTGCCGGACCTCTGTCCCGTTGGGTACACAGCCCACTCAGACACGCTTCCGTTTAAGCTACAAGGGGCCGAGCTTGCTCGGTCCTTCATCCGCCAACGCGCAAAGACCGAGCAAGCTCGGCCCCTGCCTGTCTGGAATACTTCCGAAGCGTCCGAATTCGCCGGGCTTTGCATTGGGGCGGCAAACGTGCTTGCTCGGCGCTCCACCCTCCCGCCCCGCACCCCATGCCCACGCTTTACCACGGCGCCTCCTATTATCCCGAATTGTGGCCCGAGGCCGACATCGACCGGGACATCGCCGGCATCAAGGCCGCCGGGCTCAACGTCGTGCGCCTGGGCGACTTCGCCTGGTCGCACCTCGAGCCGGAGGAGGGCCGCATCTCGACCGCCCTGTTCGCCCGCGTGATGGACAAGCTCCACGCCGCCGGCATCGGCGTGGTGTTCTGCACGCCGACCGCGTCCGCCCCGGTGTGGCTGAGCCACGGCCACCCGGAGCGCAGGTTCGTCGACGCCGAGGGCCGCGTGATGTCGCACGGCGCGCGCCAGCATGTTTCCTACGAGGACCCGGCCGTGCGCGCCGCGTGTTTCCGCATCGTCGAGGCGCTCGGCCGCGACCTGGGCAGGCACCCGGCGCTCGTCGCGTGGCAGATCGACAACGAGTTCAAATGCCATGTCGGCGAGGACTTCAGCCCGTCGGCCATAGCGCACTGGCACCGCTGGCTGGAAAAGCGCTTCGGCACGATCGACCGCCTGAACGCGGCGTGGGGCACCGACATCTGGGCCACGCGCTACCAGCGCTTCGACCAGGTGCCCGCGCCGGTGCGCACGCCCTTCCTGCACAGCGCGTCGCTCAGCACCGCGTACCGCCTGTTCTGCCGCGAGAGCATCGCGGAGTTCATGGACGAGCAAAGCGCCATCCTGCGGCGGCACTCGTCCGCCCCGATCACGCACAACTTCGCATCCGCGTTCTCCGTCAACCTCGAGCGCATGGCGGCGAACCTGGATTTCGTTTCCTTCGACGCCTACCCCTCCGCGGCGAACTGGGATGCGGTCGTGTTCGACAACGACCTGTTCCGCGCCGCCAAGCCCGGCCGCGCGCACTGGTTCATGGAAACCAGCGTCGGTTACAACGGCTGGCTCGGCAACCACGAGACCGTGCACCCGCCGGGCTTCCTCGTCGCCGAGGCCGTCGCCTCGTATGCGCTCGGCGCGGCCGCCTTCTGCTACTGGCCCTGGAAACAGCAGCGCACCGGCGCCGAGCTGCCGCACAGCGCGATCATGACCGCATGGGGCCAGCCCTCGCTCGGCTTCGCCGCGGTGGCCGCGGTGGACGGGGCGCGCCGCCAGCTCGAGCCGCTGCTCGCCGCCAGCCGGCCCGCGCCGGTCGAAGCCGCCGTGACTTGGTCCGACCTGGGCCGCGCGATGCTGCAGACCGAGCCCATCGGCGCCAGCCGCACGCATGAGGTGGACTACAACCGCACCGTCGGCCGGTGGCACCGGCTGCTGGTCGACGCCGGCGTGCCGCGCGACGTGCGCTTCGAGGGCGCGGCGCTCGACGGGCTCAAGCTGCTCGTCACGCCCGCGATGCCGTACGCGGGCCCGGACTTCCTCGCGCGCGTGGAGCAATTCGTGCGCGGCGGCGGCACCTGGATCTGCGCGCCGATCACCGGCACGCGCGCGGCGGAGCACACGCTGCCGACCGACGCGGCCCTCGGCGTCATCGAGAAGCTGGCCGGCGTCGAAACGGTCTTCTCCTTCCCCATCACCGGCACCGGCGCGACCGGCGAGGCCTTCGCTTGCGCGGCGCCGCTCGCGGGCTGGTGTTCCGCCCTGCGCCCGGCGTCGCCCGACACGAAGGTCGTCGGCACGCTGCAAAGCGCGCTCACGCCGGGGCTCGCCCTGATTACCGAGCGCCAGCTGGGCAACGGTGCCGTCGTCGTGCTGGGCACGATGCCCGACGGTGCCCATGGCCGCACGCTGCTCGCCCGGCTGGTGGCCCACTACGCGACGCAGGCCGGCATCGCGCCGCTCGTGAGTTCGCCGGGCACCGTGGTCTGCCCGCGCGTGCGCGCCGACGGCTCCGCGCTGTGGGTCGTGGTGAACCTCGACGGCCAGGGCGGCGAGGCCACGCTGCCGCGTCCCGCCACCGACGCGCTCTCCGGCGCCAAGGTCCCGGCGGGACCGCTCAAGCTCGACCGTTACGGGTGGCGGGTGCTCGCGGTATGATCTCATCCGTGTGGGCGGGGCTTCATGCCCCGACGAAAAAGGCCCCGCGGCAACCGGCCGGCGCAGCTCCCCCCGCTAACCCTTCGGCAAGAATTCCCCTATGCTCATGAACCGGCTTCTTTTCTCCTCGGTCCTGCTGGCGGTCCCGGCCTTCGCACTGGAAAAGCCCGACGTCACCTACCCGGTGTTCCAGTTCCCCGCGGACAGGATCCCGCGCATCGATGGCGACACGTCCGACTGGGCGATGGTCCCGGAGAGCTACGTCGTCGGCCAGGACCAGCTCCGCAACGACAGCGAGAAGCCGCCGGCCAAGGGCGACAAGTCCCTCGCCGTGCGCGTGAAGGTCGGCTGGGTGAAGGGGCTCAACCGGCTCTACTTCCTCTACGAGGCGGAGGACGACTACTGGGACTTTGCCGAGCCCGGCCTGCACAACGACACCTTCGAGGTGATGGTCGACGGCGACGCCTCGGGCGGGCCGTTCGTCCCGCGCGACCAGGGCAAGGTCTGGGCGCCCGAGCGCGTCGGCCAACCGGCGGCCGCCGCGGAGCCGCGCATCAGCGACCACGACTTCAAGTGGGCGGTGCACGGCGCGCACGCGCAGAACTACCACATCATGACGCCCGCCGTGGACAAGGACTGGGCGATGGCGTGGGGCGCGGCCACGTGGACCAAGGAGTTCCCGTGGGCGAACGCGGCGCAGTCGTTTCACTTCAAGCCCGGCGAGCCCGGCAAGTACGTGCTCGAGTTCTGGATCACGCCGTTCGACTACGCCGGCGCCGAGGGCCCGTCGCGCGCCGTCGAGTCGGTGCTCCGCGAGAACAAGGTCATCGGCCTCTCGTGGATCGTCATCGACTACGACGGCCCGACCCCGCGCGGCTTCTGGATGCTGTCGCCGAAGCGCACCGCCTACGGCCATGCCTCCGAGCTGTGCGCGTTCCGGCTCATGCCGCTCGACCCGTCGCTCGCACCCAAGCTGGCCGCGCAGTGGAGCTGGTCGGTGGTGGACATGGACCGCCGCCTCGTCGCCTTCAAGGACCTGTCGGTCGGCCAGATCACCTCGTGGAAGTGGGACTTCGGCGACGGCAGCACGTCCACCGAGCAGCATCCCCTGCACACCTTCGCCAAGCCCGGCAACTACGTGATCATCCTCGACGTCACCGGCCCCGACGGCACCGCACGCCACTCGAAGATCTGGGACGTGCAACTCAGGTAGTCTCCCCGGTTCCCAATCCATGTTCGCCACAAAAAGTCACAAAAATCCGACCGCCAGTGAAGCCCGGGTCGCCTCTATGGGGGCGCGGAACTCTCATCGCCTGCAGAACGAACCCTTTTTGTGCTTTTTTGCGGCCAACCCCGCGGTGGATCGACCTGTCCTCCGGCCTCTGTCTTCCGTCCCCTGATCGACCATGCCCACCCGCCGCCAGATGCTTCGCTCCACCGCCGGCTTCGTCGGCGCCGTGCTCGCCGCCCCGTTCCTGCGCAGCCAGGGCACGCGCGGGCCGCGTGAGTTCAATGTCCGCGACTTCGGCGCGGTCGGCGACGGCACGACGCCGGACACCGCCGCACTCCAGCGCGCCATCGACGCCGCCGGCGCGGCCGGGCCCGGGTCGCGCGTGGTCGTGCCCGGCGGGCGCCGTTTTCTCACCGGTGCGCTGGAGCTGCGGGCCGGCCTCGAGCTGCACCTCGCCGACGACGCCGAGCTGCTGGCCAGCGCCGATCCCGCGCACTACGCCGGCCCCGCGCTGCTGCACGCGACCGACCTGCCCGGCCTGCGGATCACCGGCACCGGCCGCATCAACGGCCGGGCGCGGGAATTCATGACGCATTTCGATGACGCGCGGGAAATCTGGGTGCCGCAGAAATTCCGCCCGCGCCTCGTCGTGCTCACGGGCTGTCCCGACCTCGCCGTGGAGAACATCACGTTCTTCGAGGCGCCAAGCTGGACGCTGCACCTGCTCGGCTGCCGCGGCGTGCTCGTCGACCGCGTGAAGATCCGCAATCTCCTCGACGTCCCGAACTGCGACGGCATCGACCCCGACCACTGCCGCGACGTCGAGATCCGGAACTGCGACATCGCCTGCGGCGACGACGCCGTCGTGATCAAGGCCACCCAGGCCGGCCTGGCCTACGGCGGCTCGGAGAACATCACGGTGAAGGACTGCGTGATCGCGACCCAGGACTCGGGCCTGAAGATCGGCACCGAGACCGTAGCCGACATCCGCAAGGTGCGCTTCGAGCGCTGCGTGATGACGTCCTGCTGCCGCGGCTGCACGATCCAGCTGCGCGACGCGGGCAACGTGGCGGACATCGAGTTCCGCGACATCAAGTTTTCCGCCCGCTACCACTCCGCGCCGTGGTGGGGCCGCGGCGAGGGCATCTCCTTCACCGCCATCCCGCGCACGCCGGAGACGAAGGTCGGCACGATCAGCAACGTCCGCGTGGTGAACGTCGCCGGCCGCAGCGAGAACAGCGTGCGCATCAGCGGCTCGCCGGGCAGCCGCATCCGCGACGTGCGGTTCGAGAACGTGGACCTGACCCTCGACCGCTGGACGAAATATCCCGGCGGCGAGTGGGACAACCGCCCGACGACCGCGGTCCCCGGCATCGAGCCGCACGCCACCCCCGCGATCCACGTCCGCCACGCCGACAACGTCGTCCTGAAGAGCTGCCGCGTCGCCTGGGGCCCCCATCCGCCCGACACCTTCACCCACGCCCTCGAAGCCGAGGACGTCACCGGCCTCGATTACTCCGGGCTGACCGGTTCCGCCGCGCACCCGAAAAGTGATCCCGCGGTCAAGATTCACTGAGGGCCCAAGGCTTATTCATCTCGATAGGGCATGGAGAAACCTGACCCTCGGCTGGCCTCGATTCATCCTGAAGCACCTTATTGAGACTTACCCAAGGAAGTTACCTCTATTGTCATCGCGAGGAGCGCGAAGCGCGCCGTGGCGATCCAGCTGGATTGCTTCGTCGTTTCACTCCTCGCAATGACACGCAGGCGCGTGAGCGGGGTCAGGTTGTCCAAATTTCCATTGATAGTCAGGGGGCAGGTCGCTTGACGCCCTAAATATCGAAAGTCCCGGCGACTGAATAGCTGAGCGCCTCTCGATCGATACCAAGTGGCCGATGTAATGTACTTGGCGAGCCATGGGATCGGGTCTGGTTTCACGGCATAGTTTCGCCGTATGCGGGCCGACGATTGGGCGTTAAGCGACCTGACCCTCTCACGCCTGCAATCCCGGATTTCGGAAGATCAGGACGCGGCCAGCAGTGTCACCGCCATCTCGTTCAGCGGGGTCGGGATGCCGTGCTTCTTGCCGAAGCGGACGACGGCGCCGTTGCGGGCGTCGGTTTCCATCGGGCGGCCGGCGGCGCGGTCGGCGTGCAGGGAATTGATGCCGTCGGGCGGCGCCGCGCGGAAACCCGCGATCAGCGCGGCGACGTAGGCGTCCTCGATCACCGCGCCCTCGGCGCGGGCGACGGCCAGCGTCTCGCGGATCATGCCGCGCGCGAGTTCCGCGATGGCCTCGTCGCGGAAGATCGCCGTCGGCTTCAGCAACAGCGCGTTGAGCGCGCCGGGCGAATTGAGGCAGAGCTTGCGCCACACCGCGCTCGTGAAGTCGGGCGTCGTGGTGACGCTGATCGCGGTGCCGGCGAACAGCGCGGCAAATGCATCGCCGTCCGCGCCCACCGGCACGACCATCCTGCCCGGGCCGCGCTGGACGATGCGGCCGGGCGCCGGACGCTCGCCGGGCATGTCCACCATCACGGGCAAAACCTGTTCCGGCCGCAGCCACGCGGCGAAGCGCTCGCGGTGCTCGACGCCGTTCTGCAGGATCGCGACGCGCGTCCGCGGGCCGACGAGCCCGGCGAACCACGCGGCGGCGCCGGCGGCATCGTAGGCCTTGGTGGCGACGAGCACCCAGTCCACCGGCCGGCCCTGCGCGGGATCGGTCAGGACCGGCGGCGTGAGCGCCACCGGGCCGTCGAGCAGCTCGACGGTCAGCGCACCCACCGGGCGGCGGGCGCAAAGCGTGACGCCAATTCCCCGGGAAACGAGCGAAGCGGCGATCACGCCGCCCACCGCGCCGGGGCCGATCAGGGCAACGGAGGAGGAATCGTTATCACTCATTAGTTAATGGGCAGTGGCTATCTCGAACCTCAGCCGGCACGAGCGGCGGTGAAATTCTTGGTCCGAAATAGCCAATAACGATTAAATAATAGGTGATAGCGATTGATCCTATTGCTCCGGCTGCGCCTCGGGCGCCAGCGCCAGGCACTCGATCGCCGCCAGGCCCCACTGGGCCGTGCCGTTGCTCGACACGAACGCGGCCTCGTCGACCGGGCGCAGCACGGCCGGGCCCGTGATCTTCTTCGTCTCGAACCGGCCCCGGCTGCGCTGGCCGCCTTCGCCGCGGTTGAACTCGGCCCACGCGCGCGCGGCGAGCGCCGGGTCGTGCCTGATCTTCGCGGCGTACGCCGTGAGGCGCGAGTGGCCTTGCTGCAGGTTGGTGCCCTTCAGGGCCTCGCCGAGGCGCCGCACCTGTTCCTCCGCCGGCGCGTTGTAGAGTTCGCAGTAGTCGAGCCAGGCCCGCTTGAATTCCGGCACGTCGAGCAGTTCGATCAGCTCGGCGCAGACCTCGACCAGGCCGAAGACGGCGTTGAGGTGCGACACCACGACCTTGTCGCTCTGCGAGATCTCGAAGGCGCCGGTCTCGACGTTGAGGATGAGCCCGTTGGTGAAGAATCCCTTCGGCTGCGCGCCGAGCGTCTTCATGCTGGCGAGCAGGCGGTCGCGGATGCGCGCGTCGCCCGTGCGCTCCCATTCCGTGAGCCAGGCGCCGGCGAGCGAGCCCCAGTCGGTGCCCATGCTGGCGCCGACGCTGTTCGGGGCGGTCGGCACGCCGCGCGACTGGTCGCCCTTGGCATCGGCGAACTCCAGCTTGCGGCCCGGCGGAAACTTCAGGAGCGCGCGGCCGGCCTCGACCTGCTCGCGCATGAGGTCGCCGACGCGCTCGTCGCCGGTCAGGTAATAGTAATAGCGGCGGTTGATCGCCGTGCTGATGCGGAGCTGCTTCGCGCTGCAGCCCCAGTGCTGGACGTTGTGGCGCGAGCCCAGCGGGGCGAAGCGCCCGATGTGGTGCACGTCGACCTCGCCGGTGTGGCGCGTCATCGCCTCGGCGAAGCGGAACACGTCGGCGCGGCCGCTCTTGAGGAAGAACAGCCACAGCCAGATGTCGGTCGAGAGCTCGGAGTTGTCCCACGCGAACCCGCCGACGTCGTAACGCCACTCGTGGCGGTCGGCATCGTAGGTGTGCATGATGTCGCCGTAGTTCCAGAAGCCGTACCAGCGGCGCTCCTCGCGCTGGCCGAGGTAGAACTCGAAGTGCGCCGCCAGCCGGTCCTCGACCGCGGCGCGCGCGGGCGTGTCCCGGTTGACCGGGCTCCAGAGCGAACCGAACACGCCGGTGCCATGGAGATACTCGGGCGAGGCGACGATCTGCGGCGGCGCGGCCAGCACCGCCTGCATGGCGGCGAGCTCGGCGCGGGCCGGCGTGGCGGCCACGCACCACAGGTGCAGCTCGCTCGTGCGGCCGACGCCCTCGGGCGAGTTGAATCCCGGCTCGTAATCCTCGTAGGTGATCTCAAGGCCGCCGTTGTACTGCTTGTCGAAGGTGTCCATGCCCATGCCGTCGTGGTACGGCCGCAGGTCCATGGCCGGCGCTTCCGGCGACCACATCCAGACGGTGACCGCGGCTGCGTCGCCGGTGGCGCCGCGGATGTCGAGCTGCGCCGGGTAGCTCTGCCAGAAATTGCGGAGCCCGAACGCCACGCCGCCGGACGGCGTGCCCACGTAGCCGAGGCCGCCCGCGCGCGAGCCGCGCGCCGGCGTCAGCCAGGTGCAGCCTTCGTGCGTGCGCTTGCGGATCTCGAAGCCGTCGCAGGTCGTCTGCGCGAGTGTCCAGTCGGCGTAGGCCGCGACATACTGCAGGCGGTCGGCGACCTGCCTGTTCCATTCCGCCAGCGGCGGTGTCGCGCGGCCCTCGACCTGCGCCCGCCGCACCTTCTCGCCCGGATCGCGGCGCAGGCCCGTGATGCCGTGCACCGACTCGCCGAACAGGCCGTCGGCCTGCCCGCTGAAGCGCACATGTCGGTCGTGCAGCTCGCCCGCGAGCGGCACGGTGAAGCTCACGCCGAGGCCCGAGAGGAAATCCTTGGTCGCATCGCCGTCGAACAGGATGGTGTGCATCATCCGCACCATGTCGCCGCCCGCGTGGAAATAGAGCCGCACGGTGAAGGGGATGAGGGCGCGCGTCCCGTCCGAATGCCTGCCCTCGATCTTCACCACGGCGCGCACCGGGCCGGACTGCTCGACGGTGACCGAGGAAATTTCCCCCGTGAAGGCCTCGGTCCTGGCTCCCGTGGCGTCCGGGCCGTCCTGCCGGCGGCAAACGAGATGGCCGTCGCGCGCAATCTCGCGGCCATCGCGCGTGATGGAACGGACCAGGGCCGCGCCCTGGCGTCCGATCACCGCGCGGATCACGCCCGTGTCGACCGTGATGCTGTCGGCGGTCTCGCCCACGCTGACCGGGTGCGCGGGGGCGGCGGGCGTGCCCGGCGCGATGCGGTAGCTCCCGGCGCGCGGGGCGTCGGCGGGAATCGCATGCGCCGTCCATTTCAGCGAGCCGTCCGGCCAGGTCGCGAGGGTCCGGGTCTGCAGCGGCACGGCGGTGCCATCCGCGGTGTGCAGCGCAAACGGCGTCGCCGCGGCGTGCTTGCCGCGCGGCCACGGCATGCCCCAGTGCGCCCCCGGCAGGAGCGCCGGCTGGCCCTCGAGCCAGCGCAGGCCGTCCGGCGCGATCGGCTGCGGCGCGGCGACGGCGGGCGCCGCGTCGGCGGCGCGAAGATTGACGGCAAGCTGCGTGACCGCGGCAGCCAGGGCGGTTTTGCGGACAAATTCGCGACGGGTGAGATTGTTCATGGGGCGGAGGGGGTTAGGTCGAAAGTCGAGGGTCGAAAGTCGAAGGCGACAAGCAGCGGATCAGCCGTCCTGTCTGGCCTTCGCCCTTCGACGTTCGACCCTCGACAGGATTTATCAGTCGAGATGAAAGACTTCCTTGAGGGACGCGCTCACGGGACTGTGGTCGGGGTTGGAGGGCATCACGTCGCCCATGTGCCGCCACCAGCGCTGGCACTCGGGTGTCCGCGCGATGGCGTTCCAGCGCGCCTCGTCCTCGATCTCGGCGTAGGCGAAGAGCTGGCGCGTCGCCGGCAGCAGGAAGATGGAGTAGTTGTGGACGCCGTGCTGCTTCAGCACGGCCTCGAGCTCGGGCCAGATCGGGCGGTGGCGGCGCTCGTATTCGATCTCGGCGCCGGCGTTGACCGACATCACGAAGGCTTGGCGAATCATGGGGTGAGAATGGGGTACGTTGAGGGATATGTCGAATGCGCCGGCACACCAGCGAGGACGCGCATGGACAGTCCGACCCGAGGGCGGGCGTGGAACGTCCAACATTCAACGTTCAACGTCCAACTTCCAGAGACCAACGCCGGCTTTCTGAACGTTGAAAGTTGAGCGTTGGATGTTCGAAGTTGCGGCGCAAAGCGCCGTTTCCTGACAGTCCGAGAAAAACGTTGAACCCGGCCATTTCGGCCCAATCTTCTTCCCGCCCCATGCCGTCCCCAACCCCCACGCTGCGCACGCTCGCCCGCGAGCTTGGCCTGTCCCGCACGACCGTCTCCGACGCGCTGCGCGGCTCGCCGCGCGTGAAGGCCGCCACGGTCGAACTCGTGCGCGCCGCCGCGAAGGCCGCGGGTTACGAGCGCAACCCGCTCACGGGCGCCGTCATGTCGCAGCTCCGCCGCTCGCGCGGCCAGCAGTTCCGCGGCGTGATCGCCGCGCTCGAGGTCGTGGACCCCGACCGTTCCGCCCTGGTCGAGCGCTACAACGAGACGATGCTGCGCGGCATCTCGGAGCGCGCGAACCACCTTGGCTTCAAGGTCGAGCGCTTCGAGGTCGGCCCGAACCACGTGCGCCTGAGCCGCCTCGACACCATCCTGCACACCCGCGGCATCCAGGGCCTCGTGCTCCTGCCGGCGTCGGGCTTCCCGGATTTCTCCGCGCTGAGCTGGCAGCGCTACACCGCGGTCTACACCGACTACTTCATCAACCACCCGCCGCTGCACTGCGTCTGCTCCGACCACTACCGCTCGATGGTCGGGCTGCTGCAGGAGCTCCACGCGCGCGGCTACCGCCGGCCCGGCCTCTTCATGGAGATCCCGCTCGACGAGCGCCTGCAGTTCCGGTGGGAGGGCGCCTTCCTCGCGCTGCAGAAATACCTGCCCGAGATCACCGTCGTGCCCGCGCTGCGCATGGACAAGATCACGCGCGCCGGCTTCGAGGCGTGGTTCAAGAAGTACAACCCCGACGTCGTGCTCGGCCACTTCCCCGAGGCGATGGCCTGGATGAAGGCCTGCGGCGCGCGCGTGCCCAAGACCCACTCGTACGTCTGCCTCAACTCGCTACGCACGTCCGGCAACTGCGCGGCGCTCGACCTCCAGACCGCGCAGCTCGGTGCGCGCGCGGTGGAGCTCGTGATCGGCCAGCTCTTGCACAACGAATTCGGCATCCCGTCCCAGCCGTCGCTCACCACGCTCACCGCCAAGCTGATCGAGGGCCCCACCCTGCGCCCGCCCAAGGGCCGGATCGCCCGCGTCGCCGACGCGCAGATGGCCGCGCTGGCGACGGCGGATTCGGGGGATTGAAATCTAGATGGAGCCGGGACCACTGGTCCCGGGATCTCGCGGGACTGCTAGTCCCGCCTCCACTCAATGGGCTAGATACGCCCGCAGCGGATCGCCCGGCAGCGCGGCCAGGCCGGCGGCCACGATCGACGCGTTGAGCTCGGCGCCCGCCTTGCTCGTGTGCGTGTGCTCGTCGGCGAACAGCGGTTCCACCGCCGCCTGCCCGAGCGCGTCGTAGCGCGCGGCGATGCGTTCGTTGAGGTCGATGAACGCCGCGCCTTCCTCGGCCGCAACGGCCTTCGCCCAGCCGGCATAGCTGTCGGCGGAGCGGACGATCTTTCCGTCCCGCCACGTCTTGCGCGGGACGAGCGAGCACACCACGGGCGTGACGCCCTTCGCCTTCGCGTCGCGGATGAACTTCCGCAGGTACCAGCCGTAGGTGTGCACGGTCTCGTGCCGCTTGGTCAGCAGGTTGTCGATCTCCTCGGCCTCCCCGCCGGCGCCCTTGATCGTCCCGCGGGCGCGCGAGGCGTCGTTGAGCGGGCCGTTGTCGTTGTGCCCGAACTGCATCACCACGAAATCGCCCGGCTTCAGCAGCGTGAGCGCGCGGTCCCAGTGGCCCTGAGTCAGGAAGGTCCGGCTGCTCAGGCCGCCGACCGCGCGGTTGACGACGTTGAGCTTCGCGGGATCGAACGCCGCGCCGACATAATCGCCCCAGCCCCACTGCCCGCCCTCGCCGTCGCCGCGGCCGTTGCGCACGGTCGAGTCGCCGATCAGCACGAGCGACGGCAGCTTCGGGTCCGCCGGTTCCGGCAGGTTGAGCCAGCCGGTCTTGTCGGCCTCGACCGCCGCGCCCTTCGCCGAGAGGAACTGGCCGAACGGCCCCTGGCGGATGCCCTTGAGGCCGGCGACGACGCGCGCCGCGGTGAAGTCCGCGCCGGCGGGATTCGTGTGGGTGTGGTCGGGGCCGAAAAACGCCTTCACCTTTTCCGGGCCGAGCTGCTGGTAGTCGTCGGCGACGATGCGCGTCAGGTCGACAAACTCCACCCCGGCCTTCTGCGCCAGTTCGCGGTCCCACGCGCGATAGTTGCCCGAGCCGCGTTCCACCACGCCGTCGGCCCAGAGGTTGCGCACCGTGAGCGACAGGACGATGGGTGTGGCGCCGCGCTCCTTCACCTCGGCGACCATGCGCCGCACATACCAGCCGAACGTGTGCACGACCTCGTGCTTCTTCGTGACCACGTTGTCGATCTCCTCCGACTCCTCGCCCAACCCCGGCAGCGTGCCGCGCGAGCGGATCTTTTCCCGCGGCACCGCGGCGTCCTCGTTGACCGGGCTGGCGTCGTTGTGCCCGAACTGGATCAGCACGTAATCGCCCGCCTTCAGCTCACCGAGGAGCTGTTCCCACAGGCGCTCGGTGATGAAGGTGCGGCTGCTGCGGCCGCCGCGGGCGCGGTTGGCGATGTTGACCTTGGCCGGGTCGAAATAGTCCGCGAACGGCACGCCCCACCCCTGGATCGGGTTGCCGTTGTTCCTGGCCGCGGTGGAATCGCCCGCGATGAAGATCGTGGGCAGCGCGGGGTTGAGCTTCGTCGCCTCCGCCGCCGGGTTGGCGGCGAGATCGGGCGCGGGCGTCTGGGCGCAGGCGAGCAGCGGCAGGAAAAACAAGGACAGGAATCGGGGTTTCATGGAATTATTGGCTTAGCGCGGAAGTGTCATCCCTTCCACACACCCCGCCCTGCGGGCACCCCTCTTCATAGAGGGGACTTCGGCTGCGGGTGTTTAGATCCCCTCTATCAAGAGGGGTGGCGCAACGCGCCGGGGTGTGTGGATCGAAAAATCGAGCTTCCCACCGTCCGAGCATATTAGGGTGGCGATGGCCGGCGGGGCTGGTGTCCTTGCCCGCATGAGACGGCTTACCCTCGCCTGCGTTTCGTGGCTCCTGGCCTTGGCGGGCTTCGCCGCGGAGAAGGACCGCTGGGTGGTCGAACAGCAACCCGGCGGCACCGTGACCTTCGGTGACGGCACGGTCCTCATCGACGATGCCGGCGGCTGCACGGTGTGGCTGAAGCAGCGCCTGCAGGCGCCCGTCCTCATCCGCTACGAAGCGCGCGTGCTGTCGTCCGGCCGCGTGTCCGACCTGAACTGCTTCTGGATGGCGACCGACCCGGCCCACCCCGACCTGCTGGCGCCCGGGCACCAGCGCGACGGCAGGTTCGCGGCCTACGATTCGCTGCGCACCTACTACGTCGGCTACGGCGGCAACACCAACACGACGACGCGCTTCCGCCGCTACGACGGCTCCGGGGCACGGCCGCTGCTGCCGGAACACGACAGGCAGGCGCCCGGGTTTCTGCTGAAGGCCGATCATTGGTACGCGATCGAGCTGGCCGTGACGGCCGACGGACACGCCAGGTTTACGCGCGACGGCGGGACGATCTTCGACTTCGCCGATCCGGCGCCCCTCACGAGCGGCTGGTTTGGTTTGCGGACGGTGCACAGCAAGATCGAAATCCGGAATCTCAGCGTCAGCGGCCAGCCTTGAGGCGGTCGCCGCTTGCCACCGCGGCGCCAGGCGCCGGGGTGGAAACCGACGCCCACGCTGCCTGCAGTTTATCGACCAAGGCGCGCGGCACCGCGATCACCGTGCCGTGTTTCATGCGCTCGGGCGTGCCTTCGTTCACGAACCGCATCCGGCCGGTCACGTCCTCCCACGTTTGCAGGTCGCGCGAGCGCATCGCGCAGTAGTGCTTCTGCACGTAGGCCTCGAAATAAACCATGTACCAGTCGCCGATCTTCACGGCGGTCGGGCCTTCCGACCACAACCCCGCCGGCGAGAACGCCGGCCCCAGCGGGCCGAACGGGCCCTGCACGCTTGCGGCGGCGGCCAGGCGCAGGTGCTTCCTCGGCTCCGGGAATTTCGTCTCGTCCTTCACGATCGCCCATTGCTTTCCGTCGGCGCGCAGGAACGTCAGGTCGATGCAGCTGAACCCCGGGTCGTAGAAGAGCGCGGTCGGCGTGAACGCCGAGAAATCCCCGGTCCGCGTCGCGTAGATGCGGTGGTTGAGCTGGTCCTCCGAGGCGCCGCCTGTCCGGGGAAAGCGGCCGGGGATCGTCGTCGCCCAGAAAATCACGAATTCGCCCTTCGCTTCGTCGTAGTCGATCTCGGGCGCCCAGGCGTTTCGCGCGGCCGGCTCGTGCGCCATGACCGGGATCTCGCGCTGCTCCGACCACGTGATGAAGTCCCTCGTCGACGCATGGCCGATGCCCTTCTCCCACCAGCCCGACGTCCACACCAGGTGGTAGGTGCCGTCGGGCCCGCGCGCGACGCACGGGTCGCGCAACAGCTTTTCCCTGGCGCCGACCTTCGGGGCGAGCACCGGCGCGCCGCCGCGGAGCGGCTGCCATTTGTAACCATCCTCGCTCCACGCCAGGTGCAGGCCGTCCTCCCCGTTCTTCGTGAAGTAGGTGAAGAGATAGACGTCGTCCGGGGCGGCGCCGGCGCCGACGGCGGCCAGCAGGAACAGCAAGCAAAGGCGTTTCATGGGGTTCAGTCTCCGAGCGGCCGGATACTGGTGACCAGCGGGCTGGCCGGCACGGCAAACGTGGCCGGATCGTCCGGTTGCGCCGGGTTGAACGCCTTGAAGTCCGGCCCGAGGTAGGCGGCGAAGCCGAGATGCTGGGCCTGCGCGGCGGTGGCGACGCACCGGGCCAGCTCGTAGGCGCCGTAGGCCGCGTGGTGCGTCTCGTCGACGTTGCCGCCCGGCGCCGCGAAGGCCGCGAGCGACCGCTCGGGTCCCAGCGCCTCGTACAGCGGGATGCTCATGGCATGGAGGTCGATGAACCCCGCGCCCGACTCCCGCGCGGCCTGTTTCGCCGCCAGGGCGTAGTCGTCCAGCGACGGTTCGATCCGGCCGGCCTCGTCAAAGCGCCGCCGTTCCATCGGCGACACCACCACCGCCTTGCCGCCGGCGGATTTCACGGCCGCGACGCAGCGGCGGATCTCGTCCTTGTACGTCAGCGCGGTGCCGGTGCCGGCGTCCACCTGCTTCTGGTCGTTGTGCCCGAACTGCAGCAGCACCCAGTCGCCGGGCTGCATCACGGTCAGGACCTTGTCGAGGCGGCGCTCGCTGAGCGTGTCGCGGCACGACTCGCCCGACTCGGCGTGGCTGGCGACGGCCACGCCAGGCCCGAAGAACCGCGGGAGCATCTGGCCCCAGCTCGTGTAGGGCTCGCGCGACTGGTCGCACACGGTGGAATCGCCGAGCAAGAAGACCGTCGGCACGCCGGCCGGCTCGATCGTGAGCGCGCGCAGCACGGGGCGCTCGCCGCTGAACTCGAGCGTGAGACGCTCGTCCCAGGCCCACGCCTCCTGGCCCTGCTCGCGCGACTTCAGCTTCACGCGGCCCTCCGGGATGCCGTCGCGCGCGGGAATGACCGGGTTGCGCACGTTCACGATGAAGGTGCGGGTCGCCAGCTCGTTCTCGGCCAGGGGCAGCGACTCCACCATCAGGCGGCGCAGCTCGGCCTTCACCGTGGTCCGGCTCCCGCCCGGCGCGCCCGCGAGCTGGACGGTCACGCGCCAGTTGCCCTCCGGCACGGCGACGGAGAAGAAGAAGCCGTTTTCGCCCGTGATGCCGCCCGCCTCCGCCGTCACGGGAAAATCCGGCTCGAAGCCCCACGCGCGGTCGTCGCCATACAGGTCGGACGGGGTGACGGCGGTCGCGTCCGTCGCCGGCGCCTTCCCGGTGAAGTCGAAGCTCCGCCACTCCTCGGCGCGCCCGCCCGCAGCCGCGGCCAGCAGGCCCAGGATCCCGAGGGCGACCGACCTGGCCGGCGGGCGCCTCAGCCGGAGGCGAGGTTCAGCAGGAAGACGAACAAGCCCACGATCGCCGCGGATACGGCGCAGCAGGCGGCAAAACCAATGGTATCGGTGCGGTCCCATTTGCAAAATTCCCAGTTGGAGGAAGGAACCAGCTTAGTGTGATCGAAGCGCGCGGGGTTCCTTCTTGTTTCGGCCATGGCCGCGGCCTCCAGCTCGGGCGTCTCGCCCACGGGGGTTTTCATCTTCCCGTAAAAAAAGGCGACGCGGGCCGGGTCGGTCGGCCGGGTCAGCAGGCTGACCAGGATCAGGACGGCGAAGGGGAACAGGCCGTCGAAGAAGAACTGGAGCGTGAAACGCTGGGTCGCGGTCAGGCCGGCCACGTCCACGCCCGCCCGGGCCACCAGCCAGGCCTCGAGGTTGAAGCGGTTGGTGCGCGTCGGCGCGGCCATGTAGCCGCCGGCGAGGTCGGCGGCGTCGGCGTGCACGATCTTGGAGAAATAAACCCCCGTGCCCGGCTTGGCGCTCGGGGCGGCGAGCACGGCGTTCCGCGCCAGCGCGGGAATCTTCGACGCGGTCCACGGGACCACCAGGATGACGAGCGTCGACAGGATGACGCAGCACCACACCGCCGGCGCCGTGATGCGGCGCCACCAGTAGGTCAGCAGCACGGCGGCGCCGAAGGGGATGTTCACCGTGAGCACGATGTTCACGATGTCGTAGAAGCTGCCCATCAGCGTCGCGGCCACGGTGCCGAGGATGAGCACGACCACGATGGTGCAGCGCGCGTAGAACACGCCCTGCGCCTGGGTGATGTCGGGCCAGATCTGGCGGTAGACGTTGCGGACGAAGAGCGAGGAGATCGCCAGCGCCTTGGCGGCGAGGGTGGACATCGTGCCCGCGAGCACGCCGGCGAGCATCAGGCCGACGAGGCCCGGGCCGAGCAGGCGGTTGGCCATCGCACCCCAGGTGGCGTCGGGATCGGACAGACCGCCGGCCCCGAACAGCGCGACGGCGATCAGGCCGGCGAACGCCCAGAGGATGATCATGAAGCGCTTCAGGTAGGTGCCCGACACGCCGGAGCGCGCCGCGAACTCGTTCTTCGCCGAGCCGCAGATGCCCATGTTGTGGCTGAGGCCGCCGTTCTGGATGATGCTGACGAGCAGGATGCCGCAGAGGCTGATGAAGGAGAACTGCTCGCCGCCGCCCGCGCCGAAGAGGTCGAACATCCGGGCCGGCACCTTTTGCGCCAGCGCCGACCAGCCGCCGATGGCGTGCAGGCCGGTGGGAATCAGCAGCAGGGAAAAGACAATGATCAGCACGCTCTGCAGGCCCTCGTTCACCGCCGCCGCGGCCATGCCGCCGAGGACGATGTAGGTGCCGACCACCAGCGTGAAGACCGAGTAGAACAGCAGGTCGTTGAGGACGGTGACGTAGCTGTGCAGCTCGCCGCGGGCATCGCGGTCGCGCAACCCCTCGAGCGCCGCCTGTTTTTCCGCCGCGAGCGGGGCGGCGGCCGCCGCCTTCTCGAGCGCCTTGAGCTCGCGGTAGCCCTCGACCGACGCGCGGTCCTCCGCGGTCCACTGCACCTCCTGCTTCACGACGAGCGACGAGGCGATCTTGTAGGCGGTGACGTTGCCGAAGCCGAGGAAGACGCAGGCCACGAGGATCTGGAAGATGGCGTAGAAGAGGCTCAGGCCCTTGCTCGCGAAGCGGTCCTCGAACAGGTCGGACAGCGTCGTCAGGCGCACGCGGCGGAACCAGACGTTCATGAACCAGAAGTACGGGTTCATGAAGACGGTCTGGAACGACAGCCACGAGCCCGGCGCGCCCTGCTGGTAGACGAAGCTGGCGGTGCTGACCGCGCCCTGCGGCTCGGTGGCGTTGCCGAAGTTGAGGAAGAACTGGTAGAGCTTGCCGAGCTTGCGGCCGGCGAGGAAGAAGCCGTCCTCGCTCTGGGTCGCCGCGGCGGCCCGGCGGCCGATCCACACCACGGCCGCGAGATAGCTCACGACGACGAGGATGTCCAGGAGGTGCAGGCTGCCAAAACGCATGAAGAGGGGTGGGACGGGGTGCCGGCGCTCCGGCGCGGGGCGCCTTCAGCGAACGGTGCGCCGGACTATCCGGTTAATTCCGGCGAATTCAACCTCCGTGACCGCACGCGCCATCGGACAGTTCGGGGGAGCGCGCGGGGGAGCCCGACCTCCGGCGGGCTTTGCGACAGCGCACGCTGAACAACCTGCCCGGAGGTCAGGTTCCACCCAAGTGCTCATTGCAAAACCTGCCTTGTCATCGCGAGACCGGCGCAGCCGGGCGTGGCGATCCAGCTTGCGGGATTGCTTCGTCAGCCCGTTCCGGGCCTCCTCGCCATGACAGGTTTGGCAATGACCTCTAGAGCAGTTAAATTGAACTGTAGCCACTGTGTCGTCTGTAGGGCGGGATCGCGCTGATCCCGCCGGTTGGGACCTACGCCGGGAAGGCGGGATCAGCGATCCCGCCCTACAGCCGATCCTGCGGCTATGACATTTTTGAAAATGCCCTAAGTGCCGCGGGGCGCGGCGGACCCAAAAAAAGGCCCCCGCTCGCGCGAGGGCCTTGTTGCTGCTTTTAACACCCAAAACTCAGAAGCCGAAGCTCGCCGTCAGGATGAACTGGCGCGGATCGATGATGCGGAACGAATACGGGGAACCGTCGTAGTTGACGGCGACCGGCCGCAGCGAGCCGTTCTCGAACACGTTGTTCACGTTGAGCTGGAGCTTCATCTGCACCCTGTTGTTCAGGATCGGGCGGCGGTAGGAGACAAACAGGTCGGTGTAGAACTGGGCCTCGTCATAGATCGGGCGGCTGACGTCCGCCGAATCCATCACCGGGACGCCGTTGTAGAGGTTCACGCCGCTGGCCTTGCCGTAGTAGCCGATGACGGCCTTGTCTTCCCAGCGCTCGTTGCCGCCGATGGACCAGCCCTTGAGGCGGCCGTCGGTGAAGCTGTAGTTGGTGAGGAACGACCAGCGGTACTTGCGCTGGCCCTGCACGGACTGGCCCTGCAGGTCGCGGTCGAGGTTCAGCTGCGGCACCACGACGCCGTTCCAGTTGGCCAGCGGGTTGGCGAAGGCGTTGGCGTTCTCCGGGAACAGCGCGCTGTTGTAGCCGAAGGAACCGGTCCAGAAGTTCCGCAGGTCGACCGCGCGGCCGCCCGACGTGGTGTAGGTCGCCAGGCCCTGGTACTGCGGCAGCAGGTAGTCGCTGGCCTTGGCGGCCTCCCAGACCGCCATGCGGTCGGTGGCCCACGGATCGAATTCCTTGAGCACGCTGGCGTACTTGGTGTCCTGCTTGCCGAAGGTGAACTTCATCGTCCAGTTCGGCGTCGGGTTGTAGCTGATCTCGGCCTCGATGCCCCGGGCCTCGGCGTTGCGGGTCGCGCCGGTCGTGAATGGCAGCGTGCTGTAGTAGTCGTACGGCAGCTTCCAGATCTTCGCCGCCGCGGCCTGGACCGCGGTTTCATCCGCGGCGCTCAGGTTGTTGCCAAAATCGGCCGCGGTCGGATCCTTGCCCATGTTGATGAGGGCGATGGTGCGGGCCCAGTTGCGGAAGAGCGTCTGGTCGATGTTGGTCGAGAGGCGGCCGAACACCACGGGCGCCGCGATGTTCTCGTTTTCGTTGGAGGCCTTGAACCACGTGACGCGGGCGAAGAGCTTCTCGTTGAGCAGCGAGAACTGGAAGCCGTAGTCCTTGCCGTCGCCGGTCGGCTTGGCCAGCTGGTTGCCGTAGAAGTCACCCAGCGCCGTGGAGGGCGGGTTGAAGTTGTCGGACTGGTTGTAGCTGACGCCGAAGCTGCGGACGAACTGCCACCACGGCGAACCGTCGTTGGCGCGGCGCTCGATGTTGTTCCAGTTCTGGAAGGGCCGGAGCACGCCGCCGAGGGTGCGGGTGGTGCCGGTCATCTCGCTGTAGGGACCCCAGCGGTTGAAGAGCAGGTCGCGCTGGAAGTCGCCGTTGACCCACTTCTGCGCGTTGGTAATGGCGGGGGCGATGACGTTCTTGTTGGCATCCAGCACCGCGGGCAGGCCGGTGTTGGTGACGCGCGCCTTGTACTTGTCCTTGCGGACACCGAAGGTGGCGATGAGGCGGTTGTTCCACAGGTAGCTGGTGACGCCGCCGCTGAGGGAATCGATGATGCGCTGGTTGCGGCCCGTGCCGGCGTCGATGTCCTCGAAGCGGGTGGACACGCCATAGTTGTTGAAGCGGCTGGTGTCGTAGTCGTACGCCTTGATCGTGCCGGAGTAGTCCATGGCGTCCCAGTAACCGGCGGATTGGGTCACGACGCCGTTCGGGTCGCCGGGCGACGCGAGGTAGAACGTGCGGCGCAGGGTCGAGTTGTTGCTCGGGAAGCGGCGCCAGCCGGTGGGCGAGCCGTCGGCGTTGTTGTTCGGGTTCTGGAGGTAGCGGTAGCGCGACGCATCGCTGTCCGCCGCGTAGTAAGCCAGGCGCTGGCGGATCGTGGTCGCCATGTATTCATCGCGCGACCAGAGGCCGAGGATCTGGTGGCGGCCGAGCCACTTCGTCCAGTTGTCGCGGTGGGTGAAGTCCGGCGTCCAGGCGAGCATGACGCGGTAGTGGTCGTCGAGTTCGCCGTTGTAGTAGCTGTCGGGATCCTGGTCCTCGAGGTAGGGCTTGCCGAAGTAGGGATTGGGCGAGCCGTCGGGCAGGTTCTTGTTCGTGTCGACGAACAGCGTCGAAACGTTGAGCTGCGCGACCGTGTAGTTGGACCGCTGGGCATAGTCCTGGCGGAACCAGCCGGCGTTGAGGAAGAAGTCCCAGGGCAGCTCCTGCTCCAGCTCGAGGTTGAAGTTGGTGTTCTTCGCGCTGCCGAAGTTCATCGAGTTGAGGTTGACCGAGCGCCAGTCGTAGATGGAGGAGTCGGTCACGCCCGGGTAGCGGTAGCTGGAGGCGAAGATGCCGTTGCCGGCGCCCGTCCACCCGGCCGAGGACGTGTAGGTGCGCGTGAAGATGTCCGACCAGGTGCCGTTCGCGTAGACCGCGGCGTCGGCCGGGTAGGTCGTGGGGTTGCCGGCCGGGTTGCCGGCCACGCCGAAGCCCGGCAGGTACTTGTACTGGTAGGTCGGCTGGAACCAGTTCACGAGCTGGCCGTTGGCGATCTGCATGATGCTGCGGCCCTGGTTGGCTTCGCCGATGCCCGGGACGAAGAGGATGTTGGGGGAGGTGGTGCCCGCCTTCCAGTTGGCCGGGACGCCCCAGTTCGTGTTGCCGAAGATGTTGATGCCGTTGTACTGCGTCTTGGCGGCGTTCCACTTCGAGGCGTCATAGCCCGGCAGCGTGGTGATGAAGTTGCGCAGCGCGTCCGCGTAGGTGGTGTTCGAGGCGCTGTTGACCATCATGCTCAGCTCCTTGCCCGTCGCGAGGCTCAGGACCTTGTGCGTGACCGGGTCGTAGTAGGGCTGGCCGGCGAGGTTCCACTGCGTGACAAAGTCGCGCGGCGTGAGGGTGTTCGGGCGGCGGTTGTCGTTCTCGTACTTTTCCGCGTTGAACTTGATGGTCGTCTTCGCGAACGGCTTGAGCGTGATCGCGCCGTAGAAGCGCTTGGTGCGGTCGTACGACGGGTCGCGGTCGAAGCGGCGGTCGTCGTAGAGCGCGGCGCCGTAGATCGCCAGCTTGTCCTGGATCAGGACCTGGTTGAAATCGAGGCTGCTGCGCATCGAGCCGTACTGGTCGGTGCGGAAGGTGACGTTGGTCGAGTTCTTGGTCAGCTGCGCCGAGGCCGTGCTCTGGTTCGCAATGCCGGCCGGGCTGCCCAGGCCGAAGAGCATCGAGTTCGGGCCGCGGCTGATCTCGATCGACGCGGTGTTGTAGGCGTCGAACGGCAGGCCCGCGACCGTCGGGTAGTAGTTGATGGCGGCGCTGGGCGAGCCGAGGCCGCGCACGCGGTTGGCATTGGCGTTGGTGAGGCTCGCCACCGCGTTGCCCTGGGTGCCGCCGGCGTTGACGTCGAGCACGCCGTCGTTGCGGAAGCTCTGCGTGCCGGGCGTGTAGGTCAGCGAACCCTCCGTGTTCACCTCATAGCGGAAGATGTCGTTGATGTCGGTCGAGGCGGTGTCCTCCATCTGCTGCTTGGTCACGACCGAGATCGAGGCGCCGAGGTCGGCGATGTTGGTGTTCATGCGGCTGCCCGCGAGCGTGTTCGCCGCGTAGTAGCCCTGGTCCTTGCTCGTGGTGACCACGAAGGGGGACAGCTCGACGGTGTCGCCCTTGGGGGCGGGCGCGGCGGCGGTGGCGGCGATCGCGGCGTTGCGGCGCGCGGTTTCCTTTTCGGCCGCGGCTTCGGCCGCGGGATCCTTGGGCGCCTGCTGGGCGTGGAGGGAAGTGGCGAGCAGGAGCAGGAGCAGCGAGGCAGGCAGGAGGCGCGCTTGGTCACGCTTCGGGGTCGGGGGATTTTGCGGGGTCATGGTAACTCAGGGTTCGGTTGGTGAAAGCACCGGCACGCTCTCGCAACGAGCGTACGCGACGGCAATGGGAAATCGGCAGAGGGACGAACGGGGTGGGAGGCCGGAAAGGGGGTTGGGAGCGGCTCCGGAAAAAGCTGAAGCGGCTTCATCGCGCGCCCACAACGCGTGCGGCCGTCAGACAGTCCGATTCAAACGGTGTCTTCCGGGTTTTCATTTGGCGCGCGCCGGCGCGAAGCCGCAGGCACTCAGGAGCTTTTCCGCGCCGAAAGCCTGGCGCATCGCCGCGGCCATGCCGGGCACCTCCGGCACCTGGGCGCTGGCGCCGTTGGGTCCGCTCCACTGGACGCTCGCCGCCGGGAAGTCGACGATCGCGCCCTGGCGGTGGGCCGCCTCGATCAGCGCGGTGTGCTGCCCCGCCATCTCGGCCGTGCAGACCGGCACCGCCGGGTCGCGCAGGTGGCGCAGCGTGGCGGTGATCATCGCGCGGCGCGCCCCGTAGGCGTCGAGCAGCTGGCGCCGCCCGGTCGCGCCGTCGTCCCGCCGCCACCACGCCTCGGTCTCGTAGCGCCAGCAGGCCTCGCCCGCCGCGCCCGTGATGCGGATCTCCGGCTCCACCGTCTCGCGGCACGCGTGGCTGGTGCCGAACCACAGCCGCACGCCCTGCGGCGTGTGGGCGGTGAGGACGCCGGTGTCGAAGCTCTCGATCGCGTGGGCGCGGAACGTCTCGACCCCGTCGAGCGTGACGGGCGTCGCCGGCGTCTCGGCGCCGATGAAGTACAGGCTGAGCATCACGAAGTGCGCAAAGGCGTTGTTGAGCGGCGAATCGAGGACCGGCACGCCGTCGACCCGCAGCCGGCCGGCCCAGTCGTTGCGCGCAAAGTAGGCGCGGTCGCGCGGCCACAGCCCGAGGAAGCGCACCGAGCGGATCGCGCCGATCACGCCGTGCTGCAGCTCCGCGCGCAGCCAGGCCGAGCCCGGCTCGTAGAAATCCTGGAAGCCCACGGCGACGAACTTCCCCGTGCGCTTTTCCGCCTCGCGGATGGCCAGCACGTCGGCGCTGGAGCCGGCGAGCGGCTTCTCGACCAGCACGTTGGCGCCGGCCTCGAGCGCCGCGACCGTCATGCGCGCATGCCAGGCGATGCCGGTCGGGATGAGGCAGAGGTCGATCCGGCCGCGGAACTCCCGCAGCATTTCCCGGTAGTCGGAAAAGATCCGGCAGCCCTGCGCCCGGAGCAGGGCGAGGTTCTCCGCCTCGTCCTGGGGGTTGATGACCGTGACCGCCACGATGTCGATCTCGTCGCGCTGCTGGCACTCGCGCGCCAGCTGCAGGTGCACGCGGCCGTAACCGGAGATGCCAATGAGGGCGACTTGCGGGCGTTGGGGGGCACTGGTCATCGTGCGGGCGGAAAATGGAGCGGAGGCGGCGGGGCCGGGGGCGAAACGCCGGCCGGCGCGAAGCGGAACGGGCCGCTGCCGCGGTGGGGGGGGGGTGGCTGGTTGGTTAGGGTAGGAGCGTTCCGGTTGGAGCGGAACACACGCTGGAAGCGCGCCACATAAACGGCGGCGGCGCGGGCTTGGCCATTCGGCCCCCGCCTTGACAGTCCGAGTCGGGCCCCGTTGCCGCCGCGCGCGGGCTGGCTTTGTGTGCGCCCGTCCCACTACCCTCCCGCTTTCCGCGCCGCCGCGAAAGCCCCGAATCCCCTCCCCGCATGCCGCTTCTCCACCGGGTCGCCGTCCTGTTGCTGTTGCTGCCGTTTTCGCTCCCGGAATTCCTCGCGGCGGCGGCGCCCGTCCCGCCGGCGTGGCCCGCGGCCACGCGCGAGCAGCGCCCATGGACCCGCTGGTGGTGGCCCGGCTCCGCCGTCGACCGCGCGAACCTCACGCGCGAGCTCGAGGCCTTTTCCGCCGCGGGCTTCGGCGGCGTGGAGATCACGCCGATCTACGGCGCGAAGGGTTGCGAGGACCGCTTCATCCCCTTCCTCTCGCCGCGCTACCTCGCGCAGCTGGCCCACACCGGCGCCGAGGCGGGGCGGCTCGGCCTCGGCGTGGACATGGCCACCGGCACCGGCTGGCCGTTCGGCGGCGCGCAGGTCACGCCCGCCGACGCCGAGCTGAAGGTGGCGTTCGCCGCGGACGGCCGCCTCGCGCCGGTCCCGACCGGCTTCAGGGTGAAGCGCTCCGCGCCGGGCGGCGAGGGCCTCGTGCTGAACCCCTACTCGACCGCCGCGCTCGCGCACTACCTCGAGCCGTTCACGCGCGCGCTCGCCGCCCTGCCCGCGGGCACGGTGCAGGGCCAGTTCCACGACTCGTTCGAATACCAGGCCAACTGGTCCGCCGGGGTGCCGGAAAAATTCCGCGCGCTGCACGGCTACGACCTGCGCGACCATGCCGCCGAACTCGCGGGGCGCGGCGACCCCGACACCGTCGCGCGCATCAAGGCCGACTACCGCACCACGCTCGGCGCGCTGCACCTCGACTACGTGCGCGCGTGGACCGCGTGGGCCCACGCGCAGGGCCAGACCGCGCGCAACCAGGCGCACGGAGCGCCGGGCAACCTGCTCGACCTCTACGCGGCGGCGGACATTCCCGAGACGGAGATCTTCGGCTCGCTGCCCTTCCCCATCCCCGGGTTCCGGCGCGACGCCGCGGAGATCGACCGGCCCGGGCACCCGCCGATCATCCACCGCTTCGCCAGCTCCGCCGCGCACGTGGCGGGCCGGCCGCTCGCGTCGTCCGAGACGTTCACGTGGCTGCGCGAGCACTTCCACGAGGCCCCGTCCGAGATGAAGCCCGAGCTCGACGAGCTGTTCCTCGCCGGCATCAACCATGTTTACTACCACGGCGCCGCGTACTCGCCGGAGGACGTCCCGTGGCCGGGCTGGCTGTTCTACGCGTCTTCGCAGCTGAACTCGCGCAATCCGCTGTGGCGCGACCTCGGCGACGGCCTCAACGCCTACGTCACGCGCGCGCAGTCGCTGCTCCAGGCCGGCCGGCCCGACAACGACCTGCTCGTCTACTGGCCTGTGCACGACCTCTGGCACAATCCCGATGGCTTGCAGCTCCAGTTGACCGTCCACGCCGACTGGCTCGGGCATTCCGCCTGCGGCCGCCTCATGGATGAACTCACCGCGAAGGGTTATTCCTACGACCTGATCTCGGATGAACAGCTCTCGGCAACCAAGGTCGACGGGCACCGGATCCGCACCGCGGGCGGGGCATACAAGGCGATCCTTGTTCCGCGAACCATGCACCTGCCGGTGGAAACCCTGCAGCGGTTCATCGCGCTCGCGCGCGAGGGCGCGCACGTGCTCTTTGTCGATGCGCTGCCCGCCGACGTGCCCGGGTTCGGCCGGCTCGCGGAACGCCGCGCCGCGTTCAAGGCGGAGCTCGCCCGGCTGGAAGTCGGCCGCGCCGCGGACGGCCGGGCCGGCGTCCGGATCGACGGCCGCCCCGTGCCGATCGCGATCGGCCCGCTCGAGCGGCTCCTGCCCGCGTTTCAGTTCCGCCGCGAGCCGATGGCCGATCGCGGCCTGCGCTTCCTCCGGCGCAGGCTCGACGACGGCCAGGTCTACTTCATCGCCAACCTGACCGGCCGGCCGTTCTCCGGCTGGGTGCCGCTCGCGGCGGAGGCCGAAAGCGCGGCGCAGCTGGACCCGCGGCACGGCGGCATCGGGCTCCCCCCGTTGCGCCACAGGGACGGCGCAACGGAAATCTACCTGCAGCAGGCGCCGGGGGAGTCGTGCTTCCTCCGCACGCTGGACGACGGGGTTTTCGCGGGCCAGCCAGGCTCGCCCCTCCGTCCCGCGGGGCCGGGGCTCGTTCTCGACGGCGACTGGAACGTCACCGCGGTGCGCGGCGGGCCCGAGCTGCCGCCGGCGTTCGCGCAACCTGGCTTCGGTTCATGGACCGCGCAAGGCGGCGAGTGGGAACGCTTCGGCGGCACCGCGCGCTACGAGATTGAATTCACGCTGCCGGCCGGGGCCGGCGCCGACGACTGGCAGCTCGACCTCGGCGACGTGCGCGAGACGGCCCGCGTCTTCGTGAACGGCCGGGAAACGGACCTCGTCTGGTCGCTGCCAGCGCGCACGAGGATCGGCCCGTTCCTGCGTCCCGGGAAAAACACCCTCGCGCTCGAGGTCACCAACCTGCCGGCCAACCGCATCCGCGACCTCGACCGCCGCAAGGTGGAGTGGAAGAAATTCCACGAGATCAATTTCGTGAACATCCACTACCAGCCCTTCGACGCCTCCGCGTGGCCGCTCGCGCCGTCGGGCCTGCTCGGGCCGGTCACGCTGATCCCGCTCCGCGCGTTCGACCCGGCCGCGGAGTAGATTGCGATACCGGAAAAGACTTTCCCTTCCGCACATCCCGGCAACCTTCCTTCCCCATGAGCACCTCCCGCCTGTCCGCCTGCTGCGCGTTGTTTTCCCTCCTGGTGTTTTCGCTGCGGGCCGCCGCGCCCGCGGTCGTGCCCCTGTGGCCTGCCGCTAGCGCCGCCGTCGCGCCGGAGAAAGTCCGCGTCACGGAGAAGGGCGAGCACGTCGTCTCCGGCGTCCATGCCCCGAGCCTCACCGTCTACCTGCCCGCGCCCGGTTCGGCGACGGGTGCCGGCGTGATCGTGTGCCCCGGCGGCGGCCACCGCGAACTCTGGGTGGACCACGAGGGCCATGCGGTCGCGCAATGGCTCGCGGCGCACGGCGTCGCGGCGTTTGTGCTGAAGTACCGCCTCGCCCGCGAAGCCGGCTCGACCTACCGTGTCGAGGTCGAGGCGCTCGCCGACGCACAGCGCGCCCTCCGCCTCGTGCACGCGCGCGCCGCCGAGTGGCAGGTCGATCCCGCGCGGGTCGGCATCATGGGCTTCTCCGCCGGCGGCGAACTCGCCGCGCTGGCCGCGGCGCACGGGGACGACGGCCTGCCCGGGGCGACGGACGCGGTCGATCGCGCCGACAGCCGCGCCGCGTTCCAGGGACTCATTTACCCCGGCAACACCAAGTCGATCCAGCCCGCGAAGGACGCGCCGCCGGCGTTCCTGGCCTGCGGCTACGACGATCGGCCGGACATCTCGCAGGGCCTCGCCGAGGTTTACCTGCGCTTCAAGCAGGCCGGGGTGCCGGCCGAGCTCCATATCTATACCGGCGTCGGCCACGGCTTCGGCCTGCGCCCGACCACCCAGCCGGTCGGAACGTGGCCCGAGCGCTTCCGCGAATGGCTCGCCGGACGCGGGCTACTTGCCGCCGCGAAATCCCTGCCATAACCTCCCGCTGCCCCATGAAACTCCTCCTGCTTGCCGCCATGTCCACCACCCTGCTTGCCTCCGCCGCCGCTGAACCCGTTGTCATTCCCCTCTGGCCCGAGGGCGTGCCCGCTCCCGTGCGCCCCGACGTGCCCGCCGCCAAGGGCCCGATCGGGCCCGAACAGGTCGATGCCGGCGGCTGGGTGACGCACATCAGCGCGCCCCGGCTCATGGTCGTGCCGCCCGCCATCGACCGCCCGAACGGCACCGCCGTCATCATCTGCCCCGGCGGCGGCTATGCCGGGCTGTCGCGCGAGCGCGAGGGCGTGCAGTATGCGCAGTGGCTTTCGCACCTGGGCGTGACCTCGTTCATCCTTACCAACCGGGTCGGCGACTACGGCCATCCCGCACCGCTGCAGGACGTGCTGCGCGCCGTGCGGATCGTGCGTTCGCGCGCCGCCGAGTTCAAAATCGACCCGGCGCGCGTCGGCGTGATGGGCAGCTCCGCCGGCGGGCACCTCGCCGCCAGCGCGGGCACGCTCTTCGACCATCCCGCGGGCAAGACGGGCGCGCCGCTCGACGCCACCAGCGCGCGCCCGGATTTCCTCATCCTGATGTACCCGGTGATCACGATGGCCGCCCCCGCCGCGCACGCCGGCTCGCGCACGCAGCTGATCGGCGCGCACCCGGCGCCCGAGCTGCTCAACCTGATGTGCCTCGAGAAGCAGGTCACCGCGGCGACGCCGCCGACCCTCCTGATCCACACGCAGGAGGACAAGTCGGTGCCGATCGAGAACAGCATCCTGTTCTTCCAGGCGCTGACCAAGGCCGGCGTGCCCGCGGAGTTCTATGCCTTCGAGCACGGCGGCCACGGCATGGGCATGCGCGACGGCCTGGGCACCGCGTCCGAGTGGCCGAAGCGCGCCGAGGAGTGGCTGAAAGCCCGCGGCCTGCTCACCGCCTCGCCGGCCGCCGCCGCCCCGGTGAAGTGACCATGCGCCCCCTTCGCGCCGCGCTGGTCCTCGGGTTGCTCGCCAGCACGCCGGCATGGGCGGAACCGCGCATGTTCGACCTGGCGACGGAATCCGCCTTCACGCCCGACCGCGGCCACGGCTTCGACCTCGGCACCGCCCCCGGCGGCGACCAACCGTTCTTCTTCTCCGTCGCCGTGCCCGAGGGCACGTGGCGCGTGACCGTCACGCTCGGCGACCCGCAGTCCGCTTCGGACAACACGATCAAGGCCGAGTCGCGCCAGCTGATGGCGGAGCAGGTCAGGACGAAGCCGGGCGAGACCGTGGCGCGCACCTTCCTGGTGAACGTCCGGAACCGCCGGCTCCCGCCGCCCGAGAAGAACGCGCCGGGCGGCCCGGCCGTGCTGCTCAACGAGCGCGAGGCCGGGCTCCTCCGCTGGGATGACAAGCTCACGCTCGAGTTCAACGGCGCGGCCCCGCGCGTGCGGTCGCTGGCGATCGAGGCGGTGGACGCGCCCGTCGTCTATCTCGCCGGCGACTCGACCGTCACCGACCAGGGCTACGAACCCGGCGCCAGCTGGGGCCAGATGCTCCCGCGCTTCCTCAGCGGCGTCGCCGTCGCCAACCACGCCGAGTCGGGCGAGACGATGAAGTCGTTTCTTTCCGGCCTGCGCCTGGCGAAGGTGCTCAGCCAGATCAAGGCCGGCGACTGGCTGTTCATCCAGTTCGGGCACAACGACGAGAAGAAGCAGTGGCCGCAGACGTACGTCGAGGCGCACACCACCTACAAGGCGTACCTGAGGGCGTTCATCGCCGAGGCGCGCCTGCGCGGCGCGACACCGGTGCTGGTGACCTCGATGCAGCGCCGCAATTTCGACGAACACGGCAAAATCAGGAACACGCACGGCGACTACCCGCAGGCCGTGCGCGAAGTCGCCGCGGAGGATAAGGTGGCGCTGATCGATCTCGAAAAGATGAGCATCGCATTCTACGAGGCGCTCGGCCCGGACCAGGCACCGCTCGCGTTCAGCGCCGGCGGCAGGGACGCCACCCACCACAACAACTACGGCGCCTACGAGCTGGCGCAGTGCGTGGTGCAGGGCATCCGCGACGCCGGCCTGCCGCTCGCGCAGTTCATCGCGGACGACTTCAAGGGCTTCGACCCGGCGCACCCCGATGCGCCGGAGACGTTCGCGCTGCCCGCCAGCCCGCTGCACAGCAACGTGGCGCCGCGGGGGAACTGATTTCCCAGAGGTGGGAGGGGCTTTATGCCCCGACTAAGCGCACCCGCAACCAGTCGGGGCGCAAAGCCCCTCCTGCATTTCGAATCCGCTGCCGCCCTGACCGTCCGAACGGGGCGGCATTGCCCCGTTGACCGGCCGCGGGCCCCTTCTACCTTCACCCCACTTTTCCCGCATGAGCAAGAAGCGCATCGCGTTCGTCGGCACCGGCGGCCGCGCCCTCTCCTTCATCGAGCCGCTCGCCACCACGCACCGCGCCGGCAACGAGCTGGTCGCGCTGTGCGACCTCAGTGCGGCGCGCATGGCGTACTACAACGGGCTGCTCGCCGGCGAGCTCGGCTACCACGCGGTGCCGGCCTACCCGGCGGAGGGCTTCGACCAGATGCTCCGCGAGCACCGGCCCGACACGGTCTTCGTCTGCACCACCGACGCCACGCACCACGACTACATCGTCCGCGCCCTGCGCGCCGGCTGCGACGTCATCACGGAGAAGCCGATGACGACCGACGCCGCGAAATGCCGCGCCATCCTCGACGCCGTCGCCGCCACGGGCCGCACGGTGCGGGTGGCGTTCAACTACCGGTGGGCGCCGTTCCGCACCAGGGTGAAGGAGCTGCTCGCCGCCGGCACGATCGGCCGCGTCCACTCGGTCACGCTCGAGTACATGCTCGATACCAACCATGGCGCCGACTACTTCCGCCGCTGGCACGCCGAGGCCGCTAATTCCGGCACGCTGCTGGTGCACAAGAGCACGCACCATTTCGACCTGGTGAACTGGTGGCTCGATGCGATCCCCGCGCAGGTGTTCGCCTACGGCGATCTCGTCTTCTACGGCCGCAGGAACGCCGAGGCGCGCGGCGACGCGAAGCTCGCGCGGTATCCCCGCTACACCGGCCACCCCGAGGCGAAGGGCGACCCGTTCGCGCTCGACCTCGACGAGAGTGAGCCGTTCCGGAAGCTCTACCGCGCCGGCGAGCCCGACTCGGGCTATCTCCGCGACCGCAACGTGTTTCGCGACGGCATCGACATTCCCGACCAGATGTCGCTCAACGTCCGCTACCGCACGGGCGAGGTTCTCACCTATTCGCTCGTCTGCTACAGCCCGCGCGAGGGCATGCGGGTGTCGTTCAACGGCGACCGCGGCCGCATCGAGTACCACGAGTTCATCGGCACGCACATGAACCGCGCGGTCCGCCCGAAGGACTTCAAGCTGGACGAGAAGCCCGGCGCCGAGGCCGAGGGCGAGTGGATCCGCGTCTACCCGCACTTCCGGCCGAGCTACCTTGCGCCGGTCCCCGCCGCCGCCGGCGCGCACGGCGGCGCGGACGAGATTCTCAACCGCGCCTTCTTCGGCGGCGCGCCCGCGACCGACCCGCTCGGCCGCTTCGCCGGCCATGAGCAGGGCGCCGCGTCGATCCTCGTCGGCATCGCCGGCGTCGAGTCGATCAAGCGCAACCAGCCGGTGAACCTCACCGACCTCGTGCCCCTGAAGCCCTCGGCGCAGAAGCTGAGCGAGCTGGCGTGACCTTCCCGGTCCGCCGCCCGGAATCCCCGGCCGGCCCGCCGGCGCGCAAGCCGATCCATCAAGTAGTCTATTAAACTACTTGGGCTCGAGCGGCTGGCTTCATGCCCGCTCGTGGGCGCGGGTCCTTCTCCCCGCGCAAGTAGTTTAATAGACTACTTGCGGCGGTTCGAAGCCGCGTGGGCGGTCTTTTCGGACTATTTCGTTGACGATAATTAATGGCTTGTTTTTTTGCCTCAAAGAAATGGCCCGCCCCGCCCCAAAATTCGACTTCTCCGTGCTGCGCACCCTGCGCGAGCAGCGCGACCTCACGCTGGCCGCCCTCTCCGAGGCGTCGGGCGTCTCGGTGGCGGTGATCTCCAAGCTCGAGCGCAACCAGCAGTCGGCCGAGCTCGACACGCTTTACCGCCTCGCCCGCGCCTTCGGCCTCAGCGCCACCGACCTGCTGGCCATGTGCGAGTCGGCCCTCGCCCACCGCACCGCCGAGAAGGGGTACCGCTCCGGCGACTTCAAATTCCGCCAGGTGAAGTACGCCAACGCCGTGGTGCTCCTTGGCAGCGCGCCGAAGGGCGCCAAGGTCAACCGGCCCGAGATCCACCACGATGACACCGAGGTCTGCTGGGTCACCACCGGCCGCATCCGCCTGACGCTGCCCCACGAGGTCGTCGAGCTCGGCGCCGGCGACAGCATCCAGTTCGACGCCATCCAGCAGCACGGCTACGAGGCGCTCGCCGACTCGGAGTTCGTGATCCTGCACCTCCGCAAGGACAAGCGGTACTGAGTGAAACCGCTAATTTTCGCTAATGCTCGCTAATCATTTCCAAAACCAAAGCCACGTCCGCTCCGTTTCATTAGCGAAGATTAGCGCCCATTAGCGGTTAACCTCCACCTTTCCCGTCCCATGAAAATCGACGAACAACTCTCAGCTTCCACGCTCACGCCCGCGCTGCAGCGGTTCTGGAAGCTTTCCGGCCAGAAGATCGACCTCATCCTCAAGGAATACGACCCCGCCAAGGGCTCGCCCGTCTTCACCGCCAACGGCAAGTACACCACCCGCGGCTGGACCGAGTGGACCGAGGGCTTCAACTACGGCTCGGCCTTCCTGCAGTTCGACGCCACCGGCGAGACGCGCTTCGCCGACTCCGCCCGCCAGCTCACGCTCGAGCGCATGGCCTCGCACGTCTCGCACATCGGCGTGCACGACCACGGCTTCAACAACCTCTCGACCTACGGCAACTGGCTGCGCCTGCAGCGCGAGGGCAGGCTGCCCAACGACAAGATCGCGTCGTGCGAGCTGGCGATCAAGGTCTCCGGCGCCGTCCAGGCCGCGCGCTGGTCCACGATCAACGGCGGCGGGGGTTACATCTACTCCTTCAACGGCCCGCACTCGCTCTTCGTCGACACGATCCGCTCGGTCCGCATCCTGATGGTGGCGCACCAGCTCGGCCACAAGCTCATGGGCGAGAACGACGCGGCCTTCTCGCTGCTCGACCGCGGCCTGCAGCACATCGAGGCCACGGCGAAATACTCCATCTACTACGGCGAGGGCCGCGACAGCTACGACGTACCCGCCGAGCGCGGCCGCACGACGCACGAGGCGATCTTCAACCGCAACGACGGGCGCTTCCGCTGCCCGAACTCGCAGCAGGGTTTCTCCGGCTTCACCACCTGGACCCGCGGCCTGTCGTGGGCGATGGTCGGCTTTGCCGAGGAGCTCGAGTTCCTCAAGACCGTCTCCGACGCCGACCTCGCGCCGCTGGGCGGCCCCTCAACGCGATATTCATCGCCGATGGCGGCGCC
>JBEHYX010000040.1:0-33332 GCA_048497945.1 Verrucomicrobiota bacterium | reverse complement strand
CGACCGCCGCAAGCCGCTGCGCATCGGCATCCACCTCACGCACCTCATCGACACCAAGCTGCACACGCCCGACCTGTTCGAGGAGCAGACGGAAAAAACACGCGGCAAGCTCTTCGCCGCCGTCGACCACCTCAACAAGGTGTTCGGCAAAAACACAGTCTACCTCGGCGGCGCGCACGGCGCGACGAAGGACGCGCCGATGCGCATCGCCTTCACGCGCATCCCCGAGCCCGAGATCGAGGAGATCGACCGCGAGCACGAACGCCGCCTGAAAAAACCCAAGAAGCCCACGGCCGAGCCCGAGGTGTGGTGAAGGGCGTTTCTTGATCACGGATTGCACGGAATAGAGGCGGATCACACGGATTGGTGGCGTGGTTTTCCAATGTAGGGCCGGCGCTTGTCGCCGTGCCGCGATCGCAACCCGGCATGCCGGCAAGCGGCAGCCCTACAGGCTCCAAGCAAATCCGTGTTATCCTTCCTCGATCCGTGCAATCCGTGGTCAAAGAGATGCGCGAGATCGTTGCGTACTTGGGCCCGCGATGTGCACACATAGGCGTTGAACTGCGTCCGCATCGGGAAAATCTTCCTCCAACCCCCATGCGCTTCCCCACCCCGGTCCGCCTTGCCCTGTGTGTCGCCACCGTTTTTGCCGCGCTCGCCAGCCTCCGCGCCGACATTCCGCTGCCCGAGCATCCGCGCCCCGATTTCCAACGCGCCGCGTGGCTGAATCTCAACGGCGAATGGGACTTCCGTTTCGACAAGGAGAACGCCGGCCCCGCTGCGCAGTGGTCCGCGGGCGCGGTGACATTCCCGGAGAAGATCACGGTGCCGTTTTCGTGGGGCTCGAAACTTTCCGGCCTGCCGAACAACGCCGATATCGGCTGGTACCGCCGCACGCTGCATGTGCCCGAAGCCTGGCGCGGCCAGCGTGTGTTCCTCGTGATCGGCGCGTGCGACTGGCAGACCCAGGGCTGGCTCGACGGCCATGAGATCGGCAGCCACCGCGGCGGTTACACGCCGTTCGAGTTCGAGCTGACCGCGCAGGTCAACTGGGGGCATGACCAGCAGGTCGTGCTCCGCGTCGACGACACGCCGCATCCGTTCAAGCTCGAGGGCAAACAGGGCTACGGCGAAGCCAAGGGCATTTGGCAGACAGTCTATCTCGAGGCCCGGCCGGCGGTTCACCTCGATTCGGTGCATTTTTCCCCCGACATCGACCGCAACCAAGTGACCGTTGACGCGCAGCTCAGCGATCCCGCCCCGGCAGACACCTGGGTAACGGTACAGCTCAAAGGCGCCGTGGTGACAAGCGTCACCCACCCGGTGGCCGCCGGCACCCGCACGGCGCACTTCGACGTGCCGGTCGTCACGCCGCATCTCTGGTCACTGGAGGATCCTTATCTCTACGAAACCGAGATCGCGCTCAGCGCGCCCGGCGGCAAGGACCAGGTCGCGAGCTACTTCGGCATGCGGAAGATCAGCGTCGAGAAGATGCCCGGCACGGACTTCCCGTATGTCGCGCTCAACAACCAGCCGATCTACCTGCAGATGACGCTCGACCAGTCGTACCACCCGGACGGCTTCTACACGTTCCCGAGCGACGCGTTCATGCGCGACGAGATCCTGCGCTCGAAGAAAATCGGCCTGAACGCCAACCGCATCCACATCAAGGTCGAGGTGCCGCGCAAACTCTACTGGGCCGACAAGCTCGGCCTGCTGATCATGGCCGACGTGCCGAACTTCTGGGGCGAACCCACGCCCGAGGCGCGCGCCGAGAGCGAGTTCGCGCTGCGCGGGCTGATCGCGCGCGACTTCAACCACCCGGCGATCTTCAGCTGGGTGACGTTCAACGAGACGTGGGGCCTGTTCACCGGCAAGGAACCGAACCGCAAGTATCTCCCCGAAACCCAGGCGTGGGTCGCCTCGATGTACCGCCTCGCCAAGCAGCTCGACCCGACGCGCCTCGTCGAGGACAACTCGCCCTGCAACCACGACCACGTCGAGACCGACCTGAACAGCTGGCACGAGTACCTCCCCGGCTACGCGTGGAAGGACAAGCTCGCGCAGATCGTCGCCGACACGCATCCCGGCTCGACCTGGAACTTCATCGGCGGGCGCACGCAGGGCAGCCAGCCGATGTTCAACAGCGAGTGCGGCAACGTCTGGGGCTACGAAGGCAGCACCGGCGACGTCGACTGGAGCTGGGACTACCACGCGATGATGAACGAATTCCGCCGCCAGCCGAAGCTGGCCGGCTGGCTCTACACGGAGCACCACGACGTGATCAACGAGTGGAACGGCTACTACCGCTTCGATCGCAGCGAAAAGGACACCGGCCTCGGCGCCCTCGCCCCCGGCATGCGGCTGAACGACCTGCACGCCCCGCTCTACCTCTCCACGGGCGACGATCTCTGTCGCGACGCGCAGCCCGGCGAAATCGTGCGCGTGCCGGTGTTCGCCTCCTTCCTCGCCGACACATTTCCCGGCCAGAAACTGGTGCTCCGCACCGAGCTCTCCGGCTGGAACAACCTCGGCCAGCCCGAGAAATACGCCGGCGCGCAGCAGGACCTGCCGTTCAAGCCGTGGCTCGCGCAGGAACTCGCGCTGCTCGACGTGCGCATGCCCGACCATCCCGCGCTCGCCGTGCTGGTGCTCACGCTCGAGAACGAGCTCGGCGTCGTCCTGCACCGCAACTTCACGACCTTCCTCGTCGGCCACGGCGCCGCGCCGCGCGACGAAGCCGCCGGCCAGCGCCGCCTGGTGCGCTTTGCGCCCGCGACCTTCGCCTCCGCCAGCTGGTCCGCGAAGCAGTGGAACATCCTCGACGGCCTGAAAGTGAACGGCGCCGGCCACGGGTACTTCGAATACCGCCTCCCCTGGCCCGCGCATCTCGACCCGCAGGCTGTGAAGAGCGTGACGTTCGTGTGCGAGGCCTCGGCCAAGCCGCTGCTCGGCAAGGATCGCGCCGACACGGCGAAGGACTCCGGCGACTACATGCGCGGCCAGGGCGCGCACGACCCGAGCGCGAATCCCAATGCCTACCCGATGACCGACACGATCCTGCATCCCAGCGCCGTGCGCGTGCGGGTGAACGGTGTCGACGCCGGCACCACCGCCCTGCCCGATGACCCCGCCGACCATCGCGGCGTGCTGTCGTGGCACGCGCAGCTCCGCGACAAGAAGCTCCGCGAAGCCGGCACGTACGGTTACCTCGTCAACGTCGCGCTCCCGCCCGCCGCGGTCGCCGCCGCCGCGCAAGCCAAGGAGATCGTCCTCCGCCTCGAAGTGGACAGCGACGGCGGCCTCGCCCTCTACGGCGAGCGCTTCGGCCGCTACCCGCTCGACCCGACGCTGGTGTTCGAGCTGAAGTAGCTCGTCGTATCCGTCGTGGCTGTATTTGCGCCGCGCGATCGAAGAAAAAACGAGTTCGGCTTTAGCAGGGTAAAAATGAACCCGCAAAACCGGAACCCGTGAAAATCGAGGTTTGATTTTCAACGGTTTGTCGAACTTCATCTGTCCACGGGCCCAAACTTACAAAGCCGAACTCAGTTCGGGTGAATATACTGTTCGCCGAATAAAAATGGGATACTACACGCGAGTTCTCACCACGGAAGAAAAGTGCGTCCCGGTTAGCGATTTGCTGCAAGCGCTGGAGAAGGTCGGCTTCAAAGCGACGCTGGATATCGAAGATGGCGACTCTGCGAATTGGCGACAGCTTACCCTGAAGCATCCTACCGGCACGGAGATTGCCGCCATCGAGCGCAATCCGGTCGGTGTAGATACGCTCGGTGCCGAAGAGATCGAGGAATTTTTGGCTGAGCTTGAAGACGCACGTCCCCAAAGTGGGGCAGATTGGCTCCGATCCTTTTTTCCGCGCGTGCGTTGCGTCTATGCGTTCCAACATCTCAGCGGGACCCGAGAAGGAGATGGTTTTGAGGTTCTGAGCGCGTTGAAGAATTCGATTTGGGCGAGGTCCCCGGCGATCATACAGGCGGATGGCGAGGGTTTTACGAACGAGGACGGGTATCATATTCTGTGGCAGTTTTCCGAGCGGGTGGACGGCACTTGGTGGATGGGTGTTGTGCGCGAGAATCGCTGGGTGCATTTCCAGATGGATCTCGGGGATCGGAGCCACCGAGAAGCGTTCTGGCGCGGCGAGATCCCTCAAGGAGCGAAGATGGCATGAAGAAAAGAGGCGAACCAGGCGGCACAGACAACTCTGGAGCTTCGCCTCTCCGTGTCTGACCTCAATCGATCGCCGGAAGGAATGTCTGACGCTGCATTACAGAAGAAATTGGATCGCCTGCTCGTCCTGTTGCACGACTACAACGAGCCCCGCTGGCACGTGTATTTCACAGAAGCTGCTGAGCTTTTCGCTGCTGGGAAGCCCGAGCACGCTAAGAAGAAGATCCGAGGGGCTTACGGCGGAATGTGTAGCTTCAGCGACGCCCTCTATTTCACAGGAGCGCCGAAGGACATCGCAGAAGAGGGCTATGCCCTTCGAACCGAGCTCTACACACTGAGTAAACCCGTGGGTTTTCTGGGATTTCTTCTGCGATTCACCTGAAGAAGCGGGCCAAAGGGTTAGGTCACGGATAGCGAGCCGAGGATTCGACCCAACGAAATCCTCCTCGACGCGCGGGGCTTCGCGGCAATGTTAGCGGCATGACCGCGCCGACCGACATCCAGCTCATCGGCTCCGAGGTCGCCATCAAGTGGGATGACGGCACCGAGAGCTTCATCACCTTCGCCACGCTGCGCGCGAACTCGCCCAGCGCCCAGGTGAAGGGCGAACGCGACATCTTCGGCCACCAGTACGGCGGCGAGGCGCCGCGCGACTACCGCGGCGTCGAGGTGAAGGGCTGGGAGCGCGTGGGCAACTACGCGATTCGTTTCGATTTCAGCGACGGCCACCGCACCGGGCTCTACAGCTACGAGCTGCTGCGAAGCCTGGGCTAGAGTGTAGGAGGGGCTGATGCCCCGACCGGTTGCGATGCGACCAAAGGTCGGGACGTAAAGCCCCTCCTACGCGGACAGACATCGGCCGGAATTTCGCAGCGGCCGATTCGCGGGACCACTGGTCCCGCCTCCATCAAGCCAACCTCAGGACGCGCCGGGAGTCGCGAGGCCAAGAATCGTCAGCTTGGCGACGCCGTCGACGGGCTTGCCGGCCTTGAGCGCGGGCTTGAACAGGGTGCGCGTCACGAGGCCGTCGAGGAACTCGTCGCCGAACGGCTTGGCGCAGGCCTCGTCGCGGAACGCCCCGTGCGGCAGGCCATCCTTGTCGACCTTCACGTAGATCTCCTGCTTCACCTGCTCGCTGCCGTAATGCGGATAAAAGTCCTTCGCGCCGACACCGAGCGCGACACTGGGCGGCACCGTGGCGCCCTTGTGCGTCGTGATGTGGTCGATGACGATGTACTGGTGCGCCTCGTCGCGCGTCAGCGCCACGTTCTTGTCGGCCACGTTGGTGCCGAGCTCGCGGCCGGCGCCGTAGACGTGGAACTGCTGCTTCACCATCTCAAAGCCCGGCGGGAAGCCGCCCTGGAGGATGTGCACCTGCAGCGGCGCCTCGTCGAGGCGATCGAGCGCCTTGGCGTAAACCCAGCTCTTGGTGACGTTGGGTTCGTCCTTCACCTTGTAGTTGGTGATGATGACCAGATAGGGATCGCGCATCTGCTTCGGCGCGGACACCTCGCAGGTGACCAGCACCGCGTCGAAGAGCTGCTTGTCCAATTCCTCCTGCAATTTTTGCGAGGCGTAACCCGCGCTATTGAGGTCGGAACCGTTTCCGAGGCTCGCCGAATTCATGGCCGCCAGACGGTCGCCCACCCCGTTGTCGCCCATATTGATCGAGGCCATGCCGCCGCCGAGCGCGTTCGCCCGCTGTCCGCCAAGCTGCTGGCCCATCATCGCGCTGCCCAGCTGCCCGGCGCTGTTGCCGAGCTGGGCCTGCGCGGCGCTGCCGGCCTGCGCGGCCGCCCATTTCTTGTTCGGGTCGTTCGCCGGCGTGTAGGCGCGCGCGAACTTCAGGTCCTTCACCGAGGCGCCCTTGTCGCTGAGCTTCAGCTGCGGCGTCACCTTCATGGCGATCGGGCCGCGGTTCATCGGCACCTCGACGGGCTTCTGGTCGACGACGATGATGAACGAGTCGCCGACGACGTTCTTCACGCGAAAGGTGTCCTTGCCGCGCTGGACGTCGATGTCGGCGCCCATGAACAGCACGAAGTTCTTGGCCTCGGCCGGCTCGGCGGCGCGCAGGGGCGCGAGGGCGGATAGCGGCAGGCTGGCGATCAGGAGGGCGCGGACGGCAAATGATTTCATGTTTGGTCGGGATTGGCGGCGAGGAGCGGCTTCACGCGGGCGAGGAAGTCCTGCACCGGGGCGGTTTTCTGGATGGAGAGGGCCTTTTCGAGGTACTCGACGGTCTTGTCGTAATGGCGGTGCTTGAGCTCGATGGTGGCGAGTTCGAGGCACGCGCGGTAGAGGCTGTCGGGAATCTGGTAGGCGGCCTCGAACGCGAGCTGCGCGCGCGGCAGGTTGCCTTCGGCGACGTAGACCTTGCCCAGGCTGAGCAGGGCCCGGCCGTTGAGCGGCTCGGTTTTCAGGAGGCCGTCGAGCGTGGTGCGGGCGTCGGCCCACTTGCCCTGCGCCATCAACAGGTCGGCGCGCGACAGCAGCCAGCCGGTGCGCCCGGCCGGCGTGTGCTTGCGGTCGAGGCTGTCGAGGACCTTCTGTGCCTGCGTGAGGTTGCCGCTGTAGATCATGAGGTCGGCCAGCGTGAGCAGCTTGCGCTCGCCGAGCTCGGGCGTGATCGCCATGACGCGCTGGTAGGTGGCGATGGCCTCGGGGACCATCTTCTGGTCGGCGTAGAGGTCGGCCAACAGGCCGAGTTCGCCCGGCCCGGCGATGCCGGTGCCGACGGTGGCCTCGAGCAAGGCGATGGCCTCGAGCTTGCGGCCCTGCGAGAGCATGATGTTGGCGTAAACGAGCCAGAAGCGGGTCTCCTGCGGCTTCTGCTTGATGAGGTCCTTCACCAGCCACTCGGCGCGGCCGTATTGTTTTCCCTCGACGTAGATGCGCAGCAGGCCCTCGAGCCAGTCGGTGTTGGCCGGGTCGCCCGCCAGCGCCTGCAGGTAGGCCATCTCGGCCTGCACGACGCGTTTCTCCTGCTCGAGGCTGTAGGCCAGCAGGCCGAACGTCGTCGGATCGCGGTCGCCCAGCGTCACGCATTTCGACAGGCAGGTGATCGCCTGCGCATAGCGGCCGGTGGTGTAATAAATGACGCCGAGGTTGGCCCACGCGCGCAGGAACGTCGGGTAGCGCTTCACCGCGCTGCTGTAGCTCGCCTCCGCCTTGTCGTTGTTGCCGGCGGCGTAGTAGGCGTTGCCGAGGATGAACTCGAAGGCCGGGCTCGGCTGCTCCTTGTCGTTCATCATCGCCTCGAGGAGCTTGAGCGCGAAGTCCGGCTTCGTGTTCATCATCGTGACGACGCGCTCGTAGAGGGCGTACTCCTCGGCGGTCATCTCGGGCTCGCGCTCCTTGAGGAAACCGGCGGATTCGCTGATGATGCGCTTGGGATCCAGCTTGGGATCCTTGCGGTCCCCAGCCATCAGGCCGGGCTGCGTCGTGCGCAGCATCTCGTCGAGCGCGGAGTCGTCGGCAAGGGCCGGCAGCGCGGGTAGGACAAGGAGCAGGAAGAAACGGAAAGAAAACTTCATGGTTCAGAGGCGGAAGACCGAGCCGGCGGACCAGCGGATGATGACCGCCTGTTGCAGGAGACAGCGGACCTTCTGCCCGCGGCGCACGGCCGGGGAGAACGTCCACTCGTGGATGTTTTGCATGACGATGGCGTCGAAGTCGGGGTTGCCGGAAGAGCTGGCGATGCGGACGTTCTTGATCTCGCCGTTGGCGTCCACGACGAAGAGCAGGCTCGTGCGCAGCAACGCGGCGCCGTTGCGCACGCTGGCCGGGACGTGGGGCGTCACCTGGTTGAGCACCTGCGGCACCTGGTCGACCTCGGCCATCTGGAAGATCCGGTTGCCCACCTGCGTGACGTCCAGCTTCGGCTTCAGGTTGGCGTAGAGCTGGCCGACCTGGATCACGGCCGGTGGGGCCACCGCCGGCGGCGGCAGCAGCGACTCGAGATCGGGCGGCGTCACGGCGATCTGCACCGGGCTGTCCGACGGCGTCGACTCCAGGCCGGTCAGCGTGTCCTCGATCGGCGCCGGCTCGCGCGGCGGGATCTCTCGCGGCGGCGGGGGCGGTTCCTGGATCGAGACCGCGCGCAGGTCGAGGATGTCGTCCGGCGGCGCGGTGGGCGTCGTGCGGTCGAAACGCGCGATCATCAGGAACAGCCCCAGCGTGAACCCCGCACCCAGCGCGAGGCTCAGCAGGCTCCGCCCCACTCCGTTGCCGGAGGGACGGGCCGAGGGAAGTGTGCCGGCAAGGGCCATCGTCAGTTGGCGCGGGCGGTGGCGAACTGGACGTGGGCGATGCCCGCCCGCTTCGCCTCCGAATAGACCGTGGAGAAGACGCCGTGGCTGCTCGCGCGATCGGCGCGGATGATCAGGGCCGGCGAACGGCCGATGGCGGCCTGCTTCACCAACGCCGCCACCTGGTCGGGACGGATTTCCTGGCCGTCGAAATAAATGCGGTTGTCGGCGGAGATCGCGATCAGCAGCGCGTTCTGGTCGCCCGCCTGCACGCCGCTGACATCGGGCTTCTGCACCTCGATGCCGGGATCGTTCACGAAGGCGCTGCTGATCATCAGGAAAATCAGGAGCACCATGATGCAGTCCACCATCGGCACCATGTCGATGTGGGTCGCCTCGAAGTGGCCGTGGCTGCGGTGCTTGCCGATCATGACGCCACTCCCCCGCGCAGCCGTTCCTCCTGCTGGTTCAACTCGTGCAGTCGCTTCGTCATCTGGCGGTGCGCCACGTAGACCAGCAGCAGGGCGGGAATCGCCACCGTGAGGCCCGACTCCGTCGCGACCAGCACCTCGGAGATGCCGCCCGCGAGTCCTTCCATGGATTTCTGGCCCTGGCTGGAAAGGCTTTCGAAGGTCTTCACCATGCCGCTGACCGTGCCGAGGAGGCCGAGCAGCGGCGCCGCCGCGATCATCGCGCCGAGCGTGATGCGGTCCTGGCGGAAATCCGCGCGCAGTTCCGACTGGCGGCGCTGCAGCCATTCGAGCCGGGCCGGTCCCGGCAGCCCGGCGCCCGCCGCCAGGCACGGTGCGCGGCGCAGGCCGAGCAGGACGCCGAAGCAACGCGTGTAGAGCACCACCGAGAGCACCATGATGGCGACGACGGCGGGCCCGCCGCGGTGGACGATTTCCTGCAGCGCGCTCATGCGGGGATCTCCTCCGCCTTCTCCGACTTGGCGGCGGTGACGAACTCCAGCGCGTGGCGCTCGAGCGTGGCGAGGTTCTTGTGGATGCGCTGCGACAGGAAGCCGTGGATGACGAGCGTCGGGATGGCGACCGCGAGGCCGAGTTCGGTGGCGACGAGCACCTCGGAGATGCCGCTGGCCAGCTTGCCGGCGTTGCCCGTGCCGAACACCGTGATGAGCGCGAAGGTCTTCACCATGCCGACGACGGTGCCGAGAAGGCCCATCAGCGGCGCGGCGGTGGCGATCACCGCGAGCAGCGGCAGGCGGCGTTCGAAGTGCAGGCGCTGCTTCAGCAACATGGCCTGCAGGTGTTCCTCGAGTGCGATCTTCGGGCGGTCCATGAACTGGAGGCCCGCGCCGAACAATTCGCGGCTCGTCGCGCCGAGGCCGGCGAGCGCGGGTTCGGCGGCGGCGCGCCCGCCCGCGGCCACCTTGGCGAGGAAGGCCTGCACGGTGGACTCGCGCTCGACCGAAAGCCGGGACAGGTCGACGAGCTTCATGACGATCAGGAGCAGCGACAGCGCGCCAACCGCGAGAATCGCGAAAGCCACGTAGCCACCCTTCTCGATGTGCTGCCAGAGCGTGCCGGTCGTCTGCTTCAGGCGCAGCGCCTTGCCGCCGGTGGCGTCGGCCGGGAGACTGCCCGCGCCGCCCTGGAAAAACGCCTCAGCGCCGGCGGCGGGCCATTCCTTGACGACGTAGGCCGTCGGGTACGTCGCGCCTTCGCGCAGGCGGACCACGACGCCCGCCTCGCCCTTGTCCGAGCGGAAGTAAACCTGCGGACCGGTGAAGGCGAAGGTGCCGGTGCGCACCTCGTTGCCCTCGTCGATCATCGCGCTGCCCGGGGCGGCATAGCCGCCGAGGGACTGCTGCACGCGGCCGAACAGGAATGAGCCCACGTCCACCGCGGCCGAGCGGCCGGCGGGTGAAGCCGGATCGGCGAAGGCGGCCTCGAGCTCACGGAGCTTGGCGGCCAGCAGCTGGTCCTCGCCGGGGGCGAGGCTGTCGCCGTAGGCCTTGAGGCTGTCTTGCGCGAGGGAGCTGAGATAGGTCGTGTTCCTGTGCAGCTGCTCGGCGTCCTTCACGAGCCGGCGGCGGTTGTTGGCGGATTGCTCGGCGGAAGTCTCGAAGCGCGCGGTCTCCGATTCGGCAGCGAGCAGGCGGTCCTCGGCGGCGCGCTGCGCCTGGAGCAACGGGGCCTTCTCGCGCGCGACGCGCTCGCGGGCGGCGGTGAGCTCGGCGGAGGCCTGGCGCAGGCGCTCGGTGTAATCGAGCACGGCCTTGTCCATCGTCTGGTCCAGGCCGTCGGCGGCGGGAAGACGGACGCAGAGCGCGGCGGCCAGCAGCAGGAAGCAGGGAATGCGGGTCTTCATGGTCAGCGGGCGGCGTGGTTGAGTTTCGCGGGCACGACGATGAAGTTCGGGTCGGCCTTGTCGTTCGCGATGGCGAGCAGGCGGCTCACCTCTTCCGTGGCGCCGGTCCGCGCCTCCCACTGCCAGCCCGCGGCGCCGGGCGAACCGAACCAGACCTTGCCGGCGGTGCGGTCGAGGGCGTAGCCGTGGCTGAGTCCCCAGTAGATGACCTCGAGGGATTTCGGCGCGGGCTCGCCGGCGAGCACCAGCACCTCCTCGCCCGCCGTGACGATGCGGTTGAACTGCAGGCAGCGGTTGAGGATCGTCATCGTGTGCTGCATCCGGTCACCGACGGCGAGGGTGGTGTCGCCAATGCTCTTGTAAGGCAGGTCGAGCGCGGCGGAGAGCCGCGGCGGCAGGAACGGCCGCAACGCGAGCAGGCTCTGGTCGAGCTCCCTCAGGCGCGCCTCGGAGGCCTGCAGGCCGGCGCCGGCGGCGTCATTCTTCCTTTCGAGGGTGTCGAGCTCGGCCCGGTCCTGCGCGGTGCGGGCTTTCGCATTCTCGCGCTTCTCCTCGACGACGGTCGCGCGCTGGCCGAGGGCGTCGATCATCGACTCCAGGAGCACGCGCTGGCCTGACCATTCGGTTTCGAGGCGCACGGTCTCGGCGCGGGTCTTGACCCACTCGGTGGTGAGCTTGCTGACCTTGTCGACCGGGTCGTCGGCCGCGGTCAGGACAAGCGGCAATAAAACTCCAAGCCACGGCAACGCGTGCCGGCAGCGACGCAGGGTAGAATCCATGTAGACTGAGGGGGGTTGATCACGGATCGACGCGTCAGCCGCGGCGGCCCGTTAGGGTTGATCAAAAGCGAAGCGAGTGAAGTGCAGCCGCTTCCGCGCTGTAAACGAGAATCCTCTCCCCCGGTCCGAGGGGGCACGCCGCTCCCTCGGGCGCGGCAATATTTCTTAAAACCCGGGCAAAGAATCACCAGGCCCGCATGACAGGACAACGCCTGAAACCCCAATCCGTTTTTAACCACTGATGCCTCGCCTAACGGCGATACTTGAAAATCTCCTCCGCCTAACCGGCTCCGGTTTTGGTTTCGGGGCGCGGCTGATCGCCGCATGAGATGACTACGGTTTTAGGAAACACATTATTTATTCGTCGGCGATTAGCCGACCCCCAAAGCCCAGTGCGAAGCCCATCAGGCTGAGCGCATCTTGTAGCAGCGCCGTCAGGCGATGCATCCGTGGGTAAACCCCCGCCGGCGCTTATTTGCCCGCCACCACGCCGCGCTCGCTCTTCGTGACGAAGTTCAGGAAGTGCTGGAATTCGGCGACGGTCGCGCACTTGTGGGTGCGCATGTGCTCGAAGGCCTGGGTGCGGTTGTAGCCGGAGCGGTAGAAGATGCGGAAGGCCTGCTTGATGGCGTCGAGCTGCTCGGGCGAGAATTCGTGGCGCTCGAGGCCGACCTTGTTGATCGACCGCGCGATCGCGGCGTTGCCGTCGGCGATGATGAACGGCGGCACGTCCTGCACGACCTTCGACATGGCGCCGAGCATCGCGTGGGCGCCGACGCGGCAGAACTGGTGCACGCCGCTGCCCCAACCGATGTTGACGTGGTCCTCGACAATGACGTGGCCGGCGAGCGCGGACTGCGCGCTCATCACGAGGAAATTCCCCACGATGCAGTCGTGCGCGATGTGGCTGTAGGCCAGCATCACGTTGTCGTTGCCCATGCGCGTGTAGTCGGCCTCGTTGGTCGCGCCGTGGACGCTGACGTACTCGCGGAAGACGTTGCGGTCGCCGACAACCAGGCCCGGCTCGCCGCCCTTGTACTTCAAGTCGTGCGTCTTGGTGCCGACGCAGGCGAACGGGAAAATCTCGCACTGCTTGCCGATCGTGGTGCGGCCCTCGACGTTGGCGTGGTGGTGCAACACGGTGCCGTCGCCGACGATGGCCTTGCCGCCCACATACGCATACGCACCGATGATGACGTCCTCACCCAGCTGCGCGCCCGGCTCGATGATCGCCGTCGGATGGATTTGCTGCGCCATGGCTCAGTCGACCTCGGTATTGTCCACCATGGCGAACATCAGGTCGGCGGAGGAGACGACCTGCCCGCCGACGGTGCACTCGCCTTCCGCACAGGCGATGCTGCCGCGCACCTTGGTCAGCTTGACCTTGATGTTGAGCTGGTCGCCCGGGCGCACGGGTTTGCGCCACTTGACCTTGTCGCAGCTCATGAAGAGCGCGGTCTTGCCCTCGAGGGAAATGCGGCGGAGCAGCAGGATGCCGGCGGCCTGGGCCATGGCCTCGACCTGCATGACACCCGGCATGACCGGATTGCCGGGATAGTGGCCCTGGAAAAACGGCTCGTTGATCGTGACGTTCTTGATCGCAGTGAGCGTGTCCTCGCCGATCTCGACCACGCGGTCGATCATGACGAACGGATAACGATGCGGCAGCGTGTCGAGCACGCGGCGGACATCGAGGGTCGTCTCGGTGGCGAGCTCGGCCTTGGGCGCGGCGGGCTTGGCGGCCTTCTTGCCGCCCTTCTTCCACGCCTCGTATTTCTCGAACAGCGCCTTCGTCAGCTCGGCGTTGAGCGCGTGGCCCGGCCGGGTGGCGATGATGTGCGCCTTGAGCGGCACACCGAGGAGGACGATGTCGCCGATGATATCGAGGATCTTGTGGCGGACGAACTCGTCGGCGAAGCGCAGCGGCTCCTTGGAGATGATCTTGTCGCCCTTGATGACGACGGCGCAGTCAAGCGAACCGCCCTTGATCTTGCCCAGCTTGATGAGCTCCTCGATGTCCTCGTAGATCGTGAACGTGCGCGAAGCCGCAACCTGCGTGACGTACACCTCGGGATCGATGGTGAGGGAAAGGTGCTGCGTGTGGATGCCGCGGTCGTCGGCGGAAGTGCAGGTGATCTTCAGGCCGTCGTACGGCAGCGCGATGATCGAGGAGTTGCCCTTGGAAACCGAGATGGTGTCGGCCAGCGCGAAGTACTCGCGCTCCGCGTCCTGCTCCACCGGCTCGCCCTGCTGGATCATCTTCACGAACTCGCGGGCGGAACCGTCGAGGATCGGCGGCTCGCTCGCGTCGATCTCGATCAGGAGATTGTCGATGCCATAGCCGCTCAGGGCGCTCAGCACGTGCTCCACCGTGTGCAGCTTCGCGTGGCCGACCTGAATGGTCGTGGCCCGGACGAGGTCGGTGACCTGGTCGACGCGGGGTTTCAGTTCGGGGTGACCGTGCAGGTCCATCCGGCGAAACACGATGCCGTGGTTCACGGGGGCGGGCTTGAAGGTCATGTGCACGGCGTCTCCGGTGTGCAGGGCGTTGCCCTTGATGGAGACCTCGCGCAAGAGGGTGCGCTGCTTCATGGGTATGGGCGGCGAGTGTCGGAAAGCTCTTGGAAATGACAAGCTTGGAGATGATTGGGGACGATCTCCCGCGCGAATCTGGAGGCGGGGTGCCCTCACCCCGCAAGGCATGCCACACGCCGCCCAAAGCTCGCGGGGTGAGGGCACCCCGCCTCCACTGCTTGTTCATTTCGAGGGCACTGCCCTGATTTGAAAACCCCTCTCAGAACTTTCGTTGGCGACGCGTGTCGCGCGGGCGGAATTGCTGCCTCACGAAAGCGGCCATCCGTGACGCAGCTCAAAAACTGGAGGCGATTTCTGCATTCTTTGGGTGATCCCCCGCTAGTATGCGAGAACGGCTCCCGCAAAAACGATGATCGTCAGAATAAGAAGGACCACCGCTGCTGTGCTCGACCTGTTTTGTCTGGTGATAATGCGCGTTACCGTTTGTTGGTCCTTCTTGCCTTGCTCGGTACTATAACTGCCATTTTCCATCTGTATTATGACTCGTGTCATTAACTGATAGGATTCGGTCATCCAACGGAAGCATAGTAACACACAAACAATCCCTCCGAGAGAAAGTACCATAATTACAGCCATCAGTAATTTGCTGGCAGAAGAATTAAGTGCAGTAACTACAGAGGCACAGCTCAGGATAAGACCAAAAATAGTGCCGATAGTGTTCCAATAGGAGGTAAGAGCATTAAGCCCCCGGTCTTTGACCGTTTCCTTAAAGTCACCTAGCCACACGAGTAGTTCATCTTGCGTCATGGTGTTAGTTGGGGGGTAGAGTCCTGTTCAATTAGGGATTGGTATCCCGAACTAGTCGAGCGCTAGCGACATCAATGGAAAGAGGACCATCCGCCTTGCCACCGTTCAGCGAGATCACTTGGGCTTCTCTGATGGCGGCTTCGATTGCGTTTGTCATTGATTCCCGTGCCGAGGCACTGCTGCGTAGGAATCGTTGGTGAAGCTCGTCGAGCCTAGGAATGATCTCGTTGGCTTTCTCGTCCCATGCAGACCGAACTCTTTTCTGCATCTCGTGCGCACGATCCAGAGCTTTTTTGAGAGGATAGGTGTCAGCGCCAGATGGCGCGCTCTCTAAAAGAATTTCGGCCCCCGAGATTTGTCCCTCAGTCGCATTGCTGGTGAGAAGAACTACCGAGGTGTCGGCCTCGTGCTGCCATTGAGCCAGTCGAGTCGCGCCATGATCCCGCGAACGTTGGTAGAAAACAAAGCAGGCGAAACTCAGCAGAACTGCCGCCAGCATCGCAGAAAAGATTTTTAGCCAGCTCGCCATTGCCAGAATTTCGGAGAACCATCTTTAGTGGGCAAGTCAAATACCATCTATAGATGGTAGAAAGCACCAACGATAGCCGGTAAGCTAACGAGGTGTCGTCTGACCTTCGCCTGATCCCAAAGAAACTTGGCCGTGCTGTCCGCGATGCGCGCACCAAGGCGAAGATGACGCAGATGATTTTGGCCGAACGTGCAGACCTGACCTTGAATTATGTCGGCGAAATCGAGCGTGGCGAGAAGCTGGCGTCCGTTGAGACGCTGGTGAAGTTAGGTTCGGCGCTTGGTGCGAGTGGTTCTGACCTGTTACGGAAAGCCGGGTACTAACCCGCCTCCAAAAATAATTCAGATTTTTGGGACCCGCTATAGCGGGTTGCTGTCGGTCTCCGGCGCTAGGGATTTTCCCTCAGCGATAAACCAAGATCAAACACCTATGTACCGCCTAGACCTGCAACGGCGCATTTATATCCTGCGCTGCCTGACTTCGTCCGTCTCACTGAGACGCACTGCTCTGCTGACTGAATCCTCCCTCGATGCCGTCATCCGCTTCAACTGTGACTTTGGACGCGCATGTGAGGCACTCACTGACCGTCTATTTCAGAACCTGACCCTCAGTGAGTTTGAAGCTGATGAGATATGGACCCTCATCGGTGGTCGCGAATCCAACAGTCCAACTCCCAATCCTGAGTTTGGGCCCAGCTACCTGTGGTTGGCCGTATGCCCCAAGAGCAGACTGGTACCTGTGTGGCATGCGGGCACTCGCGAAGAACGTGATGCGCGCTGGTTCATTCATCGTCTCCATCAGGTCCTCAAGCCTGACGGTCGTAAGATCACGATAGCGACTGATGGGTATCACGCATACTCCAGCGCCATCGAAAGTGCGTTTGGAGATAGGGCATGCCACGTGAAGTTCATCAAGGTCCTCGATGGTGATGAAGAGAATGAGGCCCGGCGCGGCGCACCGCAGAAGCTGATAGCCTCGCGTCGCTATGTTCGGGACGAAAGCATTCAGGACAGTGATGCCACTACCTGCCACGTTGAGTCACTGAACATGACCCTGCGTCAGGGCTTGAAGCGGTTTGCCCGTGAGACGAATGCCCTGAGCAAGAAGGCCGAGAACCATCGTCTGGCTATCTCAATGTGGCTTACGGAATATAACTTCTGCCGCATCCACTCATCGATCCGCTGTACCCCTGCCATGGAGGCCGGGATCACTGACCATATCTGGTCACATGAGGAGCTGATCATGAAGGCTGATGCGGAGTTTCAGGATAAGGAGGCGGCTTAGGCCGGGGAGCGGGGTGTTGTGGCGTGATACCTTACCCGAATGCGTATCTATCTCCGTCGCGTTCGTATCAATGCATCACTCACAACAGCTCAACTGGCCAAACGCTCCGGCGTCTCGGTGCGCAGCATCCGTAGGATTGAACAAGGCAAGCAACTACCACGACTGCTCACTTTAATTGCGCTGGCCCAAGGTCTCAAAGTTCAGCTTTGCGACCTAGTGCGACGTTAGCGTTTCTTCTGCCACGGTGGCACCCGCCCCACCTTCTCCGGCTTAGCATGGGCTATCTTAGTCAAAGCCGTCGGACCCTTCTTCCCATATCGTTCACCCAGTTCCTTGGTCTTCTTCGGCAGATAGTCCTCAAAGTACCAATGATTGGGTATCTCAAAGGTACTAAAGCCCCCAACCAACGGTGGCATACGGGTACATCCTTCATGGTCTCGAAGGACATACCTATGCCAGGCCCCCATCCTCTTAGGTCGTTTGACTGGATGTTTGGCCTGATGAAGACCGACCGGCTTGACAGGGGGTTCAGGTCTAACCTTGCGGGCGGCGGCCCGGATGACCTCTAGGCGTTTCTCTTTCACGTCTTACCCTCGCGCCGCATCATGGTCCTGAAGAAATGGCGCATGCGCTGCGCGACCTCCGGTTCGGCCAGCTCGACCTGAAGAAGAAAAATGTCCATTCGGGAGTATTCGTGCTGAACGAGGATGCCCCGCAATTTGGGGCCCTCCTCTTCGCCCAATATCCGCTCCAATATTTCGACCACTCCGTCGATCCGGGCGTCGATTCTGGTGCTGATGACGTACAGCTGGTCGATCATGGTTTGCATGGCATCTAAGCGTTCTGAGTCGTTCGGTTTATCACTGGGTTGCATGGAATTACCTGTTTTGTTTGTGGTTATGAACGGACGGAAATCGTGCGTTCGGCAGGTAAGACCGCGTGCCAACTGGGGCTGAGCCGCGAAGTAATTTCAGAACAGTGCAGTGCCATTTCGAGACGGCAGTTGACAGCCCCCAGAGCCGTTCCCTTATTTCTGTCCCCTTTCCCAACTCAGAACCTTCGACCCGAATCAGTCATGCCCGCAGCCAACGACGTCCGCAAAGGCCAAGTCATCAAGTTCAACGGCGAGCCCCATCTCGTCATGGAGACCCAGCACCGCACGCCGGGCAACCTGCGCGCGTTCGTGCAGATCAAGATGCGCAATCTCCGCTACGGTAAGACGCTCGAACAGCGCTTCAACTCGCCCGACCCGGTCGAGGTGCTCCCGACCGACCGCCGCACGCTCGAGTTCAGCTACGCCGACCGCGAGAACTACACCTTCATGGATCCGGAGTCCTTCGAGTCCTTCGAGATCAACGCCCAGATGATCGGCGAGTCGAAGAACTACCTCGTCGCGAACGGCAAGGCCGAGGTGCTCTTCATCAACGACGTCCCCGTCACCATCGACATCCCCTCCTCCGTCGTGCTCAAGGTCACCGAGAGCTCCGAAGGCATCAAGGGCGACACCGCCTCGAACGTCCAGAAGCCGGCCACAACCGAGACCGGCCTCGTGGTGCAGGTCCCGCTCTTCATCAAGGAAGGCGAGCTGATCAAGGTCAGCACGGCGGACGGCTCCTACCTCGGCCGCGCCTGATAACACAGGGGACAGAAGACAGGCGACAGAGGACAGATTTCAGCCCGCGGTTTATGCCGCGGGCTTTTTATTGGGCGGGCGCGGACTTGGGCCGTCGCCGAGCCTAGGGCCCACAGGCCGGTCCGCGGCGCGGTGGCGAGCGGAGTCGCCGCCCTGCCCGCCCAGCCGGATTCATGCCGTTGCTTCCCGCTTTCGCTCGATGGCTGGACCAATCGAAGGGTGGAGCGCGGTGACCCCACCGCGCTGGGAAACTCCGCCGGCAGGAAGCGCCTTGGGGACAAGTCGCTCCACCTTCGACGGCATGAGCCCGGCTCAGAGCTGCATGCTCTTGCCGGTGTATTCCATCAGCTCGATGACGTTGCCGTCCGGATCCTTGATCCACGCCTGCTTCGAATGGTCCATGCCGACCTTGATCGGGCGGTCGAGCTTCACGCCGCGCTGCTGGATAGCCGCACAGTATTCCTCGAGGCCGGTGATCTCGAAACAGAAGTGGTTGTAGTTCGTGCCGACGTGCGACTTCAGCTTCTGGCTGGTATCGCCGCCCCACTGCTTCGCCGCGCCATCGCGGTCGAAGATCTCGAGGAACGTCATGCTGCCCGCGCCGAAGTAGTGGCCGAAGGCGGTGCCGTCGTCGTGCTTCAGCGAGAACTTGATCGGGAGGCCGAGGCCGTCGCGGTAGAACGCGATCATCGCCGGCAGCTGGTGGGACATCAGGCAGAGGTGGGCAACTTGTCGGATCATGGGGTGAGGGGCGGGGTTGTTCGTTATCAGTTACCGGTTATTGGACAGCTCGCTAGGAGGAATAATGATTATTCCGGTCAAACTGTGGAGCGCCCGCCGGCCTTTCCCGGCAGCTGACCACTTTCAAAATCGGCCAACCCAGGCGGAGCCCGACCTCCGGGCGGGCTGCGCGCGAATACGGCGTCATCCAACCTGCCCGGAGGTCAGGTTCCACCGGCGCGCTTACCACGGCACCGACGTGATGCCGCGCGCGTTGGCCGCCGCGATGGCGGCCTTGTAGGCGGCGGTCGCCTCGTCCGGGCTGCTGGCCGTCGTGTTCAGGTCGCGGATCAGGCCGTCGCGCAGGCCGTAAACCCAGCCGTGCACGGTCAGGTCCTGGCCGCGGGCCCAGGCGTCCTGAACCACGGTCGTCGAACAGACGTTGGCCACCTGCTCCACCACGTTGAGTTCGCACAGGCGCGCGCTGCGGGCGGTCTCGTCGGACAGCTGGCAGAGGCAGGCTTCGTGCTTCACCTTCACATCCTGCACGTGGCGCAGCCAGTTGTCGGCGAGGCCGACGCGCTGGCAGCGCAGCACGGCGCTCACGCCGCCGCAGCCGTAGTGGCCCACGACCATGATGTGCTTCACCTTCAGCATATCGACGGCGAACTGGATGACGGAAAGCGCGTTCAGGTCGGCGTGGACGACCACGTTGGCGACGTTGCGGTGCACGAACACCTCGCCCGGCAGCAGGCCGATGATCTCGTTGGCCGGCACGCGGCTGTCGGAGCAGCCGATCCACAGGTACTCCGGACTCTGCTGGCGGGAGAGCTTTTGGAAGAATTCCGGATCCCGGCGCTTGATCGCCTCGGCCCACGCTTGGTTCTGGTCGAACAGGTGTTTCAAGCTCTGCATACGCGCGCATGGTTGTTACGGCCCGGGCCTTGTCCATCCCCGAATCAAACATGTGACCCACACGCCCCTTGCGGGCCGGCGCGACCGTCGTAGCCTTGCCCGATGCCCCTACCCCGCCGGCTCGCCTTGCTCCTGTTCGCCGCTTCCCTCGCCGGATTTTCCCCGGCCGCCGCCGCCGATGAGGTGCCTCCGCCCTGGGCCTACGGTTTCAAGGAACCGCCCGCGCCGGGCACCGCGCAGGTCGCCCCCGGCAGGGCCGGCCCGCCGCCGACCGACCCGCGCAAATACGGGCTCGCCGGCACCACCCGCGAATTTACCCGGGCCGAGATCACCGGCATCTTCGCGCCCGCCGATTATTTTCCCGACGAGCATCCGGCGCCGCCGGACATCGTCACCCACGGCAAGGCGCCCGTTGTCTGGTCCTGCGCGCGCTGCCATTATTACCACGGCAAGGGCCGCCCGGAAAACGCCGGCATCTCCGGCCTGCCCGTCGAGTATTTCGTCGAGCAGATGCTGGCGTTCCGCCACGGCGAGCGCCTCAGCTCCGACCCGCGCAAGCCGAACACGCCGATGATGGCCGAGTTCGCCAAGGCGATGACCGATGACGAAATCCGCGCCGCGGCCGAATACTACGGCGCGATCAAGTGGACGCCGTGGATCCGCGTCATCGAGTCCGAGCGCGCGCCCCAGACCACGATTTCCGCCGGCATGTACCTGCAGACGCCCGACGGCGCCGACGAGCCGCTTGGCGAGCGCATCATCGAGGTGCCCGAGGACCCCGCCCTCGCCGAGATCCAGCGCAGCCCGCACAGCGGCTTCGTCGCGTACGTGCCGCCCGGCAGCGTGAAGCGCGGCGAGGCGCTCGTCGCCACCGGCGGCGGCAAGACGATCATGTGCGTCGCCTGCCACGGCGCCGACCTCAACGGCCTCACCCTCGCCAACGTCGGCGCGATGCCCGGCCTCGCCGGCCGCTCGCCCAGCTACCTCGTCCGGCAGCTGCTCGACATCAAGAACGGCAAGCGCACCGGCAAACGCGTCGAGCTCATGAAGCCGGTCGTCGCCAACCTCACCGCAACCGACATGCGCGACATCGCCGCCTACCTCGCGTCGCGCGCGCCCTGACGCCATGCCGCAGCTCCTCCGCGCCGCCGACCGCCGCAACGCCCCGCTCGTCGAGCCGGGCCAGGGCCCGCTGGCGCTGTGTTATTTCAACCTGGTGCGCCTCGGGGCCGGCGAATCGCACACGGTCGAGTCCGCGGGCTGCGAGCTGCTCTGCGTCGTGCTCAGCGGCCGCGCCGACATCGCGGCGTGCGCGCAGGAGTTCAAGGGCGTCGGCCAGCGCGCGAACATCTGGGAAGGCGCGGCGGACTCGGTTTATTGCGGCACCTGCCCGCGCGTGACCGTGCGCGCGCAGCGCGACGGCACGGAAGTGGCGGTCGCTGGCGGCCTTTGCGCCCAGCCGTTCGCCCCGTTCCGCATCCCGCCCGAGGAGGTCGTGTCCGTCGAGGTCGGCTCGCCCGAAACGCACTCGCGCCGGAGCATCCGGCACATCCTCGGCCAGAACGCCGCCGGCCGCGCCGGCAACCTGCTCGTGAGCGAGCTCTACGGCGCCGAGGGCTGCTGGTCGGGCTACCCGCCGCACAAGCACGACGAGGAGCGCCTGCCGGAGGAGAGCGATTTCGAGGAAATCTACCACTACCGCTACCGGCCCGAGAACGGCTTCGGCGCGCAGTTCTGTTATCCGCCCGGAAACGGCGAGCCGCACGTCGCGATGACGCGTCACGGCGACACCTACCTCATCGACCGCGGCTACCACCCGACCGTCCGCGCGCCCGGGCACGAGGGCTACATCTTCACCGTCCTGGTCGGACGCCACCAGCGCTCGATGGTCCAGTACTTCGACCCCGAGCACCGGCACCTGATGGCGAAGATCCCCGGCATCCAGGCGATGCGCGACAAATTCAAGTAACCCCAACCCACGCCCCATCCGCCATGAAAAACCAGCTCCGTCTCCTGCCCGTCGTTTTCGTCCTCGCGTGCGGCGCGCTCGCGCCGCTGCAGGCCGCGACCCCCGCCGCCCCGCGGGTCAACCACATCGCCTTCTACGTGCTCGACCTGAAGGTCAGCACCGACTTCTACGCCAACATCGTCGGCCTGCCGGTGATCCCGGAGCCCTTCCACGACGGCAAGCACACGTGGTTCGCCATCGGGCCGGCCACCGCGCTGCACGTCATCTCGGGCGCGCAGGCGAAGCTGCCGAAGGAAAAGCGCAACCATCTCTGCTTCACCGTGCCGTCCGTGCCCGAGTTCGCGCGCCACCTCGCCGAAAACAAGATTCCCTACGAGGACCTCGCCGGCGCCAAGTCCGCTATCACCCACCGGCCCGACGGCGTGAACCAGATTTATTTCCAGGATCCCGACGACAACTGGATCGAGATCAACGACGCCAAGGAATGAGCGCGGGCGCGCGCCCCGTCACTTGATCCGGCCGCTGGCCGCCTCGGGCACCAGCAGGCGGGGCGAGACCGTGACGCCGACGCGGCCGCTGACGGCCCGGTTCTCCATGCGCCAGAAGAGGTGATCGATGACCTTCCGCACCAGCAGCGGCAGGTTGATGTCGATGGCCGCGGGCGAGTGGTCGAGGTTGTGGTAGATCACCGGGTTGAAGTTGCCGAGCACGGCCTCGAAATCCCGGCCCGGCACGCGGCCGATCTCGCGCTGCGCGCGGAAAAAGGAGCCGGCAAAGTGGTCCGCAGGCAGGTAGAGGCCCGTGGCCTCGGGCGTGCAGGCGAGCAGCCGCCGGGCCAGGCCGCTGCTCTCCCCGTGCAGCGGGGTGAGCTCGAGGTAACTCGTGCCGCCCGGATGGGTCTGGCCCAGCACGGAATGCACCGTGAGCCCAAGCCTGGCGGCGTGGGCCTGGAAGGCCTCGGAGCGCTGGCCGATCGCGCTGTAGTCCGGGTCGGTGGAAATCACCGCCACGCAGCGATGCCCGCGGTCCCGAAGGTACTCGGCCGCCAGCCGGCCGTTCTCGACGTTGTCGGGCTCGACGTAGTCGCCGGGATACGTGCGCGAGCGGCGCGTCATGAACCAGACGTTCGGGATCTCGCGCAGCCGGCCGAGACACGCGGCGGACGGTTCCATGCCCTGCAGGACGACGCCATCCAGATGCTCGCCCGCGATGTTCTCGGGCAGCTCATCCGGCGTGCTGGAAAAAAGGATCCGCAGGTCGACGCGGTACCGGGGGTCGGAAGACTCCACCTGGAGCAACTGGTCCTGAAACCAGTTCAGGTTGGGATTGTTGGCCTTCGCGCCGACGAACCACACGCCGATCCGGCGCTGCTCCGAGGAGCGCTTCTTGGGACCGCGCCGCTGGTTCGCCGGGGCGGGCACGTAGTTGTGCTCCTGCATCACCGCCCGGATGCGAGCGAGACTCTCCGCCGCCACGAGCTGGGGCTGGTTGATCGCCCGCGAAACGGTGGCGGGCGACACGCGCGCCTTGCGGGCTATTTCAGTGATCAGCATGGAACCGGGGTGAAATTCTCAATGAAATGAATGAAAGGCCATTCCCGCCGGTCAAGTAAACCCTGCGTCAGCCCCATCCTAACCAGGCGCGCCGGCGCGGAGGCTCCGGACATTCTCTGGCGTTGCCCAAACCGCAACCGGCGGCACACTTGGGCACCGACCGGGCCCGGCCCTGTCCTACCCTACGCAGCGCTGGGCGTTTTACCTCAAGAAAACGTCCGTTTTCCCGATGAACTCGCATTCACCCACTATGAATGATGCAAGTCTCGTCGCCCCGCGGGCCGGCCTGCCGGCTGGGAAGCGGCCTCACGGCGGGTGGCTTTTGCGGCTCGGCGCCGCGCTGTTTCTGGCCGCGGCCCTGGGGCCCGGGCCGGCGGCGGCGTTGGATCCGACGCGGTCGCTGACGCAGTACAACACGCGCACCTGGCGGCGGGTGAACCAGCTGCCGTCCAATGCGATCACGGCGATCGCGCAATCCGCCGACGGTCACATCTGGCTGGGCACGCCGCGCGGCCTGGTCGATTTCGACGGCATCGAGTTTCGCGCGCTGGGCCTGCCCGGGCAGGACGAAGCGCGCTCGCGCATCGTCACCAGCCTGGCGCGCCGCAGCGGCGGCGGCCTGTGGGTCGGCACCGAGCGCGGCGGCTACGGTTTGTTCGACGGCAGGCGTTTTGCGAATCTGCCCGACGCCTTCATCGGCGGCAATTCTCCGACGGTCCGCGCGCTGCAGGAAGTCCGCGACGGCACGCTCTTCATCAGCACCCTCGGCACCCTCGGCCGGCGGCTCCCCTCCGGCCAGGAGGAGGCGCTGTCGCTCGACCTCGATGTCCTGTGCATCCAGGAGGACTCGCACAACCGGGTGTGGATCGGCACCTCCAACCACGGGCTCTATTACTGGGCCGACGGCAAGCTCAACCATTTCGAGGGCGAGGCCGCGCGCCAGTGGGACAAGCAGCCCATCTCGGCCCTGGCCGTGGACCATGCCGGCGTCATCTGGATCGGCGCGGGCAACGGCGTGCACAGCCTGAATGCCGACCTCACGGCGCGCCGGCCGATCGGTTTCAACGGCCAGCCCAGCGCGCTGCTCGTCGACAGCCACGGCGTCCTCTGGATCGGCGGCATGTTCGACGGCCTCTACCGTTTCCAGGACGGCGTGCTCGCCAGCTTCGCGCGCAAGGACGGCCTGGCCAGCGACCACGTGCTCGCGCTGGCGGAGTCGGTCGACGGCAGCCTCTGGGTCGGCACCGAGGACGGCCTCACGCAGTTGTCGGAGGTGAAGTTCCCGATCATTTCCACCAGCGAGGGTTTGTCGTCGGACTCGAGCCTGAGCATGGCGGCGGATGCGGAAGGCGGCGTCTGGGTCGGCACCAGCAACGGCCTGACGCATATCGCGAACGGGCAGTTCACCGCCTACGGCCGCGGGCGCCGCGACGGTTTTCCCTCGGAATGGATCCGGCGGGTGTTCGTCGCCCGCAACGGCGACCTCTACCTGCTCGGCGGCCGGCAGGATCTGAACCGTTTCCGCAACGGCCGCGTCGAGAAGACGTGGTTCATGGATTACTGGTCGCAGTCGATCGCCGAGGATGCGAAAAGCGTCATCTTCACCGCCCGCAACCGGCTGATGCGGCTCGTCGGCGACGAACCGGTGCCCTACCTCCTCGCCGACGGCCACGAGCCCGAGCTCGGCTGGATCAACAAGCTGCTCGTCGCCCGCGACGGCTCGCTCTGGATCGCGGCCAACCCGGGCCTCGTCCAGATCCGCAACGGCGAGCTGCACCAATGGGCCCCGGAACGCACCAACGAGGACCGGACCTTCTTCACCCTGTGCGAGGACGACACGGGCGCCATCTGGGCCGGGCGAAACGCGGGCCTCATGCGCATCAAGAACGGCCAGGTCAGCACCGTCGACCACCGCCAGGGCCTGCACTCCGACCTGGTCAATTCGATGCTGCCCGACCGGCACGGCGATTTCTGGATGGATTCCCCGGAGGGAATCTACCGCGTGAGCCAGCGCGAATTGAACGCCGTTGCCGACGGCACGCTGCCGCTCGCCACCTGCACGGTCTTCGACGGCTCGCACGTCATCAAGAGCACCGAGAAGATCAACAGCGAGTACGCCGGGTGCGTGTCGGCCGACGGCCGCATCTGGCTCTCCAGCGCCAAGGGCGTCATCCTCATCGATCCCGCGCACCTGCCGGTCAACTCGCGCCCGCCGCCGACCCGCCTGCTGCGGCTGCGGATCGACGGCAGCGAGTATCCCGTCGACCGCGAGCCGGGCATCGCCGCCGGCACGCACAACCTGGAGTTCGAATACGGCGCCATCGACTACCAGGCGCCCGAGCGCATCCGCTACCGTTACCGCCTCCAGGGCTACCAAGCGGACTGGATCGATGCCGGCGCGCGGCGCTCCGCCTATTTCACCAACCTGCCGCCCGGCGGATATCATTTCCAAGTCCAGGCCTGCAACGCCGACGGGGTCTGGAACACCGAGGGCGCCGGCCTCGCGCTGACGCTGCCCTCGGCGCTGTACGAGCAGCTCTGGTTCCGGCTCGGGCTGGTCGCCGCCGCCGCCGGCCTGATCGGCACCGCCTGGTTCCTGCGCGACCGCAGCCGCCGCCGCGAAATCGCCTCGATCCGGCACCGCGAAAAACTGCAGATGCAGATGATCGAGAGCTCGCCGGTGCCGATGCTCATGCTCGACCGCAGCCGCCGCGTGCTCTACGCCAACGCCGCCTTCAGCCGCGTCTTCGGCTACACCGCCGCGGACCTGCCCGACCTCGGCACGTGGCTGCGCCTCGCCTGCCCCAATCCCGCCATCCGCGAGGAATGGGCCGCCGGCTGGGAACTGCAGCTCAAGGACGCCGCGGCCGCCGGCCGCTCGATCGAGCCGGTCGAAACCACCCTCGCCCACCAGGACGGCAGCACGCGCCACGTGGTCGTCACCACCTCCGCCGTCGGCGAGCGCACGCTCGTCGTGTGCTCCGACCTCACCGAGCGCAAGCACGCGGAGGACGAGCGCCAGCGCCTCGAGGAACAGCTGCGCCAGGGCCAGAAGATGGAGGCGATCGGCCGCCTCTCCGGCGGCATCGCCCACGATTTCAACAACCTCCTCACCGTCATCCTCGGCAACATCACGCTGCTCGAGCTGGACAACCGCCTGCCCCGCGACGTCACCGACTCGGTTCGCGACATCAAGGGCGCGGCGAAGCGCGCCTCCAACCTGACGAGCCAGCTGCTGGCCTTCAGCCGCCGCCAGCCGATCCAGACCACCGGCATCGACCTCAACCGCGTCGTGCCGGAGATGACCAGCATGCTGCAGCGCATCGTCGGCGAGGACGTCCGCATGGAAATGAAACTGGCGCCGATGCCGGTGCCGACGCGCGCCGACGCGTCGAAGATCGAGCAGATGGTGCTCAACCTCGTGCTCAACGCCCGCGACGCCATGCCGCGCGGCGGCCGGCTCACGGTGGCCACCAGCCTCGCCGAGGTGACGCCCGACCACGTGCCCGCGGTGCTCAACGCCCGCCCCGGCCACTTCGCGTGCCTGAGCGTCACCGACACCGGCACGGGCATCAGCCCGGAGATCATGCCGCGCATCTTCGATCCCTTCTTCACCACCAAGGAAGTCGGTAAGGGCACGGGCCTCGGCCTCGCCACCGTCTTCGGCATCGTCGAAGTGCACCAGGGCTGGATCCAGGTGGAAAGCGAGGTCGGCCGCGGCACGACCTTCCGCGTCTACCTGCCGGCCGAACGCACGGTATCCGCGGAATCCGCCGCGCCGGACGAATCCGCCCGCCCGCCGCGCGGCCCCGGCCGCTGCATCCTGCTCGTCGAGGACGACGCCAGCGTGCGCAACCTCGCGCGCCGCATCCTGCAAAGCGAAGGCCATCGCGTCCTCGAGGCCGCGTCCGGCCGCCAGGCGCTGCCGCTCTGGAAAGAGCACCGTGCCGAGATCGAAATCCTCTTCACCGACGTCGTCATGCCCGACGGCATCAACGGCCTCGAACTCGCGGAACGCCTCCTGCGCGAGAAGCCGGGCCTGAAGGTCGTCTACGCCAGCGGCTACAGCGCCGAGGTGGCGGGCGGCGATTTCTCCGGCCGCCAGGGCCTGGACTTCATCGCCAAGCCCTACAGCCCCGCCGAGCTCATCACCATCATCGCCCGCGCCGCGGCCGGCGTGGCTTCGCCCGCGGCAAGCCCGGGCAATTGAGCGGGCGACGCGCCGCCCGCCCATATCCGGCATCGCTTTCGCCGCAGCCTGGAGGCCATTTCAAAACCTGTCATTGCGAGGAGGCCCGGAACGGGCTGACGAAGCAATCCAGCAAGCTGGTTCGCCACGCCCGGCTGTGCCGGGCTCGGGATGACAAGGCAGGTTTTTGAAATGGACGCTTAGTTGGCCTTGGGTGCCGGGCCGGCGCTTTCCAGCGGGGCGAGCACGGCGGCCGGCGGCATCGTCCACTTCGGCAGCGGGGTCTTGGTGTCAGCCGGCGGCTGGGCCAGGGCCGCCATCGCGGCTTGGCTGAGCACATAGAGATCGGCCGGCGGATGCGTCCACTTTTCGCGCATGACGCGGGCCCAGGCCCGGTTGACACAAACGTTGGCCGCCAGCGGATCGTTGCCCTCGAGGCAGAGCACCGCACGGGTTTTCAAGAGATCGATATTGTCGGGGTCGACCGCCAGGCGCTCGTCGAGCAACTGCGCCGCCTTCGGCCAGTCCTTGGCCAGCATCGCCTCGCCGGCCAGGGCCACGGCGCGCTGCGCCTGCTGCTCCGGCGTGACGGCGGCCGCGGGGGCGCCCAACTTGAAGGCCGCCGGTTCGCCCGCGACCGTCCCGTGCCAGCCATTCCCGTCAGGGATGGCGAGCGTCACCCGCACGGCGTAGTCACCGGGAGCGAGTCTGGTGATTTCCGCCGAGGGAAACAGCCATGTGCCCTCAGCCGCCCGGCCGGTGCCGAGCGTCGCCGCCGCGGATTCGTCGGCGCCATCGATCCGCTGCGCCTGGAGCAGCACCTTGTCGGGTGCACCGGCCGCCACGAGTTCAACCTTGAGACCGTCGCTCCAGCGTCCGCCGGCCGGCGCCAGCGTGAGCGCCGCTTCGCGGTCCACCGACGACTCGATGCGGACGCTGACGAAAAGCGGACGATCGTTGGCCAGCCGGCCGCCTTCGAGACCACGCAGGGAAAATAGCACTTCCGGAACGGGTGGCGCCTCCGGCTCCGGCGCGGGCGAGGGCTTCGGCATGGGCGGGGTCTTGGGTTTCGGAGCCGGATTTTCCTTCGCCGGCACTGCGGGAACCGGCGCCACCACGGGCTTGGTTGCCTCGGATTGCGATTTCGCCGGCGTCGCCGCGGGCTTGGCCGCCGGCTCGCGCTTCGAGCAGGCCGCGGCCGCCAGCAACAACGTCGTGGCCGCGAGATAGATCGTGAGAGGGCGTCGGTTCATTTGCTGATGCTCCGGGGTGGAATGGCGTCGTTCGGGCAAATTTGGGCGAAGCAATCTCCGCGTCCGTCCGCCGCGTCGCCGAAGCGCGGCTGCGGGGAGTGTGCAGCGGCATTGCCGCCGGTGCCCTTCGCGCCGGTGCATACCGTGGTCTCCGCTTGCTTCGCGCCGGGGCGGATCACGTAGAACGTGTTCGACTTGCCCTTGGCCGCGTAGGCCGTGGCAAAGTAATAGCGCATCACGCAGGCTTCTTCGCCCGAATCCGTGCCCCGCGGCTTGCCGACGAAAAAGAGGCGATTGCACCAGTATTCCGCCGCGTGCCGGTACCAGTCCTGGCCGCCTGACGCCGACTGGGCGACGTACTGGTTGAAAACGGCCTGCTGGTCCTCGGCCACGCTCGCGCCGCTGTCCTCCCAGAGATAGAAGACGGGCGGGCCATTGCCAGCGAGGGTTTCATCGAGAAAGCGCGGCTTGCCCGTCGGATTTTTGGGATTGTCGGAGGATTGAAACTCACCCCAGCGGTAGTCCATGAGCTGGTCGCCATGATGATCGACGCCGATGGCGTGCAACAGCTCGTGCGCCACCGCCGCCGCGTAGAGTTGATTGAAGGAAAGATGTGTCAGGTCGTAGAGCTTGAGACTGGTCGCGGAGAAGATGCCGTGGATCGCGTCGGGCGGCACGATGTAGCAATAGGACGTGTCGCGCGGCCGGGCCGCCTTGGTCTGATCCGCGCCCGCCACCGGCACCTGGGCGCCGCCTCCGGCCGCCTTGTAATTGTTCATGTCGACGCGATTGGAGAGGATCACGCCGTGCTGGTCCACGCGGTGCGGACCGGCGCGACGATTGCCATTCATCAGGCGTGCGGTGGTATTCATCTCCTTGTCCTCCCGCAGCCGGCCATGCACGCGCAACTTGGCGATCCGCTCGAGCAGGCTGAAACCCTCGCGCGAGGCCACATCCGCCATGTTCACAATAAAGAGATCCTTTTTCTTTGGATCGCATTCGATGCGCACGCCGTTCTCCACGAAGCCGCGATACTCTTCGTATAAAGTGAAGCCGTCACCCTTGTAGTCCTGGCCTTCGACTTTCTCTTCGTCGTCATCGTCCGACAGGTCTGTGATTCCTTTTTTCTCGAGCCAGGATTGGGCGATCCACCGGGGACCATTGGTCTTGGGGACGCGCACGATATCCTGCGCGCCTTTGTCGTCCTTGATCAGGCCGATGATTTCGCGTCCATCCTCCAGCTCACAGGTCACGCGGAGTTCCGCCTGGCCACCGAAATCGTAGCTGTCCACCTGCGCCTCGGCAAAATACTGCTGCTGGTCGTCCTGCCGGACGGTTTTCACGATCAGCTTTTGATCTTCCTCAGAAAGCTGATCGCCCGGTTGGACAACAGCCAGCCGCAGGTCGGGGTCGTTGTCCTTCGCGTTCAGCGGCCAGTTCATGCAGACACCGGGCTCGCGGGAGGTGTCCTTCAGCTCGAAAACGAAGCGGCGCACGGGCGACATCACTTCCGGGGGCTTGCCGTCCCTGCTCTTCAGCGTCGCCCGTGCCCTGAGATTGTTGCCGGCCTTTTTCGGGTCGGAAATTTTCCCCTGGGGCCGCCAGTCGTCGTAGCCGTCGATCGTCACTTCAACCTCCAGGTTATCGTCAACCGGGAAGAGCAGCACCCGGGTGGTAAGACGCGCTTGGGGAGTGCCATACTCGACCGGCCCAATGATCGAAGTGTCATTGCCGGAAGTCTTGAACTCCAAAACACCGGATCCGCCAGACACCACCTTCCACTTTTCCTCCGGGGTCATCCGCGAAAGGTTTCCCCATTGGAACTGCCAACGCATATCTTCATTGAGCGAAGTGACGGTGAAGGGATCGTTGAGCGAGGAGCGGGACCATTTGCGCCCGGTGACGGTTCTTCGCGGCAACGGCACGCTGTTGTCCTGCTTCCCTCCCACTCCCCACCCTCCCGCCAAAAAATGCACCAAGGGAGTCGGCCCCTTGCTATTCAGCCAGAGCTTAAACTCGATCCCATGCACCGCGTAGGCTCCTTGCTGGTAGGATTGCCATTCGGTGCCGCCGCCCAGGTTTCCTCCCGTCAGCGAGTAGTGGGACTGCACTTGGCCGCTGACTTCGCCGTCGCCCCTCCACTCCAGGATGCCGCGCCGGGGATCCCAATTGTATTTGTACCGTGGCAGGAGAAAGGAACCGTGGGTTTGTCCGTTGCTCCCGTATTCAACGTTGGCCCCCCCTTCGAAGCGCTTGTTTCCGCCGCCTTCGATGCGCGTTTCCCAGATACCCTGCCACTCTTTGACCGCCGAGAGCTTCTGGCGGAGATCCCGTCGTTCTGGCGGCACCTCATCCTTCGGTTCGTCGTCCGCCGCGCGGGCTCCGCTTCCGAAAGCCAGCCAGACACCGGCCAGCAACAGCCACCAAGCCAGCGCGAATCGCCGGTTTGCGCGATTCGAACCGAGGAGGGTCGCCGGCATCATTGACAGCCCCGGTTCTGCCGGAAGCCGACAACAGGTCAATCCTTTCGCCCGGGTGTTGCCGAAACGAAACGTTACGTCATCCGCGCCCAGAGCAGCTTGAGGTAGCGGCTCTCGAGGCAGTTCGAATACACCGGATGATCCACCCCCGGACCGGTGCGATCGAAGATCTGCATGCGGCGGTTGAGGCGGTGTACGCCCTTGATCACGCAGCCTTCGAAATCCTCGAGCGAAACAAGGCCGGAGCACGACGCGGTGACGAACAACCCGCCGGGCTTCACGAGGCTGGCGGCAATGGTATTCAAGTCGGCGTACTTGCGCATGCCTTCGGCGGCGAAGGCCGGATCGCGCGTCATGACGAACTTCGGCGGATCGCAGAGCACGGCGTCGAACTGCTCGCCATTGGTCTTCATCTGGCGCGCGTAGGCGAACGCGTCGGCGTGCACCCACTTGAGCTTGTTCGGCGAAACCTGGTTGAGATTCGCGTTGCGGCGGCCCTGCGCGATGACCTTCTCGTCGAGATCGACGGCCGTGATTTCGCTGGCGCCGCCGAGCGCGGCGTTGATCGAAAATCCACCGGTGTAGCTGCACAGATCGAGCACGCGTGCACCCGCCACGAGCGAACCGAAACGCTTCCGGTTGTCGCGCTGATCGCAGAAGAAGCCGGTCTTGTGGCCCTCGGCGAAGTCCACCTCGTACTTCACGCCGCCTTCCTTGATCTTCACCTTGTCGGGCGCGGACTCCGTCAGGTCCTTCATCTGCGACGGCTTGATCCCCTCGAGGCTGCCCAGGTCGTGATCGACGTGCACGCGGACGTGCTTCGTGCCGAGCAGCCCGTGCAGCAGCGGCAGCCATTTCGGCAGGCGCTGGAAGATGCCGAGCGAGTAGACGTCGCAGTAAAGCGTGTCGCCGTAACGGTCGATCGTCAGGCCGCTGATGCCGTCGCCGTCGGAATTGATCACGCGGTAGGCGTCGGTCGTGGCGTCGAGTTTGAACCAGTCCTTGCGCAGCGCGACCGCGCGGCGGATCGCGCCCTCGAAATATTCCTCGCCGATCGGCTGGCTGGAGTGCACGACCACGCGCAGCGGCATCTTGGCGCGCGGATTGAACAGGCCGGTGCCGACGCGATGGCCGAACTTGTCGTAGACCGAGACAAGGTCGCCCGGCTTGGCATCGCGCGACACCTCGCCGAGCATGCGCGGGAAGATCGCGGGCTGGAACGAGACGAACTTCAGCTGCGCCCAGGGCCGCGACCACTGCGCTTGCGGCAGCGGCTCGGGCTGGTCGGCCCAGGAAGGGGCGTTGGTCGGCTTGGTCTCGGTCTCGTCTGACATCGCCGCCCACGCAAAACCCCAATCCGACCGGGGGCAAAGAAAAAGCCGCAGACCGGAACCGAGGGCCGCGAGGTTCGCCGCTGTTATGCGGCGTGAAAATCACTCCATGGCAAAGGCGCGCTCCAGGAGATCCGCGAGGCACTGCCGCCAGACACGCCACGTGTGGCGACCCTCGATCTCACGCCATTCCGCCCGGAGGCCGCCGGCCTTCAGCTTATCATAGGTCTGTTTCGCATCGGGATTCAATCTGTCGCCGGCGCCGCAGCCGATCAGCACCAGCTCCGGCCGGGGAGTGCCGGCCGCGAACGTCGGAGCGTAGTCGGAGTAGTTGGCCAGCGCCCCGGCGCCGGTGCTGAACGCCCCCACCCACGCGAAAAGTTCCGGATGCCCCAGGCCAAGGCGCAGGGCCTGGTGCCCTCCCATCGAGAATCCGGCCACGGCGCGATGCTGGCGGTCGGACGCCACGCCGTAGGTGCGATCGACCCAGGGGATGAGCCCCTGGAGAATCTGGGCCGACCATTGCTCGTATTCGTCGCGCGGCGCGCCCGCGCCGTCGCTCGGCCACCGGCTGTCGCAGCATGGC
>JBEHYX010000039.1:0-34401 GCA_048497945.1 Verrucomicrobiota bacterium | reverse complement strand
GGCGAACAGCGCCGTCCGTCACGCCACGACCGAGCACGGCCAGCATCGCAAGCGATGTCGCAATGCCGATCCATGCCTGCCCGGCTCCCAGCCAGGCCAGCGGCAGCATGGCGGGCCAAAGCCAGAGAGCGCGCGCTCCGCCAAAATCCAGCGGACCCGCGGGCCGGACCGCCAGGCTCACCCAAAGCACGACCAGCAATCCGAGATACAGCCAGAAGGCCGCGGGTTGCGCCGCGACCGCCGGGCCTCCCCCCGCGGTGATCTCCGGCGCCCGGCTTGGATCGAGGAACGCCGCCGGGTGCCTTCCGCCCGTGTAGCCAAGCCCGGGCACCGCCAGCCCGAAGATGCCGCTGAACATGTACCGCTGCGCCGTGATGGGAATTGTCCCGAGGTCGGCACCCGGGCGAAACGCCGGGCCGACGTAAACCGCCAGGCTCGGGACGTTCATGCCCAATCCGTGCCGCCCGCGCTCGTCGTGGCCATGGTCACTCAGCACCACCAGCGTCGCGCCGGGCGGCAAGGCGCGGCGGAACTCGGCGATGAAGGCGTCCGCCCGGCGGAACGCCGCCTCATAGTCGGGCCCATGCGCCGCGGTGGCATGGGCGCTGTCGTCGGTGTACGTAAGATGCGCGACGACCAGGTTCTCCCGCGCCTCGAGAAAGCGGGCGAAGGCCGCCCGCACGTGGGCGTCGACGCGGTCCGGCGGAACGCGCAGCGGCACGTTCTCCTGGTGGCCGATGGCGGCGCCGAACTGCACGAAGTCGCCCTTGCCGTAGACCGCGGAAGCCAGCCCGGCCTGCGCGAGCTGCGTGAAAAGCGATTCCACCCGGGCATCGACGTGGACGAAGTTCGAGATCGAGGCCAGCAGCGAGGTGTTTTCCCGGCCCGTGAAGGCATCGCGCACCCCCACGGCGGTCACGGCGTTGTAGCCGCTGTCGACCCGTGCGCTCGCGCCGGCGGAACGCAGCGCGACGAGATTCGGCATGATCGCGGGATCGGTGGCCGTCGCGTAACGCAGCGAATCGATCAGGTACACGAACACCCGCGGCCCCGCCACCGGCGCCGCGGGCGCGGGCGCGGGCGTCGGGAACTCCGGGGCCGCCGGCGGCTTCTGCACCGCGCGGTCCGTCAGCCAATACGCCGCCGCCAGCACCGCCGCTCCGAGCAGCGTGAGGTTCAGCCGCGCCAGCGCCACCCGCCATCGACCGGGCTCAACCATCGCGCGGCCTCCTCCCTGCGGCCATTCCTTCCACGAGCCCGCCGGCGGCGAGCGCGTAGGCCGCGCCGCCGAGCAGGTCGACGACATAGTGATGGTTAAGGTAAACCGCCGCGAAACCGACCAGCAGGAAATACGCGGCGCAGGGCAGCACCAGCGAACGCTGGCGCCAGGCATAGAACAGCGCGAGCAGCGGATACGCCACGTGCAGCGAGGGGATCGCGCCGAAGATGTTCGGCGCGCGCGAATAGTAGTCGTGAAACACCGTCACGCCGAGCAGCGCATCGAACCGCGCGCCGCCCGCGGGATTGCCGGGCACATCGAACCGCGCCGGCCCGAGCCCGTACTGATCGACGTACCACGGCGGCGCCGCCGGATACCAATAGTACATCGCGCACCCGCTGACCACGAGCACCAGCAGCGCCCACATCATGCGTTCGGCGCGCCGCCGGATGGCGTCCGCCTCCGCCGGGCGGCGCCGCGGCAGCACCAGCCCGTGCCAGGCCGCCGTCGCCAGGAACACCGGCGCGAAAAGCAGGTAGGCGCCGCCCGCCAGCAAATCGAGCGCCGGATGCGTGTGCCCCTGCCACCAGTGCGCCGGTGTCACCGGTCCCGCCGGCGTGGCGACGCCGAACCATTGCAACTCGAGTTCGTGGGGCTCGCGCACGTGCACCACGCCGCCACGCAACGCCCGGGCGTAATAGCCCTGGCTGTCGTAGAGCGCGATCATCAGCAAAAACGGCGCGGCGAGCCGGTAAAGCGGACGCACCGCCGGCCCCGCCAGATGCAACGCCACCAGGGCCAGGCCGAGGAACAAATGGTCCGGCCGCCAGCCGCCCGCCGCGACGTGGAGCGCCTGATAAATCCCCGCGGCCGCCAGCGGGCCCCAGCGTCCGGCGGGTGTCAGTCCCCGCCACCAGCCGCGCCAGCGTTCGGGATAGCCGCTCACCGCCCCCCTCCTTTCCGCGGCAGGTAAACGAGGTAGGGCCGCTCGACGAATCCGAGGGCGTAACCGGCATGCAGGCGCTCGAGAAAACCCGGCGGGAAATGCACGCCGCCGTAGAACGACACGCCGCCAAGCGCCTCGTGCGCCGCGACCGCCGCATCGAGCCCGGCCTCCGGCGCGCCCGACCAGTCGAGCAGCACCACCGCGGCGAACTCGCGCGCCTCCAGCCGGCGATTGAAATCCGCCGCGACCGCCGGGCGCCCCTGCCCGGCGACGCGCAGCGCAAACGCATCGAGCACCGCCGGGCGCCGGCCCCACAACAGCGGCAGCAGCGGATTCTCGCTCAATACCGGACGCGAATCCGCCGCCAGCCGGGCGCCGATGCTCGCCGCCCCGGCGGCCGTCGGCCGGCCGCGCGCGGCCAGGAACGACCGCAGCGTCGGCACCGGCGTCAGCCACATGACGACGCAGCCCGCGGCGATGAACCCCAGCAAAACCTTCCAGCGTCCGGCCGCCGGCTCGCGCGCCCAGCCCGCGCCGAGGACCAGCAGCGACGCGGCGAGCATTTCGAGCAGGTGGTTCGCGCCCGTGCCCGGCGACGCAAACAGGGGCAGCGTCGCCGCCGCCGCCGCGACCCACAGCCAGCCCGGCGCCGGCCCCGTCGCGCGATCCCGCCAAACCTGCCAGGCGCCGAAGCCGAGGATCGCCACCGCAAACGGATCCTGGCCCACCGTCAGGGCGAACCACAGCGGCGCCTTCACCGCATAGCCCGCTGTGCCGCCGCCGCCGCCGCACGCGAGAAAGGATTCCCACGCGCGGCCCGCGCTCGCGCCGTAAACGATCGCCAGCACGCCGGCCGCCCCGACCGCCACCGCGGCGAGGTAACGCCCCGCCAGCCGGCGTTCGCCGCGCCGGATGAGCCATCCGCCCACGGCGAGCAGGCCGGCGACGGCCGTCAGCTTGGTCGCGAAGGCCGCCAGGAAACAAAACACCGCCAGCCACGAAAACCGGGCGCCCGCGCGCCAGGCGAACCAGCAACCCCACAGGCTGCCGGCGGCGGCCAGGACATCCGCGCGCACCTCGAGCGTGACCAGCTGGTAGGACAGCGACGCGTGCGCCAGCGCGGTCCACGCCGCCGCCGCGCCCCGGCCGACCGCCGCCTGGCGCAACAAGCGGAACAACGCGGCATCGAACAGCGCGACCGACGCCCCCATCAGCAGCAGCCCGGCCGCCACCGGCCCGAGTCCCGACCGCATCAGGCCGGCCTCCAGCGAAAAAAACAGCGGGAGGTAGCGCGTGCCGCCGTATTCGCCCGCCGTCGCATCGAAGACCGGCCGGTAAAAAATCCCATCGCGCAGGTCCGCTGCCAGCGCCGTCCAGACGCCACTCGTGGTGCCGGAGGGCAATCCGCCCGGCCAGAACCACAGCCAGAGCGCCAGCACCATGACGGCCGCGCACGCCGCCGCCGCGGCCAGCCAGCGTCCATCCCGGGAAAAGAGTGTCGGGGCTTCCGCTGACATCAGCGGAAGCAAGGCAGGGTGTGACGCATCACCAATCCTGTTGCCAACCCATTGCCAAAATCAATCCACTATCCCCGGCCCAGCCACGCATGACCACCGACGCCCCACCCCGCCGCCTGCGCCTTGCGCTCGTGTGCGATTGGTACCTGCCCCGGGTCGGCGGCATCGAGCGCCACCTGAGCCAGCTGGCCTCCCATCTCGCCGCCAGCCACGAAGTCACCGTCATCACGCCGACCCGCGGTCCGGACGCCGGTGATGACGGTCGCGTGCACCGTCTGCCCGGCTCCCTCCTGCCCTTCGCCAACCTGATGTGGACGCCGGCCAGCTTTCACCGGCTGGGCGCGGAGCTGCACTCCCGCCGCTTCGATCTCGTCCACGCGCACAGCAGCCTCATTTCACCCGCCGCATACGCCGCCGTCTACCATGCGCAAGCGGCCGGCCTGCCCGTGGCGCTGACCGTGCACTCGGTCTGGGGAAACTTCCGCCGGCTGTTCAACACCCTCGATCGCGCCACCGGGTGGACCCGCTGGCCCGTGGCTTTCTCCGCGGTCAGCGCGCGCGTGGCCCGCGACATTTCCCCGTTGCTGCACGGCGCGCCGGTCGACGTCGTGCCGAACGCCATCGACCCGGCCGACTGGCCGCCGGCCGTCGCACCCGCCGCGACTGCGCCCTTCACGATTGTCTCCGTCATGCGCCTCGCCCCGCGCAAGCGCGGCGCCGCCCTGCTCCGGATTTTCCGCGAGGCGCGCACCCGCCATCCCCAGCTCCGGCTGGAAATCATCGGCGACGGGCCCGAGCGCGGAAAACTGGTGCGCCTGGCCCGCCAACTCCGGCTCGGCGACGCCGTGCATTTTCACGGCACGCTCGACCGCGCGGCGGTCCGCGCCTCGCTGGCCCGCAGCCACGCCTTTCTCCTGTCCAGCGAACACGAGGCTTTCGGCCTCGCTGCGCTCGAGGCCCGCGCCACCGGCCTGCCCGTCGTCGCCCTGCGCACCGGCGGAGTTGGCGAGTGGCTCGAGGATGGCGTGTCCGGCTTGCTCGCGGACGACGATGCCGGCCTGGCGCAGCACCTCGTCGCCCTGGCGGGCGACCCCGGACTGCACCGCCGCCTCGCCGATCATAATCGCGCGACACCGGTCCGCTTCACCTGGGAGAACAGCCTCGCCGCCCACGACCTGCTCTACACGCGGGCCCGCGCGCTGGCCGGCCGCTGAACCGGTTCGCGGCTAGCGCGCGGGCGCGAGCACGCGGTTCTGCTCGAGCAAATACGACCAGTAACGCACCGCGCGCGACAAAGACTCCGCCTCGGCCGGCGCCGGACGTGCGGACCCGCGCGGCGCCGCCATGAACGCATCATAATACCGCGCCTCCTCCGTGGCGTTGGCCGGCACGATCAGGCTGCGGTCCAGCCGGTCGAGCCGGAAACCGCCCGGGCGAATCGCGACCGCCGCCCGCGCGCTGGCGGGGATCGGGGCGAAGAGATCGACGCCCGGACCGGCCTGCGGCGCCGTGTCACCGGCCAAGGCGAGCAGCGTCGGCAAAATATCCACCTGGCTGGCGGGAAATTTTTCGACCCGGGGCTGGCCGCCGATGAGTCGTGCCGGGCCGGCAATCACCGCCCCGGTCCAGTGCGTGTCATCCTCCGGCAATGAGCTGTCCAACGGGGCGCCGCCGATGACGAGGGAGACCGCGTGGTCGCCCAGGACGACGATCACGGTGTTCGCCGCGCGCGGCCGGGAATCCAGCCAGTCGATCAGCCGGCCGAGCTGCCGGTCGAAAAGTTCCAGGGACCGGCGGTAGCGCGTGCTCCGGGCCACCCCGGGACCGTCGGGATTGATCCGTTGCGCTTCGGCCCGCTGTTCCGGGGTGGCGAAAAAATCGACCCCCGCGACGAAGGGCCCGTGCGTGCCGCCGTTGGCGAGGAAAAGAAACAGCGGCCGGCCGGATTGCGCGGCATCGTGGGCGCGCCCGTGTGCGATCGCCCGCTGCATGAATTCGGCGTCGCTGGTGTTCTGCGAGTAGATCCATTCCCCCGCATGCGCCTGGTTGATGCTTTCGTCATACCAGACCCGCGCCCAGGATAGCTCGTGGTCGAAACTCGCATCGCCCCCCCACAGCGCAATCCGGTGGTACCCGAGCCGGCCCAGCCGCTCCGGCAACGCCTCGAAACGCGTGCCCGCGGAATCCACGGTCGCCGCCCGCCCCGGATGCGGCCAGAGCCCCGAATGCAGCGAGAAAAATCCCTCCGCCGAAGGAAACCCGTTCGACAGGAAATGATCGAACCGCACGCCCCGATCCGCGAGGCGGCGGAGATTGGGCGTCACCGCCGGGTCCGGCGACGGCGCAAACCACAGGGCCTCGGCGCACAACGACTCGACCGCGATCAGGACAATGTCGGGCCGGTCCTCCCGGCGGGCGCGCATCTCCGCGGAACCGGCCACCTCCGGCCCGGCCTCGCGTTGCAGAGGAAATTCCGGCCCGGTCCAGCGCCAGCCGGGAGCGAGCGGGGTCAACGCCCGCAAATCCGCGAGGGCCGCGGCCTCGTTTCCGGGCGCCGGGGTCCGCGCGGCGGGCAGCAACGTGTCCAGCAGCGCCAGCTCGGGCGGACGCACGTAGGCGCGCTGCAGGGGCCGGTCGCGCCACACCACAAAACACAGCGCCGCCACAACGGTGATTCCCACCACGAACGGCCCACGGCCAACCGGGCCCGGCCGGCCGCGCCACGCGAGCAGGGCCAGAACGGCGAGCCCCGCGGCGGCCGTCCCGCCCAACAGGGCGGTGAAGCCCCGGTCCTGCGCGAGCGGCGCCAGCACTTCCTTGGTCAGCACTCCCGGGCCCGCATAAGTGCGCAGCACCGCCGCGCTTAATTTGTGCCCGGTATGCCGGAGCAGAAGAAACTCCACGAGTCCCGCCAGCAAGGTTACCGCCAGCAGGACCAGACCGGCGACGATCACGAGGCGTGACGCGAGTCCTGGCCGGCGCGCCAGCGGCAGCACCAGCAATAGGAGCACCAGGACCAGCAAAATGGCGCTGTGATAAGCCGAGGCGATGGGAATGAAATTGAAAGGACCGTTCACCTGTCCGCCGGCCAGGAAGAAAACGGCGATGGCGAACAACCGCACCGCCAGCACCACGAGGCCGCCGCACACCAGCGGATGCACCCAACCGCCGCGCCCAACCGGACCGGCGCTCATGGCGCGCCCTCCGGTTCGGGGCGCACGCTCCGCCAGGCCAGCAGGCCCAGGCCCGGCAGGATCGCGACGGCGAGATAGGCCGCATGTTGCAGCAGGGCGAGGCCGAGCGCCGCGGCGTTCGGCACGCCGAGCCCCGTGTAGGCGATCATGGCCGCCGCTTCGTATACACCCAGATTGCCCGGCGACACCGGCAACATTCCCCCAATCTGCGTCGCACAGAGCACGAGCGGGAGATCTGAAAGCGGAAGACGGACATCCAACGCCTGCTGCACGCAAAAAAGCGCGGTCGCCTCGCCAGCCTTGATCACGAGCGCCACCAGCAACGCGAGCGCGAAGCGCCGGCCGTCCCGCAACACGCCGAGGTGTCCGGCCCAAGCTTGCCCAAATCGCCCTAAGGCGCCGAAGCGTCGCGCCACGGCGTCGCCCGGCGGGAACCACGCCGCGCCGAGCAGCACCACCAGCACCAGCAAGGCCGCCAGCCCGATCACGGAAAACGCCCCCGCCAGCCACGGCGCCACGGGCGACACGGCGGCGGCGAGCAGCAGGCACGCCACCTTGGCCAGGCTCTCGAACAGCTGGTCCACGGCCAGCACGGACAGCGCGCCCGCCAGCGGCAGGCGGGCCCTACTCACGAGCAGGGCCACGCCGATCGCATGGCCGCCAAAAAATGGCAGCGTGTTGGCCCCGAGCAACAGCAGGACGGTCACCGTTGCCATCCGGCCCCAGGAGACCGGGTTAATGCCTGAGGCCCAGCTCCGCCACAATCCGGTCCACAGCACGATGGTCCCGGCGTAGCTCGCCATCGCCAGCAGCAGCCAGCCCGGCCGCACGTGGGCAAGTTGCGCGGCCACCCCGGCGAGATCGGCCCGGCGAAAACTCCAGGCCAGCAGGCCGGTTGCAACCAGGGCCGCCGCCACCCAGCGCCCACGGGACACGCGGGCAACCGGCGGCAAAGTCTCGACGAGAGGCGTGGACATGGGGCCGCGACGCCGGCTCAGAAAGTGACGAACGTCTTCCGCCGCTGTTCGCTGCCCGGCACCTGGCGGGAGCGCATGAAGTGATGTTGGCCGCAGGACACGAACAGCATGGACGGTTTGATGTCCGTCCGGCCCAGCACTGTCAACCTGCCCCACGCCGAGGTAGTGTCCCAATTTGATGTCATCGCGAGGGGCGCGAAGCGCGCCGTGGCGATCCAGCGAGATGGATTGCTTCGTCGTCCGCTCCGCGGGCTCCTCGCAATGACAAATTAGGACACTACCCACGCCGGATGCCCGCCACAGTCCGCGATCACGTCTTCACGAAAAAGCGATAGGTATGGGTGCGCTCGGCGAAGGGCGTGGGCACGACGAGGACATCGCACCGGAGCGGGGAAAAATCGCCGCGTTCGAAACGCTGCAAGGTCGCCAAATGGCCGAGCGACGGCGTCTGGGCGCGCTCCTCATTGAGCCCGAGCACCAGCATGCCGCCGGGCAGCAGCGCCGCGTGGCAGGCCGCCAGCGCGCGATCGGCTGCGGCGGGTTCGTCGAGGCCCCAACCCAACACGCCATTGACGATGATGTGCCGGAAGTGCGGCGCCGGATGGTGCCGGCCGAGATCCTCCAGCGCCGCGATGAGGTGCCGTGGCGCGCCGTAACGGGCCATCCCCGGGTCACGGTCGAGGGTGACGAACTCCACGCCGGGACAGCGCGCGGGATAACGCCGGGTGTAGAAGCGCACGCCGACGAAAAGCACCGGGCCGCCGGCGGACGCGCAGTGCGGCAGGATCGTGTCCTCGAGCACCACCCGGTCGGGCGGACGCCAAAGTCCGGCCCACCAGGCGATCTGAAGCAGGCGGGCTCGCAGCATGGCCGGAAGCGTGGCCGGCTCAGCGCACGAAGGATGCCTTGCGCAGCTGTTCTTCGAACGAGCCGATGTTCTTGGTCACCTGCAGGAAAATATCCTTCGTCAGCGTGAGCACCTCGGTGGGCTCCGCCGCGGTGACCGTCGCGGCCCGCGGCTCATCGCGCATCAGCGCGAGCTCGCCGAAGAAACTGCCCGCCCCGAGCGTGACGAGCGTGTCGCTCCTGCCGTCCTTGATGCGGCTGACCTCCACCTGGCCGGAGCGCACGATGTAGAACTTGTCCCCCACCTCGCCCTGCCGGATGATGGCGGCGCCGGGCGCAAATTTTTCCCGCTGCATCTTGGCCGCGACCTCGGAGAGCAGCGTCGGGTTGGCGCCCTCGAACACGGAACAGCGGTGCAGGAACTTGCTGACCGCGATGTTCTCGGCGATGTCGATGTTGGAGACGATGTAACCGTCCACCATGTTCACGATGCGGTCGGCCACGTCGAGGATGCGGTTGTCGTGCGTCACGATCATGATCGTGGCCCCCTCCTCCTTGGCGAGCCGCTGCAGCAGGCCGACCACCTGCCGGCCCGTTTCCTTGTCGAGCGCGGCGGTGGGTTCGTCGGCGAGGATGAGCTTCGGCCGGTTGACGAGGGCCCGGCCGATGGCCACGCGCTGGCGCTGGCCGCCGGACAGGTTCGCCGGCTTGTAATGCAGGCGCTCCTGCAAGCCCAGGCTGGTCAGCACGTCGATGGGCGCCTGGTGCCGCTGCGCGGGCGTGTACTCGTGGAGTTCGGTCGCCAGGCGGACATTCTGGTAGGCGGACAGCGCGTCGAAGAGATTGTGCGCCTGGAAAATGAACCCGATGTTGCGCCGCACCTTCACCTGTTCCGCGGGGCTCAGGCCATGGAGCTGGCTGCCGAGCACCTTGAGGCTGCCCTGCTGCACGGAGCGCAGCGCGCCGATCAGCGTGAGCAGCGTGGTTTTGCCCGAACCGGACGGGCCGGTCATGATCACGATCTCACCGGGATAGAGGGTGAGCTTGTTCTCGAACAGCACCTGCTTGCGGTTTTCGCCGGCGCCATAGAAATGGCTGACGCCTTCCACCTCCACGGACGGCGTCAGGCTGGAGCGGTCCCGCAGGAAGGGAGCCAGGGTGGATGATTGGGGATCGGGAGCGGAGGACATGGCGGACCGGGTGATTAAAAGACGTCGGCGGGATCGGCGTTCAGCACCTTGCGCACGGCGAGCAGGCCGGAGCAGACGCACATGATGACCGCCAGCGAGAGCACGAGAAGCGCGCGGCCCGAGGTCATGAACATGAGGATGCCGGTCGTCCCTTGGATAAACCCGTAAAGCGCGAGGCCGCCGAGCAGGCCGGGCACGAAACCGACCAGCGAGAGCCAGAGCGCCTGCTTCAGCACGAGGGCGACGAGGTAGCGCTGCGAAAAGCCAATGGCCTTCACCGTGGCGTATTGCGGCATGTTGTCGGTGATTTCGTTGAAGAGAATCTGGTAGCAGATGATGACGCCGATCACGAAGCCGATCAGCACGCCGACCGCGAACACGCCGCCGACGGGCGTGGCCCGCGCGGTGAAGTTGACCTCGCGCCGGCGCAGCTGCTCCGGGGTGTACACGAGCGCCTCGTCGCCGATGCGCGCCTCGATGGCCCGGGCCAGCCCGTTGAGATCGGTGCCGGGCCGCACGCGCAGGAGCGCCATCGAGACCAGGTCCGCGTCGTCCTTGGATTCGACCCACGACACATCGCCCATCAGCAGCAGGCCGTCGGCCCGGATGCTCGGCCCGACCTCCACCAGGCCGGCGATGGTAAAGGGCGTCTCCCCGACCGTCAGCACCGTGCCGGGCGTGATGTGGCCGTAGATATCCCGCGAGCGGCGGTCGAAAATCGCGGTGCCCTTGACCGCCAGCCGCGGGCTCAACTCGGCCAGGCCGGGCACGCGCAGCGGCACGGTGCCGGGCGGAAAGGCCAGCACGCTGATGGCGCGCACCATGCCGGTGTCGGGATTGAGGATGATCTGCGCGCCCTCGTAGAGCGGCGCGGCGGCGACGACCCCGTCGCAGGCCAGCGCCTGCTGCATGCGCACGCGGTTGAGGCGGTCGGACTCGAGCAGGCTGGTGCGCCCCTTGTGCAGGATCACAAGGTCGGCGTCGAGCAGGCTGGCCAGCCGCGCCTGGGAGTCGTTGATGCCGTTGAAAAAACCGATCTCCATGAACATGATCACCACCGAGAAGGCGATGCCGAGCATCGAGAGCACCAGCCGCCCCTTGCGATGCACGAGCATGTACCACGCGACGGGAATTTTCTGGCCGGTGAGCGCCATGGTCAGAACAGGTCCGCCGGGTCCGCGCGCCGGACTTTTTGCAGGGCGAGGATGCTGGAGACGGTCGTCATGGTGAGGGCGAGCGCCAGCACCGTGCCCGCCAGCGCCCAGGTCATGTCGACCGGGATGTGGCTGGCCAGATAGATGAGGTGGAAGGTGACCAGGCTGAACGCGAACGCCGGCCCGTAACTCATCGCGGTGAAGAGCAGCGCCTGCTGCACGCCCACGCTGTAGACGTAGCGGTTGGTGAAGCCCACCGCGCGGAGGGTCGCGAGCTCGCGCAGGCGGTTCGAAATCTCGCTGGCCAGCACCTGGTAGAGGATGACGCCGCCGACGCAGAACGCCACGAAGGCGCCGGCGCGAAACATGATGCCGATGGGCTTCACATTGACGTAATAATTGCGCTCCCGCGTCACGAGTTCGTGCTTGGTCAGCACGAAAACGTCGCCGGGCAGCGCGGCGGTGAGGCGCGCCTTCAGCTCCTCCGGCGTCACGCCCGGGGCCGCCCGCACGAGGCAGAACGTCACTTCCCGCGGGCTGCGCCGCGTGAGGCTCTGGAACGTTTCGAGGCTGCTCAGGACCGTGCCCTCGGCCTGGAACCCGACGCCGATTTCCAGGAACCCGGCAATGGTCAGCGTCCGGCCGTTGATCAGGCCCTCCTTGCCGATGCGCTGCGCGCCGTAGTCCGGGTGGGAATAGACGTCGAGCAGCACCGTGTCGCGGCTGTTCAACGCGCCGAGCCGCGCGCGGTGCGCCGGCACCGGGATGAATTCCGGCCGCAGGTCGTAGCCCAGCAGCATCGCGGACGAACCGAGCATCTTGTTGTCGGGGTCGCGCCAGCGGGCGCGCGCGTAGTTGAGCACGGCGGTGGAGCCGACGCCGGGCACGACGTCGACCTGGAGCTGGCGCGCCCGGTCAAAGCTCCCCGCGGTTTCCAGCGCCTCGAAGCGCTGCGACACCAGGATGAGGTCGAAGTCGAAATAGTTGTAGATCAGCGTGGAGTTCACCTTCGCCGTCTGCAGCAGGCCGAGCTGCATGAACACGAGCAGCACGGAAAACGCGATGCCCGCCACCGCGGCCAGGGTGCGCTTCTTGTTCTGGAACGTGTTGTGCCAGGCGAGGGAAATTCTCATCGGGCCGTGGGAGCAGGCGAACCGGTTTAGAGCTCGATCGAAACGTTGACTTCGAGATTGAGCAGGCGGGCGGCGGTGGCGGGGTCGTCGAGTTCGATGAGCGCTTCCGCGACCTTGGAGCGGCCGGTGATGAGGCGGCTGACGCTGAGCACGCGGCCGGTCATCGGCGCCGGCAGCGCGGAGCTGGTGACGGTGGCCTTCTGGCCGGCCTTGAGCTTGAGCAGGTCGCCGGCGAAAACCTCGGCCACGACCTGCATCCGGTCGACCGCGGCCAGCACCACGGCGGGACCGGCGGGCACCTCGCCGGGCACGCCGCCCAGCTTGACCACGGTGGCGCGCTCCGGGGCGCACAGCCGGTAGGCGCTGCGCCGGGCGCGCGCGATCTCGAGCTGTTCCTTGGCGCGCGCGATCTTGATCTCGCGGTCCAGCCGGCCGCGTTCGAGCTCCTTGGCGGCCACGCGGTGGGTCAGCTCCGCATTCTTGGCCTGGTAGGTGCGCATTTCCATCTGCTGCGCCGAAATGCTGTCGCCACCCAGCGAGTCGAAGCGCGCGAGCCGCTTCTGGGCGAACTCATCGTCATGGCGGGCCAGCAATTCCTTCTGCTCGAGCGCCTCGACGCTGCGCTGCCCGAGTTCGTCCGCTTCGCGCAGGGCGAGTTCGGCCAGCGTGACGTCGTGCTCCGCCCCGGCCAGCCCGCTGAACTCCACCAGCGGCGTGCCGGCCTCGACGAGCGCGTCCGGGGCCACCATGACCTTGCCGATGGCATCGCCGGGGCCGACGAGGTTGATCAGGTCGCCGGCGGGGATGATGCGGCCGAGGGCGCCGATTTTTTCCGCGGCACCGGCGGTCACGCACCAGGCGGCGACAGCGAGGAGGAGCACCGTTTTTTTCATGGGAAAAGGGGACATGGGGTTAGGGCGCGGCGGGTTCGGGCACTTCCAGCAGCCGGGTGGACCGGAAAAGGGCGAAATCATTCGTGGATTCCAGGATCGTGCCGGTGGCCAGGCGGAGATTGACCAGCGCCACCGCATAGGCGCGCAGCGCGTCGATCTCGTCGGTGCGCGCGGTGGCGTAACGTTCCTCCAGGTCGATCAGGTCGAGGAGCGTGGACTCGCCGGCGCTGACGTTGTCCTTCTCGACCTTGAGGGCCCGCGCATAAATGCGGGTCGACTCGGCCGCCGCCTGGTAGCGCGCCTGGGAGAGCGTGACGGCCTGGAGCGTGTTCAACACGTCGGCGGCCACGCCGCTGGCGGCGGTCTGGCTGTCGTATTCGCCCGCGGCCACCCGGGCGCGGCGGCGGACGACCTCGCCGCGGGCGGCGTTATTGGCCACGGGCCATTCCAGGGAGAAGGCGCCGGTGAGATTGCCGCCCGTTAATTGGTGGGACAAGGCGCTGAGGGCCGGCCGGTCGCTGGTGCGGTCCTCGAGGCCGGCGTAACCGGCGGTGAGCGTGAAATCGAGCCGCGGCTTGAGCTGGTTGCGCGCGCGCCCGAGTCCGACTTCCTCGACGTGGAGATTCTGCAGCACGGCCTGGTAATCGCCGCGGCGCTTGAGGGCGATGCCGATGTAGGCGGAGCGATCGGCATCCTTGAGGACGGCGGCGGTCGCGACGGGAAAGTCACCGTCCGCATACGGCGCATCGGGCAGCTGCTCCGGCTTGTAGCCGATGGCCAGGCCGAGCGCCTGCCGGGACTGGAACAACGCCAGCTCGGCGTCGCGCCGCTGGGCCGTGCGCTTGAGCAGCTCGGCGCGGGCCTTGTCCAGGCTGCCGACCCCAAGTTCGCCACCCTCGACGAGCAGGTTGACGAAGCGCACCAGCTCGGCGGCGCGGGTTTCGGTGTCGCTGACAATCGCGTAATTCCGGCGGGCCGCGAGGCAGTTCCAATAGGCGCTGGCCGTGCGGGCAATCTGCTGGGCCACCGCATGCTCGTACTGCCGGGCGCCGCCCTCGACGCCGAGCCGGGCCGAGGTCTCGTCGGCGGCGGTCGCGGCGCGACCCAGGTTGCGGAGCAGCGGGATGGTCAGGTCCACCGCGAGATTCGAGCGGTATTCCCGCACCGGCTGGCTCAGGTTGTTCTGGTAACCGAACACCGATACATGCGGCTGAACGGTGATGCCGGAGCGGAATTGCCGCCCCAGTCCCAGGGTGTAGACGTCCGTCTGTTCGCGCTGGGTGGTGAACAGCGGGGTCGCTACGCTCAGCGGCAGCCGGCTCGCGTCTTGCGACCACTGGCCGAAAGCCACCCAGTCAAAGGCGCCGCGCGTGGTCTGCAGCACGCCCTCGCGCTGCTTTTGCAGCTCGCCCTCGCTCTTCACGCCGGGATTTTCCGCCAGGGTCAGGCGCACCGCCTCACCGAGCGAGATGGCCGGGACATTGTCCTCGGCGGCAAGGGACCACGCCGGCAGGCTCGTCAGCAGGACGGTGATCAGGATGCGCCGCGTCGGGCGGTTGAATGCGGGGAGACTTGGGGAAACAGGCCGCCGGTGGGAGAGGTGCAAGGCGCGCAAACCGTAGGCAAGGCTCCGCGGGCGAAGCAACTGGATTTCCCGTCACGGGACTCCGTTTAATTCCCGCCCAGCTCCGCCATGCGCCGGAAGGCATAACCGCGCGCGCGAAACCGTGCGAGCACCTGCTCGACGCAGGCCAGCGCCGGCGCGCCCGTGCGGAAGCGGCAGTCGAGCCGCAGCCGGGAACGGCGGAAATCCACGAACTCCCACGGGTGCACGAACAGCACCGCGGGCCCGGCCAGGCGGTCGAGCAGCGGCTGGCGCACCCAGCGCGGCAGGCGCAGCACGGAGGAGGTCGTGGACGCCGGCACGCGGCGCAGGCCGGCGGGGACGGGCGCATCCAGGCGGTGGTCCGGGCCGCGCTTGTAGCGGGCCTGCGAGGAATCGAGCGTATAGCCGTGCTCGACGAGCCACGGCAGCCCGGCCTGCGGAAACCGCAGGTACGGCGCGCGGAAGGAAGTCACCGGCCCGAACGCGCGCAGCGTGGCCGAGGCCTCGGTCAGTTCCCGCCGCGCCGCTTCGGCATCGAGCGTGGTGAAGTCACTGTGCTGGTCCCCGTGACACCCGAGTTCGTGCCCTTCCCGCACCAGCCGCGCGATGACCTCCGGGAAACGCCGCCCCATCTCGCCCGTCGTGAAGAACGTGCCGCGCACTTCCAGCGTGCCGAGCAGGTCGAGCAACCGCGGCAAACCCTCCGTCATGCCGCGCGTCGTGTCCAGGTACGGCGGGCAGTCCTGCTCGACGTCCACCGTGAAGCAGGCCGGGCGCGCGCCGGCGTTCATGGCGCCCCGCCCTCCCGGTCCCATTCGCGCCGGTAGACGCGGTGGCATTTGTCCCACTTCGCGCCGAGCCGCGTCATGTCGCCGTGCGTGTTCAGGTTGCCGCCGACGATCTGCACGATCTCCGCGCGCGCGTATTTCGAGACGCGCAGCGTGGCGAGGAGCTCGGCGAACAGCGCGAGGTTCGCGCCGCCCTTCTGCCGGTCGGGCAGGACGCCGAGCGCGATGATGTTGCACTGGCGCGACCGCGCCCGGCTCCACAACAGGTGCCACCAGCCGAAGGGCAGCAGGCGGCCGCCGCAGCGGCGCAGGCCGGGCGTGATGTCGCGGAACGAGAGCAGGAACCCGAGCACCTCGTCCTTTTCCAGCAGGAGCTTGATGGCCGCCGGATCGGCCACGAGCAGCATCTTCTCCATCAGCACCTCGAACTCGCGCGGGCTCATGGCGAAGAAATCCGGCACCCGGTCGAAGGCCTCGAGGTAGGTGCGGAAAAACCGCGGCCCCCATTGCCGCAGCTCCGCCGTGTTCCTGAACTGCTTGACCGTGTAGCCGCCGCGCTGGAGCGCCGCGGCGCCGTGCACCGCCAGCTCTCCGGGGAACTCCATCGTGCGGTCGAAATAGCCCGAGAGATAGTCTGTGTGCGGCGCGAAGCCCGCGGCCGTGACCAGCCGCTCGTAATACGGGAAATGCCACGGCACATCCATCGTGCCCTCGTGCTCGAAGCCGCGCACGAGGATGCCCGGCGGATGGGGCTGCGTGAATCCGATCGGGCCGAGCATCCGGCGCAGCCCGCGGGCGCGCGCCCAGGTTTCGGCCGCCGCGAACAGCGCGTCCGCCACGGCCTGGTCGTCGACGGACTCGAACCAGTAGAAGAACGCCGTGTCGTTCTGGTGCTTCTCATTGTAGAAGCGCTGCCGCAGCGCCGCGATGCGGCCCACCACCGCGCCGCCGCGCTCGGCAAGGAAAAAGCCGCCGGCCGAATGGGCGAAGAAACCGTTCTTCTTCGGATCCATGAGCTCCTCCATCTCCAGCCACACCGGGGGCGTCCATTGCGGCGCGCCGCGGTAGAGATCGAAGGGAAACCGGATGAAGCGCGCCACGTCCGCCTTGGCGGCGAGGCCGATCTCACGGACCGCGATGACACCGGTCGCCGGGCTCATGGCTGCCAGGGGGCGAAGGCGAGCACGACGTTGCTGCCGCCGAAGCCGCTGCTGTTGCTCAGCACGATGCCGGGGGACTGCGCGAGCGTGGCCCGCGGCAGGTGGAGGCCGGCGCAGGCCTCGTCCGGCTCGGCGAGGTTGGCGTTGCCGGGAATGAAGCCGCCGCGCAGGGCGAGCGCGCAGAACGCCGCCTCCATCGCGCCGGCCATCGAGAGCGGGTGGCCGGTCAGGCCCTTGGTGCTGCTGACCGCCGGCTGCGCGCCGGCCGGGGTGAAGACCTCCCGCAGGGCGATGGCCTCGGCCTTGTCGCCCTGCGGCGTCGAGGTGGCGTGCGCGTTCACGTAGCCGACGTCGGCCGGCTGCAGGCCGCACGCGCGCAGCGCGCGCCGCATCGCCCGCACCAGGCCCTCGCCGTCGGGCCGGGGCATGGCGACGTTGAAGCCGTCGGCCGACTGCCCCCAGCCGAGCAGCTCGGCATACGGCGCCGCGCCGCGGTCCGCGGCGGATTCCGCCGACTCCACGACCACGACCGCCGCGCCGCCGCTGCCGACGAAGCCGTCGCGCTGCCGGTCGAAGGGCCGCGACGCCACCGCCGGGTCCGCGCAGGTCGAGAGCGCCTTCATGCTCATGAACGGGAGCAGCGCATCCGTGTTCGGCTCCTCGGCGCCGACCACGATCACGCGGGCGAAGCGCCCGGTCGCGACCTCGTCGCAGGCGTAGCCGAGCGCGTGGCTCGAGGAGGCGCAGGCCGAGACGAACCCGCAGTTGCCGCCGCGTATCTTGTAATGCGTGCCGAGGTTGAAGTTCAGCGTGCCGCTGATCGAGCTGACCACGCCCAGCGGGCTGCCGCGCATGTCGGGCGCGTCGTGCATGATGCCGAGGTAATGGCGCATCATGAACGGCGACCCGGCCGAGCAGCTGAACAGCGCCGTGTCCTCGGCGCCGACCAGGTCCGGCGTCAGCCGCGCGTCGGCCAGCGCCTGCTCCATCGCGCACAGCGCGAAGAGGCCGTGGGGCGGCAGCGCGCGCAGGACCGCCGGGCCGAATTTGTAGCGCGCCGGCCAGGTCCACTTGCTCCAGTGGGGCGAGCGGACGTCGAAATCCTTGATCGTGCCGGCGACCTTCACCGCCGCCGTGCGGCCGGGGTCGGCGAAGTCGTGGGGCGCAATGCCGCCGCGCAGCGCGCGCAGGCTCGCCTCGACCGCCGTCCCGTCGTTGCCGATGCTCGTGATGAAGCCGAGCCCGGTGACCGCCACGCGATGCCGTTGCGCCATGGGGAAACGGCTCAGGCCGCCGGGAAGATCTTCCGCCGCAGGAAGCCCTGCAGGTCGTCGAGCGTCTTGATTCCCGCGAAGTCGGGGATCTGGATCACGAAGCCCACGAACTCCTCCGCCTGGAACGAAATGTCGACGAGCGTGAGGGAATCGAAGCCGAGGTCCTCGACCAGCAGCACCGCCCCGCCCTTCTCGGCATGTTTGGCCGCGAAGGTCTCGCCGCCGTGGTAGGCCATCACGCCCAGGACGATGGCCTCGAGGTCCGCGGGCGTGGGTTTCGCCTTGTAGTCGAGCACGCGCCGCTGGAATTCCGGCGGGAAGGCCTCCAGTTTCTCGCGCAACCGCTGTTCGGGGGTTTTCTCGAAGATCTCGCTCATGAAATTCGCCCGCCGGCGGGCATCGGGGCAGCGTGCGGCGGCCCGGAAAAAACTCCAGCGTTATTCCTCCGCCGGGGGGCGCGGGAATAAAATCCCGGAGGATTTAACCACGAATGCTCCGCCTACCGGCTGCGCTTGGAAGAGCCCTCCGCCTGATCGGCTTCGGCTTTGGATCGGAGGCGCGGCTAATCGCCGCGGTGAAAGGGTCGGTCCTCTGCAGTCGGCGATTAGCCGGCCCCCGAAACCCACTGCGGAGCCGATTAGGCGAAGCTCAGCAAGTAGCGCAGCCGGTAGGCGGAGCATTCGTGGTTAAGAAGCATCCCCGCCCGGCCGGTTTTTTTGCCTCGAATCCGCGCCGGCGCCGGCTCTTCTTCGTCCGTGGCCTCGCTCTTTCCCCCGCCGCGCGCGTTGCGCACGCTGATGCACCAGCTCGACCGGCATGCCCGGGAGCAGCCGGGCGCCGCCGCGTTCCGCTTCATCCGCGGGCCCGATTTCGCGACGGATGACCTGACGTACGCCGCGCTGCGCGCCCGCGCGCTGCGGCTCGCGCAGGACCTGCGCGCCCGCCACGCGGAGGGCAACCGCGTGTTGCTGGTGCTGCCGCCCGGCGCGGACTACATCGCCGGTTTCCTCGGCTGCCTCTATGCCGGCGCGATCGCCGTGCCCCTCTATCCGCCCCGGCGCAACCGTCCGCCCGAGCGCTTCGCGACGGTGGCCCGCAATTCCGGCGCGCGCTTCGCGCTCGCGGGCGCCGACGTGCGCCGCCAGGTCGAAACCGCCCTGCCGCCGGCCCTGCAGCGCGAACTCGGCCTCACCTGGCTCGAACCGGCCGGCGAGTCCGGCGCGCCGGCGGACTGGGCCCTGCCCTACGTGGACGAAAACACGCCGGCCTTCCTCCAGTACACCTCCGGCTCCACCGCCGAACCCAAGGGCGTCGTCGTCACCCACGGCAACCTCGAGCACAACATCGGGCTCATCGCCGAGCCCTTCGGCATGACGGCCGGCGAGGTGCTCGGGCTGAGCTGGCTGCCGCCCTTCCACGACCTCGGGCTCATCGGCAACCTGCTCGCCGCCGTCGACCACGGCGCGCCCGAGGTCATCATGACGCCGCAGGCCTTCCTCGGCGACCCGCTCGGCTGGCTCCGCGCCATCTCCCATTTCCGCGCGACGTCGTCCGCCGCGCCGAACTTCGCCTACGAGCTCTGCGCCGCGCGCGCGACGCCGGAGCTCGTCGCCGGGCTCGACCTCGGCTGCTGGAAAACCGCCTTCAACGGCGCGGAGCCCGTCCGGCCCGCCACGCTGGAAAAATTCGCGCGCACCTTCGCGCCCGCCGGTTTCCGCGCCGAGGCGTTCTGCCCCGGCTACGGCCTGGCCGAGGCCACGCTCGCCGTCAGCGCCCAGCCGCGCGGGCGCGGCGCGGTCGTGGCGGGCTTCGCGCGCGCGGCCCTCGGCCGGCACCGGGCGGTCCCCGGCGCCGACGCGGCGCAGGCCGTGGCGCTCGCGGGCTCGGGCGTGGTTCTCGGCGGCCAGCGCGTCCTCATCGTCGATCCCGACACGCGCCGGCCCTGCGCCGCGGACGGCGTCGGCGAAATCTGGGTCGCCGGCCCGAGCGTGGCGCGCGGTTACTGGGCCAATCCCGACGCCACGCGCGAGACCTTCCAGGCGCGCACCGTGCCGGACAACGCCGGCCCGTTCCTGCGCACCGGCGACCTCGGCTTCCTCCACGCCGGCCAGCTCTTCATCACCGGCCGGCGCAAGGACCTCATCATCATCGGCGGCGCCAACCACTACCCGCAGGACATCGAGCTCACCGCCGGCGCCGCGCATCCCGCCCTGGCGGAAGCCGCCGGGGCCGCCTTCGCGGTCGCGCATGACGAGGGCGAGTCGCTCGCCGTGGTGCATGAGGTCAATCTCGCGCACCGGGACGCGGACTTCGCCGCCGTCGCCGCCGCGCTGCGCGCCGCCATCAGCGAGGAACACCAGCTCGCCGTCACGCATCTCGCGCTCGTGCGCTTCGCCAGCCTGCCCAAGACGAGCAGCGGCAAGATCCGGCGCGGCCGGTGCCGCGAGCTCTTTCTCGCCGGCGAGCTGGATGCCTATGTGACCAGCGGGGCGAGCGGGGCCCGCCCCCCGCCCGCGCCGCCAGCCGCGGAGGACCTGCCGCTGCCGGCGGAGCAGTTTGCGCAGCTGCACGCCGGCATCGCCCGCGTGCTGGCGCTGGCGCCGGACGCCCTCGACCCGGCGGCGCCGCTGCTGGCGCAGGGGATGAGTTCGCTGCGCGCGGTCGAGCTGCAATGCCTGCTCGAGGAGCAGTTCGGCGTGAAGCTCGACTACGAGGATTTCTTCGAACCGTGGACCGTGCGCCGCGTCGTGGCGCTGGTCGCGGAAAAGCGCGCGGTCAGGCCGGCGGCTCCGCCCGCGCGTTGAGCACCCCGGCGAGCGCGGCGAGCCGCGGCCGCCCCATGGCGGCGTAGGCCGGCACGTAAAGCACCCCCGCCATCGCCGCCTGCGCCCGCGGCGCGACGCCGCCGTTCCCATCGGGCAAGGCCAGCAGGCTCGAGCTGGCGCAGGTGGCGTCGAAGCCCGCGGCCTGCAGCACGGGCAGCAACGCCCGCGGGTTCCGCACGCACAGGGGAAACAGCCAGTGCGTGCGCTGAGCGGCCCGCCCGCCGAGCGGCCGGACCGTTTGCAGCTGCCCGAGCAAAAACTCGCCCGCGGCGGCGCGCCGCCCGACCGCGGCCGGGTCCGCCGCCGCCAGCCGGCGCGCCAGCAGGTGGCGCAGGGCCGCGCAGGGCTGGTGGCGCAGCTTGGCGAAGAAATCCCCGCCGGCGAAACCGCGCCCGAAGTCCATGATGACTTGGTCGGGATCCCGGCCCATCCCGCGGATCGCGCGGAACACCAGCCCGTAACTCCAGGGCGACTGGATCAGGACATAGAGCCCGAGCTTCAGCAGCCGGCGCGCATAGGCCGCCGTGCGCTGCACCGGCCAGCGCGCGTGCCGGTCCGCGAGCCGGGCCCGCAGCGCGGCGTCGCGCACGAGCAGGATCCCCCCGCCGAACGCGGTGGCGGTCTTGATCGTGCCGAAGCTGAACATCCGCACGTCGCTGTCCGCGTGCCCGGCGAAGCCGTCCGCGGTGAATGCCTGGGCGCAATCCTCCAGCACCAGCAGGTGGCGGGCGTGCGCCCACGCCACCAGCCGTTCCATCGGCAGGCGCGCGCCGAACAGGTGCGCGACCAGAATCGCCCGCGTGCGCGGCGTGACGGCGCGCGCCAGCGCCGCCTCGTCCGGCGCCAGCGTGTCCGGGTCGAGGTCCACCGGCACGGGCTTCAGGCCGTGCTCCGCCAGGATGCGGCCCATGTCGGGGATGGTGATGGCCGTCACCAGCACCTCGTCGCCGGCGGGCCACGCGAGCTCGGCGAGCAGCAAGTCGAAACCGCTGCGCACCGACAGGCACACGAGGCTGTCGGGCCGCGTGTCGAGCCGCGGCCGGCCGGCGCGGTCGCCCGCCGCCGGCGCCGGGGCCACGCCCGCACACGCCAGCAGGCCGGCGGCGACATCGGCCGGACTCGCGTCGAGCTGCTTGCGCGGGATCATCGCGACGAGGCCCCGGGGCCGCCGTCCATGCCCGGCCAGTAGTGCGCGAGCGCCGAATCGGCCGAGGGCACCAGCTTGCCGGGATTGCAGATATCGTCGGGATCGAGCGCGGCCTTCAGCCCGCGCAAGGTGCGCAGTCCGGTCGGGCCGGCGTAGCGCTCGAGCCACGGCAGGTGTTCGTAACCGATCGCATGGTGATGCGAGAGCGCGGCGCCGGACTCGAGCAGCAGGTCCATCAAGCGCCCCTTCACCCGCCGGTACTGGCCGAGCGGGTCGCGATCATCGCGCCTGGCGGCGAAAGTGAAATAGAGACAGACGCCCGTCGGGTAGGCGTGCGACAGGTGGCAGCCCGCGTAACCGGGAATCCCGTCGCGCCCCAGCTCGGCGCGCAGCGCGGAATGGATTTTTTCGTAAACCCCCAGCGCGTCCTTCCACAGGACGGTCGTCTCCGTGACGTCCACCATGCCGCCGTGCCTCATCACCAGGTCGCGCAGGTAGGGATAATCGTATTTGCGCGCGAACCAGGTGTCGCCCGCGCCCCGCCCGGCATCGAACGCATTGAGCGCGCGCGCCAGCCGGAGCGCCGCGTCGCGCCGCCGCGCAATCTCCCCCGGCGGGCCTTCCCAGCCGAGGATCATCAGGCAGGCCTGGTCGAGCTGGAAACCGCGGATGTTTTTCAGCCACCAGCCGGCGGCGCGCGTGAGCAGGTGATGCAGGCCGCCCGAAGGCGGCTTCAGGCACATGCCAAACTCCGTTTCCTCGGCGTTGGACAGCCGCATGGTCGAGGGCGCGATGCCCTCCGCCCAGCAGCGGCGCATGAATTCGAGCCCGGCCTGGAAATCCGGCATGAGCACGCCGCGGTATTCCCGCGGCTGCACGCGGTAGACGCGCATCACCGCCTCCGTGATGATGCCCAGCGCGCCTTCCGAGCCGACCGCCACCTGGTTGAGATCGGGACCGGCCGCGGCCTTCGGCACGACCGGCGTCGCGAGCGTGCCGGCGGGTGTCACCATTTTCAACGCGACCACCATGTCCTCGATCTTGCCCCGCGCGTCCGACTGCATGCCGGCGGAGCGCGTCGCGAGCCAGCCGCCGAGCGTGGAGAACTCGAACGAATCGGGAAAGTGCCCGAGCGTGAAGCCGCGCGCATTCAGCTGCTCCTCCAGTTCCGGGCCGAGCGCCCCGGCCTGCAGCGTGGCCACGCCCGAGACCTCGTCGAGCGCGAGCAGGCGGTTCATCCGCCGGAGGCTGACGGTCACGACCGGCGCGGCGGTCGCCGGGCTGGCCTCGACCCCGCCGACGATGTTGGTGCCGCCGCCAAAGGGGATCAGCCGCGCGCCATGCTGCCGCGCCACCGCCATCAGCCGCTCGACCTCGGCGTGCGCCGCGGGAAAGACGACCGCATCCGGCGGCCGCGGCACCTCGCCGCGCTGCGCCCGGAGCAGATCGCGATAGCTCTTGCCGTAGGCGTGGAGGACGCGGTTCGAATGATCGGTGGCCACGTGCGCCAGCCCGACCGCTTCCGCCAGCGCCGCGAGCAGCGCGGCGCCCGCGCGGCCCGGCGGCAGCGCGATGCCCGCCGGATCCGCCACCGGCGCGGCCCGGTCCGGGCTGAGCCCGGTCACGCGGTGGATGAACGGCCAGAGCTTCGGCAGGCGCGAGGTGTCGGTCGCCCGGGCGGGATCGCCCCACCCCGTGAAGGTCATCATGCGCATCGTGTCAGGGACCCGCGCGCCAGGCGCGGAACGCGGGACCGGCCCGCACAAACGCGCAATCCGCCTCCGCGAGCAATGCAAAATCGCCCGGCCCGTCGCCGTAGGCGTGCAGTTCGTAGGCCTCGCGCGGGCCGAGCAGCCGCCGCAGCCGCGCGGGCTTGTGCTCGCCGTCGCAGCTCGGCTCGGGCATCGCCCCGGTCAGCCGCCCGTCGGGCCCGGCCTCGAGCCGCGTGGCGAGCACGTCGCGAATGCCGAGGCTCTCCGCCCACGGGCGGAGGTACACCTCGTAACCGCGGCTGACGATCACGCACCGGTCGCCGCGATCCAGGTGCGCGCGCAGGCGCGCCAGGGCGGCCGGCACGAGAAAGCGCGGCAGCGTGTGCCGCCAATAATGATCGGCGGCGGCCGCGACCTCCGCCGCGGCGCGGCCCGCGAAGATGTGCCGGTTGATCCGGTCCAGGCTTTCCTCATGCCGCCGGCGCCGCCCGTAGGCCACGAGCGCGGGAAACTGCCGCACCCAAAACCAGGCGTAGCGCGGCGTGCCCGCCAGTTGGTGGAAGAAACGCAGCCCGCTCACGCCTTCGCTGAGCGTGCCGTCGAAATCGAACGCGGCGACGACCGGCTTCATGGCGCCGCGTCCCCCAGCGCCAGCATCCGGGCGCGCACCACGCCCGCCAGCGTGGCGCCCGGTTCCCGCAGCGGCGCGCCGAAGGCGACCGTCAGCCGGCCGGGCCGCGGAAACCACGCGCCTTTCCGCAGCGCGCGGTGCGTCCCGCCGATCCACGCCGGCACCACCGGCAGGGCCAGCTGCTCGGCGAAGAAGGCCAGCCCGTCCCGGAAGGGCTGCAGCGTGCCGTCGCGGCTGCGCCCGCCCTCGGGGAAAAAAACCACGATCCGCCCCGTCGCGCGGCAGGCGGCCAGGTGCCGGAGGTTTTCGCGCATGGCCGCCAGGTCCCCGCCGCGCTCCCACGGGATCAACGGCAGCGCCCGGGCCGACCACGCCGCGAGCCGCGGGCGGGCGAAAAAATAATCCTTGGCCGCCGCGAACACGAGGCGCCCCCGCTCCGGTCCCGCCGCCGCCAGCAGCGCCGGTCCGTCGAGGTGGCTCGCGTGGTTGGCACAAAGCAGGCAGGGGCCGGCGGCCGGCAGGTTTCCGCGGCCGGTGACCCGCAACCGGAACCAGGTGCGCAGGGCGGCGGCCAGGACCGTCCCGCAGGGCCGGCCCCATCGCGCCACCGGCACGGGCGGCAGCGGCGACCGCAACCAGGCGGGCGTTTCCGCGGCGGCCGGCGCCGGGGCGGACGCGGCCTGGACGCGCTCCACGAGTGCGACGAGATCGTCGAAGGTTCGCACGCGCCCGAGGGCCTCGTCGGGCAGGCTCACCCCGAGGCCCGCCTCGACGGCCAGCACGGCCTCGAAGCGGGCGATCGAATCGGCCGCCGCGAACCGCTCCTCCGGCGGCCGGGACGGATCGCCGGCGGCAATCCCGGCCAGCAGCGCGCGCAGTTGCTCCCGGGCCATGCTAAATGCACGCCACGAAAGGCGGCCGGGAATTTCCGCGCCGTTTCGCCGGCGGCGCCGGCACCCAGCCCTGGCGCACGAAATAGTCGAGGTAGGTGGCGAACAGCGCCACCGTCATGCCCGGCGGCACGAGCCCCGCGCCGGCCAGCGCCGCCTGCGTGGCGCCGGACTCGAACACCGGCGGCTTCTCGCGGGCGAAAATATCCGGCACCGGCACGCCGGCGCGCGAAGTCACCTTCGTGTAGAAGCGCACCAGCGGACGAAGCGCGTTGTCCGCCTGGCGGCCGAATTCGAGCAGGCGCTGCAGCCAGTCGTCCCAGGACACGATCTCGAGCGCATAGCCGTAGTGGCGCGCGGCATGGCCGATGTCGGCCCAGCACATGCGCTGCGGGCTGGTCAGGTGGAAGGTCCGGCCGTGATGCGCCGGGTCGCGGGCCAGGTGCACGATCGCGCGGCTCAGGGCGTCGACGGGAACCATCTCAACCGTGTTGCGCACATCGAACCAGGCGCCGCCCTGGATGGAGCCGAGGAGCGACTTCACGACCAGATTCTCCGGGTCGACGGTGCCGGTGCGGGAGTCGCCCATGATGAAAGGCGGGCGATAGACCGACGCCGGTACGCCGCGCACCCGCGATTGCAGCACCAGTTGCTCCGCGACCCATTTGGTCTGCGTGTAGCCCATGACGCTGCCGTGGCAGTGGGCGGGGCTGTCGGCTTCGGATACGGTGACGCCCCGGTAAGCCTCCGAATCGAACACGCCGGTCGACGAGACGTAATGCAGCGCCTTCGTGCGGCCGGCCACGGTGAAGCGCAGGATTTCGCGGACGCCCCCGACGTTGGTGCCGCGCAGCCGGCGGTACCGCTCGTAGAAATTGACCGTCGCGGCGCCGTGCACCACCGTGTCCACGCGCGCCGCGAGCTCCGTCCACGCCTTGTCCGCGAGCCCCAGCTGGCGGCGGGAGAGGTCGCCGGGCCAGGCCTCGACGCGCTGCCATTGCGCCGCGGTGGGCGCCAGCCCGTAGCGGGCCAGGTTTTGCCCGACCCGCGCCCGCGCCTCCGCCGGCGAGGCGGCGCGCACGAGGCAGACGACGGTGGCCGCGGTTTGCGCCAGCAGGTCGTGCAGCAGATATCCCCCGAGAAATCCCGTGGCCCCGGTGAGCAGGACTACCTGCGGCCCGCCGGCCGGCGGCTGCCACGGTTCGTTCACCGCGATCTCCGGCCCCAGCTCGAGATCGGCCGCCATTTCCGGTTCCAGCCGGGCGAACGGGGAGCGGGACGGGGAGGAACTTTTCGGTGAATGCATGCGCGGTCGGCATTAGAAAAAGCGCCCCCCGACAACGCAAGTGTCTCGTTCGCGACCGTGACGGCCGCTGAAAAATCATTCGCCACGCCGGCAGGGGCAACGGGGTTGACTTGGCTGCGTCGCGACGGCCAAGCTCGTCGCGGTTTGCCTGAGACAGGCTGCACCCGCTTATGCCGGATCCGCTTCCATTTCGTCCCGCTGCGCCGGAAACGTCGCGACCGGTCCGCGCCGTGGCCGCGCGCGGCCCGGGACATTTCCCGGCCGGTCCGTCTTCCCGATTTTTTCATCCATAATGAACCGATCCGACCGTTTGGGTATCTTAACCGTGGGCATGGGCGCCGTCGCCACCACCCTGTATGCGGGGGTGGAGGCGATCCGCCGGGGACACTCCCCGGGCATCGGCTCGCTCACCCAGCTCGGCCGCCTGCCGCTGGCTGCCGCGCCCGGCACGCCCACGCGGCCCATCGCGGAACTGGTCGAACTCGCGCCACTCGCGGGGGTGGCCTTCGGCGGCTGGGATGTCCTGGAAAACAACGCCTACCAGGCCGCGGCCCGTGCCGCCGTCCTGAGCCCGGCCGATCTCCGGCGGCACCGTCGCTTCCTCCGCGGCATCCCGGCGTTCCCCGGCGTGGCCGACCCGCGCTTCACCACGCGGATCAAGCCCCGCTTCGCCAAGCCCGCCGCCGGGAAGCGCGCCCAGGTCGAGGCCCTGCGCGCCGACATCCGGCGTTTCCGCCAGCTCGCGAAATGCGACCGGGTCGTGGTGCTCTCGTGCATGTCCGTCGAGGTCTACCAGCCGCTCCAGCCGGTGCACCGCTCGCTCCCCGCGTTCGAGCGCGGCCTCGACCGCGACGATCCCGCGATCGCGCCCTCCCAGCTGTATGCCTACGCGGCGCTCGCCGAGGGCGTGCCGTTCGTGAACGGCACCCCCAACACGACGGTCGAGGCGCCCGCGCTGCAGGAATTCGCCCGCCGGCGGCGGGTGCCGCTGGCGGGCTCGGATTTCAAATCCGGCCAGACCTACCTGAAAACCGTGGTCGCCGCCGCGCTGCGGATGCGCCTGCTCGGCCTGACCGGCTGGTTCAGCACGAACATCCTCGGCAACCGCGACGGCGTCGTGCTCGAGGACCCGCAGGCCTTCGAGGCCAAGCGCGTCAGCAAGACCACGGTGCTGGACGACCTCTGCTCCGCGCAGGCCTACCCGGCGCTCTACGGCAGCGTCGAGCACCTGGTGAAGATCAATTATTTCGGCCCGCGGGGGGACAACAAGGAGGCCTGGGACAGCATCGATCTCTTCGGCTGGCTCGGCTACCCGATGCAGCTGAAGATCAATTTCCAGTGCCGCGACTCCATCCTGGCCGCGCCGCTGGCGCTCGACCTGGTGTTGCTGGCGGACCTCGCCGCGCGGCGCGGCGAGAGCGGCGCGCTCGAATGGCTGGCCTTCTTCTTCAAGGCCCCGCTGGCCCGCGCCGGCGCGACCCCCGGCAACGACCCCGGGGTGCAGCTGCGCGCGCTCGAGGCGGCCATCGGCCGCCTGGCGCGCCGTCGGCGCCGGACGGCATGAATGAATCCGTCGATCTTCCGGCCGCCGGGGCGCTCGGCCTGGTTTGCACCGCCGCCGCCCTCGCCGGCGCCCTCGGCCGCGGAAGTTTCGAGCGGATCGAGCAGCAGGGCGGCTCCGTCATCCTGGGCCGCTTCCTGATGAACGCCGGCTACCGCGTGCTGCAACCCGCGGTGCGCGCGTGCGCCGCCCTCCGCGTGAGTCCCGCCACCCTCACCTGGCTCTCGCTGCCCCCCGCCGCGATCGCGGGGGTGGCCGCGGCGGGAGGACACTGGGGTCTCGCCGCGTGGGGACTGTTCATCAGCGCGCTGTTCGACGTGCTGGACGGGGCCGTGGCCCGCGCGACCGGCCGCGCGTCGCCCCGCGGCGCCATCCTCGACTCCGTGCTCGACCGCTATGTGGAATTTTTCCTCTTCGCCGGCGCGCTGGTCCATTACCGCGGCTGGCCGGCCGTCCAATGCCTCGTGATCGCCGCGCTGTTCGGTTCGATGATGATCACCTATTCCACCGCGAAGGCCGAGGCGCTGCGCCTGACCCCGCCCCGGGGCAACATGAAGCGTTCCGACCGCATGACCCTGTTGATCGTGGGCGCCGCGCTGGCGCCGTTCTCCCGCCGCTGGCTCGAGCCGGCCGGCACCTGCCCCGCCTGGCCGGTGCTCGGCGCCATCGGGCTCATCGCCGTGCTCGCCAACTGGTCCGCGCTCGTCCGCTTCCTGGCGCTCAGCCGCCAGGCCAGACCATGAGCGCCACCGCCGCTCCTTCGTCCCGCCCGCTGTTGGTGATCCCCACCTACAACGAGGTCCAGTCCCTGCCCGGCGTGCTGTCCATCCTGCTCGCGCCACCCGGCCGCCTGCAGGTGCTGGTCGTCGACGACGCCTCCCCCGATGGAACGGCGGACGTGGTGCGCGCGCATCCCGAATTCAACCGCCGGCTGTTTCTCCTGGAGCGGCGGGGCAAGCTCGGCCTCGGTTCCGCCTACCGGGAAGGTTTCCGGTGGGCCCTCGACCGCGACTACACCGCCGTCCTCGAGATGGACGCCGACCTTTCCCACGATCCGGGCGACGTCCCGCGGCTGTTGCAGGAACTCGATGCCGGCGCCGACCTCGCGATCGGCTCGCGCTACCTGAAAGGCATCAGCGTCGTCCACTGGCCGCTTTTCCGCCTGCTGCTGAGCATTGCCGCGGGTTATTATGTGCGTCTCCTGACCGGCCTGCCCCTCACCGATCCGACCAGCGGCTTCAAGGCCATCAGCCGGCCGGCCCTGGCCCGGCTGGCGGAGTACCCGATCCGAACCGAGGGTTATGGCTTCCAGATCGAGCTGCATTTCACCGCCCATCGGGCCGGCCTGAAGCTGCGCGAGGTTCCGATCGTGTTTGTGGAACGGCGCGACGGCCAGTCGAAGCTCTCGGGGGCCATCGCCCTCGAAGCCCTCGGCCTCGTGCCGCGCCTCGGCTGCCGCCGGCTTTTTGGCCGGCGGTAACCGGCCGGCGCCGCGCCGGACGCTAAATGGGGACTGACCGCCGTTGTCCGCAGTTGTCCATCGCCCATCGGTGGGAATACTGCGATTCGGAGGTCTAATCCAAGGGTGCAGAGGCCCCTTTGAGGGGCTGAAATTGGCTGGACAGTCTCGTTATTTAACACTCAATATATTGAGTCTTAAACCACATTAAGAGTATATATATTGCGTATTAATGAAATCGTCGCTTCCAGTTCTGATACCCCCGGCAGTGGCCAAATCACTCACAAAATTTGGCCAGGACCTCGCCATGGCCCGACGCCGGCGTCACCTGACGATCAGGATGATGGCGGAGCGGATCGGGGTGGCGCCCAACACCTATGCCCGGATTGAACGCGGGGACCCGAAGGCATCTCTCGGCACCTACGCCATGGCTCTCTACGTGCTCGGATTTGGCGGAGCGTTGGGTGAGCTGGCCGATGCGCGCCGCGACGATGTCGGCCTTCTTCAGGATGAGGAGCGGCTGCCCCAGCGCGTCCGCGTTAAACGCACGCCCACCCCCCAATGAAACGAACCATCCAAGTCATGCTGGGCGACGAGGCCCGCTTGGTCGGCATGCTCCACTACGACCTGCGCGGCGCACGTGAGAGTGCGGCTTTCGTCTACGCTGGCGAATGGTTGGCGGCTGACGACAAGTTTCCCTTGGAGCCAGGCCTGCCCCTTGTCGCCGGTCCGCAGTTTCACAAGAAGGTGGCGCAGGGTTCGATCTTCCACGCCGCCTTCGCGGATACCGAACCAGACGGTTGGGGGCGGCGGCTGGTTCAGCGCGACCATGCGAAACGCCGGCAGGCTGATCGCCAGGCCGGCCGGCCGGTGGATACGACTCCGCTCAGCGCGATGGATTACCTCCTCGCGGTCGATGATGGGAGTCGCATCGGCGCCGTGCGCTTCCGGGATGAAGGCGGCGTTTTCCGCCGTGCATCCGAAGCTGACCGGCGTACGACCCCGCCACTGATCGAGCTAAGCCGCCTGGCCGGCGCCAGCCGCGCCGTAGAAAAGGAAGAGGAGACCGCAGCCGATCTCGCCTACTTGCGCGGCCGCGGCACCTCTCTCGGTGGCATGCGCCCCAAATGCACAGTCGTCGACGACGAGGGTCGCCTTGCGATTGGCAAATTCCCCAGTGTGCAAGACGAACGGGCCGTGACCAAGGGCGAGGTCCTGGCCATGCAGTTGGCGAAGGCGGCCGGGATTGACGCAGCGGACACCCGGCTGGTGGATAGTGATGGCGTGCCGGTGACCCTGGTGCATCGCTTCGATCGAACCTCCGACGGCAAGCGCCTCATGTATGTCTCAGCGGCGACCATGATGGGCGTCGAAACGACGGATTCCGCGGAGCACTCCTACGCGGAGATCGTCGATACCCTCCGGCAGCACGGCGCGGCGGTGCAGGAGGACATCGAGGAGCTATGGCGCCGGATGGCGTTTTCCATCCTGATCAGCAATTTCGACGACCATCTGCACAACCACGGATTCCTGCACGCTGACCACGGCCTTTGGCGACTATCGCCCGCGTTTGACCTGAATCCCTTCCCCGATCGGGCGCGGGAACTGAAAACCTGGGTTTCCCCCGACACCGGCCCGGAGGCCACTGTCGCAGCATTGATGTCGGTAGTTCCGTATTTCCGAATCCAGCCGGAACGGGCGAAGGCAATCTTGCGCGAAGTCGAACAGGTGGTGGGCCGCTGGCGCGACCATGGCCGCGGTCTCGGAATGACGGACAAGGAGCTCGAGGCCTTCGCGGATGCTTTCGAGCACCCGGAGCGCGCCGCGGCCAGAAACGCCTGAAGCATTGTCCAGTTGACCGGCAGCATGTCTCTTCCCGAATTGAAAACCACCACCAAGTCCAAGCACTGCCGAAGATCGCACGGGCCATGACGCCTGCGCAGCGGGCGGTCGCAGACCGTACCGCCCCGGGCGAATCACTTGTGTGGATTCTTGTGTCGTTGTTCGCCAAATCCCGCCGTTTGTTCGCCGTTGTCGGGACACTCCGGCAGCTGCATGTAGCTCGCACAAAAACTCGCACAACCCACTAACCAAAAACGCCGCCCGAGCAGTGGGCGGCGTTTAAATTGGGTGCAGGGGCTGGATTTGAACCAGCGACCTTCAGGTTATGAGCCTGACGAGCTACCAGGCTGCTCCACCCTGCAACAAGGGGAGGGCGAACGTGCGAACGGAGGCGAACCCTGTCAAGCGGCCTTTTTTCCGGCCGGTTTCGCCGGGTGCCGCGTTTGCCAATCGCGCGGATCGGGACATTCCTACCCGACTCCGCATGAAGAAAATCGGATTTCTCTCCTTCGGCCATTGGACGGCTTCACCGTCGTCCCAGGCGCGCTCCGCCCGCGACGTGCTGCTGCAATCGATCGACCTCGCGGTCGAAGCCGAGCGCCTGGGCGTCGACGGCGCCTATTTCCGGGTGCACCACTTCGCGCGACAGCTGGCCTCGCCGTTCCCGCTGCTGGCGGCGGTCGGCGCCAAGACCAGCAGGATCGAGATCGGCACCGCGGTCATCGACATGCGCTACGAGAATCCGCACTACATGGCCGAGGACGCCGGCGCCGCCGACCTCATCGCGGGCGGGCGCCTGCAACTCGGCATCAGCCGCGGCTCGCCCGAGCAGGTGATCGATGGCTGGCGGCATTTCGGCCACGAGCCGCGCAAGGGCGAGGACGACGCGGCCATGGGCCGGCGCCATGCCGAAACCTTCCTGCAGCTCCTGAACGGCAAGGGCTTCGCCCGGCCCAACCCGCGCCCGATGTTTCCGAACCCGCCCGGCCTGCTCCGGCTCGAACCCCACTCCGCCGGCCTGTGCGAGCGCATCTGGTGGGGTTCCGCGACCAATGCCACGGCCGTGTGGGCCGCGCAGCAGGGCATGAACCTGCAGAGCTCCACCCTGAAGTTCGACGAGACCGGCGAGCCGCTGCACATCCAGCAGGCCGCGCAGATCCGCGCCTACCGCGCCGCGTGGGCCGAGGCCGGGCATCAGGGAACGCCGCGCGTCTCGGTGAGCCGCAGCATTTTTCCGATCATGAACGACCTGGACCGCGCCTATTTCGGCGCCGATGAGGAGGCGGAGGACCAGATCGGTTTCCTCGACGCGACGACGCGCGCGGTCTTCGGGCGCGGTTACGCCGCCGAACCCGACAAGCTGGTCGAACAGCTGAAAAAGGACGAGGCCATCGCCGCCGCGGACACGCTCCTGCTCACGATCCCCAACCAGCTCGGTGTGGAATACAACGCCCACGTGCTGGAGGCGATCGTCCGGCACGTCGCACCCGGACTGGGCTGGCGGTAATCCGGACTCCGCCGCCTCAGAAATTGATGTAGCGGCGCTGCGACCAGAAATGCTTCGCCGCGTAGCGCATGCGCGTCGCCACCATCAGGACCAGCACCTCGATGTTTACGAGCGGGCCAATCAGCCGGATGTGCTCGCGGAAATCCCGCAGCACGCCCTTCAGCGGCTCGGTGTCGCGCAACCGGCCCCAGTGCTTCGCCGGAAACCGCAGGTAGCTGAACTGGAAGGATGCGCACTGCTCGATCAGCGCGGAAGCCTCCACGAGCCGGTCTTTGCGCAACCGCACCCCCAGCGCGGCCAGCTGCGCCCGCGCCGCGACCTCATCGGTGGCCGCGCGCAAGCCCTCGAATACGCCCATCAGCGAATGCACCTGTGAAACCGGCACCTTGGCGAGCGCGCCACGCTCCATCCGTTCAAGGCAGCCTTGGTAACCGGCGTCCGGAAAATGCCGCGCGATCGCCGCCTGCGCCGCAGGCTCGTTGTCACCGATGAACAGCCGCGTGCCGGCGAGGCCTCGCCGCTTCAGGTCCGCCAGCAGGCGATCCCAGATATCGCCAGTCGGGTCGCCCTCGGCCACACCCAGCCCCTCGCGAATGCCAGCGGGGTTGACGCCGACGGCGGCGAGCAGGTTCGTGACGCGCGTGCCACCGTCGACCTTCTGCCTCACGCCGATCGACTGGAGAAAAACATAGACCTGCGGCTCGGCAATTTTCCGTTCGAGCCAGGTTTTGATCTGCAGCACGGCCTCCTGTTGGCAGTCGGCGACAAGCGCGGCTCCCGCGCGGTCACCCCAGAGCAGGCGCGCCACCTTGTCTGCCGCCGCGACCGAAATGGGTGCGTAATAAAGCTCAAGCATCACTTCCTCGGGGCTGTTCCGCCCCTTCCAATGCCGGAACAGGATCGCATGCGCCGCCGCCAGGCGCGGTGTTTTCCCGCGCGCGAGTTCCGCTTCGATCGCGGCGTCCTGCGCCGGCGAACGCACCTGGTCTGTCAGTTTTTTCACCGACCCCGCCGTCGTCCATGCCGCAGGCATCGGCGCGGGCTCGATTTTTTCCGGACCCTCGAAGCGCACCGCCGGCCGCGGGGCAACCGGCACCGACCGGGACACACCGGCAGGATTCCGCCCCGTTCCGGTTTGTTTCTGATGGGGTGGCGGTGAATTTCTCCGCCTTTCAACCAGCGCAGGTGCTGCCATTTCAGCCTCCATGCGCTTCTCCTTCGGACCGGGTATCAACCGCGAAGTGGTATTACCGGGCCTATGACTAAAGATATACGCCGCTCTCCCTCCCGGCGGAACCTGAAACGGCTTGCCCCCGCGAATCCCGTCCGGCCAGCTAGACCCATGCGCCGGTCCGTCCCCACCGCCTGTGTCGCCCGCAAAATGGCGCGCCTGCTTGCCTTGGCCGGGTCGCTCGGCTTGGCCGGGTCGCTGGATGCGCTGCCCGCCGCCAACACGCTCGGCCTGCCATTTTCCCGCTCCTACTCGTTCGAGGAAATCGGCGACGCGGCGCGCGGCGCGCGCCTCGGCTTCGACGATCTCGGCCGCATCGCGGTGATGAGCAGCGGCTCCTACACGGTGCTCAACGACACCACGTGGATCGATGTCGCGGATCGCGAGACCGAC
>JBEHYX010000038.1:0-34957 GCA_048497945.1 Verrucomicrobiota bacterium | reverse complement strand
TCCCGTGGTTCTGCTTGGTTGGCGCCGTGGTGCCCCGCCTGCGCCGGCCATCGCATCGGTGGTGAAGAGCACGCGGCCGGGCGGCTTGGCCCGGAAGAAATTCCGCAGCACCGGCGGCGGCAGGTGCACGCCGTCGGGGATGAAGCACGCGGTGAGCTCGTCGCGCGCCAGCAGCCGCTGCGTGATGTTGTCGTGCCGGGGCAGCATCCCGGGCGTGCCGTTGCCGAGATGCGTGCAGAAGCGCGCGCCGGCGGCGATGGCCTCGTCGAGCTGCGCGTCGCTGGCGTTGGTGTGCCCGAGGGAAACATGGACGCCGCTGTCGCACAGGCGGCGAATGAACTCCGGGCTGCCCGGCCATTCGGGGGCGAGCGTGACGAGCCGGATGCGTCCGCGGGCGGCGCGCTGCAGGCGGGCGAACTCGACCCCGTCGGGTGCGTGCATCGGTCCGGGCGGGTGGGCCCCGCGGTAGCCGGGTTCGGGCGACAGCCACGGGCCCTCCAGGTGGTATCCGGCGATCATCCGCCGCGCCGAGTCGTCCGCCGCGCACAGCCGTTCGAACTGCTCGAGCCGGCGGCAGAGCCGGTCGACCTCGTCGGTGATCAGCGTGGCGAAAATCGCGGCGGTGCGGTGGCGGCGCAACGTGGCCACCGCGTGGCCCAGCTGCCCGGCCGTGAGGGTGTCGCTTTGGAAATCGACCCCGCCAAAACCGTTGACCTGGAAGTCGAACAGGGAGTCGGGGAGGGCGGGGAGGGACGGGGTGGACATGTGAGCCGTTTCCCACCATGTCCCCGGCCGTTTCGCCGGCAGACGGCGAAAGGGTGATGCGCCCGGTGCAAACTGTGACCGGGCGGGGGCGCTCAGCCGCCCGTGGCGCCGTTGCGGGGGCTGCGCCCGAATTTCTGCCGGAACGCGCGGCTGAAGCTGTTGGCGCTGGTGAAACCGCTGGCCAGGGCGACCTCCTCCACCGTCTGCTTGGTGGCGGCGAGCATCGCGTCGGCGTGCTCGAGCCGCAGGCGGCGCAGCATGGCGCCGGGCGCCTCGGTGAAGCGCAGCCGGAACTGGCGGATGAAGTGTTCCCGGCTCACGCCGCATTCGGTGGCGACGGTCTTCAGGTTGACCGGCGAGCGGAAATGATTCCGCAGGTAGTGGAACCCGAACTCGATCGGATCGGTCGTCTGCGTCTGGTCGACCTGCTCCCGATAGAGCGCGATCAGCATGCGGTGCAGCAGCTCCGACTCATGGAAGCGGTCCCGGAACGTGCGCTGCTGGTAGCGGGTGAAAGCCTCGTTGAACAGGGCGGTCGATTCGGCGCGGTTGGGCATCGGCAGCACCGAGCCGAAGTCGCTCCGCAGCTGCTTGAGCAGCGGCAGCACGGTCGGGGCGGGCCAGAGCTGCACGTACCGCAGCCGGTACGGCTCGGTCGCGCCCTCCGGAAACCCGTAGGAACTCGGTTCGCGGTGCGAGAAAATGCAGGCGTGGCCCGTCGGCACGCGGTGGGTGCCGCGCGAATCCCGGAAAAATCCCTCGCCCCCGGTCGTGCGCTGGACGGTGATCACTTTCCACACCTCGCGGGCCCGGTCCCGGTTGTCGTAGAAGTAGGCGGGCGAGGTGTTCACCTCGTCGTGGGCGGCGCGGACGGTGGCAAAAATATCGGTGGCCATCCCCCGACATCACATTTTGCCCCGGCAGCGGCAAGCTTTTGGTCAACCGATCGGCCCCGGGCCGCGGCCGCGGGCACATCACTTTTTGTCCAGTTGGTTGCAGGCTTTGATACTTCAACTTTTTGCCGCCGCCGGCATTAGCTCGCGAACCCACCCCGTCCCCGCATGAAGCCGCCCGCCTTCCCCGTCCCGGCCGTCGTCCTGCCGCCGTTCCCGGCCGGGGTGGACCGCGGGATCGTCCTAGCTAACTCCGGCATTCGGCGGTACGGTGACGGGCGGCTTCCCGCCTCCATCGCATTCCCCCGGTGGCGCGCCGCCGTTTCCGCATGACCGCCGCCCCCACCGCCAACTCCGGGCCCGCCGCCGGGTTGACCCGCTTCCGCTGGGTGATGGTCGCGTTCGCCTTCGGGGCGACGGTGATCAACTATCTCGACCGCCAGGTGCTTTCCATCACCGCCCCGCTGCTGAAGGAGGAGTTCCGGATGTCCGACGAATCCTACGGCCTCGTGCTGGCGGCGTTCATGCTGGCGTACGCGGTGATGAACGGCCTGTCGGGGCCGCTGATCGACCGGGTCGGCACGCGCATCGGCTACGCCTGCTGCATGGCCTGGTGGTCGACGGCCGGCATCCTGCACATGTTCGCGCGCGGCCCGCTCTCGCTCGGCTTCTGTCGTTTTCTCCTCGGCATGGGCGAGGCCGGCAACTGGCCGGCGGGCGTGAAGCTCGTCAGCGAGTGGTTTCCCGCCCGGGAGCGGGCGCTGGCGTCGGGGCTTTTCAACAGCGGGGCGGCGATCGGCGCGGTGCTCGCCCCGCCGGTGATCGCGCAGCTGATCACGCGCTGGGGCTGGCCGGAGGCCTTCCTGACCACCGGCCTGCTGGGCTACCTGTGGCTGGCGGCCTGGTGGCTGCTCGGCCGGGAGCCGCAACCCGCCGCGGCGGATGCGCCCGCGGCGCGCGTGCCGGTGCGCGACCTGCTGCGCACGCGCTTCGTCCGCTTTTTCACGCTGTCCAAGGTCTTCGTGGACCCGGTCTGGTACTTCTATATTTTCTGGATTCCGAAATACCTGAGCACCGTGCACCACCTGGGCCTGCTCGAGATCGGGCGGCTGGCGTGGATTCCGTTCCTCACCGCCGACGTGGGCAACATCGGCGGCGGGGCGCTGGCCGGGCTGCTGATGCGCGCCGGGCTGACGGTGCCGGCCGCCCGGCGCGCGTGCATGACGTTGTTCGCGCTTTGCATGGCGGGGGCGGCGGGCGCGGTCTTTGCGCCGACGGTGGGCTGGGCGCTGGTCTGGGTCTCCCTCGCGACCTTCGGCTACGCCGGCTACTCCGCCAACATGCTCGCGCTGCCCGCCGACGTGTTCCCGAAGACCGCCGTCGCCTCGGTCTATGGGCTGGCGAGCATGGGCTCCGGTTTCGGCGGCATGGTGTTCAGCTGGCTGACCGGGCGCGTGATCGACCGGCACGGCTATGTCCCCGTCCTGCTCGGCTACAGCCTCCTGCCGCTGGTGGCGCTGGCCATCCTCCTTTTCCTTTGCGGCCCGCTGACGCGGGACGAGCGTTTTTCCACCGCCTGAACCCATGTCCTCGCCCCGGCGCATCCTTCCCCTGTTCCTCCTGTCCCTCGCCCCCGGCCTGGTCTCGCCCGTGCGGGCGGCGGACGACCTCACGCTGCACCGCCTCACGTTCGCGACGGCGCCCCGCACCGCGGTCGCACCGGTCGTGGACGGCGACCTCTCCGATCCCTGCTGGCAGCAGGCGCGGGTGCTCGAGGGTTTCCAGCTGACGGCCGGCAATCGGAAAAATGCGCCGAAGTTCAAGACCACTGCGCGCGTGCTCTTCGACGATACCCACCTCTACCTTGCCTTCGAATGCGCGGAGCCGGATGTCGCGGGGCTCAAGTCGGGCGCGAAGCTGCACGACGATCCCGACATGGAGTTCGACGATCGCGTCGAGGTGTTCCTCGACCCCGCGCACGACCACCGGAATTACTGGGAGCTCGCGGTGAATCCCGCCGGCGTGCAGTTCGACCAGGCGGCCTTCTATCGTTATCCGGGCTCGCGCACCGTCGATTTTTTCCCGGAGAAGAACCTCTTTTGGCGGGCGAAAACCAAGGTCGGGGCGACGGGCTGGACGGCGGAGATCGCGATCGACATGACCACGCTCGGCCTGGCGCGGCTCGAGGACGGCACGACGCTGGGTTTCAACGTGGCCCGCGTGCGCCGGCCCGACCTGAAGCACGGCGACGAGTACTACCGCCACACGCCCGGGCCCGGGACGGAATACAGCGCGTGGGTGCCGGTGCAGGACACCATCATGGAGACGGTCTCTAAATTTCACGCGCCGCAGGAGTTCGCCGACCTGGTGCTCGGCGATCCGGGCTTCGCCGTGCAAGCGCTGGAATTCCCGAGCGCGAAGTTCAGCATGGGACCGGTCGGGCGGGCGTCGGAATTCGGCTGGAACCCGCTGAACGTCACGCTGCGCACCGCGGACGGCCGTCCGCGCGACTGCGTGGCCGAGCTCACCGTCACGCCGGCCACGGCCGCGGCGTGGTCGGCGCGCGCGGCCGTGACTTTCGGGCCGGGCGAAGCCACGGCGTTGCGCTATTACATTCCGGAGGATGCGGAGAACACCCTCGTGCTGCGGCTCCTCGATCCGGCGACGGGCCGGCAGCTTTACCGCACGACCTACGTCGAGACCGCGCCGCCGCTCGCGGAGTTCGACCTGGCCCCGCTCTATGCGGGCGCGTCGCCCGAACCGCTGCAGGTGCGCGTGCATGCCGACGCGGCGACGCGCGCGGCGACCGAATTGCGGCTGTCCTGGCAGCCGGCTGCCGGCGGCCCCGCGGTGGCCTCCGCGACGCTGCCGGATCTGGCGCACGCGGACGACCTCACCCCGGTCTTCGACCTCGCGCAGCTCCGGGCGCTGCCGGGCGGCGACTACCTCATCGATTGCCGCCTCGTCGAGAAAGCCGGCGGGAAGGTGCTCGGCGAATTCAAACAAAAGCTCACGAAGCCGGAAGCGGTGCCGCCGCGGACATTCTACGCGGAGCGCGGGCCTTACAGCTTCGGCGGCGTGGCGCTCGACGCGGTGCGCGTGCATTTCCCGTTCGCGGCGCAGTTCGTTTTCTGGCGCGGCGCGAATTACATGCCGTGGTGGGAAATGGGCCAGCTGGCGATGTGCTACCAGGGCATGGAAACGTGGGGCGGGGGCGGGCAGGGCTGCAACGAGGCGATGCAGGACCGCGACTGCCGCTATTCGCGCATCGAGCTGCTCGAGAACTCCCCGGCGCGCGTGGTGGTGCACTGGCGTTACGCGCTCGGAGACGCCCACTATCTCATCTTCCACAACGAGTGGGTGGACGAGTACTACACGCTTTATCCCGACGGCTCCGGCGTTCGCGCCGTCGACCTGTGGGCCGGCGCCGCCGTGGAGCACGAGGTGCTCGACACGATCATCGTGAAGCCGCCCGGCGCGCGCACCGGGCAGCTCTTCGAGGGACCGGTGGCGACGCTCGCCAACCTCGCCGGCCGCGAGGTGTCGGTGAAGACCTTCAGCGCGGAGCGGGGAAGCTACGGCGAGTTCCTGAAGGGCGGGGACGATTTCGTCGCGGAGTTTCATTTCAAGGACCGGATGCACCCTTACACCGCATTCTCGTTCCGCGACGGCTTCCTGCCCGGCGTGAAGCGCGGCATGGTGAGCGCGGGCCGCACGCTCTTCCAAAACGCGGAACAGCGCGCCCACTGGCCGCTGGCGCATTATCCGATCGACGGCTACAACGCCGTCGGCCTCGACGTGCCGACGCATTTTTCCTTCGGCAGCATCCACACGGCGGTCGATCCGGACCGCCAGCCGAACCACTGGCTGTTCCTCGTCGGCGCGGCGGCCGCGGGGAGCGGCGAACCCGTGGCGCAGGCGCGCGCCTGGCTGCAGCCGGCGACGCTCACCGTGCTGGACGGGGCCACGGTTTCGCGCGGCTACGACGCGGCCGAGCGCGCGTATCGCCTGGCCACCGCGGCCGGGCAAAAGCGCGTGAGCGTCCGCTTCACGGCGCCGTCGGGCGTTTTTCACCCGGCGCTGCTGGTGGACGGCCGGACGCCGCCCACCGCGGTGCAGGTCGACGGCGCCGCGGTGCCGGCCGGCCAGTTCGCCACCGGCCGCACGGCGGCCGGCGAGGCCATCGTCTTCCTGAACCGCGCGCTCCCGGATGGAGCCACCGTGAGCTTCGACCTGCCCTGACCTCCGCATGAAACCCTGGAAAAACGACGACGAGTTGTTCGCGATCGCGCGGCGCGAATTGTTCACCTGCGTGGTCGGGGACGTGATGGACAAGCTCCGCCTGCGCCACCAGTTCCTCCCGCCGCAGATCCGGCCCCTGCGCGACGACATGCTCGTGATCGGCCGGGCCATGCCCGCGCTGGCGGTGGACGTGTTCGAGGAAAAGGTGGCCGGCTCGGCGAATGCGCTCATGGAAAAACCCTTCGGGCTGATGCTCGAGGCGCTCGACGCGCTGCGGCCGGGCGAGATCTACCTCGGCACGGGTTCGTCGCCGCGCAACGCGCTCTGGGGCGAGCTGATGAGCATCCGCGCCACGCGCCTCGGCGCGGTCGGCGCGGTGCTGAACGGCTATTCGCGCGACACGCGGGCGATCGTGGACCTGAAGTTCCCGACCTTCTCCTTCGGCCCGTACGGCCAGGATTCCGCGCCGCGTTACAAGGTCGTCGACTACCGCGTGCCGGTCGAGATCGGCGGCGTGCGGGTCGAGCCCGGCGACATCCTGTTCGGCGACATCGACGGCGTCTGCGTCGTGCCCGCGGCCGCGGAGGAGGAGACCTTCGCCCGGGCGCTGGAAAAGGCGCGCGGGGAGAAACTCGTGCGCCGGGCGCTGGAGTCGGGGTCCAGCGCGGTGGACGCCTTCAACCGGTTCGGAATCATGTGACCAATTCCATGCTCAAGATCACCAAGATCACCACGGCTGTCGTGCAGGCCAATTTCGAATGGACCTACGTCCGCGTCTACAGCGACCAGGACGGCGGCGCGCACGGCACGGGCGAGTGCTTCTTCGCGCCGGGGCTGACGCAGATCGTCGCGGAATTTTCCGGGCTGCTGGCCGGGGAGAACGCGCTCGACATCGAGCGGCTGGTCGAGCGCATGCGCTGGGCCGCCTCGGGCGCCGGTTCGCTCGGCGGCGTGGTCTGGAACGCCATCACCGGCATCGAGGCCGCGCTCTGGGACCTCAAGGGGAAATATTACGGCATGCCCGTGTGGGAGCTGCTCGGCGGCCGGTTTCGCGACGAGGTGCGGATCTACCTCGATTGCCATGCCGCCGGGGCGCTCGAGTGCCTGTCGCCGCTGCTGCAGCCGACGCAGCCGAAATGGCAGCGGCCGGCGAAGGGGAAGGCGCCGGATCGCGCCGGCATCATCGCCGCCTCCGCGGAACGCGCGGCGGCGATGGCGAAACTCGGGTACACCGCGCTCAAGTTCGACCTCGACCTGCCCGGCAGCACGTTCGACTCCGCCACGGGCTACACCCTGAAGTCGGCCGACATCGACTGGATGGTCGGTTTGGCAACGGCCATCCGGCGGGCGGTGGGACCGGACGTCGACCTCGCCTTCGACGCGCACTGGCGTTACCGGCCGAACGAGATCCTGCAGGTGGCGAAGGAGCTCGAGGCCTGCCGGCTGCTGTGGCTCGAGGATCCGCTGCCGCCGCACGACGAGAAATCGCTCGCCTACCTGCGCGGCCACACGTCGACCCCCATCGGCACCGGGGAGAACCTGCAGCTGCGCGAGGGTTTCTGGAACCTGATCACCGGCGACCTCTGCGACGTCGTCACCCCCGACCTGCAGAAGGCCGGCGGCCTTGCGGAAGCGAAGAAGATCGCGGATCTCTGCCACACCGCCAACAAGCCCTTCGCGCCGCACATGATCGGCAGCCCGCTCGCCCTGATGGCGAGCGCGCACCTGTCGGTCGCCGTGCCGAATTTCCTCGTGTGCGAATTCCACGCGCACGACGTGCCGTTCTTCCACGACCTCGTGGCGGGCGGCACCGCCGCCTGGTTCCGCCCGGGCTGGGTCAAGCCCGGGCCGCAGCCGGGCTTCGGCCTCGAACTCAACGAGAAGGCCGCGCGGCGCTATGCGCTGCCCGGCACCAGATGGTTCGACGAATCCTCCTGACCCCCATGAACCCGCCAAACCTCCCCCCGATCAGCCGCCGTCATTTCGTTTCCCTGCTCGGCACCGCCGCGGCGGGCCTCGCCCTGTCGCCGTCCGGCCGCGCCGCGGTCCCGCCGGCCGCGCCGGCGAAGAAAAACTTCGAGGTGGCGGCGAGCGTTTATGCCTGGGACCTGCACGACGAGGGCGTCGAGCGGGTGCTCGACAACTTGCAGCTGGCGGCGGTCAACTCCGTGTACCTCATCGGCACCATGCACCCGGAGATGCGGCCGATGGGCGGGGTGACCTTTCCCCACAACCCGGTGCGCCAGACGTGGGAGGCGGAGGATGCGCGGAGCTACTGGCATCCGGAAGCGGCGCGCTACGGGCGCATCAAGCCGCGGCTCTCGGACCATGCCTGGCTGAACGACACCGACTGGCTGCGCGTGCTCGCGGAGGCGGCCCGCCGGCGCGGCCTCAAGCTCGGGATGGAGCTGTCGCACGCCTTCGTGGATCGCGAGCGGATGCTCGGCGAATACGCGGACCTCGCGGCCCGCAACCTGCAGGGCGGCATCACGCCGGTCGGGCAGATCAAGTGGCTGCAGTCGCCCTGTCCCAACCAGCCGGCGACGGCCGAGTATCTCCTCGCGGTCGTGTCGGACATCGTGACGAACCACGGCATCGATTTCCTGCAGTCGTGCATGATGAGCCTCGACCCCGCGCTGCCCGAGCGCGGCGGCGGCTGCTTTTGCGACCAGTGCCTGGCGGTGGCGCCCGATTTCGGCATCGACCTGGCGAAGGTCCGGGCCGGCCTGCTCCGCGACCCGCGCGACGCGCAGGCGCTCGTGCAGTGGAACGCCTTCCGCTACGCCTCGGTGGCGCAGCTGTACGGCCGGATCCACGGGAAGCTCCATGCCCTGAAGCCGGCGGCGGAGCTGCGCTACAACTTCCACTCGCGCTCGTGCCCGTATTACGGGATCAACCTGCCGCAGCTGCAGCCCCGGATCGATTCCATGCGCCTGTCGGATTACGCGGAGCAGAACGGCGACCCGGCCCTGCTGCCCGCCAAGCGCGAGTGGGTGGCGGAAACGAAGCGCCAGCTGGGCGCGGATTTCCCGCTCATCACCGCGATCGGCGTGCGGATCAAGGCCACGCCGGAACTCGTGCGCGCCGGCGTGCGCATCGCCGTCGAGGGCGGGTCCGTGGGCATTTCGCTCGGGCATTATGACGGCGCCAGCCTCCCGATCCTGCGGGCGGTGCGCGAGGGGTTGGTCGAGACGGGGGTGCTCGCATGAGGCTGCGCCGGGCCATCGGCTTCGCGGCCGTCCTGCTGGCGCCGGCGCTCGCCGCCGCCGCGGACCTCTTCCCGGAGGCGGACCGGCTCCGCGCGGAAGCGTCCGGCCTCGGCAAGGAAGCGTGGCGGCCGATGCTGCGCTACGTGGCCGACCTGCACGTGCGCAGCACGCACGCCGCCCTCGCGCCGTTCGCCTTCCCGTGGGAGGAGATCGGCCCGGGATACGTGCCGGCCTTCGGGCACTGGGACCTCATCCACCAGGTGCTCGACGTGCTGCCGGTGGCGCCGCGGCACGCGCACGAGCAGCTGCTGAACGACGTCCGCCTGCAGCTGGCCAACGGCTTCCTGCCGGGTTCGGTGTGGATGCCCGGCAGCTATCACGCGAAACGGCACGACAACCAGCCGTGGTTCAACACCTCGTCGCAGAGCCACCCGCCGGTGTGGGTCGTCGCCGCGGAGGACTACATGGCGCAGACCGGCGACCGGACGGAGCTGCGGGAGTTCCAGGAACGCGCCGCCCGCCAGGTCGGCTGGTTCGAGGCGAACCGCGCGGCGGAGGGCGGCGGCTTCTACTATACCGACATCTCGCTGCACCAGTGGGAGAGCGGCATCGACGAGGGCGTCCGCTTCGACCGGCCGCCGCGCCGGCCGATGGCCTGCGTCGATGCCACGAGCCATGTCTACCAGCTCTGCGATTTCGCGGCGCGGTGGGCGGAGCGGCTGGGCGGGGATGCGCAGCCCTGGCGGGCGAAGGCGGATCGCCTGCGGGAATTCATCCACGCCCGGATGTGGGACGAGCGGGACGGTTTTTTCTACGATGTCTGGGCGCGTGACGACCCGGCGCTGCGCACGCAGGCGTTCGAAGGCATCTGGCCCGTGGTGGTCGGGGCCGCCAGCCCGGCCGAGGCGCAGCGCGTGATCGACGGCTGGATGCTCGATCCGCGCCGCCTGTTCTCGCGCCACCCCCTCGCGACGGTGGGCGTGTCGGACCCCGCCTTCGAACTCCGGATGTGGCGCGGGCCGGCCTGGAACAGCATGACTTACTGGGCGGCGCGGGCCTGCGTGCGCTATGGGCGGCCCGATGCGGCGGTGCGGCTGCTCGAGGCGGCGCTTGACGATTCCGCCGCGCAGTTCGCCCGCACGGGCACGATCTGGGAATTCTATGACCCGCGCGGCGGCCGGCCCGAGGAGCTGCAGCGCAAACCGGCGACGAAGGCCGACCACAATCCGCCGTACCACGACTATCTCGGCCACAACCCGCTGCTCGCCATGGCGCGGTTGTGGCAACAACTGACACCGGCCGCCGCCGGCAAACGCTAGCCCCTCCGATTTTATGATCACCACCAACCGACTCTCCGGAAAACGCGCGCTGGTCACCGCCGGCGCCCAAGGCATCGGCGCCGCCATCAGCCGCCACCTGCTGGCCGCGGGCTGCGACGTCTTCATCCACTACCGCAGCAGCGCCGACAGCGCCCGGGCCATCGCGCAGGAGGCGAAGGCGCTGGGCCGGCGCTGCGCCGGCGCCACCGCCGACCTGACCCGGGCGGACGACTGCGACCGCCTCGTGGCCGAAGCCGTGAAGTTCCTCGGCGGCCTCGACCTGCTGGTCAACAACGCCGGCTCGATCGTGGCGCGCAAGACGCTCGCCGAGACGGACGAGGCCTACTGGGCCGAGGTCATGGGCCTCAACTTCGACAGCCTCCGGCGCGTGACGAAGGCGGCGACACCGCACCTGCTCGCGGCGGCGAAGGCGGCCGGCGGCGCGAGCATCATCAACATCTCCTCGCTGGCCGGCCGCAAGGGCGGGCATCCGGGTTCGCTGGCCTATTCCTCGTCCAAGGGCGCGGTGCTGACGTTCACGCGCGGCCTGGCCAACGAACTCGGGCCGCACGGCGTGCGGGTCAACGCCGTCGCCCCCGGCTTCGTGCAGGGCACGAGCTTCCATGAACGGCACACGACGGCCGAGTCGGCCAAGGTGACCGTGGCCGGGCTGCCGCTGGGCCGCGCCGGCACGCCCGACGACATCGCGCGCGGCGTGGTCTACCTGGCGAACGAGTTCGACGGGTTCATCACCGGCGCGACCCTCGATATCAACGGCGGGCAATATTACTGCTGAACCCGTAGCGCAGCGCATGAAAAGCGAGACACGGCACGGCATTTCCCGGCGGCGTTTCCTCAACGTCGCGGCGCTCGGCGCGACGCTGCCGTGGCTGGCGGAGCCGGGCCGGCTCTTCGGCGCCGGCGGCCCGGCCATGAAGCTCCCCGCCGGCGTCCCGCCGGGCGTCGGGGCGATCCTGGCGGAGACCCTGCAGCGCGCGCCGGAAACCCTGAACACGGATTGGTTCGGGACCTTTTTGATGGACGGCCTGCTGCGCTGGTCGAAACGCGGCGTGTGCGACGCGCGCGCCTACGCCGAGGCGTGGTTCGAGTATCACTCGCACCAGGACAAGGTGAGCAAGTTCCAGGGGCCGCCGTCGCGCCCGCTGCGCGCGGCGGGGATTCCGCTTTCGACCTACGTCAGCCACTACGGCCTCGCGATGCCCTGCTACGAGATGGCCGTGCAGTTCCGGCATGCGGGCGCCCGGCAGGCGTGCCTCGATATCGCCGAGGCGATCGTGCACCAGTCCCACCGCACGTATTTCGGCCTGGTCGACCATGACGACAGCGCGGCCTTCGCGATTCCGGACGCCTGCTATTTCGTGGCCACGCCGCTGATGCTGGCCGCGGAGCTGGCCGGTGACGACGCCACGCGCACCCGGTATCGCGAACAGGCGGTCGAGCAGGTCCGCCGTTGCGCGGACATTTTCCTGAATCGCCGGACGGGACTGACGAAGACCATGCTGAAGAAGGACGGACTCGGGCAGACGTACTGGACGCGGGCCACCGGCTGGCTGCTCTGGTCGATGACCAGCGTGCTGCGCTATCTGCCCGCCAACGATCCGCGCCGGCCCGCGCTGCTGTTCGACCTTGAAGTCATGGCGCGCGGCGTGGCGGGCGTGCAGGACGCGGGCGGCGGGTTGCACGTCCTGTTGGACGATCCCGCGACGCCCCTCGAAACCACCGGCACCGCGATGGACGCGATGGGCTTCCATGAGGCCGTGCGCCTCGGCTGGCTGGACGGCAAATACAACCAGGTCATCCAGCCCGCCTGGGAGTTCGTGAAGAAAAACATCACCGACGACGGCCGCATCGTGCACGCCTTCACCGGCTGGGCCGGCCCGGCGGAGGAGCGCCGCATGGTGATGGATCACCAGAAACAGGAATGGGTGCCGGGCTTCATCCTGCGCGTGAGCGACGAGATGACGACGGCTTGATCGCGACCCGACCGTGCGCACGTTTCCTTCCATTTCCATCCTGCTGGCGGGCCTGGCCCTGGCGGGGGCGGCCCGTGCGACGGGGCCGACCGCCCGCGTCAACGTCGTTGTCGACATGACGGAGGCCGGGCGGCAAGTCGCCGCCCCCACGCCCGAACACCCGGTGTTTTACGTGCCGCTGGTCATTGGTTATCGCGAACAGGGCGCGCCGGTCGCGGGGAACCGCACGCCGCCGGAGGAGACCGTGCTCAAGACCTTCGCCGAGGCGCTGGCGCAGCGCGGCTACCGCGTCGTCGGACCCCACACCCCCGACCCGACGGTGCTGCTGGTCTTTTGCTGGGGAACCTGGAACCCGGTGATGGCCCCGCTGAATGAGGAGGAGGCGACGGCGGAGTCCCCCGACGTGGCCTTGAACGCGCACGACCTGTCGCTCCTCATTGCCGGCAACACCGCCAGGAAGCTGGCGCGCATCCCGGATTGGATGATGAACGTCGAGCGCGACGAGCTGCTGTCGGACCTGAAGGAGGACCACTTTTTTGCCCTGGTCGCGGCCCTGAAATGGACCAACGAGCGGCCGCATCCGCGCGTGCTGCTCTGGACGGCCAAGATGAGCGTGGACGCGCGCAGCCTGGCCTTCGACGAGACCCTGCCGGCCCTGATCAAGGCGGGGGCCCCGCTTTTTGGCCACGAAACGCTGAAACGCCAGCGGGTGACCGTGCCGCTGCTGCCGGAAGGCCGCGTCAATTTGGGCGAAATGCAAGTGCAAGGGGTCGTCAGCCCCGACGAACTGCCCGCCACCGCCAAGCAACCGAAGGAAAAACAACCATGAAACCACACCTCCTATTCATCCGGATTCCGGTCCTCCTCGCCGGTTGGGCGCTCTTGTCTTCGCCCGCGCGCGCCGCCGGGCCCGTCTATTTCAATTCCGCCTTCGAGAGCGGATCGATCGGCCAGATCGACGTGCTGGGCGAGAACGAATTCCGCCTGCACGTCATCGGGCAGCAGGACTCGCGCGGCCACAACCGGCAGGCGACGTGGCACTACTTCCGCATGGAAAACGTCGCGGGCCGCGAGCTCACGCTGCACCTCGCGGATTTCCGCGGCGAGTACAACGACGTCCCCGACAAGCATGCGCCCGTCGGCCCGAGTTACCGGCCCTGGTTCAGCGAGGACAACGTCCACTGGCAGCACGTGGACGGGATCGCCTGGGATGCGACGACCGACGAGGCGACGGTCAAATTCCACCCGAAGGGCGACACGCTGTGGGTGGCGCACGTGCCGCCTTATCCGCACAGCCGGCTGCTCGGGCTGCTGGACGAGATCGGCCGTTTCCGCGACGCCCGCGTCGAGGTGATCGGCCGGAGCGCGCGCGGCCTCGACCTGCACCTCGTCACGATCACGAACACCGCCGCGCCCGACGCGGCGAAGAAGACCGTCTGGTTCATCGCCCGCCAGCATCCCTGGGAGACCGGGACGTCGTACGTGATGGAGGGCGCCCTGCGCTTCCTCGTGTCCGACGACCCGGTCGCGCGCCACCTGCGCGACACCACGATCTTCAAGCTGATGCCGATGATGAACCCCGACGGCGCCGCGTTCGGCCTCGTCCGCTTCAACGCCCACGGCTACGACACGAACCGCCAGTGGGACCTCGTCGATCTCCGCGACAAGCAGTGGCTCGAGAAGATGCCGGAGATCTGGTACGTGAAGACCGCCATCCTGCAGCAGCACGCCCGCCGGCCGATCGACCTGCTGTTCAACCTGCACAACGACGAGTCGAACGAGTACATGGAGACGATGGTCGACGCGGCGCCCCAGGTGGCGATGCTGGACCGCCTGTTCGCCACGCTCGGCGCGAAGACGCTTTTCGACCCGTCGCGGAAGGAGCTCTCGCACGTGACGACCGGCCCGGCCAACACCACGCTTTCGCTGTGGACCGAGGCCCGGGTGCCGACGGTGATGATGGAGCGCCGGATCATCGCCGGCAAGAAGGCCGGCCGGCTCTACACGCCGGAGGACAACCTGCAGTTCGGCCGCGAACTCATCACCACGCTGGGCGAGGTCGTCCAACAGCCATGAGCTCCCGCACCGATCAAGTCCTGCCCTCCGCGGTCGAGGCCATCGGCGACACGCCGCTGGTCGAACTCAGCCGCATCACCCGCGGGCTCGAGGGGCGGATCCTCGCGAAGCTCGACTACCTGAACCCCGGTTTCTCGAAGAAGGATCGCATCGCGCGGCAGATGATCGAGGACGCCGAGGCGCGCGGCGAATTGCAGCCGGGCGGCACGGTGGTCGAGTTGACCAGCGGCAACACCGGCACCGGCCTGGCGATCGTTTGCGGCGTGAAAGGCTATCGCTTCGTGGCGGTGATGTCGAAGGGCAACTCGGTCGAGCGGGCGCGGATGATGCGCGCGCTCGGTGCGGAGGTCGTGCTGGTGGACCAGCTGCCGGGCTCGACGCCGGGCCAGGTCTCCGGGGGCGATCTCGAACTGGTGGAGCGCGAGGCCGTCCGGATCGTGCGGGAGCGCCGGGCGTTTCGCGCCGACCAGTTCAACCTGGCCGGCAATTTCCGCGCGCACCACCTGCACACCGGCCCCGAGATTCTCCGTCAGGCCGGCGGGCGCATCGACGCATTTTGCGATTTCGTGGGCTCGGGCGGCACGTTCGCCGGCTGCGCCGCGGCCTTCAAGGAGCACCGCGCGGGCATTCGCTGCTTCGTCGTCGAGCCGGCCGGCGCCGCGATCCTCGCGGGCGAAAGCGTGACGCGCCCGGGACACCGCATCCAGGGCGGCGGCTACGTCCGCGCGCGCCTCGACCTGCTCCGCCGGGACCAGATCGACGGTTATCTCACCGTCACGGATGAACAGGCCGTGGAGACGGCGCGCCGGCTGGCCCGCGAGGAGGGCATTTTCGCCGGTTACTCCTCCGGCGCCAATGTCGCCGCCGCGCGGCAGCTGCTCGCGACCTCCTGCCGCGGCCAGACGGTGGTCGTCCTGATCTGCGACTCGGGGCTGAAGTATCTCAGCACCGATTTGTGGGAGGAAGCCGCCCCATCGGGGAGGGGAGCATGAGGGCCTGGCGTCACTTCCTTTTCGCGCTCCTGCTCGCGGCGGCCCCGCGGCTCCGGGCGGATTACCCGGTGGGCTCGACCGCGGTGCCCGAGCCCGTGATCCGGACCGAGGCGACTTTCGCCGTCCACAGCGGGCACCCGCGGCTTTTTTTCCGCGACACCGACCTGCCGGCGATCCGCGCGCGCGTTGCCGGTGACTTCAAGGGCGAATGGGAGGAGATGCGCGCGACCCTGGCGGCGCGGGTGCTGTCCGAAGCGCCGGCCAAGTACGCGCAATCGACTTTTCTGAAAGCCTGGCAGCCGGCGCGCAACGTGGCCTTTGTGGCGGCCGTGACGGGCGAGGAAAAGTATCTGGCGTGGGCCCGGGAGTGGGCGCGGGAACTCGCCGCCGCCAGCCCGGCGGGCGGCGATGACGAGGTGCGGGGCCGCCTGCAATCCCTCGCCGTGGCGTACGACTGGTTGTACCCGTGGCTGACCGCCGCGGAGAAGCAGCAAATGCAGGCCGCGATCATCGCGCACCTGGAGAAGACCTGGCGATTTGCCACCTACCAGGCCAACCACATCAGCGGCCACTCGCGCTGGGGCAACTTCGCCAACGCCGCCGGCCTGCTGGCGATCGTGACGGAGCGGCCGGAACTGCGGGAAAAATTGCTCACGGTCCGCAAACAGTGGATCGATGGCTATTTTCCCACGCAAGGGTGGGTGGCCGAGGCGGGCGGCTACCACATGGGGTGGACCTATAGCGCCGCCTACCTGACCGGCGACATTCACAACCTGTGGTCGACCGCCACGAACGAGTGTGTCTATTTTCCCTGGCAGGCGAAGCTGCCGCTCTTCTGGGTCTACGGCCGGCAGGGCGACGGCTATTATGCGAACACCGGCGACGCCTACACGCTGAGCGGCGACTTCGCTTCGTTCCGCGCATCGCTGGTCATCGCGGCCGGCATCTTCAAGGATCCGCACGCCCGCTGGCTGCTGCCCCGGGATCGCGAACATTTTGAGGAAATCCTCTATGGCGACGCGCACGTCCGTCCGCGGGCGCCCGACGATCCCGCCGCGCCGCTGCCGTTGAGCCGCGACTTCGGCCATGCCGGCGTGGTGCTCGCCCGGGACCGGTGGGACGCGTCGGCCGCGCTGCTGCAGTTTCGTTCCGTGCCGTTCTATTCCGGGAACCACCACCACCGGGACGAGAACTCCTTCACGCTGTTCTACCGCGGGCCGCTGGCGATCGACTCCGGCGTGTACGACGAGCGCGGGACCCAGCCGGGCGGCTACGGCGGCCCGCACTGGCGCGACTATTTCACGCGCACGGTGGCGCACAATGCGATCACGGTCTACGATCCGGCGCAGCGGATGATGGAGTCGGGCCGCCCGACCACGAACGACGGCGGCCAGGTTTTCCGCGCCGAGCCGACCCGGCTGGCCGACCTCCTGCCGGGCGGATCCGCGCACCTCGACGGCATCACGCATTACCGCGACACGCCGGAGTACACGGCGGTGTCGGGCGACGCGACGAAGGCGTACGATCCCGCGCGGGTGCAGCTGGCGCAGCGCGACGTGGTCTATCTCCGCGGCACGAACCGGCCGCATCCGGTCGTGGTCATCTTCGATCGCGTGACCGGCGCGCAGCCCGGGTTCGAAAAACGTTTTCTCCTGCACACCGTCAACGAGCCGGTGGTGCATGATCGCCTCGCCGTGACGGAGAATCACGGTGGCCGGCTCTCCTGCCTGACGCTGCTGCCGGAGGACGCGCGGCTCACGCTCGTCGGCGGGCCGGGGAAGGAGGCCTGGGTGGATGGCGCCAATCATCCCTGGGCGCCCAGCCTGCGCCCGCGTCCGGGTCTCGAGCCGGGTTCGTGGCGGCTCGAGGTGTCGCCCGGCGCGCCGCGCGCGACGGACTATTTCCTGCACGTGCTCTTCGTCGACGATGCCGGCGCGCCGGCCGTCACCGCGCAGGACGCGTCGCTCGTCCGGACGACGGACCGCGCGAGCGTGAGGGTCGCCGGCTGGCAGATTTCATTCCCCCTCGCGGCCGGCGGCGAGCCCGAGCTCCATCGTCTTCCTTGAACCCGCCTGATTTATCCCGATGAAAACCATCCGTCATTCCTCCCTGTTGCTGGCTGCTGTCGCGCTGGCCGTCGCCGCTTCGGCCGCGTCCAATCTCATTCCCAACGCCGCGCTGCGCGCCGGCGCCGACGGGCGGCCTGCGGAGTGGGGCACATGGGCGCCGCGGCCGGGACTGGCCCCGGCGGTCGCGCTGGTCACGCGCGACGGCACGCCGGCGCTGTCGCTGCAGGCGAAGGACTATGCCGATTACGGGCGCTGGGTTTCGCTCGTGCGCGGGATCGAGCCGGGGAAATATTACCACCTCGAGGCGTGGCATCAGGCCAGCGCGGTCGAAACCGAAAGCGTCAGCGTCGTCGCCTTCCTGTGCTGGTGCCGCAATGCCAACGGGACCGACGAACTCCAGCGGGACTATGTGCTGCCGGACGTCACCGCCTCCGGCTGGCGCCGCCATGCGCGCACCGTGCGCGCACCGGACGGCGCGCAGGCGGTGCGCGTGGAATTCGGGCTGCGCTGGACCAAGCAGGGCTCGGTGCTCTGGAAGGACGTGGCGCTGACCGAGGTGCCGGCCCCGGCACCCCGCGTCGTGCGCGTGGCGACCACGCGCATCATGCCCGGGTCGGTGCGGACGGTGGAAAAGAACGAGGAGCTGATGACGGCGATGTTCGACCGGATCGCGGAGCAGAAGCCGGACATCGTGCTGTTTTCCGAGAATTTCTCGACGCGCGCGACCCGGCTCGCGCTGGAGAAGAAGGCGGAGCCGATTCCCGGGCCGCTGACCGACCTGCTGGGCGAGCGCGCGCGGAAATACCACTGTTACGTGATCACGACCCTGCACGAGCGCGACGGCGACCGGTACTACAACACGGCGGTGCTCATCGACCGCGCCGGGCAGGTGGTCGGCCGCTACCGCAAGGTGCACCTGGCGATCGAGGAGGGCGAGGTGGGACTCACGCCCGGCAGCGACTATCCGGTGTTCGAAACGGATTTCGGCCGGATCGGTATCCTCACCTGCTGGGACGACTGGTTCTCCGAGCCGGCGCGCATCCTGCGGCTGCGCGGCGCGGAAATGTTGTTCTACCCGCTCGCGGGCGACGGGGACGACGAGCACTGGGACGTGGTTTCGCGCGCGCGGGCGATGGACAACGGCCTGTACTTCGTGTCGTCGGGCACGGTCAGCGATGCGAGCCGCATCATCAACCCGGCCGGCCAGGTCCTGGCCGAGGCGCGCGGTGACTTCGCGTATGCCGTGAAGGATCTCGATCTCAACCAGGAGTGGCGGCTGCGCTACCTGTCGGTCGGCTCCGGCACGGGCGAGGCGAAGACGCTCTATGTCGCCGAGCGACGGCCCGACACCTATTCCGACCTGACGAGCGGCGGGCCCACGCCCGCGACGCCCGCCGGGGCCGGCGCGCCGCCAAAGGCCGCGGCGGGAGAGGGGCGATAAGTTCCGGAAAATCCTCCGGGATATTTTTCTTCGATCACCGCAGCGATCGACGGGACAACGCCGGCTTTCGGGCCTGAGAGGGCGTCGAAAAGGTGGAGCACGTTGTCCCACGCGCTGGGGCATGTTCGCCGGCCGACGGGCAAAGCGTCTTGGGACAAGCCGCTCCACCTGCGCCACCGGCCTTTTCGACACCCTCCGAGGCATTCAGCGCCGGATTGTGGGGGTAGGTAATGCTCCCGCATGCGGCACGCGCGCGCGTTGCCCGGAGAAGCCGCGCGCCGAATCACTTTTTGCAGGTCATCCATCAGGCTTCGGTCGTTTGTCACGTGCCGCGGAAAATCCCGTGATGGTCATGCGAGCGCCGCAGGCAGACGAGCCGGGCGCCGCTTTTCCCCCTCCGCGTTTCATCCACCCCAGCCAGTATCGCGGACGGACTTATTTCGCCCGCGGCACCAGGCGACAATCCCCATGAAAATGAATACCCATGCCCAGGTGCGAAACTGGATCCGCCGCTGGTTGCCGGCCTTCCTGTTTCTCGGTTCGCTCGCCAGCGCCAGCCCCAGCCAGGCGCAAACCTATACGGAAAATTTCGACAGCGGCACCGCCGCGGGCTGGTCGGTCGTCAGCGACACCTGGGCGCTGTCCGGCGGCACCTACAACAAGACCGGGACCAACCTGGGATTCTCCGTCTATAACGGCGCGACCTGGGGCACCACGTCCGCGGCGGGCTATTCGTTCAAGGTCCGGTTGCGGGGCAGCGGCGGGGCCTCGGGCAACATCTCGGGGGTCGTCTACAATTACATCGACGCCAACAACCACTACGACGTCTCAATGAACAATGTCGGGACCATCTCGATCCGGAGCCGGGTGAACAACGTCGTGACCACGGTCGCCAGCGAGTCGTACGCCAGCTTCGGGCTGCCGACGGGAGCGGCCACGCGCGACCTCGAGGTGATCCGCACCGGCGCCGGGACCAACGCCCGGACCACGGTGAAGCTCAACGGCATCATCATTCTTTCCAGCCTGCCCAACCAGACGCAGCTGCCGGAAGGCGGCAAGATCGGGCTCATGGGCCAGTTCGCGACGGTGACGTTCGACAATGTCTCCGTTTCCCCGACCACCGAGGTGCCGCCGCCGGCGGGGCCGAAGATCGGCGTGAGCTGCAACGGCACGCCGGTCGTGAATGGCGACCTGACGCCGACGAGCGCGGAACAGACGGACTTTGGCTCGGCGGACGTGGGCACCGTGGCGCTGACGCGCGTCTACACCGTCCAGAACGTGGGCGACGCCGAAGTGACGCTCGACGCGGTCACCATTGCCGGGGCGAACGCCGCCGATTTCACGGTGACCGCCCAGCCGGCGCCGGTGCTCGCCCCCGGGACGAGCACCACCTTCTCCGTCCGCTTCGCGGCGGCCGCGCTGGGACTGCGCTCCGCGACCCTGGCGTTCGGCACGAACGACCCGACGAAAAACCCGTTCACTTTTGCGATCCAAGGCACCGGCGTGGCGGCGGTGCCCGTGGTGCATGGCCGGTACAAGGACACATTTCCGAAACTGGCGGCGTACATGATCGGTTCGCCCCAGGGCTACGACAACGCCGCCTACCAGGCGCAGGTCGCGCGCTACGACCTGCTGATCACTTCCTTTTACAAGGGTTGGGTCAAAAACGGCAAAAGCCCGCGGCAGGCGGTTCGCGAAATCAAGGCGCTGAACCCGAACATCCTTATCGCCAACTATACCCTGCTCGAGTCGCAGAGCTCGGACGCCAACAACACCGCGGCACGCGACATCTACGACAAGCTGTTCGCTGAAAAAGGCCCGAACGGAACCGGCGACTGGTGGGCGCGCACCACGGCCGGCGCGCTCGTGAGCATCTTCTCGGGCAAGAATTGCGCCAACATCACGGGCTACGTCACGCCGGACAACAACGGCGACCGCTTTCCGCAGTGGTATGCCAAGCGCGAGCAGGCGGTGATGTTCGAGCCGATCCCGGAGTTCGACGCCTGGTTCGCGGACGACGTTTTCTACAAACCCCGGAGTTCGCCCGACTGGAACGGCGACGGCACCAATGACGACAGCGAAAACCCGGCGAACTGGGCGTATTTCCGGCAGGGCATCGCGGACCATCTCGCCGCGGTCAAGACCCTGATGCCGCAGCTCAAGACGATCGGCAACGTGGACGGCCACGCGTCGCTCAACCAGGGTTTCCTGCGCGATCCGGAATACACGGGTCTGCTCGACGGCGCGCTGCTGGAGCACGCGATCGGCCGGCCTTTCTCGCCGGAAGTGTACGCCGGCTGGGCAGGCATGATGACCAGCTACCGCAGCCTGATGGCCCACACCAACGCGCCGCACCTGGTGATCTTTCAATACCATAACTCCACGCCCACCTACGCGGAGCTGCGCTACGCCATGGCCTCCGCGCTGATGGACGACGGCTACTTCGCGGCCAACGACAATGGCTATACGAACGTGCAGTGGTACGACGAATTCGACGTCGATCTCGGCCACGCGGTGGACGGGCCGCAGCTCGTGCCGGCGCAAAACGGCGTGTATGTGCGGCACTTCGAAAAGGGCATGGCCATCGTGAACCCGAAGGACAACGGCCCGCAGACCATCACGATCGAGCCCGGTTACCAGCGGTTCCGCGGCACCCAGGATCCGGCCACCAACAACGGCCAGGCGGTCACCACGCTCACGCTCGGCGACCGCCAGGGCATCATCCTGGTCAAGGGGCCGGCCGGCAATCACCCGCCGGTGGCCAACGCCGGGCCGGACCAGACCGTCGACCTCGTCAGCGGCATGAGCGCCGCGGTGACGCTCGACGGCGGCGCCTCGAGCGATGCCGACGGCGACCCGCTGACCTATGCCTGGAGCTGGCCGGGCGGTTCGGCCACCGGCCCGACGGCGACGGTCACGCTGCCTTACGGGGCGACCACGGTCACGCTTACCGTGGATGATGGCAAAGCCGGTTCCTCCACCGCCAGCGTGACGGTTCACGTGGTGGACCGCACCGCTCCCGTGATCACGCCGCCCGCCGCCATCACCCTCGATGCCGACACCAATGCGGGAACCCCCGTCACCTTCACGGCCTCGGCGCAGGACGACATCGGCGGCCCCACGGCGGTGACGGCAGTGCCGGCCTCCGGCAGCCTGTTCCCCGTCGGCACGACCCTGGTCGCGCTGACCGCGACGGATTGGGCGGGCAACACGGCGACGGCCAGCTTTGCCGTGACGGTGGTCGCCCATGCGCCCGTCATCACGGCGCAGCCGGCGCCACGCAGCGCGACCGCCGGCGAGGCCGTAAGCTTCGCCGTGGCGGCGAATGGCACGCCCGCGCTCGGTTACCAATGGCGCCGGGACGGGGTGGCAATCCCGGGGGCGAACGCGCCGACGCTGGTTCTTTCGAGCGTCAAGGTCGCGGATGCCGGCAGCTACAGCGTGGTGGTCAGCAATGTCGCCGGCTCCACGGCCAGCGCGCCCGCCGCTCTCACGGTCGCGGCCGCGTCCGCCGGCGTGGCCTTGAGCGGGCTCGAGCAGCGTTATGACGGCACCCCGAAACCGGCCACCGCCACCACGACGCCGTCCGGCCTTGCGGTCGAGATCACCTACGACGGCGACACGGCGCCCCCGGTCAACCCCGGGGACTATGCGGTCGTCGCGACGATCACGGATCCCGACCACACCGGCTCGGCCTCCGGCACGATGCACATCGGCATCACCGCACTCATCCGGCATGCGCCGGGGCTGAACGGCCAGCTCGACGGTTCGCTCCAGCAGCTGCTGCCGGAGAATGTCACGTTCAACGGCGGCGCCGGCATCTACGGCGACCTGCTCGTGCCCGGCACCCCGGTGGTAACGTTGAACGGCAGCCCGATGTTCGGCGGCACGCGCGACGGCACCGGCGACGCGGCGCCGGCCACCTATCGCGTGACGCTCAACGGCGGCGCATTGCTGAGCGGGCTGGTGCGGCGCACCAATCCGATCGCCTTGCCCGACGTCACGCCGCCGCCGTTGCCCGGCGGCACGCGCGACGTCGCGCTCAATGCCGGCGGCCAGAGTGCCGGTGACTTCACGACGCTGCGCGACCTCACGCTCAACGGCGGCGCCGGCGCCGTCCCCGTGCCGCCCGGCACCTACCGGACGTTCATCGCGAATTCCGGCAGCGCCCTCGTGTTCGGCGTGGCCGGAGCCACCGAGCCGGTGATCTACAACCTGCAGCGCCTCACGCTCAACGGCGGTGCGCAGCTGCGGATCGTGGGGCCGGTCATCCTGACGCTGGCCCAGGGGCTCATCGCCAATGGCGACGTGGGGGCAAATGGACATCCGGAATGGCTCATCCTGCGCGTGGCGGACGGCGGCCTGACGTTGAACGGCGCCGTCACCTTCCGCGGCGCGGTGATCGCGCCGGCGGGGCAGGTGACGATCAATGGCGGCGGCGTTCTCGAGGGTGAGGTGACCAGCGATCGTCTCACGCTCAACGGCAACGGCACATTGCGCGAAATTCCCTGAGCGGTTTCTGCCGGCCGGGCCATGCCCCCGCGCCCGCGCTTTCGGGCGCGGGTTGCGGCGCGTCGGGCCAAAAAAGCGGCCCCGGGCTCGGCCGCGGAAGCCCGGAAGAATCCCAAGGAGGGACGCCGCGCAGTGATGAAGACGTATCTTTCCTAAATGGGAATGGCGGAGCGAGCTCCACCCCTTCATTCGTGGTTAAATCTTCCGGCGTCCCGCGCCGGGGTCCTGCTCCGCCACGCCGCCGCGCGCGAGACTTTCGCGCTGGGGTCATCGAGAACCGGGTCAGCCGCGCGGCTCGCTCCGGTTATCTTGAGGCGTGGCTAGAGCGTTTTAAATAGAACTATAGCCGCTGACTCGATTGTAGGGCGGGGTCGCTGACCCCGCCTGATGTGCGAAACCGCTGCCGCGTTCGAGGCGGGATCAGCGATCCCGCCCTACAACCCAGGCGCTGCATCGGCCACGAAATTTATTAAAACGCTCTAAACGCCAAATGAACGACCGGGGGCGTAGAGGTCATTCCAAAACCTGTCATGGCGAGGAGGCCCCGGAACGGGCTGACGAAGCGATCCCGCAAGCTGGATCGCCACGCCCGGCTGCGCCGGGCTCGCGATGACAAGGCAGGTTTTGAAATGGACTCTTGATGAGAAAAAATCCCAGGGCCGTTTATCGATTTTGATTCGGCTTCCTTGGCGTTTGTGATTTCCGCGCCGGATTCGGCCGCCTGCGCGCAGGCTCCGGCGAAGGCCGGAAAGGGGCAGGTTCACTTCAATTTCCCGTTCGCAGAAAAATCGGCGAGTTTCCTAGTCGGGCATCGGCGTTTGCGGCCGGACGTGCAGCGTGAAGCCCGCGGTGCGGTGAATGAGGGCCTCCAGCTTCACCTGCGTGCCGAGCGGGCGGTTGAGAAAAATCCGCCCGAGCGCGCTGTCCGCCGATACCTCGGGGTCGAGTCCGCGCACCTCGACCCCGTCGACCTTGATGATTTCATCTCCCGCGCGCAGGCGGGCTTTCTCCGCGTCGGTGCCCGGGATGACGCGGGAAATCACAATGTGGCTGACCTTCTTCGTCTGCGGGTCGGCATAGATCAACAGGTCGAAGCCAAACGAGTTGACCGGTTTCCCCCGAATGTTCAACGGATCGAGGACGAGGAGCTTGCCGTTGGCGGCAACGGGGGGCACGGACTTGGTTTCCTGGGCGAAAACCGACACAAGGCAGAACAAGGCCAGGAGGGGCGCGATGGCTTTCATGGCCGAAAGCATGGCGGCGGACGGCGCGACGACAATTTCCGATTCCGGCGATGCGGCGAATCGGCACGGCGATATCGGCCTCCCGGCCCCCGGCGGATGGCGCGGCGAAAAACCGAGAAGGCGCCGGAGGAAGTCCGGCGCCGGAACAGGGAGCGCGGGTCTCAGGGGGACTCATACAGTTGCCTCCGGATTATGCTCTGCGGCGGAACGAACCGAAAGGTGGAGCGCGGTGTCCCTACCGCGCTTGCGGAGCTCCGCCGGGAGGAAGCGCCTTGGGGACAAGTCGCTCCACCTTCGTCTGCATGGATCCGCCTCAGTGCGTGGCGCCCACCCAGCCGTCGCCGCAGGGGCCGCCGCCGGTCGGGATCGCGAGGTTGCTGACGGTTTCGCCGCGGGCGTTCAGCACCGGGTGGTAGAACTGCGAGACCTGGTCGCTGGCTTCGTCGATGTAGTGGCCGATGAACGTGCGGCGGCTGCGATCCTTGGTCCGGTTGGGACCCGAGCCGTGGATGAGGTTGCCGCTGAAGAAGACCGTCGCGCCCTGCGGCACCTCGAGCGGCACCGGCGTGCAGTCGCGCGGGAACGGCTTGATGTGGCTGTCGCCGTAGTTCATCCAGCCTTCCGCGCCCTCGGCGGGGCACAGGATGTTCTTCCGATGCGAGCCCGGGACGACATAGAGGCAGCCGTTGTCGATGGTGGCGGCGTCGATCGCGGTCCAGGCGGCGATGCAGGTGGCGGGCTGGGCGAGGAGGTAGAAATTGTCCTGGTGCATGCCCTGGCCCTTCGCCCCCGGCGGTTTGAAGTAATACATCGTCTGGGCCAGCAGCGCCGGCCGGCCGAACAGCGCCGCCAGGACCGACATCACGCGGGGATTCAGCCCCCAGCCCTTCGCCCGCTCGCTGTAGCGGTGCGGGTGCATGGCGCGCAGCTGGCGCTTGCCGGGATCGATCTCGTCGAACTTCATGCCGGCGTCGAACACGGCGGTGCCGATGTTCTTGTAGTCCTCGAAGAAGGCCATGATGTCCGAAATCTCGGCGGGGGTAAAAAGCCCGTCGACGATGCAATAGCCGCGCGCTTTGAACTCGTCGGCCTGCGTGGGATTGAGAAAGGGGGAAACAGTGGAGGAGGAGGCAACCATAGTGGGAAGAATCTAGTCGAAATCGCGGGAAAAGGGAATGGATTGGGTTGCTCAAGACATGGATTTTCCTGCTAAGCGTTCATGGCAAAACCTGCCTGGTCATCGCGAGCCCGGCGCAGCCGGGCGTGGCGATCCAGCTTGCGGGATTGCTTCGTCAGCCCGTTCCGGGCCTCCTCGCCATGACAGGTTTTGCCATGACCTCTAAATCCTCCCATGCCCCCGCGTCGTGAAATCACCCCGCACGTGCCCGCCGACCCGCTGGTCTGCGCCGAGTTCCGGCAGGGGCGCAGCTACACGAACTGGCGCCCGCACGGGTCCGGCGACTGGCTGCTGATCCACACGCTGCAGGGGGCGGGGCGGGTGGTGGTGGCGGGGAAAGCCCGGACCCTCCGGGCCGGGCAGGCGCTGCTTTACCGGCCCGAGGCGGCGCAGGATTACTCCACCGATCCCGCAGTGGGCCGGTGGCGGCTGCGCTGGGTTCACTTCCGGCCCAAGCCGCACTGGGAGCCATGGCTCGCCTGGCCCGAGGCGGCGGACGGCGCGGCGGTCGCGAGCCTGACCGGCGCGGCGGCGAAGCATTTCGGCGCCGCGCTCCAGCGCATGCTCCTCGCCAACCGGCTCGGCGGCGCCCACGCGGCGGAACTCGCGCTCAACGCCCTGGAGGAGGCGCTGATCTGGGCGCAGCGCGGCCTGGCGGGCGAACGCTCGCTCGCCTTCGACCCGCGCATTCGCAAGGCCCTGGCCTACCTTGCGGGGGATCCGGCCCGGCCCTTTTCGATCGCCGAGCTCGCGGCGCATTGCAGCCTGTCCCCTTCGCGCCTCAGCCATCTCTTCAAGGCGCAGGTCCGATCCACGCCGCGGCAGTTCAGCGAGAACCTGCGCCTGGAACTGGCGGCGCAGTTGCTGGCCTACACGGGCCTGAGCGTCGGCGAGGTCGCTTACAAGGCGGGCTTCACGGACCCGCTTTATTTTTCGCGTCGTTTCGCGCGGGCGTTCGGCCGGACCCCGCGGGCCGCGCGCCGGCGGAGCGGGCCGGTTCGCTGACCGGGGGCGTGCCGGCAAACCCGGCGAAAGGCCGCCGAGCCCGTTTTGACCACGAATGCTCCGCCTAACGGCTGCGCTACCTGGTGCGCTCCGCCTGATCGGCTTCGCCGTAGGTTTCGGGGGCCGGCTGATCGCCGACGGGAGATCGAACGGCTTCCCCAACGGCGATAGCAGTTCAAATGAAGTCGGAGCCGCTCCAGATTCGAATCCCCAAGAAATCCCCCTAACGTCATCCTGAGCGCAGCGAAGGATCCACGGGAAAGGACGTACTGATGCTGACGGAGTGGATCCTTCGCACGGCTCAGGATGACGAAAACGTGGATCGGATGCTTTCGGATTCATATTGGCTGCGATTTTATTTGATAGGCTCTAGCCGTTCCCCGGAACCAAAACCGGAGCCGATCAGCCTTCGCCGGGCCTACGGCTGACAGGTCAGGCGGAGGGGAACTTCAAGCGCAGCCGTTAGGCGGAGCATTTGTGGTCAAACCCTCCGGCGGTTTGAAAACACCCTCCAAGCCCGTTCGCCCACGGGACCGGGAGCGGGTGCGCCGGCCGCCGGAACGGTTCCGGCCGCATCACACTTTGCGGCAGACTGCTCAACTTTTGCCACTTTTCGCGCGGGCGGGGCGGGCGGCTAGAAGCATGCGCGGGATGTTTCCAGCAAGGATGCGGTCCCCCCGCGGCTGAACCCCTCCCGATTTTCTCCATGAAAAGACAACGCGTCATTCTCACCGGCTTTGGCTTTATGGGGCAGATGCATGCCCAGGCGCTGGCCGGCATTCCCGAGGCCGAGATTGTGGCCATCGTCGATACGGCGCCGGACCTGGCGCGCGACCGGGCTCGCCGCTGCGGCCTCACCGCGCCGATGTTCCCGGACCTCGGCGCGGCGCTGCGCGAAACCGACGCCGACATCGTGAATGTCTGCCTGCCGACCGACCAGCACGCGCCGGCGGCCATCGCCGCCCTGCGGGCGGGCAAACACGTCTTTTGCGAGAAACCCGTGACGCTCAACCTGGCGGACGCGCGGAAGATGCAGGCGGCGCATCGCCGCGCCGGCACGTTTGTGCAGGTCGGCCAGTGCGTCCGCTTCTGGCCGGAATACCAGGCGTTCGAGCAGTTTGTCCGCGCCGGCACCGCCGGCCGGCTGCTCAGCCTGACGATGCAGCGGCGCAGCGCCCGGCCGCATTACACGGTCGGCCACTGGATCAACGATGCCCGGCGTTCGCTCGGCGCGGCCCTGGACCTGCACATCCATGACACCGACTATGTCCTGCACCTGCTCGGCGCGCCGCGCGCGGTGCGCTCGCGCGGCGTCCAGGATGGCGAGGGCTGGAATCACATTTTCACCGATTACGCCTATGACGACGTCATCGTGCAGGCCGAGGGCGGCTGGAATTATCCCGCGCAATGGGGCTTCCAGATGGCGTTCCAGGCGGTGTTCGAGCGCGGGACGATCGAATACGATTCGACCGCGACGCCGACGCTCAAGGTCACGCTGGACGGCAATCCTCCCGCCGCGCTGCCATTCGTCCCGGCGGGCGGGACGGCGACGGGCGCGGGCGGCAACATCGCCTCGCTCGGCGGCTACGCGAACGAGCTGCGCTACTTCATCGATTGCGTGCAGGCCGGCCGGCCGTCGGCCATCGCCACGCTCGACCAGGCCGTCGCCAGTCTCCAGGTGGTGCTGGCGGAAATGAAATCCGTCACGACCGGGCGGCCGGTCAACCTGAAGGCGGCCCGCGCATGAAAACGAGCATCAGCGTCTGGTCGTTTCCCGGGGAAATGCCGCTGGAGGAGAAGCTCCGGCTGGCGGCCGCGGCGGGTTTTGCGGGATTCGAAATCGATCTGACCCCGGACGGTCCGGTCGCACTGAAGAGCACCCCGGCGGAACTGCGCGCGGTGCGCGGACTCGCGGAAAAGCACGGGCTGCAGCTCTCCGGGCTGGCTTCGGGGCTTTACTGGGGAGCGAACGGCGCCAGTGCCGATGCCGCCACGGTGGCGCGGGCGGCGCAGCTGCTCGCCCGGCAGCTCGCGGTGGCGGCCGAACTCGGGGTCGACGCCATCCTGGTGGTGCCGGCGGCGGTCGGCGTCGATTTCATTCCCGGGGCCGAGGTCGTGCCTTACGGCGCGGCCTACGATCGCGCGCGGGCGCTCGTGGCGGGTGCCGTCCCGCTGGCGGAAAAGCTCGGGGTGACCATCGGGATCGAGAACGTCTGGAACAAATTCCTGCTCAGCCCGCGCGAGATGGTCGAATTCATCGACAGTTTCGGCAGCGCGCGCGTCGGCGCCTACTTCGACATCGGCAATGCGCTCGCCACCGGCTATCCGGAGCACTGGATCGAGCTGCTCGGCCGGCGCATCACGCGGGTGCACTTCAAGGACTACCGCCGGGCGGTCGGCACGACGGACGGTTTTGTCGAGCTGCTGTCCGGCGACGTCAACTGGCCGGCGGTGATGAAAGCCCTGCGGGCCGCCGGCTATGACGGCTGGGGCACGGCGGAAATGATTCCCCCGGTGCCCTTCTACAAGCACGCGCCGGAAGTGCTGATCGAAAACACCGGCCGCGCCCTGCGCGCGATCTTCAATCTCTAGCGCCATGAATCCGGAAGGCTATCGTCCTTATCGCGATCTGCCGCCGGTGGCGGGAATCACCACCCTGGCCGACGCGATGCGGATCGGCCTCTCGATCGACGACTGCGTTCGCCGGCTGAAGCGCCACCACTGGGCGTTCCGCCGGCTCCACCAGGTGTTCGTGCAGCGGCTGACGGCCGAGCCGGTCTACGAACTCAAGATGGGCTTCAGCTTGCATGCGCACTATTGCGCGGAGCACGCGGCTGCGTGGCGGAAGCGGGTGGGGGAGATGCGCGAGCCGCCGCTCGGGCTCGACACGGTGCCGGACGCGGCGCTCGACGTGGTGTTCGACGAAATTCTCGCCGCGCCCGACACGGCGGCCTTGCTGGTCGGGCTCTACGGCGTCGCGTTGCCCGCGCTGCGCGAGGCGTTGCAGCGGCACATGGCGGACACCAACAAGCTCGTCGATCATCCCAGCTTCCGGCTCTGCCGGTTCGCGCTGGTGGAGGTGGACGAGATGCTCGACTATGGCGCGCAATGCCTCGACCGGCTCGTGCCGGCGGCCCGGCGCGACGAACTGGCCTCCTGGCGCGAGTTGCTCGCGGACCTGCTGCGGCAGGCGGGCGGGCTCGACGGTTCCGGCCCGGCCGGCGGCGGCGCACCGCGGCGGGAGTTCTCGAAGCTCCCGCGGGTCGCCGACCGGACGCCGCGGCGCGACGAGCGTTTCGCGGATCCGTACAACATGGGCGTGCATGCGGAGGCCTTCCTTTACGACGAGAAATTCCCGCCGGAGCCGAAGACGCTCATGATGTATTACAAGCGCCTGCGCGAAATCGACGTGCCCGAAATGATGGCCACGATCATCGCGGAAACTCCCGGCAAGCCGTGGGACTACTACGTCGACATGACCCGGCAGCTGTGGGACGAGGCGCGCCACGCCATGATGGGCGAGATCGGTTTCGTGCGCGCCGGCATCGACTGGCCGCGCTTCGTGCGGGTGAACTTCACCTGGTCGCTGGCGCTCAACACGCAGCTGCAGCCGCTCGAGCGCCACGCCGTCCTCTATTTCATCGAGCAGGGCCTGATGCCGAAGACCGGGAAGCGCTTCGAATGGGAAGTCGGTGTCGCCTCGGGCGACCCGTTCTCGGCGATGATCCAGGATTACGACTGGGCCGACGAGGTGCTGCACGCGCGCATCGGGCGCGACTGGTACGTCAAGGCGATGGGCGACCCGCAGCGCGCGACGGCCTACGGCGACGCGTGCTGGTCGAAGGTCCTGATCGACTGGCAGAGCTACCTCGAGCGCGGCCTGACGGAGCACGCGAACTGGTGGCCGGCGCTTTATCGCGAATGGTGCCGGGTGCACGGACGCCAGCCGGATGCGGCGGTGGCCGGCTATGCGACCACCTACGCGGCGGTGCGCGCCGACCTGCGGGCCTTGGATGCGTCGGGCTGAACGCGCACCCGCTTTTGCGGACGACATCCATCGCGTCCACTCGGTCTTGTCCGACCGGGCCTGCCGCGGACTCCCGGCTGCACAAACCGCGGGTGGCGAAATGAATCGCAGCGGGACAGGGCGTATGTTCACAATCGGGGTCGGCCGGGCCACATCACTTTTCGCACCAGCCTGATCAGACTTCTGCGGTTGGTGAAAGAGTCATCAATCCATCAAGCGTCGATGACCCCGATTGGCGGGAGGGCTGGATTTCCCAAGAATCCGACGCTTCCGCCGGTCAGTACATCAAACCTGAGTCACCTTCCCCCCCCATGATGACCACACCCTGTAAACCTCGTGCCGGCTCTTTGCCGGCACTTCCGTCCGCGACCGCCATCCTCCTCGTGTGCCTGGCGCTCGCCGTCAAGCCGGCGGCCGGCCAATCCGCCCCGGCTTCCACCGCCTCCCCGGCCAGCACCGTGCGCACCCCGACTGCCGCCGAAGTGAACAGCAGCGACCGCGACAACAACCGAAAGGGCGACAAGACCATCGAGCTCTCGCCCTTCGTCGTCAACGCCGAGGATGACACCGGCTACGCCGCCACCACGGCGCAATCCGGAACCCGTCTCCGCACGGACATGCGCGACATCGCCGGATCGGTCTCCGTGGTCACCAAGGACTACATGAACGACATCGGCGCGGTGAATCTCGACACGCTGCTCGCCTACACGCTCAACACCGAAGTGGCGGGTGCGACCGGCAATTTCTCCGGCTCGAGTGTGTCCGCCCTCAACGGCGGCAGCGAGATCGGCTTCGAGAACACGATCGCGGTGCAGTCCGTCGCCCCGGTCACGCGCGTCCGCGGCCTCATGGCGGCCGATACCACGGCCGATTTCTTCATCAGCGGCACCCCGCTGGACGGCTACAACATCGACCGCGTCGAAATCAGCCGCGGCCCCAATGCGATGCTGTTCGGCTTGGGCAGCCCGGCGGGCATCATCAACCAATCCCTGATCAAGGCGCAGTTGAACAAGACCAAGACGCAGGTGACCTACCGCACCGACCAGTACGGCTCGGTGCGCACCTCGATCGACCACAACGACGTGCTGATCGATGACAAGCTGGCGGTGCGCGTCGCGGGTCTGTATTCCATGGACCACTATCGGATCGAACAGGCCTACCGCGAGAACAAGCGCGGCTACCTGGCGGCGACCTATCATCCGTTCGCCAACACCACCATCCGCGCCAGCGTGGAGGATGCCCGGGTCGATTCGAACAATCCCCGCACCAATCCGCCCAGCGATTCCTACACGTGGTGGTGGGCCATGGGCAAACCGGTCTACAACCCGAGCACCGGCGCGCTCGCCCTGACGGGCCCGCTTTCCCCGCTGAACATCCCGGGGAGCACGACCAGCCCCGGCACGTTCAGCCCGCTGACTTCCTCGGGCGGCCGGAATACCAATGTCCTCACCACCGCGATCGGCACGGTCGGCCTGACCAACAACATGACGCTGGTCTACTCCGATCCGACTTCCGACGTCCTCGGCATTCCGGGCACGAATGTCCTGGGCTTCCGTTCGGGCCAGATCGCCAACGTGCGCCCGAATGCCGCCGGCACGGCGCTGGTGACCGACGGCATGCTGGGCTTTGCCGACAGCTCCCGCATCCTCAACAACGTCGTCCACGCGAATGATCCGACCAAGAATTTCTGGAAGAATTATTCGATCGTCGATCCGAACATCTACGACTTCTACCACAACATGCTCGCCGGCACGTCCAAGTATGAGTGGGCGAAGTGGAACACGTACAACGTCACCCTGGAGCAGACGTTCCTCGACGGCCAGGCCGGCGTGGAGCTCGCCTACAATCGCGAAAACCTCGAGAACGGCTTCACGCTGCCGGACTACTCCCAGGGCGGGTACACCCTGCGCGTCGACATGAACTCGACGCTGCCCAACGGGCAGCCGAACCCGAACTTCGGGCGTCCGTTGATCTCGGGCTTCGCCTACATGAACGCCCAGGCGCATGACCGCGACACCGCGCGCCTCACCGCGTACTACAGCCTGAACCTGCAGAACGTCGGGCCCAAGTGGCTCGGCTGGCTCCTCGGCCACCACCGGTTCACGGGCACGCAGACCCACTACAAGGTCACGGACATGAACTACGGCACCCAGCAGGCGTTCATGACGGGCCAGGATTACGCGATCGCCAACCAGGGCTCGCCGCAATCCGCCGGCGGCCAGGGCCGCGGCATCTCCTTCATCAGTTACATCGGGCCCAACGCGAGCGGCTTCGCCACCCCCATGGGCGGCCTGGCCACGCCCGTCACCCAGTGGCCGACGCAGCTCCAGTCCGCGAAGATCCTCTTCTACACTTCGCCCACCTCCTCGGCGATCACCAACCCCCCGACGCCGTGGCAGGAACGCAGCTTCCAGGTGATCAGCAACCCGCGGGAGAGCGTGGCCAACACCCTGCGCAACTCGAGCGTGCAAAAGCGCGCCACCACGATCAACTCCACCTCGCTGGTGGCGCAGGACTTCCTGATGGACAACCTGCTTGTCACCACCGTTGGCTGGCGCCGCGATCATGTGCTGACCTACGACGCCGGCGTGCCGCCGTCCGATCCCGTCACCGGCACGGCCCTGCTCGGGCCGCCGTGGGACACGAAGGAAGTGTCCAACGTCACGGAGGATTCCTTCAACTGGGGCGGCGTCCTGCACTCGCCGGATTTCATCAACCGGCACCTGCCCTTCGGCAGCGTCGTCAGCCTGACCTACAACCACTCGGACAACTTCAAGCCGACCGGCCAGCGCTTCGACATGTTCAACAACACGCGCGGGCCCGAGAAGGGCAAGACCTCGGAGTGGGGCGTCCTGCTCGAGGCCTTCCACGGCAAGCTCGTGCTCAAGTACGGCCACTACAAGACGGAGAACGTCGATTCCTCCAGCCTCGTCAACCTGAGCAGCTCGATCTCCAACCTGGCCGACTACATCGGCGGGACCCTGGATCAGATCGCCAAGGGCAACAACGGCAATGTGAACGACCCGACCAACCCGCAGTATGCCGGCATCCAGCAGTTCAACCAGTGGCTGGCCTCCCCGATGGGCCAGCAGTACCAGCAGACGTTCCGCGTGACCTATGATGCCGCGGCCAACGACTGGAACTACGACCGCCGGGCCGGCCAGGTCGTGTCGGTTGCCGACGTGGCCTCGACGGGCGACGAGTTCGAACTCACCTACAATCCCACGCGCAACTGGCGCATCAAGTTCGACGTGTCCAAGGCGGTCGCCGTGCGCACGAACAGCGGCACGGACTTGCAGGCCTTCATCAAATCGCTCGAGCCGGTCTACAAGGGTGCCGCCGGCAAGCTGTACGAAGCCGACAACCAAACCCTGTTCGGCGACGCCGTGACCACCGGTGTGGTGGTGCCCACGCTGGCGGTCACCACGCAGGACGGCGGTCCCGCGACGGAACTCCGTCGCTGGCACTGGAGCGGGATCACCAACTACACGTTCACCGACGGCGCCCTGAACGGCTGGCTCAAGGGCTGGGCGGTTGGCGGCGGCGTCCGCTGGGAGGACAAGTCGGCCATCGGTTCCCCGGTGATCGTCGACCCGGTCGCCGGTGCGATTCCCGACGCGCGCCATCCGTACTATGCGCCGGCGCTGACGAACTACGACGCCTGGGTCAGCTACAATCGCAAGCTGTCCAAGAAAGTCGGCCTGACCGTCCAGCTGAACGTCCGGAACATCGGGGTGCACAACGAGCTCATTCCGATCTCGGCGCAGCCCGACGGCACCTATGCGGCCTACAGCATTCGTGACCCCATGACCTGGATGCTGACCACGACGTTGAACTTCTAAGGGTATTGCTTGGGAACCGGTTGAGCGCGCGGGTTACGCGCCAACCGGTTTACCTTCGCCGCTCCCGGGGTTGCAGAGGATCCGGGGGGTGCGAAGGACCAGTCGCCGGCATTTCGAAATTTTTTTCTCAATGCCTGTGAACGATTTTTT
>JBEHYX010000037.1:0-35310 GCA_048497945.1 Verrucomicrobiota bacterium | reverse complement strand
CCGACGTCCTCGAGGTCGTTGTGCTTGCCGCCCGCACGGATGCACTTCTGCGTGTCGGCCACGCGTTTCCACGGGGCGGCCTGGTCGCCGAGGAAATACGGCACGAACTGGTTCATGCCGGCGTTCGTGAACAGCAAATTGGGCGCCGTCGGCATCAGGGAGGACGACGGGACGATGGCATGCTGTTTCGATTTGAAGAAATCGAGGAACGACTGGCGGATGTCGGCGGAAGTCATGGGACGTAGAAGGGTTGAGAACAGAGGAGCGGAGATGGGGGCGCAAGACGTGATTTGGACGTTGCTAGGGCAGCTGCCCTAGGTAGCCTGAGGTCGTGAACTTACCGCTTGGTCACGGCGGCGGCACCCCAGCTTCAGGCACAGGCGTATGACGCCCGTCATCCTGCAAATGGTCATCATGCTGCATGCGGCGTTTGGCTGCGTGTACTGGTTCATGTACCGGCAGCACCCGGCGAAATTTTCCCGGCTGATTGCGCAGAGCTGGCTGTTGGAGGCGTTCCGGACGGGCATCGTCCTTTCGCAGCTGGATTACTCCGGCAAAGTCAGCCATTGGCACAGCCTGTCGGACTGCCTGAACCTGGTGGTGACTTGGTGGCTGCTGACCGGCTGCGCCGAACTGGTAGGCGTGAAGGTGCCGGCGAAACTCGGCCGTTACTACCTGGGCATCGGCATGCCCCTCATCCTGATCTGCCGATACCTGCTGCCGGGCTGGCTGGAAGCGGCCGGGGTGGCGGCGGATCGGGCGGGATTCCACAGCGTTTTCATCGAACTGCTCGGCATCAACATCACGGTGATCCTGGCGCGGGCGGCGATCCTCTACTGGCTGATCAACCTGTGGCGGGAAACGCGGCTGCCGGGCGCCCTGCTGGCGGCCACCTTTGCGGTGCCCTATGTGGTCTTCGCCCTGGCGGTGCCCGTGCAGTTCTACCTGAACTATTACCCCGAATGGATCTACCTGGCCTGGGCGGCGCGGGTGTTGGGAATTTCGCTCGGCTTGGTGATGCTGGTCTTCGACCAGCAGCGGGCGGAACAGCGGGAGCGCGACCGCGCCTACCGCACGATCGTGGAGACCTCGCGCGACTTGATCTGGTCCGTCGACGCGGAGGGCCGGTGGACGTTCGTCAACGACGCGGTGCGCAGCATCTACGGTTACGAGCCGGCGGAGATGATCGGCCGCCGCTTCACGGAATTCGTGATGCCGGAACAGGCCGGGCGCGACCTCGACGGCCACGAGCGCATCAAGCGCGGCGAGTCCCTCTTCAATTACGAGACGGTGCACCGGCGCAAGGACGGCACTCCCGTGCGGCTCTCCTTCAACGCCGCGAGCCTTCGCGACGAGAAGGGCCGCCTGCTCGGCGCGACCGGTACGGCGCAGGACACCACCGAACGGACCCGCCTGGAGGAGCAGTTGCGCCAGGCGCAGAAAATGGAGGCGGTGGGGCAGCTGGCCGGCGGCGTGGCCCATGATTTCAACAACCTGCTCACGGCGATCATCGGGCACCTCGGCCTGCTGCGCACCAACGAGAAGGTGACGCCGGACATGGCGGAATCGCTCGCCGAAATCACGCAGGCGGCCAATCGCGCGGCCAACCTGACCAGCCAGCTGCTGGCCTTCAGCCGCCGCCAGGTCATCAACATGCAGCCCCTCGACCTGCGCGAGGTGGTGACGCATCTGACCAAGATGCTGCGCCGGCTGCTGGGCGAACAGGTGATGGTGCAGCTCGACCTCTCGGCCGAGGCGCTCACTTTCAACGGCGACGCCGGCATGATGGAGCAGGTCCTGATCAATCTCGCGGTGAACGCTCGCGACGCCATGCCCGGCGGCGGGACCTTGCGGATCGCCACCGGCAGCGAAACGCGCATCGGCCGCAAGGTGGAAGCGCAAACCCAGCCGATCGAGCCGGCCGTCTTTGTTTATCTCGAGGTCGGCGACACCGGCCTCGGCATCGCCCCGGAGGTCTTGCCGCGGATTTTCGACCCGTTCTTCACCACCAAGGAGGTCGGGCGGGGCACCGGCCTCGGCCTCGCCACGGTCTTCGGCATCGTGCAGCAGCACGGCGGCTGGATTGAGGTGGAGAGCGAGTTGGGCAGTGGCACGCGCTTCCGCGTCTACCTGCCGCGGGTGGGGGCGAAGCCCGCCGCGAAGGCGATCATCGAACCGCCGCTGGCCGGTCGCGGCCGGGGCGAGGTCATCCTGCTGGTCGAGGATGAGCCGGCGGTGCGGGAGATCGGCCTGCGCGCCCTGCGTCGTCAGGGCTATCGCGTGCTGGAGGCGGACAGCGGCAAGGCGGCCCTCGAGGTCTGGGAAAGGCACCACGCGGAGATCGGGCTCGTGCTGACCGATGTCATCATGCCGGGCGGAATCTCCGGCCTGCAGCTCGGCCGGCAGCTGCAGGAGCAAAAACCCGGCCTGCCGATCATCTACACCAGCGGCTACAACCGCGAAATCGCCGGCGCCGAGCTGCCGATCGAGGAAGGGCTCAACTACCTCGCCAAACCCTATGACTTGGAGAAGCTCTTCAGCGCCGTGCGCCAGGCGCTCGACCAGGGCCGGGGCGGCAGCCGCCCGGCGGAGCTGGCGTGAGGGGGATTCCGGTGCCTTTGGCGTTGCGCGCGAACCGCCCGCTCGCCGAATCTAGCGCCGTGAAAATCCACGTCCTGCCGTCCGGCCCCATCCAGACCGTGGGTTACCTGTTGACCGACGCCGCGTCCGGCGAGGCGGTGCTGATTGACGCGCCGGGAGGGATCATGGCCAAGGTCCGGCCGGTGCTCGAAAAGGAGCAGTGCCGGCTCACGGAGCTCTGGCTGACGCACGGCCATTGGGATCACATGCAGGATGCTGCGGATGTGAAGCAGCAGACCGGCGCGCTCCTCCGGGCCCACCAGGCCGACCAGGGCCTGATCGAAACGCCGGAAATCATGGAGGGATTCATGGGCCAGAAAATGGGCCTCCAAGGCGCCAGGATCGACGCGTTCTTCAAGCAGGGCGATCGCCTGAAGGCGCTCGGACGCGAGTTCGAGGTGCGTCATGTGCCCGGCCATTGCCCGGGCAACGTGCTTTTCTACACGCCAGCCGGCGCGGTCGCCTTCGTCGGCGACGCCTTGTTCAACGGCGGGGTGGGGCGCTGGGACCTGCCGGGCGGCAACTACGACCTGCTGGCCCGGTCGATCCGGGAGCAGATCTACTCGTTGCCCAACGAGACGATCGTCTTTCCCGGCCACGGTCCCCGCACGACCGTCGGGGATGAGAAGGAAACCAATCCCTACGTGTCCGCCGTGATCCAATGAGCCAGGAGCTGCACGAAGCTTTCATGCGCCGGGCCATCGCGCAGGCGCGCGGCGTCTGGGGCACCACGCACCCGAATCCCATGGTCGGCGCGCTGATTGTCGAAAACGGGGAGGTTGTCGCCGAGGGCGCCACCGCCCCGGCCGGCGGCCCGCACGCGGAGATCGGCGCGCTCAAGGCCCTCGGGCGCAAACCGCAGCCGGGGGCCACGCTGTATGTGACGCTCGAGCCGTGCTGCACCCACGGCCGAACGCCGCCCTGCACCGACGCCATCATCGCCGCCGGCATCTCCCGCGTGGTGGTGGGGGCCACCGACCCCAATCCCGCGCACGTGGGCAAGGGCTACGCGCTGCTGCGCGAAGCCGGCATCGAGGTGGTCACGGGCGTGCTCGCCGCGGAGTGCGACGATCTCAACCTGATCTTCAACCACTGGATCACGAGCGGCCAGCCGCTCTTCGCGGCGAAATCCGGCGTGACGCTCGACGGCAAGGTCGCGACCCGCACCGGCGACTCGAAATGGATCACGGGCGAGGCGGCGCGCGCCAACGGCCATGTGTGGCGCCGCTATTTTCCGGCGATCGCGGTCGGCGCCGGCACGCTGCGCGCCGACAATCCCCGACTGACGGCCCGCGTGAACGGCGCGGAATGGTGCCCGTGGCGCTTTGTCTTCGACGGGCTGCTGCGGTCGGTCACGGACAAGTCCCTGCCGGGCGTCTACACCGACGAGTTTCGCGAACGCACGATCGTCGTCACCACGCCGCACGGCGGCATCGGCTATGTGCGCAAGCTGAACGCCATGGGCGTGAAGACCTGGGTGCTCAACTCCTCGACGCCCAAGGTCAACTTCCCCGATTTCCGGGCGCGTTGCACGCAGGAGGGGATCACGGGCGTGTTCTTCGAGGGCGGCGCGCAGCTGCTCAGCGAACTCCTGCAGGCGCGCGAGCTCGACTATCTGTTCACCTACCATGCGCCGGTGCTGTTCGCCGACGACAAGGGCAAGGCGATCCTGCGAGGCCTGCGCACGGAGACGCTCGAGAACGCCATCCGGCTGGAGCGCGTGCGCCACGAGGTGCACGGCGACGACACGCTCATGCGCGGGTTCGTGCGCTATCCGGAGAAGATGTTTGTCGACGAGGCGACCTTCAACCGGAAGGTCTACAGCTGATGCGGACCAGCGTCATCCATCTCGCGAGCGGGAACGCCCACAAGGTGCAGGAATTCCAGCGGCTGGCCGACGCGTCGGGGCCCGGCGGCCTGCGGTTTGTGCCGGCCAGCCCGATGCCGGATGTCGCCGAGGACACGGGCACCTTTGTCGGTAACGCACGGAAGAAGGCCCGGGCGCTGCAGGCGACATTGCCGGCGGACGCGTGGGTGCTGGCGGACGACAGCGGCGTGTGCGTGGAGGCCCTGGATGGCGCGCCTGGCGTGGAATCCGCGTACTACGCCGGGCCGGAACACGACAGCGCCGCGAACCTGCGCAAGCTGGCCGAGGTGATGCGTCCGGTGCCGGACGGCAGGCGGGCGGCGTATTTCTTCTGTGTTCTCGTGCTGCGCGGGCCGGGCGGGGTGGAGCAGGTTTTCGAAGGGCGCTGCGAGGGCGTGCTGGCGCGCGAGCCGGCGGGCGGCAGGGGCTTTGGCTACGATCCGCTGTTCATCCCGGCCGGCCATGCCTGCACCTATGCCCAGCTGGACGAGGCCGCCAAAAACAAAATCAGCCACCGGGGGCGGGCTTTCGGCCGGCTTGCCCAGTGGCTGATTGAAAAGCGGTCCCCTTAGGGCAGGGTGCTGTAACCCCAAGCCGTGAGCTTCGCGTTGTAGTCGGCCTTGGTGATGTCATTCGCACCGACGCGGCGGATCTGCACGGTCTTGGGCGTCAGCGGCGGCATCACGCCGGAGTCGAACAGCAGGTTGAAGCCCCAGACACGATTCGGCGGAGCGTACACGCGAAGGTTCCACGGGTCGTTGGCGACGCGACATTCGAAGAGCGCGACCAGCGAGCCGCGGATGCGGCAGTCGACACCGCCCCAGTCCTCGAGAAAGCGCGGGAAGTTGTGGAGACCGCCGCTGGTCTGCGCCCAGCCGTTCTTGCCGGTGGGCACCAGGCCCATCAGCAGGGCCGTCGAATACTCAGTGAACGCGGCATCGAGCTTGATCTTGCTGTTGGTGCCGGTGCTCCAGGAGCCCGAGGCGGTGTCATAAGGCACCTTGTTGGGATAGATGGCGCTGCTGAGGATTTCGCCGTCGCGACGGTTGGAATTGCTGCGTTCGGTGGTCTTCCAGGCGGAGATCCAGTTGGTGCCACTGGTGGCGTCCTCCGCACAGGTGGAGAAGGCGTCATTCCAGCCCTTGTTCTGCGATTGGTAGGTGTCGTTGTTCGGCTGGGACAGCAGGTAGACGGCATCCGCGATGATCGAGGCCGGCAGCTCGCCGGTTTCGTAGTAGTGGCCCGTCGATTCGCCCGGAACGGACGGCACGAGGCGCGACACCGTGGAGGGCGTGGAACTGAGGCCGTCGGTGTTGAAGGAGCCGAGGATGTACACCGCGTCGTTGGTGGCCAGGGTGAAGCCGGTGGTGTCGGTGTCGTTGAGCGAGGGGACCTTGCCGCGGCCGTTGATGAGGCGCACGCCGGAATCGTGCAGTTCATGAGTCTTGGCCTTGCGCAGCGCGATCGCGGTGGCGCCGGCGCCGGGGGTGGCGTCAAAAAGGTCGGCGGCGATCGACTCGATGTAGACCGCGCCGTTCCAGTCGGTGCTCGAGAATGCGTTGGTCAGCGTGGTGGTGTTGGTCGTGATGATGCGCGTGTTGTTGCTGAGCGTGACGTTTTTGGTCGTGGCCGCCGGGTTGTAGATGAACGTGGAATAGTTGCCCGAGGTCGGGAGGCCGGTGTCGTAATAGTCGCTGTTGGTCGTCACGACCGTGGAGCCGGTGGTGACGCCGATGGTGCGGACCGCTTTCTTCAGCTCCATCATGTCGAGATCGATCATGAAGAGGTTTTTTGGCTCGTAGGCGTTGGTCGTGCTGCGCGTGGTCGAGTGGATGAAGGTGGTGTTCGCATTGGTGGTCGCGGAGGTGGTGTCGCCACCGGCCACGCGGCGGGTGTCGGTCATGCGGCGCAGGCTGGCCTTCTCGACGTTGGTGCTGAAATCGAGGTTGTAGAGCGTGACCACGGGGCGGGCGTCGCGGTGGGTCGTCCACGGGTTGGCCGTGGCGTTGCTGTTGCCGAAATTGTTCTGGCCGGGGAGCACGACCTCGGTGCCGTCCGTCTTGAACGCGCGGTAGCTGTTGGCGCCGACGGTGATCGGGGAGCCATCCGGCGTGTGGCCGGTGCGCGCGGTGCTCGTGGTGTTGACCGAGATGTAGAGGCCGACGCGGCGCGAGTACTTGATGGCCTCGGTGGCTGCGTTGTAGCTGCCATCCGTCGTCAGGCGCGGCGTCTCAATCAGCGCGTGGGCGCTGTTGTTGATGTCGTTGCCGCCGGACTTGTAGGTGTACGCGGCATCGGTGGCGCCGTCGATTGGGTCCGGATACGCGGAGCCGTAGACATAAGTGTAGTCGGGGATGCCCTGGATGCGGTTCGGAGTCAGGCCGTTGACGTTGGTGAGCAGGTTGCCGAGGAAGGTCTGCTGGATCCAGTTGGCGAAATTGGCCTTGGTGGCGGTGGTCTCGGTGGCCGGCGAAGCATCGCCGAGATGCTGCTGCCAGGTCTCGCCCGACGGGCGCCGGTCCCAGGTGGATTCGACCCAGGTGCCAGTCGTCAAGTTCGGCGAAAAACCGGAGGTGGCGGCGGTCAGGCGCATGCCCTTGTAAGTGCTGGAACCGGCGGGGAGGATTTGGATCAGGCCGGTCGTGGCGTTGGTCTGCAGCGAGCCCGTATCCGTGATGGACTGGAAGAAGGGCATGAGGTTGTCGCCGGTCGCGCCGTAGAAGTTGGTCCACATGCCCTTCACCGCCGTCACCGGGCCGGCGAAGTTGACGTAGGTGGGCGAGGCGCTGGCGCTGCGGGCGAAGAGACGGCCGTTGGTGTGCGTCGAGCCGGTGATTGTCATGTTCGGACCGGGCTGCACCTCCATGTCCATGTTGTAGTACACCGCGTTGCTGAAGAGCGGCACCGCACGGATGGCAAAGGTCTGCTTCATGTACTTGGTGACATAGGTGCCCGTAAAATCGTCCTTGGCCGAGGCGCGGGAAAGGATGTCCATGTCGTAACGGAAGAGACGCTTGCCCTTGAGGGGATCGTTCTCGTTGTCCGGGTTGGTCGGGTCGACGTAGTAGAGGCCGCCGGAGGAGAGGATCTTGCCCACGTGCATCAGCGGCTGGTAGGCGGCGGCCGCGGCGGAGGTGGCGATATGGCTGCCACCCCAGAAGTTATCGCTGCCTGCTGGATCCACGCCATCGGGGGGGAGTTTGATCTGACCCGCGTAGGAACCGGTCGGTACGAACAGGGACTCGTCAGTGGAGGCCCAGGTCGAGTCGGTGAACGTGCGGTTGGACTCGAGGATGTTTTTCACCTGGGCCATGCCGTACTCGGAGATGCCCTCGGCGGCCGTGCGGGCCTCGATCATGAGCTTGGAGCGGTTGTTGAGCTGGCGCTCCGACGTGGAGTATTTCAGCACGCTGGCGATGAGCATCAGCAGGATGATGCAGAAGCCCATGACCGTGACGAAGGCGCTGCCGCGATTGGATTGGAGGAAGGACGTTTTCATGTGGATCGTCGGGTGTTAACCGCGCGGGGTGATGGTAAACGTGTAGGTGCTCTTGATCAGGCGCTGGGCGGTGTAGTTTTCGTAGATGCGGCCGCGGATCAGCACGCTGTTGTTGTTCGAGTTGTAGAAGAGCTTGTTGGTGCGGTTGACCGAACCCGTGGGCGTGATGTCGCTCGCCTGGCCGTCGACATATGGGAACAGCGTCTGGGAATTGGTCGTGGCCGTCAGGCCGGGCAGCAGCTTCATGATGCCTGCGTAGATCGGGTTGGTCGTCGTGTTCGTCGTGCCGTCATCGTAGATTTTGCAGACCAGGCGTTTCAGGGCGGTCGTGCGGGTGGAAACGTTCGTGTTGTTGGTGCCATCCGTGCCATTCGGCGTCGTGCTGATCCACCGATAGTAAACGATCAGTTGCGAAATGCGGGTGTTGTCGCCGTTGACATAATAAATGAACACGAGCACGTCGCCGGGCATGCCGCTCTCCACCTTCGAGGTGCCGGGTTGCGTCGCATCGACCGGATCGGCCGGATCGACGGTTGTGAGGGCCGCGGAGTAGCCCTTGTAGGTGGAACTGGTCGGGTCCGACGAGCCGACGGCGGAGTAACCGGTGCGGCTGAGGTTGCTCGCCTGGTCGAAGATCATGAAACCGTTGGCATAGGTGCCATCGTCGATCATCTGGGCGGTGAATTTGCGAATATCGCGGTTGATGAGCAGTTTTCCCGTTTCGTATTGGTACGACTTCAGGGTCTGGATCACGAACCGGAGACCAACGGCCAGCACGATGGTGGCAATCGACGCGGCGATCATCATCTCGACCAGCGTCATGCCTCGTTTGCTATTAATTCTCATGGGGTGCACGGGTTAGTCGGTGGGAACGATGGAGCGGATGGTGCGGACCAGGTCGGAGTAATACCGGGTGCGCGCGCCGTCCTTGACCGTGAACTGGTAGACGATGACGATCGACTTGCAGTTGACCACATTGGGCCGGTTGGTGGCGTCGGTCATGTCGTTCACCCAAACCCACATGCTCAGCACGGAGTTGTCCGAGGCGGCGGTGATGTTGTCGATGTCGACCTGCTCCGTGCGCATGGAGATGTTGGTCGGCAGCGTGCTGATGGTCGGCAGGGTGGTCGGGGCCGCGCCGGCCGCGAGGTAGATGTTGGTCGAGTTTTGGGCGGAATCGATCAGCGTGATCGTGTACGGCGCCCAATCCGTGGTGGTGCCTGTGCCCGGTGTGGCGGTTGGCGAGTTCGGGAGGTCGCCGTACTTGATGCTCTTCAGCTGCTCGAGATAACCTTGGACCAGGCTGGCCACCGACGACTGGCGCACGCTGCCTTCCGTCTGGCGGCGGCTCTGGAGCATACCCTGCAGCACGCCAATGGTCACCATCGTCAGGATTACGGAGGCGAAAGTGACTTCGACCAGCGTGAGCGCCCGCGTGCTGCGGATACGGTTGCGGTGGGAAAGGCGATCGGCCCCTGGGGGGCGGCCCGGCGTGCGACCGGACGGAATCGGGTGGTGGGGATGTGGCAACATTGCACCACGAGTATGGATCATTCCCGCGCCGGAGGGAAAGGGCCTAAGTCTGGTGTTTGGCCTCTACGCCCACTAGGGCCGAACGGCCCTACCGGTGAAACCGCTCACTGAGCGACCTGGCCGGCCTCGACATACAGCGCGGCCGCCTGCGTGCGGCGGGTGATGTTCAGCTTGCTGAAAATGGTGGCGAGGTAGTTCTTCACCGTCTTCTCGGTCAGCCCGAGCTGGTCGCCGATTTCCTTGTTGGTCCGGCCGCCCGCGAGCAGCGCGACGACGCGGCGTTCCTGCGGCGAGAGCTGGCTCAGCCGCTCGGCCGGGGTCGGCGTGCCGCGGTTCTTCACGAGGTTCAGCACCTGGCCGGACATCGACGGGTCGAGCACGGAGTCGCCGCGGAAAACCGCGCGCAGCGCCGACGCCAGCGCCGCGCCGTCGTTTTCCTTGAGCAGGTAGCCCTTCGCGCCGGCGGCGATCGCGTCGTGCATGTGGCGCTCGCTGCTGCTGGAAGTCAGGATCAGCACCGGCAGGTTCGGCCGCACCTTGAGGAAATCGCGGCACGCCAGCAGGCCCGGTTTGTCGGGCAGGTGCAGGTCGAGCATCACGACGTCCGGCTTGAGCCTGCCGAGTGCGTCGAGCCCCGCCGCCGCCGTGCCGGCCTCGCCGGCGATGCTGATGTCCTCGCAGTCCTCGAGCGCGCTGCGCAGGCCGAGGCGGATGATCGGGCTGTCGTCGACCAGCAGCACGCGGATGACTTTGGCGGGGGAGGAATTCATGCGAGGGCGGGAACGGGCAGGGTGAGAATCACGAGGGTGCCTTTGTTGGGGGTCGACTCGACCTCCAGGCTGCCTCCCAGGGCTTTGGCGCGGGCGCGCATGTTGTGCAAGCCGTGGCCGCTGCCATTGGCCGAGGCGAAGCCGACGCCGTCGTCCTGCACGGAGAGCGCGATGGCCTGGTCGTTCTGGCCGGCGCGCAGCACGATGTGCTTCGCGTGGCCGTGGCGCAGGCTGTTGCTCACGGCCTCGCGCAGGATGTTCATGATCTCGGCGACCTGGTGGGACGGGATCAACTCGACCGTGGCGGCGTCGAGCCGGCGCTCGATGTGCACCTCGTCCTCCGCCGGCAGCGAGCCGATCAGGCCGGCGAGCGCGGTGGCAAAGGAGTCGCCGTTGACGCGTCCGGGCTCGAGTTCCTGCAGGTAGGCGCGCACTTCCTGGTTCACGCGACGCAGCTCGGCGAGACACTGGTCCGTCCGCTGCGCCATCTCGGGGGAGAGCGACGATTTCTTCTGCACGCTCTCGAGCGTGAGGCACACGGCGTAGAGCGTCTGGCAGATGTTGTCGTGCAACTCGCGGCCGAGGCGGACGCGTTCCGCCACCGAGCGGTCGAGGAGGTTGCGATTGACGGCGAGATCCTGTTCGGCGCGGGCGCGGGCGGCGTGCTCCTCGGCCAGCGCGGCGGTGCGTTCGTTGGAAAGGCGCGCGAACTGCTCCATGCCCACGGCCTGGGCCTGCGCCGCCGCCCATGGCGAGCGCGTGGCGCCGTCTGCCAGACTGCCACGGCGGGCCGCGATCACGACCACCAGCAAGGGCACGAGGGCGAGGAGCAGCGCCAGCAACACCACGGTGGCGAGGATGCGCTGGTGGAGGATCTGCACGCGGATCAGGGCCGGCGTGGCGAAAACGACGCGTGCCTCCCAGCCGGAAAAGCCCGCGAGGGGCTCCGTGAAAGCGAGGCTGCCGGACGCGTTTGACGGCACGGCGGGCGGCGTATTGGCCCGGTACAGTTGCACGCTGCCGCCCATCATGGCGCCGAGTTCGCCTTGGAAGCGGGCGTCCCATTTTCCGGGCGGCACGCCGCTGACCGCGATGATCCGGGCCAGCTTGGTGCGCTGTTCCTCGACCGCGAGCCCCTTGAGCTGGCGGGTTTCCCGCAGCAGCCAGCCCTGCAACGCCACGGCGGCGCCCAGGAACAGCAGCAGCGAAAGCACGGCCAGGCCGATGGGGCGGGTGATGAGGTTCATGGCGGACGGGGCCGAGCTAAGCCGATGGAGGCGCGCGCGTCAAAACCTTCGACAAACGCGCTGCACGGGTTACATCTTTTGACCCTTTTATGCCGTCATTCTTCATCACAACCGCCATCGACTACGTGAACGGTTCTCCGCACCTCGGGCATGCCTATGAGAAGGTGCTGACGGACGTCATTTCCCGGTTCCGGCGGCAGATGGGCGACCAGGTCTATTTCCTGACCGGGGTCGACGAGCACGGCCAGAAGGTCCAGGCCAGCGCCAAGAAACGCGGCATCCCGCCCCAGCAGTTCTGCGATGAGATGTCGCAGGAGTTCCGCGCGCTCCTGCCCAAGCTCAACATCAGCAACGACGACTTCATCCGCACCACCGAACCGCGCCACAAGAAGGTCGTGCAGGCCGTGCTCCAGCAGCTCTTCGACAAGGGCGAGATCTACAAGGCCGAGTACAAGGGTTTCTATTCCACGCGCCAGGAGCAGTTCCTTCAGGAAAAGGACCGCAATCCCGACGGCTCGTGGCCGGAGATCTTCGGCGACGTCACCGAGATCGTCGAATCGAACTACTTCTTCAAGCTGCGCCAGTATCAGGATTGGCTGGTGGAGTTCCTCGAGGCGCACCCGGACTTCATCTTCCCGGCCTACCGCCAGAAGCAGGTGATGGAGTTCCTCAAGGATCCGCTGAACGACCTCTGCATCTCGCGCCCGAAGGAGCGCCTCGAGTGGGGCATCCCGATGCCGTTCGACGCGAACTACGTCACGTACGTCTGGTTCGACGCGCTGATCAATTATTACTCGGCCGTGGCCGACAAGCCGGGCGTCTGGCCCGCCGCCTACCACGTCATCGGCAAGGACATCCTTGTCCCGCCGCACGCGGTCTACTGGCCGATCATGCTGAAGGCGGCTGGCATCGAGCTGCCGCACGGCATCATCGCCCACGGCTGGTGGCTGCAGCGCGGCGCCAAGATGTCCAAGAGCACCGGCAACGCGCTCAACCCGCTCGACCTCGTGGCCGAGTTCGGCGCCGACGCGTTCCGCTACTTCCTCATCCGCGAGATGAACGTCGGCCAGGACAGCGACTTCACGCGCGAGCAGTTCCTCGTGCGCTACAACAGCGAGCTCGCGAACAACCTCGGCAACCTCGTCAATCGCACGCTCAACATGACGACGCGCTTCAGCGGCGGCGTCATCCCGCCGGGCGGGCAGGGCGACGAGCTCGACGCCAACCTGCGTGCGCTTTGGGACAAGACCCGCGACGAGTTCATCCCGCTCTGCGAAGGCTTCCAGTTCCACACCGCGCTCGAGAAGGCCATGGTTTTCCTCACCGAGACCAACGCCTACATCGAGAAGCGTGCGCCGTGGAAGCTCGGCAAGTCCACCGAGGCGAAGGACCAGCAGCTGCTGAAGGACTCGCTCGCCACGATGGCCGAGGCGCTGCGCCTCGCGGTCACGCTCATCCAGCACGTCACGCCCGCGGCTTCGGAAAAGATCACCGCCGTGCTCGGTTACCAGCCGGGCGCCAACTGGCAGGCTGAGCTGAAGTGGGATTACCGTCTGGCCGGCTCGAAGGTCGCCGAATCGCTGGTGCTGTTCCCGCGGCCGCAGCCGCCGGCCAAGGAAGCGGCGCCGGCGAAGAAGCCGGTGGGTGAGAAGTAATGTGTGCTGATCGTGGATCCTTCGCTGCGCTCAGGATGACATATCACGGTTATCATTTTACTCGCCGTCATCCTGAGCGCAGCGAGGGATCCACGAAAGTCGGCGCATGTTTCGCGGCATGAAGACGCCCCCCGTCAATCCCACGGCCAGTGCGACGCCGGAGGCGCTTCGGGAATTCCTCGCGCAGTGCGCCGCCGCCGCGAAGACCGCGGGCCGCCCGCAGCTGGTCAGCATCAGCATGATGGTCGACAACCTCGACCCGCTGGCGGTGCTCGAGTCCATCTTCGACCCGGCGGAACCGCACTTCTACGCGGAGCGCCCGGCGCAGGGTTTCAGCGTGGCCGGCGCCGAGTCGGCGGTCGATTTCACCGCAAGCGGGCCGACGCGCTTCGCCGACGTGCAGGCGTTCATCGCCCGCACGCTGGCCGACACGATCGCGGTGGGCCCGCTCGACGAACCGTTCGCCGGCCCGCATTTCTTTTTCGCCACCGGTTTCAGTCCGGAGTCAGCGCCCGGCGCGGCGTTTCCGTCGCTCAAGGTCTTCGTGCCGCGCTGGCAGGTCGCGCGCATGGGTGACAGCACCGTCGCCGTCGCGAACCTGCTGATCACGGCCGGCGCGCCGATCGACCTGATCACGGCCAAGGTCTGGAAGGCACACGCGAAGTTCGGCGCCTTCGACTACAGCCGCGCCCGGCACAAGGAGCGTCCTTCCGCGCCGCAGAAGGCCGAGGAAATCGGCGGCGACGGCTCGTACCAGCGCGCCGTGCAGCAGGCGCTCGGCGAGATCGCCAAGGGCGATTATGAAAAGGTCGTGCTGGCGCGCGCGCTGAAGTACACCACGACCGAGGAATTTCACCCGATCAGCGTGCTGAACCACCTGCGCCGCCGCTACCCGGACTGCTATTCGTTTTCCATCGCGAACGGGAAGGGCCAGAGCTTCATCGGCGCGACGCCCGAGCGGCTGGTCCGCGTTTCCGGCGGACGCATGCACACCACCGCGCTGGCGGGCTCGGCCGCGCGTGGCGAGTCGGCCAGCGAGGACGCCGCCCTGGCGCAAGCGCTCCTGCACAGCGAGAAGGACCTCCGCGAGCACAAGCTCGTGCTCGATTCCATCATCGGCCGCGTGGCGGACCTCAACCTGAAGGTCGAGCACGCCGCGCATCCGCGCCTGCTCGGCCTGGCGAACGTGCACCACCTGCACACGCCGATCAGTGCGAACCTGCCGGAAGGCGTGCACATCCTCGATCTCGCGAGCCGCCTGCATCCGACGCCGGCCGTCGGCGGCGCGCCGCAGGCCCCGGCGCTGGCGGCGATCGCCCGGCTCGAGTCGTTTCCGCGTGGCCTCTACGCCGGCCCGCAGGGCTGGGTGGACCATCGCGGCGGCGGCGAGTTCTTCGTCGGCTTGCGCTCGGCGCTGATCGACGGCCGCACGGCCACGGCCTATGCCGGCGCCGGCATCGTGGCGGGTTCGGAACCCGACAAGGAATTCGCCGAGACGGAATTGAAGTTCAAGGCCCTGATCGAGGCGCTGACCGGGACATGATTTCTGTCATTGCGAGAAGCGCAGCGACGAAGCAATCCATCTAGCTGGATCGCCACGCCCGGCTTTGCCGCGCTCGCGATGACACACCATGAAGGCCGAACTCAATTTCCGGAACGTGAACTCGCTCTGGTGCAGCGCGCTGGTGGAGACACTGTCACGACTCGGTTTGAAGCATGCGGTGATTTCGCCCGGTTCGCGCTCGGCGCCGCTGACGTTTGCCTTCGCGCGACATCCCCGCATCGAGGCGATTCCGGTGCTGGACGAACGCTCGGCTGCATTCTTCGCGCTGGGCCTGGCCAAGCAGGAGCAGCGTCCGGTCGCGCTCGTCTGCACGAGTGGCACGGCCGCGGCGAATTTTCTGCCTGCAGTCGTCGAAGCCCACGAGGCCGGCGTGCCGCTGCTCGTGCTGACCGCCGACCGTCCGCCGGAGCTGCGGAATTGCCATTCCGGCCAGAGCATCGACCAGCAGGAACTCTACGGCCGCTTCGTGAACTTCTTCCAGGACATGCCGGTGCCGGCGCCGACGATGTCCGCGCTGCGCGGTCTGCGCCGGGCGATCGAGCGCGCCTGGACGGCGACCGCGCGCCCGATGGTTGGACCGGTGCATCTCAATTGTCCGTTCCGTGATCCGCTGCCTCCACTGGCGCAGTCGCTGCCGCCGGGGATCACGGTGAAGGCGCTCGAGAATTTCTTCGACGGACTGAGCGACATGCCGCCGGGTGCGCCGGCCCGCCCGTCGGCCAAGCCGGCGTGGTTCCAACCGGCGGCCGGCGAGGCAGGCGTGATCGTGGTCGGGCCCAACGACCCGCTCGATCCAAAGCCGTTTGTCGAAAGCGTGGCGCGCGTGTCCCGGGCGCTGGGCTGGCCGGTGCTGGCCGACGCGTTATCGCCGGTGCGCATGCACGCCGAGCTGATCGGCCCGGTGGTGGCGCATTACGATGCGATTCTCCGTTCCAAGACCGTGGCCGCGGCGCTCCGCCCGAAGCGCGTGATCTGCATCGGCGGCTGGCCCACCAGCAAGGTGCTGCGCGAATGGCTGCAGGCGGCGCAGCCGGAAACGATTTTGCTCACGGATCGCGCCGACAACATGGACGGCCTGCACTTGCGCGCGAAGCAGGTGCGCGGCGGTTTTGCCGCGTGGTGCTCGGCCTATCGCGGCCGGCGCGCGCCGGGCGACTACGCCCAACGCTGGTTCGCGGCGGAAAAGCGCATGGCCGGCGCGCTTGAAGCGGCACTGGCCGGCGCCAAAGGCCGGATCGAACCGGCGGTGGCGCCCGTGCTCGCCAAGAATCTTCCCGCTAGAACTCCGATCTTCGTGGCCAGCTCGATGCCGGTGCGCGATCTCGAATACTTCTGGCCGGCCGGCCGTGGCGGCCAGCAGGTGAAGTTCAGCCGCGGCGCCAACGGCATCGACGGCACGCTGTCGACCGCGCTCGGCGTGGCCCACGGCAACCGGCCCTCCGTACTGCTAACCGGCGACCTCGCGCTGTTGCACGACACGAACGGGTTTCTCGCGGTGAGGAAGTTTCGCGGTAGCCTGACGATTGTCCTGATCAACAACAACGGCGGCGGCATTTTCGAACACCTGCCGGTGGCGCAGTTCAACCCGCCGTTCGAGGAGTTCTTCGCCACGCCGCAGCACATCGATTTCCGCCGGCTTTGCGCGACCTACGGCGTGGCGCACGTGGCGGTGAAGAACGTGGTGGCGCTCGGCCGGCTGGTGGCGAAGCTGCCGAAGTCCGGCGTGCGCGTGCTGGAACTGCGCACCAATCGCAAGCGTGACGCCGCGTTCCGGAAGCGGTTGTTTGCGAGCCTCGCAACCTAACACACCCCGCCCTGCGGGCACCCTTCCTGATAGAGGGGGTTTCAATCCTGCGTCGGCGAGGATCCCTTCCATCAAGAGGGGTGGCGCAAAGCGCCGGGGTGAGTGAATCGCATCAAGCCGGCCCGCAGGGACGCGGGCCCTCCAATCAGCTCACCCCAGCGGCAGCTGGATGGTGAACGCCGTGCCCTGGCGCGAGGTGCGGAAATCGATCGCGCCCTGGTGGGCCTCGACGATCGACTTGGAAATCGCCAGGCCGAGCCCGGTGCCGCTCTTCTTGCCGTGGCTGACGAACGGCTCGAACACCGAACCGCGAATGTCCGGCGGAATGCCCGGGCCGTTGTCGGCGACCGTGATGAGTCCCAGGCCGCGTTCGCGGCGGGCGGAGATTGTGATGACGCCGCGCTTGCGGGGCGTGAGGACCTCGCGGGCGTTGGTGACGAGATTCTGCAGCACGCGTTGGAAGCGGTCGGCGTCGAGCGGCAGTACCAGCGTGGTGGGCTTGACCCGCAGCCTGATGCCGGCGCGGGCGAGGATCTCGAGGTTGTTCTCGAGCACGTGGAGAAAGGAGTCCTGGAGCGCCACGGGTTTCACCTTCAGGTGCGACTCGCCGCGGGCGAAATCGAGCACCTCCTCGACCATGCCGCCGAGCCGCGACACCTGGCGCAGGATCATCTCGCACAGCCGCTGCGTCTCGACCGACGGCGCGCGCTTGGCCATCAGTTCGGTGGCAAGCTTGATCGTCGAGAACGGCCCGCGGAAGTCGTGGACCATCGAGTTGGCCATCTCGCCGACCAGCGTGATCTTCTCCTTGCGGACGACCTCGCTGACATAGCGCTCGTTGGTGGCGCGGAGATTCTCGCTCACCTGGCTGAAGAGCCGCAGCACGGTGTGCCATGAGGATTCGGAGAGGATCTGGAGAAAGGGCTTCTGCGGCAGGCGGGCGAGCTGCACCGGGCCGTCGGCGACGGCGGTCGTGCTGCGCACCGAGCCGTCGAGCACACCGAGCTCGCCGAAGTAGTCATCCGGCCCCTTGTACGCGATCACCTGCGCCGTGCCGCCGGGCGACTTCTTGGTCAGCACGACGCGGCCGGTCAGGACGAGGTAGATGCAGTCCGACTTGCTGGCCTCGGTGAAGATCTCGGCGCGATGCGGGAAACGCGCGAGCCGGATGTGCCTCCGGATCTTCGCGCCCTGCGCCGCCGGGAAATGGCTGATGAAGCGGTGGGAGCGGACGTCGGCGCGCATCGGAAAAGGAAGAAGTAAGAAGGATGAATTAAGAAGGGGACCGGGAACAGGGAAATTCTTCCTTCTTAAATCTTACTTCCTCCTTGGTTGCCTAGAGCTGGATCGGCAAACCCACCTCGATGATCTGCATCGGGGGCAGGTGGTAGTAGTCGCGCACCGGGCGGGCGTTGCGGCTGAGCAGGGCATACAACCGCTTTTCCCACTGCCACATCTTCGTGTCGCCGCCGGTGATGATCATCTCGCGATTGAAGTAGTACGTGGCCTCGTTGAGCTTGACCGGCACGCCGGCCTCGCGGACGCGTTCCATGAGCGCGGTGACGTCGGGTGACTCCATGTAGCCGTAGCGGCTGATGACGCGCCACAGGCCGTCGCCGGAGCCGATCTCGCGCACCTCCAGGCGCTCCTCTTCCTCCACGGTCGGCACCTCCTCGGTCACGACGCTGAGCAGCACGACGGTTTCGTGGAGGACCTTGTTGGCCTTCACGTGGTGGAGCAGCACGAGCGGCGTGCCCTTGGGATTGCCCGCCATGAAGACGGCGGTGCCGCGTACGCGGACGATGCGGTCGGAGCGCGCCACGTTCACGAGTTCGTCCTCGGTGATCTCGTTGGCGTAAATCCGGCGGAAGATCTCGTCCTTGCCGAGCTTCCAGGTGTGCATGATGGCGATGATGCCAATCGCGACGAGGATCGGGAACCAGCCGCCATGCCTGAACTTCTCGAAGTTGGAGGCGAAGAGCGGCACGTCGACGAGGAGGAAAAGGCCGCACAGCGCGAGCGCGGCGGGGGCGGACCAGCGCCAGCGCTTCCGCAGGAAAGGGTAGTAGGCGATGGAGGTGACGACCATGGTGCCGGTGACGGCGATGCCGTAGGCGGCGGCGAGGTTGTCGCTCGAGCCGAAGAACAGGACCACGTAGATCGAGCCGAGCGCGAGCATCAGGTTGACCATCGGCAGGTAGATCTGGCCCGACTGGTTCGGGTTGGTGTAGTTGATCATCAGGCGCGGGAAAAACCCGAGCTGGATGGCCTGGCGGGTGATCGAGAACGTGCCCGTGATCATGGCCTGGCTGGCGATGACCGCCGCGACGATGGAGAGGAAGGTGAGCAGGAGGCGCGGGATGCCGTCCGGCGCCAGCGCGAAGAACGTGTGGCCGATGTCATTCGGGTGGGCGAGGACGCGGGCGCCCTGGCCAAAGTAATTCAGGATCAGCGCGGGGTAGGCGCAGAAGTACCAGGCGCGCGCGATGGCCTTGCGGCCGAAATGGCCCATGTCGGCATAGAGCGCCTCCGCGCCGGTGATGGAGAGCACGACGGCGCCGAGCATCGTCGTGGCCTTGGCCGGATGGTCGGCGAGCAGGCGCAGGCCCACCATCGGGTTGAGGGCCTGGATCACCTGCGGGGCATCGGCGATGTGCCAGGCGCCCAGTGCGCCGATCACGACGAACCACACGACCATCACCGGTCCGAAAATGCCGGCAATCTTCTTGGTGCCCTTGTTTTGGACGGCGAAAAGGACGGCGAGGATGCCGGCGGTGATGAAGGGCACCTCATTCCTGAATTCCGGGTTGAAGGTGCTAATGCCCTCGACGGCGCCCATCACGGAAATGGCCGGCGTGATGATGCCGTCGCCGTAGAGCAGGGCGGCACCGGCGAGGATGATGAGCGTCAGCACGCCCATGTTGGCCTTGGTCCGGTCGCCATGGCTCAGCGCCATGAGCGCGAACACGCCGCCTTCGCCGCGGTTGTCGGCCCGGGTCACGAAATTGATGTACTTGCCGACCACGACGAGGGTCATGGCCCAGAAGACCAGCGAAAGCGCGCCGAGCACGCCGACGGAGCGTTCGGCCGCCGGCAGGGTGTTGATGCACTCGCGCAGCGCGTAGAGCGGGCTCGTGCCGATGTCGCCGAAGACCACGCCGAGCGCGCCGAGGGTCAGGCCTGCCTTGGCGGCGGTGCCGGTCATGGACGAAGGTGTGCTCATCAAGAGGTTGGGATTGTCGGCTGGAAGCGTCCGACTCCAAGCAGTTTTCCGCGATTACGACAAATGGGTTGACGGCTATCGGGAACGCTCGTGCGCGGTGAAAACGGTTGCGGCTCAAGGCGTTTGCACCATGGTCACGCCATGCCCCTCGCGTGGAAATCAGCCAAGAAATACCAGGATATCCTTTACCATAAGGCCGGCGGAATCGCCCGGATCACGATCAACCGTCCGGACAAGCGCAACGCGTTCCGGCCCCAGACCGTGGTCGAGATGCACGAGGCTTTGCTCGATGCCCGCGAGGACCAGAAGATCGGCGTGGTCCTGCTGACCGGCGCCGGCCCGGCCAAGGACGGCAAGTATGCCTTCTGCGCCGGCGGCGACCAGTCGGTGCGCGGCCACGGCGGTTACATCGACGAGGCCGGCACGCCGCGCCTCAACATCCTCGATGTCCAGAAGCTCATCCGCTCGATGCCCAAGGTCGTCATCGCACTCGTTGCGGGCTACGCGATCGGCGGCGGCCATGTGCTCCATGTGATCTGCGACCTGACGATCGCGGCGGACAACGCCATCTTCGGCCAGGTCGGCCCCAAGATGGGCAGCTTCGACGGGGGCTACGGCTCGAGCATCCTTGCGCGCATCATCGGGCAGAAGAAGGCCCGGGAGATCTGGTTCCTCTGCCGCCAGTATAACGCCGCCGAGGCGCTCGACATGGGCCTGGTGAACAAGGTCGTTCCCGTCGCCGACCTCGAGGCCGAGGGCGTGCAGTGGGCGGGCGAAATCCTCGAGCGCAGCCCGCTCGCGATCCGCTGCCTCAAATCGGCCTTCAACGCCGAGCTCGACGGCCTGACCGGCGTGCAGGAGCTCTCCGGCAATGCCACCATGCTTTACTACATGACCGAGGAAGCGAAGGAGTTCAGCTCCGCGCAGCGCGAGAAGCGCAAGCCGAAGACCGAGAAGTTCCCGTGGCTGCCGTGAGGCGTTGCAACTATCAGTCCTGCGGGCTTCCGTCATTGAGGATCAAAAAGCGGGGCTGATAGTCCCTCCTCCCCAAGGCGTCGCAGGTCTATGGCCGGTTTGCGCGCAGCTGCTCCGCCCAGCGCCGCGCGGCCGGATGGTCGGGACGGAGGCGCAATGCGGCCTCGAACTCGGCCAGGGCGTCGGCCTCGCGCCCGGACACCCGGGTCAGCGCATAGCCGAGGTTGAAGTGCGCGCTGGCGGAACCGGGCTCCAGCCGCGCGGCGGCCTCGAAATGCGCGATCGCGTCGGGCAGCCGGTTGGCCTGCGCGAGCGCGATGGCGAGATTGGTGTGCGCCTCGGCGAGGGCGGGATCGAGGCGGAGCGCGGTTTCGTATTCGGCGATCGAGTCGACCTGCCGGCCGGGCATCTTCGCCAGCGCGCGGGCCAGCATGTGGTGCGCATGGGCGAAGTCCGGCTTCAGGCGCACCGCGGTTTCGAGATGGGCCACGGCCCCGGGCAGGCGGTCGGGGAAATTCAGCAGGGTGACGCCGAGGTTGAGGTGGGCGTTGACGAAATTCGGGCTGAGCCGCAGGGCCGTTTCGTACTCGGCCACCGCCTCCGCCTCGTGGCCCGGCGTGCGCGCCAGGACGGTTCCCCGCTGGTCGTGCAGGTCGGGGTCGTCGGGATTGAGCTGCACCGCCCGGTCGACGAGCTTTCGGGCCTCGCGCAGCCCGTCGGGTTTGTCGAGCAGGAGCATCGCCAGGTTGCCCTGCGCCATCCAGGCGTCGGGGTTGCGCGCCAGCGTGGTGCGATAGAGCGTCTCGTTGTCGGTGAAGTCGCCGCAGCGCCGCCAGGTCAGCGCCGCCAGCAGCACGCAGAGGGCGGCACCCGCGATCAATCCCGTGCGCCGGGGACGGAGCGCGAGCCACGCGCCCGCGGCGGCCAGCGGCGCGAGGTCGGCGAGGTACTGCCAGTGGTCCCACACCCACGCGAAGTGCGTGCCGTAGAGGTTCACGATCCCCAGCACGGGGAAGAGGGTGCCGGCGAAGAGCAGGAAGACCGCCAGCGGCGTGCGGTCACGCTTCCGCCGGAACCACAGCGCGGCCAGCACCGCGCCGAGCGCCAGCGGGAACAGCCACTGCCACCACACCGTCCCGTCGATCGTCCAGCGGGGGTAGAGGAAGTTCAGGTGAAACGGCCACGCGAGGCTGCCGAGATAGAACCAGACGGCGCGCGCGGCGAGCAGCACGTGGCCCGCGGGCGACAGCACGAATTCCGCGCCGGTGGCGCCGACCCCGGCGCCGCCGAGATGGGTTCGTTCGACCCAGCTCGAGAAAATTCCGGCCGCCGCACCGAGTCCCAGCCACGGGAGCAACGGCCCCGCGTCGCGCCGCCAGTCGAGCCGGCCGCGCCGCCACCAGAACACGACCAGCAGCGCCGCGGGCAGCGTGACGGTGGAGGTTTTTCCCAGCATCGAGACGGCGAACAGCGCCAGGGCGAAAAGGTAATGGCGGGGGCGGCGGGTTTCGTCGAAGCGCAGGTAGGCGAGGGCGGCTGCGAGGTAGAAGACGAGCGAGAAGGTGTTCTTTTGCTCGGTGACCCAGGCGACCGACGCCACATGCACGGGATGCAGCGCGAAAAACGCCGCGCCCAGCCAGGCGGCGACCATGGGATCGCTCTCGGTTTTTCCGGCGAGAAGCTTGCGCAGCACCGCGGCGAGCAGCGCAACCGCGCCGAGATGGAGCAGCAGGTTGACGATATGGTAACCGGCGGGGTTGTCGTCAAAGGCACGGTGCTGCAGCCAGAAGAAGGAATGGAGCAGCGGGTAGTATTGTTCCGTGGCGCCGAGTTCGAACCAAATGCGTTTCAGTCCGGCCAGCGACTGCAGGGCGGGCGCGGTGACGTAGTCGCTGTCGTTCCAGATGAATTTCGCGCGCAGCGCCGGCAGGTAGGCGAGGGCGGTGACGCCGAGCACGACAGCGCTGGCCAGCAGGGTGCGCGAACGCGGCGGCGCGGGGGCGTGTGCTGCAGGCGGGGTTGGCTTGGCCACGACCAACCCACAGCAAGTCGCACGAGGAGCGGCAACCGTGAAACGCACGCACGCTTGCGCTAAAAGCAGACTGCTGGACGCATGGGGCCGTGGCGAACGCGTGAACTGATCGCATAAAATCGGTGAAAAGCGGCCGGGCCTCTTGTCGGTTTTCGCCCGCTCCGGCATTCTTTCCGCGGATCAACAACTCACGGAGGAGTCCCCATGTTTCTTGCTTCAATTCGTCCGGTCGGCGGCATGATGTTTTATACCAACCCGCGCGGAGCAACCGCGCTGACCCCGGGGGTCAGCATGCCCAACAAGACGACCGAATTTCTGGTCACTTTGCTGAAGCGATCCGACGGCGAGCACTTCGGCAAGGGCGACCAGGTGGAGCTGCGTTCGGCGAACAATTACAACCTGGTCGGCTGCCTCGTGAACCGGATCGTGGCGTACACGCGCCCCCTGGGTTCCGTGCGGTCAACCGCCGATTTGCTGCGGGATGCATTCGTGGCGCAGGGACACACGCTCACGACGGATTTCCCGGTGCCCATGGCGATGGGATCGCTACAGCAGCAGCTGAATGTCGAGGAGGCTGTCTTCTTCGACGTGACCCAGGGTTCGCTGGTGCAACAAAAGGTGCGTTTCTCGATCGACATCCCGGTGGTGGCCTGGGAGCGCCTGCCGTCCGCCCCGCCGCTGCAGGCTCCGTTTCCCACTTATCCGGTATTCCCGGAATCGAGGCTCTCGGACGTGCGGCTGCCGTCGGAAACGCCCACGGGCACCGGCATCAATTTGCACATCACGGTGCCGAACCCCGGCGTCATCGGCGGAAATCGCGTGACGCCGACCGGCACGACCTTTCCGCGGCAGGACACGGTGCGTTGCTATGTGGCGCATGGCCCGGGCAGCCGGATCGAACTGATCGCCGCCCCGCATGGCGACGCCCGGGATTGGTTTGAGGTGACTTTGCATCCCCTGCGGATCCGGCTTCGCACGGAATCCGGCCGTTACCTCGCGCTGGCCGCGGATTCGAGCGGCATGACGACGCAGGTTTCGACGACGCAAACCGCCTGGCGGTCCGATCTCACGCTCAACAAGCTGTACGCCCCGGGCTCGCGGATTCTTGCGCATGCCGACTTCTTCTGGATCCGCGCGACCCATGGCTCGCTGCTGAAGGCCGCTGGCACCACGGGGGCGTTCCCGAACGGTCCGCTGGTGTTCCCGCCGATCGGCAGGGAGGCTGACGCGCTCTATTTCACGGTCGCGCGCACCGCGGGCGACGGCCCCGTCGCGGACGGCGACCGGGTGACGGTGATTGCCGGCCGGGATCTCAACAATCCGCAGAAACTGACCGTGACGCCCGCGGGCGAGGTGCAGGTGACGGGCGGGGCGGCAACGACGTTCATTTTGGAATTCACCAAGGAGGCGCGCTGGAGCACCGACACATCGGGCAACCATGCCAGCACGTCGCTGGTCCTGCCCGACGGGGTGACCGACCACGGTGCGGTGGGGCGGATGTTCATCGGCTGTCCGATGCACGGTTCCCCGCTTGCCGAGTGGACCCTGACGGGGCCGGGGGAAAAGCGGGTGACCGGACTTCAGCAAGGGGTGCCGTATCCCCGGGCGGAAAACCCGGCAGCCGCCCTGCCAAGTTTCGTGGGCATCGAGGGCTTCATCCTCAGCGAGTCATTTCCCGGCACGGTGCCGGTCAAGATTTACGGGCGCGGGTCGGACCGGCATACCTTCCTCACGTTTCGCGCGGACCAGGAGATCGCGGCGATCAACGCCGGCTACATGTTCAACGGAATCGAAGGGCATGGCTTTCCCCTGGCGGCGGCCACGGCGACCTCGCCGTCCGGCCGGGTGGTGCTGACCGGGGCGCAGATGCAGGGGCTGCAATCCCAGGTTTTCACCCCCGGTGTGCTCGGCGGACACACGCCGAATTTCAGCGGCATCAGCGTCATGACCACTCCCCGCCGCGTGCGGGCCTTGGTGCTGAGTGGCGGCGGGGCCAAGGGCTGCTTCGAGGCCGGCGCCGTGCAGGCGCTCTACAACCACTGGCAGCCGGACATCATCTGCGGCGTCTCGGTCGGTTCGGTCAATGCGGTCAAGCTCGCCGAGGGCCCGGCTGCGGCCGGACAGCTCGTCACGATGTGGCGCGACTTCGGATCTACCCCGAACGCGATCTTCCTGCGCGAGTATTACCTCGAGATTCTCAAGCTTCTCGCCAACCGGCTTGAGGGCAAGCTGGGCGACACGGCGACGGCCGCGGCCATCACGGGTATTTTCTCGATGGGCATGCCCTTTCTCATGGGCGGCGCCGCCACCGCCTTGGGCGCGCTCATCGGCAAGGATCTCAGCGGCGTGGATCCCGCGGTGGTGCGCATCGTGAACTTCATCCTGAACCTCGTCCACGGCCTGCACTCCATGGAGCCGCTGCGCCGGCAGCTGCGCCGGAGCGTCAATCCGGCGGCGATCGCCAGCTCCGGCATCCAGTTGCGCATGGGGATGACAGACCTCGGAACCGGCCAGTTTTTCACGGTCTCCGGCCCCGACTCGTCCCTGGGCACCGGCCTGCAGGACTGCGGACGCATCGAATGCGAACCGGACCATTCCCTGGGCGGCAGCTGGCTGACCAATCCGATTTACGGGGCTGATGGCTATGTCATGCCGCTGACCGATGCAGTTTATTGCTCCAGCACGCTGCCGGTGTTCATGGATCCGCTGGTCTTCAACCTGGCCACGGCGCCGCGCGTCTCAGCCGGAGGCCAGACTGTCGTGCGTTTGAATGGCGCGCTGCCCCCGGGTTTGGCCGTGCTGCTGGGGATCACGGATCCCGCGGCCAACGGCCGGCCGGGCTACAGTCCGGAGACCTGGCCCAAGGTTACCGATGTCCGGGGGGAAATTTGGGAGCACTGGGTTGATTCGGTCCTGGCCGGTTTCCCGACGACCTCGCCTGCCGGGCATAGGGCTGACGGCCGCGCCGGGCGGGATGGCGATCGCGGCGCGAACTCTTGCATGCGGGGCATCTTCGACGGCGGGTTGCGCGATACGCTGCCCATTCGCACGGCCCTGCGGTTGGGGGCGACCGAAATAGTTTCCATTTCCGGCGACCGGCTCGGCCAGTCTACCAACGTTGCGGCCACCACGCGCAGCGCGAACCCGCAGTATGCCGGGGGGCTGTTCTCGCTCTTTGGCGGCACGGTTTTCAATGACGTCGACCTGATGGGCATCCCGGCGCTGCATAATTTCATGGGCATGCTGAACCTGTTTATCGCGGAAGTGGCGCGCTCGGATTCGCTGCTGGCCTGGAGCCAGGCGGAATTCGGCAACTGGATGAGCCGGGCTTCGGACCGGCTGCCGGACGCACAGCGCGCCGATTTTCGCCGCGCCTTCGACAGCTATTGGGCCGGGCGCGGCGATGCCGCGGTGCAGGCGATGGGCGCCACGAGTTGGAACGGCGGCAACAAGCAGACCGTGCTCACTCCATGGGGCGCGCGCTGCAGCATCACCCACATTGTGCCGCCGCGCGATTACATCGACGCACTGGACTTTGACGACAGCGCGTCGATCGATGACGGCATCAGGCTGGGCGCGGAGGCTGCAAAAACCGCCTGGCGCTACGTGAAAACCGACTGAGCCGGGCGGGGCCGGCTCAGCCGCGGATGTTGCTGGAATCGTCCGTATCGGTCGCCCAGACAACGAGCCAGCCGCTTTCCTTGTCGACGTAGACCATGGTCGACGCGTTGGCATCTCCGGCCTCGACATATTCGGCGCGGGCCACCTCGGCCATGATGGCCTCGGCATTGGCGTCATGCGCCGGTGCGGCGGCGACCGGCGGCGGGGGCGGGGGCGGCGGTGGCGCGAGCGGGATCGGGGCGCGGCTCGGCAAAAACATGAGGGCGATCGCGGCCGCGGCGGCCAGCGGGCCGGCGAACCAGATGACGGGCGCGAGCGGGCGCTTCCGCGCCGGCCTGGCAGTGGCGTGCAGGCGGGCCTGCAGGTCGCGCCAGGCGTCGTCGGCGTCGGGGGCGGGGACGGCGGCGACGCCGGACTTGAACGCGGCCAGCGCCGACGCGAGATCGGCGCGCAGGTGCTGGCAGGACGGACAAGCCGCGACATGGCCCGAGAGGGCGGCGTCCTGCTCTTTGGTCAGGACGCCGTCCCGTTCGGCCAGAATCAGGGATTCGCTGTCGCGGCAGTTCATGGGGGCTGGGAGGAAAACCGCTGATTTTCGCTAAAGGACGCTAATGCTGATGACAGGTACTCGGGCTGCCGCAATTAGCGAGGATTAGCGTCAATTAGCGGTTTGGGGCGAATTATTCAGCGGCGGTCGCGGCGGTTGTCCCGGCGATCATCGCGACGGTCATGCCGGTCATCGCGGCGGTCATGACGATAATCGTAGCGGTTGTAGTTGTTGTGGGCGACCCACACGCGGTTGCTGCGGCGCTCGTAGTGGCCGGTGACATACCGGCGGCAGTCGCGGCCGTAGTAGTCGCGCTCGATGATCCAGGCGCCGGGCACCCAGACGTTGACGTAGGTGGTGTTCCAATAGCCGTCCGCCATGACGACCGGGGCGGGAGCGACGACCACCGGCGCGGGCGGGCAATAGCTGGTGCTCACGTAGGCGGGCTCGCAGTAGTCGTTGCTGTTGGCGATGGCGGCGCCGATCAGGCCGCCGATGACGACCCCCGCGATCACCGCGCCGGTCTTGTCGCCGGCGGAGGCGGGCTTGGGAGTGAAGGCAAAGGCGGTGGCGGCGGCGAGAGTCAGGGCAATGATCTTGGTCTTCATGATATCCTCTTAAGGTTGAAGTTGAGGTTCTATCCTTGGGACGAAGCTCGCCCGCATTTTATTCATCTATTTTTGGGGCGGAAAACGTCCGCCCTAAGTAACTCAAAACCAGCTTGTTGTCGGGCCGCTGATGTGTAGCTTGGCCACGTGATCGCCGCGGTTCGCTTCAAGAATTTCAAGGCCCTGCGTTCGACCGCCATCAGGCTGGCGCCCTTCAACCTCGTGCTCGGTCCGAACGGCAGCGGCAAGACGAGCCTCATCCAGGCGCTGCTGCGCCTGCGCACGCTCGCGGCGCTGCCGTCCGTGCCGCGCCGCGAGATTTCCGACGCCCCGGAAGGCCCGCAGATCGAATTCAGCTTCGCCGCGCCGTACGACGACATCCACGTGACGCTCGGCTGCAATGCCGACGAACTCGTCTGCAACCTCCTCGTCGTGGATCATCCCGCGGGTGCGGAAGGGAAGTGGAGCGAATTGCGCGTGAAGCTGCAGACGATCCGCGCCTATCTTTTCGACCACTACGCGATGGCGGTCCCGGCGAAACAGGCGGAGGGCCGGGAGCTCGCCTCCAACGGCGGCAACCTCGCGGCCGTGCTGGCGGTGTGGCAGGAGCAGCAGCCGGCGGCATTCGCGGCGTTGCAGGCGGATTTCTGCCACGCGATGCCCGAGTTCTCCGCGCTGGAGCTGCGCGCCGGCGGCGGGCACACGGTGGAACTCGGCGCCCGGCTGGTGGGCGAGGGCGGGCATTTCGTGCCGGCGGAGAATCTCTCGCAGGGCACGCTGTATTTGCTGGCGATCCTCACGCTGGCCTTCGCGCCGCAGCCGCCGGCCGTCGTGTGCCTCGAGGAAGCCGACCGCGGCATGCATCCGCGCTCGCTGCGCGAGGTGCGCGACGCACTCTACCGGCTGAGTTATCCGCAGGACACCGGCATGGCGCGCGCGCCGGTCCAGGTGATCACGACCACGCACTCGCCGTACCTCCTCGACCAGTTCCGGGAGCATCCGGACGAAGTGGTGGTGGCGAGCAAGCACGGGACAGCGGCGAAGTTCGAGCGCCTGTCCGATCGCGCGGACATCATGGAGCTGATGAAGGACGCCCATCTCGGCGACCTCTGGTACACGGGCATCCTCGGGGGAGTGCCCGAAGGTGAAACCTGAAACTTGAGACCTGAAACCTGAAAATTCCCGACGTAACTTCAATGTTGCCCAATCTCTGCAGGCTGTCCCGCGCGCCCCGCTCCAGGCGCAGCATTCTTGGCCGGTCCCGAAATTTCAGGTTTCAGGTCTCAAGTTTCAGGTTTCCCGGATCGCGATGAAAATCGCGATCCTCAGCGAGTCCCCGGCCGACGAGGCGGCGCTGCGCATCCTTGCCGGCTACGTCCTGGGCGAGCCGTTCACGCTCGTGCAATCCACGCTGCGGGCGCGCGGCTGGCCATCGGTCGAGCAGGTGCTGCCGCCGATCATCCGGCACCTGCACTTCAACACCGAGGCCGACGGGCTCATCGTGGTGTGCGACTCCGACGATTCGCCGGTGCACACGCCGGAACACGACGCCCCCGGCTATTTTCATCCGCTGTGCCGGATCTGCCGGTTGCGCGCCGCGTACCGCCGCACGGTGAAGAACCTCCCGCCGGCGCACGGCCGTGCGCGCGTGCTGCGCGCGATCGGCGTGTGCGTGCCGGCGATCGAGGCGTGGCTGTTGTGCGGACGCGACACCTCCATCACCGAACTCGCGTGGATCGACGGGCAGGCGAGCGGCCACCCGCCGTACACGCGCCGGGAATTGAAATGGAAGGTCTATGGGACGGAGCGCCCGTCCCTCGAGCACGAGATGAAACGGGTGATCCAGGAAGTCTCTCGCCACCATGGGGATGTCCGCCGCCTGGAGAACGATTTTCCCAACGGTTTCGGGGCATTGGCCCGCGATCTCCGAGAATGGAGACAAAACAACAGTTGACATATAAACAATAATCCGGCTTCGTTCGCGCCATGAAAAGCGAAGCCGGTTACGATCTGGTCATCCAGGTGCTCAGCGCGGCCAACGTGATGGTGAAGGAAAGCCACCGGCTTTTCCGTCCGCACGGGATCAGCGAGGCGCAGTTCAACGTGCTCAATGTCCTGGGGCCGGCGCCGGCGGGAGTGAGCCAGCGCGAGCTCAGCGACGTGCTCGTGGTCGACCGCTCCAACATCACCGGCCTGCTCGACCGCATGGAGCAGGCCGGGTGGGTGAAGCGCACCGACCATCCGAAGGATCGCCGCGTCTATCTCGTGACGCTCACCGAGCGGGGCCGGAAGCTGTGGCAGACCGTGCTGCCGGAATACATGGCCGCCGTGCGCGAAGTGACCTCCGTCGTGCCGGAAGCCGAATTGAAGCGTGCATTGGAAACCTTGCGCCGGCTCGAGCAGTCGGCGCGCAACTGGGGAGAAAAAGCATGAAACCTGAAGAAAAACTGGCCGAGTGGTCGGCCGCCTGGGTGGACGACGGCGTGGTGACCGCCGCGCAGCGCGACCTCATTCTCGCGCGTCATCCGGTGCCGGAGCACAGCGCCAACCGCTTCCTTGCGATCCTCGCGACCATCGGCGGCTCGCTGCTCCTTGTGGGCGTGAGCCTCATCATCAAGGCGAACTGGGAGGAGATCGGCGACTGGTTCAAGATCGCCGGGCTCGTCGCGCTGCTCGCCGGCACCTACACGCTCGGCTGGCGCTTCAAGATCCAGCCGGGCCTTTACCCGAAGGTCGGCGATGCGTGCCTGATGGTCGCCGCCGTCTGCTTCCTGCTCGGGATCGCACTCGTCAGCCAGATCTTCCACATCGACAGCCGCCCGGCCAACGGCGTGCTGCTCTGGTGGGCGGGCATCGTCGTGCTGCCGTGGCTGACGCGCGCCAAGGGCATGCAGGCCGTCAGCGTGGTTGCCGGGCTCACCTGGTACGGCATGGAGCTGGCGTCCGACGATTCCTGGATCCACCTGAGTCCGGTCCTCTCCGACAACGATGCCTACCAGTATGCGGGCATCGGGTTGCTGCTGGGCCTGGCGTTGTTCCTCTTCGGCCTCGGGCTGCGGCACGGGCGGCACGAGTATTTCGCGGGTCTCCACGAGAAGTTCGGCCTGATGCTCGTGTGCTGGATGCTCTACATCCTGGGCTTCACGTGGTCGACCGAGCACTGGCACATGGTGCGGATGGACGCGGCCAACCTGGTGCCGGTGATGGCGACGCTCCTGCTCGCGCTGGCGGCGGGCGGTTGGGCGTGGCTGCGCAATTTCGGCGAGTTGAAACGGTTCGGCTGGGCGCTGCTGCCGGCGCTCGTGCCGGCCGGCGCTCACCTGTTCGGGATCGAGCTGCTCGACTCGGGCTGGCTCTGGGGCGGCTTGGCCTGCCTCGCGCTGTTCCTGCTGAACATCGGCATGATCCGCACCGGGCTCGCGACCGGACGCGAGAGCTGGATCAACCTCGGCATGGGCTTCATCGCCCTGAACATCGTCACGCGCTATTTTCTGCTCTTCGGCACCATGCTCCAGGGCGGCGTGTTCTTTATCGTCACCGGCCTGCTGATCATCGGTCTGGGCTGGTATCTCGAACGCAAGCGCCGGTCCCTCGTGGGCGCGGTGCGCAAGGAGGCTCACTCATGAATGCTGCAGCCAGGAAATGGTTTTGGGCGCTGGTCATCGCGCAGGCGGTCTTCCTGCTCGGCTGGGCCGGCTGGCACGAATACGTGCGGCAGAATGCGCCGGTGCTCGTGCTCAAGGGCCGCCCGGTCGACCCGCAGGACCTGTTGCGCGGCGATTTCATGACGCTGCGCTACGACATCGGGGCGGTGAAACTGCCTCCGGGCGCGACGCCCGGACGCGCGGTGTGGGTGCTGCTCGAGAAAAAGGGCGCGTACCACGAGGCCGTGTCCGCGTCGTGGCAACAACCCGAGCCCGGCCCGGGGCAGGTGCTCGTGCGCGGCGACACCACCTACGGGTGGGCCATGGGCGCGTCGGCGACGGACGTCGCCTACGGCATCGAAAAATATTTCGTGCCGGAGGGGAAGGGCTCGCCGCGCTTCAAAGCGATGGAGGTCGAGGTGTCGGTCAGCCCGGCGCACCGGCTTTATATCAAGAGGGTTTTGCTCGACGGAAAGGCGTTCCCCTAAAAGGCTTTGCCGCGCCACCCCGCATGAAGTCACCCCGCATTTCCCTGGCTGCGCTGATGGGCGCACAGGCGCAGGTCACATTCAACGACTGTGCCGCCAAGTTCATGCTGATGGCGCTGGCGCAGCAGCTGGCCAGGGCGCACGGGCATGACCCGGTGCCGGTGCTCTCGCTCATCGGGGCGCTGCTCGTGCTGCCGTACATCCTCTTCGGTCCGCTGTGCGGCTGGCTGGCCGACCGTTTTCCGAAGCGGACGGTGATCAACCGGGCGCTCCAGCTGCAGGTGGTGGTCATGGCGCTGCTGGTCGCCTCGCTCCTGTTGGAATCCTTCACGGGCGCGCTCGTCTGCTTCGCGCTGCTTTCCCTGCAAACCGCCATCCTCGCGCCCGCCAAGCGCGGCATTCTCCTCGAGTACGGCGGCGCGGCCCAGCTGTCGCGCAATGTCGGCTACATGGAGATGTTGAACATCACCGCGATCCTGGTGGGTTCGTTCGTGGGCGGGCAGCTGTTCTCCCGCGGCTTGGTGCGGGGCGACGACGTGTGGCACGCCGGCCTGGGCGTGTCGTGGCTGCTGGCCGGCCTGGCGGTGGCGGCGTGGGCTTTTTTCCAGCTGGCCGACCGGACCGAGGCCCAGTCGCAGGAAGGCTTCAGCGCGAAGCTGCTTTACCGGCACCTCACCGACATCGCCGAGGTGTGGCGCGACCGGCCGATGTGGCGTTCCGCGATGGGCATCTGTTTTTTCTACGGGGTGGGCGGCTACTTCACGCTGCTGGTGCCGCAGATCGCCTATGAACTCCAGTCCGGCGGCGCGCGCACGGCCGAGGTCTCGAGCTTCATGATGCTGATGATCGGCGTGGGCACCATGCTGGGCAACCTGGTCGCCGGCCTGCTGTCGCGGCGCGGCGTCGAACTGGGTCTGGCTCCGATCGGCGGCTTCCTGTTGCTGCTTACGGTCGCGATCATGACGTTCGTGCCGTTTGGTTCGCCCGGGTTCACGGCGCTGCTCGTGGTGGCGGGCTTTTCCACCGGCCTGTTTCTGGTGCCCTTGTACGCCTTCATCCAGCAGCGCGCGGGTGACCACCGGCGCGGGCGCATCCTCGCGGGAGTCAGCCTGCTGGACAGCATCGCGGGCCTGGCGGCGAGCGGCTTGTTTTCCCTGATCGCGGGCAAGGATATGCTGGACTGGAGCCCGCACACGCAGCTGTGGATGGTGGCGGCGGCCACGTTTGCCATGCTCCTCTACGGCATCTGGCACATCCCGCACCACACGGTTTGCACCGTGATGCGCCTGATCGGACCGATCTTCTACCGGGTTCGTTCCCTCGGCTGGCAGAACATCCCGCCGGGCGGGGCCCTCATGATCTGCAACCACCTTTCCTACGTGGATGCGGTGGTGCTGCAGATCGCGTCCCCGCGGCCGATGCGTTTCATCGCGTTCGCGGGCTTCGTGAAGAATCCCGTGATGCGCTTCATCTTCCGCACGGCGGGCGTCATCCCGGTCACCGCCAACAAGCCGATGAAGGGCATCCGGCTGGCCTGGGAGGCGATCGAGAAGGGCGAACTCGTCTGCGTGTTTCCCGAGGGCGCCATTTCCCGCACCGGCCAGCTGATGAAGCTGAAGCGCGGCTTCGAGCTGATCGCGACCTCCGCGAAGGCCCCCGTCGTGCCCGCGGTCATCGACGGCCTCTGGGGCTCGATCTATTCCTTTGCCGGCAACAAATACCTCTGGAAATCGCCGCGGCTGAAGCCGACGCACGTCAGCGTGGTCTTCGGGCCGCCCATCCCGCCGGAGAAGGTGAACCTCGATTCCGCCCGCCAGGCGCTGCTCGACCTCGGCGAACAGGCCTTCCAGGAGCGCCCGGTCCTCAAGCGCAATGTGGCGCGGGAGGCCTTCCGCGCCCTCGCCAAGCACCCGCGCCACGTCGCGATCATCGACCGCACCGCGGGACGGCAGGAAGTCAGCGCGGGGCGCCTGCTCGCCGCCGCCGCCGTTCTCGGACGCCACCTCCGCGCCATGGTGCCCGACAAGCGCATCGGCATCGTCCTGCCGCCCGGCGCCGGCGCCGCCATCGCCAACCTCGCCGTGGCCTGCGCGGGCAAGGTGCCGGTGAACCTCAATTTCACCGCCGGCAAGTCCGCCGTCGAGGCGTCGCTGCGCCTGGGCGAGATCACGACCGTCATCTCGGCCGATGCAATGAAGCCGAAGATCCCGAACTTCCCGTTCCCGGAAAAGACCCTCGACCTGAAGAAGGCCATCGAGGCCGCCGGCGGCAAGAAGGCCATCGTGCCATGGCTGGTCGCGGCGCACCTGCTGCCCAACCAGTGGGTGGCCGACCTGCTCGGCCTGCCGCGCGTGGGCGACAACGCCGAGGCCGCGCTGCTTTTCACCAGCGGCAGTTCGGGCGAGCCCAAGGGCGTGGTGCTCACGCACCGCAACATCCTCGCGAACTGCGCGCAGATTTCCTCGCTCTCCATCTTGCCCGAGTCCGCGACGATGCTCGGCTGCCTGCCGATCTTCCATTCGTTCGGCTTCACCGTGACGCTCTGGTACCCGATGATGCGCGGCTGCAAGGTGGTCACCGTGCCGAGCCCGCTCGACACGCGGAAGATCGTCGAAGCCATCCAGCAGGAACAGGCCTCGGTCATGATCGGCGCGCCGACCTTCATCCGGCCGTTCCTCAAGAAGGCGACAAAGGAGGAGCTCAAGACGCTCAACCTCGTCGTCACCGGCGCCGAGAAACTGCCGATGGACCTGTACGAGGCATTCCTCGCGCAGTTCGGCATCGAGATCCTCCAGGGTTACGGTCTCACCGAGACGACGCCCGCGGCCAGCATCAACCAGTATCATCCGCCAATCACGACGAAGACCGCCGAGCACCAGGAGGGCAAGCGCACCGGGTCGGTCGGCCGCCTGCTGCCGGGTTCGACCGCGCGCATCGTGGACCCGGAGAGCGGCGCCGAACTGCCCGCGACGTCGGTCGGCATGCTCTGGCTCAAGGGCCCGCACGTTTTCCCCGGTTACCTCAAGGACGAGGAGAAGACATCCGCGGCGTTGAAGAACCGCTGGTTCGTCACGGGCGACCTCGGCCGCATCGACGAGGATGGCTTCGTGTTCATCGAGGGGCGCCTGTCGCGCTTCTCCAAGATCGGCGGCGAGATGGTGCCGCACGGCACGATCGAGCAGAAGTTGATCACCGCCTTCGACTGGGACCAGAGCGAGGGTCCGGTCGCCGTGGTCACGGGCATACCCGACCCGACGAAGGGCGAGGCGCTCGTGCTGCTGACCACAAAGGAGGTCATGCTCGCGGAGGTCCGGGCCAAGCTGCTCGAGGCGGGCTTCGCGAATCTCTGGGTGCCGAAGGTCGTCTGCAAGGTGGACGCCATCCCGGTGCTCGGCACCGGCAAGACCGACCTCAAGGCCTGCCGCACGCTGGCGATTGAGCTGGCCGCGGCACAGGCGGCCGCGACCTGATCAAAAGATTGGGTAGGGGCGCAGGCTCGCTGCGCCCAATTCGGCGAAGCCGAATTCCAGTAACGTTCGTTGCCGGGCAGGGGCCGAGCTTGCTCGGTCTTTCTCGGCATAGGACCGAGCAAG
>JBEHYX010000036.1:0-36347 GCA_048497945.1 Verrucomicrobiota bacterium | reverse complement strand
TATTGCTACACCTGAAAAACCGTTCGACTTGCATGTCTTAACCACGCCGCCAGCGTTCATTCTGAGCCAGGATCAAACTCTCCGAAAAAAGAGAGTCACAAATCCTAGTGATTCATGAACTACTTAAAAACCCGTCATCCGAAGATGACAGGACACGAACCGAAGTTCGTGTTTTGGAATATGTTGATTGGGGGTCCCAATCAATCGCACAAAGTAAATTTCAAAGAACCGCTCCCAATTAAGGGAAAGATGTTTAAGAGATCATTCGTATTTCTCTCCGTCAATACTTTTTCAGAAGATTTCTGAGAAATATTGGGAAGGAACGCGCTTTTTTCTCTCTCCTTCGCGCACTCCATCTTCGCGTGGAGCGAAGTGGTTTGATCGAAGGGAGCGCGGAAAATGCAAACTGGGTTTTCTTTATCAAGACCTTTTCGTTAAAAAATTCATTCATATCAGCAAAATGATGTATATTAGCATATTGCACTATATTTTTCTGAAGAAATTTTAAGGAAACACGTCGATGGTGCGACGCGATTTCCACCTCCTGCCTCCAAAAATATTTGTATCCATCTTATCGATACAGTGAACGAAGCCGCTCTTGCAGCCGACGGACAGAAACCTCGATCGTGCGTCCTCCCTCAAATTGCGGTCACGCGAAAGGCCAAGTGCGCGTCACCCGATTTTGATAGCCTTAAAAATGCACCAATAAGGGGACGGTCATCGAGTGGATACTTTGGATCAACATGGCTGAGCCATCAGGCCTGATGCCGAAGCCATTTTCTCCAATATGCTGCGGCATTTCACCTCGGAGGCTGAAAAAATGCATTTCAGGCTCCATCCAAAACGAACGCTTTTACCCGGAAATCGACGGATTTTGCCCAAGAAATCGTCATTTTTACACAATATCCCCCGAAAAGACATTCAGTGGTTGCATTGGCTTCTTAAAGTTCTTTTGAACGCCGACCTTACTAACGGCATTAACCAATGCCGACCTAACTTAACCAGGGCGATTGCTTGGACCTAAAACAAATCAAACAGATCATCGATCTGATGAAGCGCTCGGAGCTTTCCGAATTCGAATTCGAGGAAGAGGGCTTCAAAATCAAGATCAAGCGGGGATCTGGCGGGCAACCGGTAATTATGACCGCCCCGTCCTCGGCGCATCCTTTCCCCTCTGCGCCGGCGGAAGTGGCCGCAATTCCGGCACGCTCTGTCCCTGCCGCGACGCCCAGCCCGACACCCGCCGGTGGTGATGAGGTGGGATTTGCTTACGTCAAATCTCCCATGGTCGGCACTTTCTATCGCTCTCCGTCGCCGGAAAACCCGGCTTTCGTCGAAAACGGCGCCAAAGTGGAGGAAAAGACGGTCGTCTGTATCATCGAAGCCATGAAGATCATGAACGAGATCCAGGCCGAGGTGAAAGGCACTGTGGTTGAAGTGCTCGTTGAGAATGGCCAGCCGGTGGAATATGGCCAACGCCTCTTTAAGATAAAGGTCGGCTAAGGGGAGCCATTCGCTTCAAGCCGCGGCAGGCAGATCTGGGCGGCTCAATATCCATATATCATGATTCAGAAGATACTCATCGCCAACCGCGGTGAAATCGCGCTTCGCATTATCCGAGCCTGCCGCGAAATGGGCATCAAGACGCTGGCGGTATACTCCGAGGCCGATGTCCAGTCGCTGCACGTTCAACTCGCCGACGAAGCAATATGCATCGGCGGCCCGCGCAGCGGTGACAGCTATCTCCGGGCGGATCGTATCATCAGTGCTGCGGAAATCGCCGATGTTGATGCCATTCACCCGGGCTACGGGTTTCTCTCGGAAAATTCCAAGTTCGCTGAACAATGCGAATCGTGTAACATCAAGTTCATCGGCCCCAAGTCGAAGAGCATTCGCATCATGGGCGACAAGGCGATCGCCAAGGACACGGTGCGAAAGGCCGGCGTAATCACGGTGCCCGGTTCAGATGGCCCGGTCGAAAACGAAACCGAGGCCGTGAAGGTTGCCCGCAAGATTGGGTATCCCGTGATCATCAAAGCCGTGGCTGGCGGCGGCGGTCGCGGCATGCGCATCGCTCACAATGATGTGTCCTTCGCCAAGGAATTTCATGTGGCCCGCAATGAAGCGGAAAAAGCCTTCGGCAACGGCGCGGTCTATATCGAGAAATACATCGAGAAGCCGCGGCATATCGAATTCCAGATTCTCGCCGATGGCCATGGCAAGGTCCTGCACCTTGGTGAACGCGATTGTTCTGTTCAGCGCCGGCACCAGAAGCTCATCGAAGAGTCCCCTTCGCCTTTCCTGACTGCGGACCTGCGCAAAAAAATGGGCAAGGCGGCCGTCAAAGCGGCGGAGGCCGCTGAGTATCAGAACGCCGGCACGATCGAGTTTCTCGTCGATGCCAAGGGCAACTACTACTTCATCGAGATGAATACGCGCATCCAGGTCGAACACCCGGTCACCGAAGAGGTAACCGGCATCGATCTGATCAAACAGCAGATTCGTGTAGCCAACGGCGAGAAGCTCGAGTTCGACCAAAGCGACATCAAGTTCGAGAAGCACGCCATCGAATGTCGTATCAATGCCGAGGATCCGGCCCGGAATTTCTCCCCCTCCCCGGGCACGATTTCCCTCTATTATGCGCCGGGCGGCCATGGCGTCCGTGTCGATTCGCACGCCTATAGCGGCTACAATATCCCGCCCTATTACGATAGCATGATCGGCAAACTCATCTGCTATGGGCCGACCCGCAAGGTCGCCCTGCAGCGCTCTTATCGTGCATTGAGCGAATACCTCATTCGCGGGATCAAGACCACGATTCCCCTGCACAAGGCGATCATGAGCGATCCGGTGTTCATCGAAGGCAAAGCCACCACCGCTTACATGGAAGACTTCCTGTCGCGCACGCCGACGGATCTCTTCTAACAACCGCTTTGCCCAGGCCCGCTCCCATTAACCGCGATACATCCGTTTCGCGGTTATTTTTTGCCCGATGAAGCGCCGAGCCTACGGAATTGCCGTCTGTTTCTTTGCCGCCTTGGTGCTGGCCAAGTTCGACTCACGCACGGGCTTCACCAGTCTTATCCGATTCGGAGAAACGTGGGAAGGCCGCCGCCATCCATTGCTGCAAGGAATACCCATCGCTACCGCGCCGCATTCGAATGGGTACGATGGCCAGTTCTATGCCCAGATCGCGCTGGATCCGCTGCTTCGTCATCCCGGGACATCCCAGGCTCTCGACCTTCCCGCTTATCGCGCTCGACGCATTTTGACCCCAGCAACGGCGGCGGCGGCCGGCTTCGGCGAGCCCCACTGGACCCTGCAGGTCTATTCGCTGCTCAATGTTGCATGCTGGGGCGTGCTCGCATGGCTGCTTGCCAAGGCCATAGAGCCATCCAGCCCCGCAAATATCGCACGCTGGTTGGGCTGCATGTTCAGCATGGGCGTGCTGGAAAGCGTGCGCCAATCCCTGGTCGATCTGCCCGCGCTTCTGCTCCTCGCTCTGGCCATTTCTGCCCGAGCACAATCACGTGCGAATCAGTCCTCCGCTTGGCTGGCACTGGGCAATCTGGCCAAGGAATCGAATTTGCTAGGCTCTCTGGCGCTCTGCCTGGGTGATATCAAACGACCATTCGCCCTAAGGAAAGCCGCGCTCACCTTTGGCCTGACCTCGATCCCGCTGCTCCTTTGGTCAGGCTATGTAGCCTATCGACTGCCTTCGCCATCAGAGAGCAATGGTTTCGGTAATTTCACCTGGCCGTTGCTCGGTCTCGGACTCCACATCAAGAGTTGCCTGGCCGAGCTGCTTGGCGGCAACTGGGACGGACGCTTCAGCATGGGATTCCTGGGTGCGATAGGCTTTGTCACGCAAGCCACCGTTATCCTCAGGCGCCCAAATTTCGAATCAGACTGGTGGCGTGTCGGCGCCGCTTATGCCCTCCTCCTCTTCGTTCTTAGCCCGTGGGTTTGGTCGGGCTATTGGGCCGTCAGCCGGGCAGTGCTGCCCATGACCATTGCCTTCAACCTGCTGCTCCCGGCCAATCGGACGTTCTGGCCACTTTGGGCCTTGGGAAATGCCACGATGCTTCACGCCGTGTGGCGCTTCCTTTAAGCGTGAACCACCACCAGGTCGCTCCATTCACCCAAAGTGCGCGAGTCAGTCGCCCATCCCGGCGGCATAGCCTCGAACACGGCGCGCACTTGGGCCAGCTCGCGGGCGAGAATCCCGCTCAGGATCAGCACGCCGCCAGGGCTAAGTGCGCCCAACAATTCCTGCGAAAACTTCATCAGCACATCCGCCTGGATATTGGCCAGAAGAATATCGGCCTGGCGTCCAGCCAACCCGGTGACCAAATCACCTTCATAAAAATCGACCGCGCCCCGCAGCCGGTTTAGCTCAGCGTTCTCGCGGCTGACGGTTACCGCCAGCGGATCGTTGTCGAAAGCGGCAATGCTGGAATAACCCAATTTCGCGGCCGAAAGCGCCAGGATTCCCGAACCGCAACCCGCATCGATTACGCGGCCTGCCGGGCCTTTTTCCTCCCGCAAACCAACCAATCGTTCCACGACAAGTCGGGTTGTCTCATGATTGCCGGTGCCAAAAGCCATCCCGGGATCGAGCCACAGCACCTCGTCACCTTTGGGCAGTTGGAAAGTCTCGCGCTCCCATACCGGGACCCAATGCAGGCGGCCAAACTTCCAGGCTTTGAAATGCTCCTTGTAGCTTTCCTTCCAATTCTTGTCGGCCAGTTCATTGATCGCCGGTTCGCCGATGAGCCAGGCCTGATCGAGCGCGCCGGCAAAATCCTGCCACGCCACCCGCGCCTGCTCTTTCGCTTCGAAATAGCCCGTCAACCAAGCCCGGCCCGAAAGCTTGTCTTCAATGACCATGAGGTACTGCTCCTCCCGTTCGGCCAGGAGCTCTTCGATGGCGGCAACCGAACCGGCAGCCACCTCTGATTTTAATTCGAAAACGGCCATGGTTATTCCCGGGATTTGCTGAGCCGGGCGATGACCGCCGGCAACAACTGATGTTCTGCCCGATGCACTTTCTCCGCGAGGGTTTCCAGCGTGTCGGCGGCCTCGATCGCCACCTTCGCCTGCTGGATAATCCTGCCGGCATCCACTTCCAATGTGACTTCATGGACGGTGCAACCCGTCTCCTTCACACCGGCGCGGAAAGCCTGACCAATCCCGTCCAAGCCGGGAAAAACCGGCAGCAAGCTCGGATGCAGATTGATGATCTTGCCGGCAAATGCTCCGAGAAACTTCGGCTTAAGCACGCGCATGAATCCGGCCAGCACGACCAGGTCAGGCTGCGCTGCGCCGACTGCCGTGACGAATCGCTCCTCCCCTTCGCCCTCCAGCTTCGTCTTGAAGGGCGCCGGGTCGACATACTGTGCCGGTACGCCAAAACGCGCGCCGAGCGCGAGGATCCCGGCGGCAGGCTGGTCGGACAATATCTGCACCACTTTCGCCCGGCCCAGGTGTCCTGCCTGTTGGGCCTGCAAAATGGCTTCGGCATTGCTGCCCCGGCCCGATCCAAGGATGACTACTCGCATCACCGGATTAGCTCAAAGCCCCGCGCCCGACGCACGCAATTTCCAAAAAAAACATCAACCCCGCGCGAAACGGACACGGGGCCTTGCCTTGCAGGAAATACAAACCATTTTCAGGACATGAAACCGGCCGCCGGAGTCCTGCGCATTTTCGATGGCGCCATCGATCGCATCCTCTGTGTCGTGGGGGCCGTGCTGCTTTCCCAAGGCCCCGAATTCATGCAGCAATACCTTCAACGCCTCGGTGGCCATCTGAACGAATCCCAGCGCCAGCTGGTTTCATTTCATGACGCGGCCGCGCAAGCGGGGCAGCCTTTCGACAAGTTCGTCGAGCAGACGAAGGCCAACTCCGACGCCGGCGTCAGCCAGCTGGGCAAAGTCATGGCGCGCACGGCCGAGCGCACCGCCTCGCTTCAAACCGCCCATGATGAGCTGTTGGCCGCCTCGCCTTGGACCCGGCCCTTTGTTTTTCTCCGACATCTGGATTACGACATCGGGCGCGCAACCTTCTCGGTCTACAAACCCGCCGTACCCGTGACCATCGAGGGCATGCTATACGCCCTCTCCGGCATGCTGCTTTTCCTGCTGATCTACCACCTCGGGGTGAAAAATCTTTTCGCGCTGTTCAGGCGGAAGCCCGCCGCGAAGTCCGCGGGCTGAAAGATCCTAGAAAAATTTCTTCGCTTTCTCGAAGAAACTCCTGGACGTCGGCTGCTCCGCGTCACCGCAGGCCAGGCCGAACTCCTCGAGCTTTTTCTTCTGCTCGGAATTCAAGGACGTCGGCACCTCGACATGCACCCGGATGAGCTGGTCGCCCTTGCCGCCGCCCCGCAGCGCCGGCATGCCCCGGCCTTTGAGCCGGAAGGTCGTGCCCGACTGGGTGCCCGCGGGGACCTTCAGCGACGCCTTCCCTTCCATCGTCGGCACCTGGATGGTGCCTCCGAGTGTCGCCAGGGTGAACTTGATCGGGACTTCCATGAACAGGTCGTCACCCTGTCTTTCGAAAATCTCGTGTTCCTTCACGTGAACCACGATGTAGAGATCCCCGGCCGCACCACCCATGACCCCGGCCTCGCCGTTGCCGGTTGAGCGCAGCTTGGAGCCGGTGTCGACGCCGGCGGGGATCCGCACGTTGATCTTGGCGGTTTCGTTGAGCCGGCCTTCGCCGGAGCACTTCACGCACGCTTTCTCGAAACGCGCGCCGGTGCCATGGCAGGTCGGACAAACCTGCCGCACGTGGAAGAATCCCCGCGAGGTCGTCACCTGGCCCGCACCCCGACAGGTCGGACACGTGGTCTTCTTGGAACCGGGTTCCGCGCCCGAGCCGGAGCAATGTTTGCATTCGCCGAGCCGGCGGAAGGAAATCTCCTTCTCCACGCCGCGCGCCGCCTCTTCGAGGGTGATCTCGAGGTCGTAGCGCAAGTCGGAGCCGCGGCCGGCGCCACCGCCGTTGCCACCGCCACCACCGAAGAATTCATCGAAGATTCCGCCGCCGCCACCACCGCCGCCGCCCTGTCCGAACACCTCGCGGAAAATATCGAAGGGATCGTGAAAGCCGCCGCCACCGGCAAATCCACCGCCGGCGCGCGGTCCGCCGCCCTGCTGGAAGGCGGCATGTCCATACCGGTCATACGCCGCACGCTTCTCCGGATCCTTGAGCACCTCGTAGGCCTCGGAGACCTTCTTGAACATCTCCTCCGCCTCCTTGTTGCCCGGATTCTTGTCCGGATGATATTGCACGGCCTTCTTGCGGTAGGCCTTCTTCAAGTCCTCGTCACTCGCATCCTTCGCCGCTCCGAGCAGCTCGTAATAGTCCTGTTTTTGTCCTGCAGCCATGGCTCAGCTCGCCGCCTCCGCAGGCTTGGCCGGGCCGCTGGAAACCACGACCGACGCGGGCCGCAGCAGCCGACCGTTGAGCGTGTAGCCAAGGCGAACCACCTGGCTGACCTTCTCTTCCGGAATGTCCGGACTGGGCTGGTGCGAAATGCAGTCGTGCAGGTTCGGGTCGAATGCCTGGCCAACCGGGTTGACCTCCTTGAGGCCGTGGCGGCCCAAGGTGCCTTTGAACTGCTCCAATACCAGCGACACGCCGTCGACGATGGACTTCACATCGGTCTGCTGCTTCGCCGCCGCAAGGCCGAGGCTCAGGTTGTCCAGGATCGGGATGATATCCTCCACCACACTGGCCGCCGCAAACTGCCGCAGCTCGTCCTTCTCCCGGATGGTGCGCTTGCGGAAGTTTTCCAAGTCCGCCACCGCACGGGTGTAGCGGTCATAGTTGGCCGCGGCCTCTTTCTTGGCTGCAATCAGCAGCTCTTCGCCACCCTGATTCTGGACCGGTGTGGCGGCAGCTGGCGCCGGCTCGTTAGTGGCGGCGGGATTGTTGTTCGTTTCAGGCTGGCTGGTATCACTCATGCGCAAGGGGAACGGAGATTACCTCACGGTTTCCGTTTTTCAAGCGAGCTGAAACTGTCCGTGACCAGTACCGTCACATCCTCCGTTGCCACAAAGCTGAAATCACCGGCATAGGGTACCAGTACGTTATCCCCTCGCACCAGTTCCATGCTGCCGGCCGACAGGCGGCCGCTCGTCACCGAGAGCAGGCAGGCCTCCCGGCCGCCCTTGAAAGCCAGGGTTTCACCACGCGCCAGCTGGTGGCGGATGATTCGAAATTCCGGACATTCGGCCAGCACCACCATTTTGGCCGCAGACCGCACCAGCTGGGGCGTCGGAGCGGTATTGGCCTCGAGCGACGTCATCGATTGCTCGATGTGCATCGCCCGCGGTTTGCCGTCGAGTCCCACGCGTCCCCAATCGTAAACGCGGTAGGTCGTGTCCGAATTCTGCTGGATCTCAAGGATGAGATTGCCGCCATCGATGGCATGCATGACGCCACTCCGAATCAGCAAGGAATCGCCCGCCGCCGTCGGCAGGCGATACACCAGCGACTCGGCGGTATTGTCCTGCAGCGCGGCCCGAAAGCGCTTTGCGTCGACGCCTTCCTTCAGGCCCGCCAGCACGGCCGCACCGGGCTCGGCGTGCACCACATACCAGTTCTCGGTCTTGGGCTCGCCGCCGAGTTTCGCCGCCACACTCGCCGGCGGATGCACCTGCAGGCTCAGGCGCTCGCGACAATCCAGCCACTTTATGAGGATCGGAAATGGCCGGTCCTTGGGCCATGCCGGCCCCATGATTTCGGCCCCATGTGCAGCCATGAGTTCGTGCAACGACTTGCCGGACCAAGGACCGGTCGCGACGACCGACTGCGCTTCCGGGCGATCCACGATTTCCCAGCTCTCGCCGATGGGCGCGGAGCCCGGCAGTTTCCGCCCCAGAAAGGACTCGAGGCCACGGCCTCCCCACACGCGTTCCTGATAAATCGGCTTGAATTGGAGAAGTGACGGCATGCGTTGAGGATTAGTAGCTTGTGCAAATCTTGATGGGGGCTTTTACATTGACCCTCCGGTTCGTTAGACCTGCAATAAATTCGGTCACACTGAAAATGCCCAAAGCGGAGAGTTCAAATCCAAAGGACAAAGACACCCCTTCCTTTGAAGGGCCGCGTCATCGTCCCCACTGGCTGGCAGCGTTTGTCTGCCTCGTCGTGGGCGTATTGCTCGCGGTTGCGTTGCTCGATTTCAGCCCGTCGCAGAGCGTCTGGCACACCACCAGCCCCATGAGCGTCAATCTCGTCGGCGTGATCGGCGCGGAATTTTCGTGGTGGTCGTTCCACCTGATCGGCGCGTCGACCTGGCTGATTCCGATCTTCCTGTTTTGGATGACCTACATCTACCTGCGCAGCGCGCGCAGCCTGACAGGCACCCGCATTTTTGCGATGGCGTGCTGCATCGCGTCGCTCTCGCCCCTGCTCGCGATGCAGGAAACGATCTTCACCGCGAAGGACGTCTACACCGAGGGACCCGGCGGCCTGATCGGCAAATTCATCTACGTGGACCTGCTCCGCGACAGCATCGGGGTGTTCGGTTCCGCCCTGATCCTCGGCACGGTCTACTGCGTGGGCATGCTCTTCATCTTCACCCGCGACATCGCCGCCGAGATTGCGCGCCTGCTGAACAATTTCACCGAGTGGCGCCAGAAGCGCGCGGCGCTCAAGGCCGCGCAAGCGGAAGAGCTGCGTCGCCGGCGCGAAGAAGCCGCCAAAGCCCGGGCGGCCGCGGCCGCCGCGGTTGTGGCCGCGCCCACGCCCGCCCCGGTTGCCGGCACCTCCAAGAAAATGGTCGTGCCGAAGACCGCCGATCCGCTCTCCGAGCCCGCCAAAACCACCACGATGCCGCCGATGAAGCCGGCACCGGAGCCGGTCGCGCCCGCCAAGCCCGTCCCGGTCAAGACCGCCACCAAGCCGGCGACCGACACCAAGGCGCTCGCGGCTGCCGCGGGGAAAATCGAACTCAACATCGTCAAGGCCGAGGAAACGAAAAAGGCCAAGGTCACGCTGCCGCAAAGCGACGACAAGGACTACGAATTCCCGCCGCTCAAGCTGCTACGCGAGCAGGTGAAGGCCGAGGGCAACAGCGAGGAGGAACACCGCCAGAACGCGGAGAACCTGCTGCGCATTCTCAGTGAATTTGGCGTCGAGGTCACGCTGGGCGAAATCCACGTCGGACCGGTAATCACGCGCTACGAGGTCGTGCCCGCCGCCGGCGTGCGTGTCGAAAAAATCTCCGGCCTCGACAAGAACATCGCCCTGGGCATGCGCGCACAGTCGGTGCGCATCCTCGCCCCCATTCCCGGCAAGGCCGCGGTCGGCGTCGAGGTGCCCAATCAAAAGGCCACGCCGGTCGGCATGCGCGAGATCCTCGAGAGCGAGGATTGGGTCGGCGCCAAGGCCGAGCTGCCCATTGCGCTCGGCAAGGACGTCTCCGGCAAGCCACTCGTGTCGGACCTCGCCAAGATGCCACACTTGCTCATCGCCGGCGCGACGGGCTCCGGCAAATCGGTGTGCATCAATTCCATCGTCGCCTCGATCCTCTATTCGAAGAGCCCGAAGGACGTGCGCCTCATCATGGTGGACCCGAAGGTCGTCGAATTGAAGATCTTCAACACCCTCCCCCACATGCTCATCCCGGTGGTGACGGAGCCGAAGAAGGTGCCTGGCGCGCTCAAGTGGCTGCTGAGCGAAATGGAGCAGCGCTATCAGATCTTCGCGAAGGTGAATGTCCGCAACATCATCGGCTTCAACAACCGCAAGAAGGATCCGAAGCCCGACCTCCCCGTCCCCGAGCAGCAGACGGAACTGGAGGGCGTCGCGGACGAAATCGAGATTCCCGAGCGCCTGCCGTACATTGTCGCCATCATCGACGAACTCGCGGACCTGATGATGATCGCGCCGGCGGAAATCGAAACGTCCATCGCCCGCCTCGCCCAGCTGGCCCGTGCGGCCGGCATCCACCTGATCATCGCCACGCAGCGCCCGTCGGTGAACGTCATCACCGGCGTGATCAAGGCGAACCTCCCTTCCCGCATCGCGTTCCAGGTCGCCTCCCAGGTCGACTCCCGCACCATTCTCGACACCAAGGGCGCCGACACCCTCATCGGCCGTGGCGACATGCTCTTCTCCCCTCCCGGCAGCTCGCGCCTGGTACGTGCCCAGGGCGCGTTCGTCGCGGATGAGGAGGTCCACGAGATGGTTGAGTTCCTCAAGCGCAACGGCCCGCCGCAATACGCCCAGTCCGTCCAACAGCAGATCGATCGTGCCGCCAAGGAGGGCGACGAAGATGGTGAGGACGGCGAAGGCGACGACGATCTCGGCGACGATGGCGAGTTGTTCCAACAGGCGTTCGACGTGCTCAAGTCCACGCGCCGCGCTTCCACCTCGATGATGCAACGCCGCCTGCGCATCGGCTACAACCGCGCCGCCCGCATCATGGACGTCATGGAACAGAAGGGCATCGTCGGTCCCGAGAACGGCTCGTCACCCCGCGAAATCCTCGTCGACCTCGACTCCTACCAGCCCTGAGCGCGATTAGACTTTCAAACCACCCCCAAACCCAATTAACACAAGCAGCATGCAGACCATCGGCGAACGACTCGAGGAGGCTCGCAAGCGGAAGGGAATTTCCATTCGCGAAGCCGCCGAAACCACCAAGATTCGCGGTGACTACCTGCAGAAGTTCGAAGCCAACTCCTTCGACATCGACCTGCCCCCGCTCTATCTCCGCGGGTTCATCCGCACTTACGCCAAGTTTCTCGAGCTCGATGCGGAACGCCTCGTTTCCGACGTGGATGCCGCGCTGGCCCGCGATGGCAAGCCGGCGCGTCGCGAGCATCGCGAAGCCCTCGGTCGCGTCGATTTCGGCGGCGAGAACCGCGGCGCCGAAGCCAGCGAGCCCGCGGCGAATGCCGGCGGCCGTTCCGCCCGCGAGCAGGCGATGCTGATCAAGCTGGGCCTCCTCGGCGGCGGCGCGCTGGTCCTGGTCATCGTCATCATTCTCCTGATCAACGTGCTCTTCTTCCGCAGCGCGCCCAAGCCGGCGCCGCAGGCCAGCGCACCGGTCGCCACGCAGCCGGCCGCCTCGGCCGAGAACGTGCTGACGCTGATCGCCAAGGGTCCCGTGCGCGTGAAGGTGATGCGTGTCTCCAACAACCAGGTTCTGCTCGATGGTCTGAGCGCCCTCGCCCCCGGCGAGACCAAGATGGTCCGCTACACCGACAAGCTCAAGGTGACGGTCGATGATCCTTCGAAGCTCGCGATGGAGTTGAATGGCCGCCGCCAGGAACTGCCGATCCAGCAGTACGGCTTCTTCTTTATCGACCCCTGATCCCCGCGGCGTTGCTCAGCGCAAGGCAACCGGCGGCCCGATTATTTCCCGCAGGATAAAAGCCTGCCGCAGCGCCGCTGGATCGCGCAAGTCCTGGAGCACGTTTGCGCGCACCTTGGCCAGCAGCTCCGGGTTGTGATCGGCCGTCTCTTTCTCAAACTCGGTACGCTTTTCGGCGCCTGCCTTCATTACCTCGGCTTCGCGCAACCGCTCCATCATGGCGGCCTGTTGCTCCAGAATCTCGGCGTGGCGCTGGACATCGAAACGCGCCGAGGACCGCGCCGGCACAACCTCGCGGATAACCGGAGGGGGCGTCGGCGTCTCCGGCTGAGCCACGGGGGCCCGTGGCTCGACATAGCCGCCGCCTCGGGAACGTTGCTCGATCTTGCGCTGGATCTCTTCGCGGATCTTGCGGGTCCGCTCCGCCAGTTCGGGATCCTCGAATGTCTTGGAAACGTGCGGGGGAGGCGGTTCCTCGTTTGCCGCCTTGCGCCGTTCGTTCAGCCAGTAGGCCAGGGCGCCGGCCATGGCCAAAACGAACTGCAGGTGATTTAGAATCCAATCCATGGTGAAGCGGCCGCGCTGCGCTTACTTCTTGCCCTCCGGATGGGCGATCGAGCCGCGCATGGCGGTGTCGGACTGGATGTTCTCCATCTTGTAATAATCCATCACGCCGAGCCGGCCGCTGCGGAAAGCCTCGGCCATCGCGCGCGGCACCTCGGACTGGGCCCGCACGACCTCGGCCTGCATCTCCTGCACCTTCGCCTTCATTTCCTGCTCGAGCGCCACGGCCGCCGCGCGGCGGATTTCCGCCTGGGCCTGCGCGATGCTCTTGTTGGCCTCGGCCTGGGCCTCCTGCAGCTTGGCACCGACGTTTTCACCGACATCCACGTCGGCAATATCGATCGAAAGGATTTCGAATGCCGAACCGACGTCGAGGCCGCGGGAAAGAACGGTCTTGGAAATGCTGTCCGGGTTCTCGAGCACGCTCTTGTAGCTGTCGGCCGCACCGATCGTCGTCACGATGCCCTCGCCCACACGCGCGATGATCGTCTCCTCCTTGGCGCCGCCGACGAAACGATCGAGATGGGTGCGCACGGTCACGCGGGCCTTCACCTTCACCTGGATGCCGTCCTTCGCCACACCGTCGATCGTCGTGCGCCCCTGTTCGGGATTGGGACAGTCGATGACCTTCGGGTCGACGGACGTGCGGACCGCCTCGACCACCGACTTGCCCGAGCCCTTGGTCGCGAGGTCGATTGCACAGGCACGATCCCAATCGAGGACAATGCCCGCCTTCTGCGCGGCGACGAGCGCCTGCACGGTCGGCACCACGTTGCCGCCGGCGAGATAGTGGGCGGAAATCTTATCGGTCGTCACTTCAATGCCGGCCTTCACCGCCGTGATGCGGGCGTCGACCACCAGGCTGTAGGGCACGCCGCCGAGCCGCATGCCCAGCAGGTTGAGCATGCCGACGGGAGCGCCGTTGAGCATCGCCTTCAGCCACGTGCTGAAGAAGGAAAAGACGATGAAGAAAACGATCAGCGCGGGAACGCCGATCAGGACGATGATGACGGTGGAGTTCATGTGTGCGGGGCTTTGGTTACGATGAGACGAAAATTATCGAGCCCGACCACGCGCAGGGCCGCTCCCTTCGTGACGTGGCCGGACTGGCTGAAAGCTTCATAGCGGCGGCCATCCACGAGCACGTATCCGCTCGGGACCAGCGGCGTGACCGCCTCGGCCGATTTGCCGACCACGGCCGTGCTCTCCGCAAGCGGCGGCTGGGTGGTGGCGTCAACCTTGGCTTGGACGACCAGCCGCTTACCAAAGCGACTCTTGGGCAGCCAGACCAGTTCCACATAAAGCATCAGGCCGAGAAGGCCCAGGGCGATGGCCGTGGCGAGCAGGCCACCGGTCATGCCGAATCGGCCGAACGACAGGATGCAGCCGGCGAACATGCTGATCGCACCAATGACACCGAGGACGGCGCCCGGGACGAACACCTCGCCCGCCAGCAGCAGCACGCCCAGGAGAAAAAGCAGGAGAACGAGGCTCATGTGGGCAGTTTTTCCACGATCAAACCAAAATCGGTACGTCCGCGCACCACGACGGCATCACCCGCATCGACGGCCCCCAACTCAACCTTCGCCTCGTAGCGGCGCCCTCCCACGTCGACCTGCCCGCTGGGCCGGAGCATGGTGGCGGCCACACCCTGCTGGCCGATGATCGAACCCAGTTCCATGGCGCCCGCGGGACCAGTGCCGGAAACCTGCGCCGCACCGCCAATCGCCGTGCCCACGATCATCTTGTCCCACATCCAGCCCTTCGGAAGGAAGCGGAGCAACGCGGCTCCCATGGCCACGGCCAATACCAGGCCCAACGCGAGGTTGCGCAACGGCTGCACAAACGCATCGCCCGACCACGCCACGGTGATCGGTTCGCCCGGCCACAGGTCGGTCATGGCCCAAACCAACGAGCCCAGCATCAGCACCAGGCCCGTAACGGCGAGGATCGCCACCCCCGGAAAAAAGAGCAGCTCGACGGCCACCATGATCAGGCCGATCGCGAACACCAGGAGGGGTTCATGCCCCGAAAAACCCGCGACGTAGTTCCCGAGGAAAACAATTCCCAGCAGGAGGATGCCCACGATGCCAAAGACGCCGAATCCCGGCGTCTTGAACTCGATGAACAGCGCCAGGAGTCCCAAGCCCATGAGGATCGGCGCCACTTTGTTCATATACTGGGCGAGTTCCTCGGACCAGGTAACCTTGAAGTGCTGCACGGTGAACTTGCCGGCGCCGTACTTCTCCGCAAGCAGCGCTTCCAGCGTGGGCGCCTTGCCCGCGCCGAGCAGGGCCTGCGGCGGCTCGCCATATTTCTCGAGGGCTTCCGTGGCCGTGAGAGAGAGCAGCTCGCCCTTTGCCTTCAGTACCTTCTCGCCGATCTTCAATTCGTAATCCTCGTCGATCATGGCGGAGATGACCTGCCCGCGATAGCCTTTCCCTTCCGAGGAAGCACGCATGCGGGCGCGGAGGTAGCTGACGATCTTCTGCTTCATCGTCTTGTCGACGTCGCCACCCGTGGACAGCACGGGCGCAGCGGCGCCGATCACCGCATTGGGCGCAAAATAGATCTCATCGGTCACGGCGGAGATAAAAGCCCCCGCCGACATCGCCTCGCGGTCGACATAGGTGATCTTCTGGCCGGGAAATTTTTCCAGCGCCTCCATGATCTCGAAAGTTTCGGCCAACCCGCCGCCCGGCGTGTTCATGTCGAGCACCACGGCATCTGCTTTCTGGTCGATGGCTTCCTTGAGACCGCGCCGCAGGATATACAGCGTCGGCGTGTTGATCTCATCCTTGACCGGGATCACGTAAACCACGGACGTCTTTTTCGCGGTCGCTGGCACGGGAGCCGGCTCGCCGGCAAATCCGACGACGGTGGCGGCCAGTAGGGTAAGACTGATGACTGCCTGCCTGAACATACGGCCCGCAGCTTGGATATCCCGCCGCCGCGTAGCAAGCATCGCGAACTTATAATTCGCCGGTGCCTTTCAAGCAATCGAAGGCGCCATTCGGTTGGGAATAAATTTAACCGACTTTGTCTTGGAACACGGCGCTCATTCCGTTTTACCAAGTAATCCATGGAACGCATCCCGTATCTCGGGCACACAATCTACAAGTGGCAGGTCGGCGCCTCCTCCTTCCTCGCGCTGCCGGAAAATGGCGCGCGCCTGATGAATTGGAACGTCACGCTGGGAGACGGCAGCATCCGCGATGTCATCTACTGGCCCGAGGTGGAGAACCTCGACAACATCGCCAGCGTTCGCGGCGGCAATCCGATCCTCTTTCCGTTTTCCGGCCGGTCCTATGACAAGGGCGAGATCCACCACTGGCGGGCCGACGACGGCATCCGGCGTCCCATGCCGATGCATGGCCTGGCGCGCCAAGGCCTTTTCCGGACGACGCGCCTCGATGAAGGCGGCTTCTCCGCCCAGTTCATGCCCGATGAGGCCGCCAAGGCGGCCTATCCTTACGACTACGAATTTGTCGTCAGTTATCGTTTCGATGCGACTGCGGTTTTCGTCGAACTGCAGCTGACCAACCATGGCCGCACCCCGATTCCATGGTCGGCCGGACACCACTTTTATTTCACGCTGCCGTGGAGCGCCGGCCGCACCCGCCGCGATTACGTGTTCGAGACCAGCGCCACCAAGTACCTGCAGCGCGACGAGCAGGGCCTCCTGCGCGACGCGCCCCGCGTCAATCCGCGCGAGCGGCTGGACAACAAAAACCTCATCGACCTCATCCATGCCGGGCTGCGCCGGGATATTTTCGGCGTCACCGAATCCGCGACCGGCACGCGGCTGCTGTTCCGCACAAGCATGGCGGGCAGTTCGTCGAAGGATCTCGCTCTCGTCACCTGGACCCAGGACGAAAAGTCGCCCTTCTATTGCATCGAGCCCTGGATGGGGCCGCCCAATGCCGCGGAGACCAAGGTCGGCCTGCATCTGGTTGCGCCCGGCCAGACCCAGAAGTTCTACGTCGAGATTTCCCTCGGGTAAGAGGGGCAATATTTCCGGTTACAATTAACCGTTTTCCACGTCTATTGATGCCATGAATCTTCCTCTCGCCTTCATCGAGGGCATCGGCGGGCCAGAACTGCTGGTCATCATGTTCATTGTGCTGCTCCTGTTCGGCGCCAACAAGCTGCCCGAACTGGCCAAAGGCATGGGCAAGGCCGTGCGCGAATTCAAGAAAGCCACCAGCAGCGTCGAGCAGGAGGTTCGCCGGGCCATGGAGGAGCCGCCCCCGCCGCCCGCGCCGCGTCCAGCCGGCACCGTGCAACAGGGAGGCGAGCCCGAGAAACCCGCCCTCCCGCCGACGGCGGATTGATCAGCCGAAGATATTGCTGCGATTGAAGCGCCAGACTGCGAGCGCCATCGCGCCCGCGCTGATCGCCAGCAGCACGCCGAGGATCGGCAGCAGTTGGACCAGGCTGCTGCCCGCCCACAGCACGGCGCCGAAGCCCTCGATCGCCCAGTAGACGATCGTGAAATGTGCGACCTGCTGCATGATCTGCGGCATGAAGCTGACCGGAAACCACGCCCCGCCGCAGGCGCTCATCGTGATCACCAGCAACGTGGCCAGGCTGCGGGCGGCATCCGCCGAACGCGTGACCGCCGACAACACCATGCCGAAAGCCGTGCAAGCCGCCGCGACACTGGCGCACACGAGCAGCAGGCTGCCGAGATGGCCGAAGACATCGACGCCATACAGCAGCCGCCCGGTGAGGAACAGCGCCATCAACTGCCCGAGGCCGAAAAGGACGCCATAGATGAAGCGGCTCCACAGCAGCTGCGCCCGACTGACCGGCGCAGAGAGCACGCGTTGAAACACCCCGGTGTTTTTCTCGTCGAAAAACGCCGCCGAGGCATTGCTCAGCGCGAAGAGCAGGAACATCACGGCATAACCGCCGATGAGACGGGTGGCCGCCGGACTCTTCACGTCCTTGCCGACCACCTGCTCGGAATCGATCTTCACCAGGCGGGAAAGCATGTCGCCCCCAGCGGCCGTCGTCCCGCCCGCCGCGGCATGATCGGAGCCCGAGCCCACCGCGGTGATATCTCCCTGCTGGATATCCTTCACGATCTCCGCCGCATCGCCGCCAAAGGTCCGGGAGATGTTGTCCGCCAGCATGTGGTTGAAACGATCGATCCGCTCCGCGCCCACGATGCCCTTGGCCCGGCTTTGCAGCATCTGGCCCAACAACTGCGGCGCATGGGAGAAAATCGTCTTCTGCAACATGCCGCTGACCGTCTGGCTCTCGATATCATTGCGCGGATCGGAGAGGACTTTCAGGTGCAGGCCGAAGCGGTTCTCCACGATGAGGTCGGCCGGAATCACGAGAGCATAGCTGAACTTCCGCTCATGAATCAGCGTCCGCAGGTCCGCTTCGGTGAGCGGCCGCTTGGTCTTGTCGGCATTCTCGAAATCGGTGACCACGCGGAATGCCTTCTCCGCCTGCAACGCCGCCACGAGCTTGGCGGCCGCCGGGCTGTCGCTCTGGTTGACGACGGCCAGCGGGATGCCCGACGGGCCGCTGTCCTTGTCCCCGAGTCCAAACGGACGGAGCCCGAAAACCGAGCCCACGATGCAGATGATCAATACCGGCACGACGAAGGACAGGATGAATGCCGCGCGGTTGCGGCGGAGGTTCGCAAAATCCTTGCCGAGGAGGGTGAGTAGGATGCGCATGGGAGTGATTATTCGCGGATGGTGCGGCCGGTCAGGTGGAGGAAGAGCGCTTCGAGCGTCGGCCGCTGGCTGGTGAAGAGCCGGGCCGGCAGCCCGAGCGACTCGGTGAGCCCGTAAAAGCTCGAGAGCCGGTAATCGGGCCGGGGCCGGAACCGGTGCACGCCGTCAAGTGTCGCCAGCTCGCCGCTGCCGGCGAGCGCTGCGGCCAGCGCCGCCGTGGCCGCGTCGGCCGAAAAGCGAATTTCCTCCTCGAACGGCAGCTTTGTGAGCAGTTCGTCAAGCGTGCCGACCGCGAGAATCCTGCCGTGGTCGATCACGCCAATGCGCGAGCACAACCGGGTCGCCTCTTCCATGTAGTGGGTGGAGTAGATGACCGTGAGGCCTTCGCGATTGAGGCGCTCCAGGAATTCGAAGATGGCGTTGCGCGATTGCGGGTCGACCCCGACCGTCGGCTCGTCGCAAAGCAGCAGTTTCGGCCGGTGCAGCAGCGCCGCCACGAGGTTGAGCCGGCGCTGCATGCCGCCGGAAAAATTCTTCACCTGGTCCTTGCGGCGGTCGGCGAGCTGCACGGCGGCCAACGCCTCCTCCACCCGCTCCTTCAGGAGGGCCCCGCGCAATCCATATAGCTGGCCGAAAATCCGGAGGTTCTGCTCGGCACTGAGTTCCTGATAGAGCGCGATGTGCTGTGGCACCAGTCCCAGCGCGAGCCGGGCGGTGGCGTTAACGGAGTTGAGCGCGACACCGTCGAGCGTAAGCACCCCGACATCGGCCGGGCGCAAGCCGGCGACCAGCGACATCAAGGTGGACTTGCCCGCGCCGTTGGGGCCGAGCAGGCCGAAGAATTCGCCCGCGGCGACGTCGAGTGAGACGTTGTCGAGTGCGGTCAGGCCGCCGTAACGCTTGGTGAGATTTTCGAGGTGGAGCATCGGGAAATCGTTGGGTTGTGTCCGAGGTTATGCGGCCGGCGGACTCGCAACACCAGCAAGGCGCAGGCGCCGAAGGTCATGGTCATGGATGACCCGCTTTGTCCCGGAAGCGGGAAACCGGAATATCGGCTTCGGGTCATTTGCGACCGGAGCCGCATTTCCCGGAAACCTGATAAAAATTACTTTTCACTGATGCACAGGGCATTGCGCCAGCCCCGGTAAGTTGGCACCGCGCCTGCAATAAGATCGGGCGTTAAGTTAGGTGTGTGTGCAAAAACCCGCTCTGCAGAGGGCGGGTTTTTTGTCGCCTGACGCCAGCGGCCGCCAAGCATGCGCCCGTGACTGCGGACGACTCCCAGGATCCGGTGCGAATTCCGATCACGGACGAACTCGATCTCCATACCTTCCGCCCGGCGGAAGTCGGCGACCTTCTCGAAAGCTACTTCACCGAATGCCGGCGGCGCGGCCTGTCGCGCGTGCGCGTCGTGCATGGCAAGGGCACCGGCACGCTGCGCACCACGGTGCACGCCTGGTTGAGGCGATCTCCCCTCGTGCTGCACTTTGCCAGCGGGGATGAACATTCCGGCGGCTGGGGTGCGACGATCGTTACACTCAAGCCCGTTGATTCCTGCTGAGGCGCCGAAACTTTCGTGCGAAGCTGCGGGTTCTTACCTCCACCTACTATGAACCCAATGCACGAAATTGATTACAAGATCCACGGCGACGACATGCAATTCGTGGAGGTCGAACTCGACCCCCAGGAAGCGGTCGTCGCGGAAGCCGGCGGCATGATGTACATGGACGAGCACATCGCCATGCAGACGATCTTCGGCGACGGCTCGCCGCAGAATTCCGGCTTCATGGGCGCGTTGCTCGGTGCCGGCAAGCGCCTGCTCACGGGCGAATCGCTGTTCATGACCGTTTTTCAGAACCAGGGCGCGGGCAAGCGGAAGGTCGCCTTCGGCGCACCCTACCCCGGCAAGATCATCCCGGTGCACCTCGCCGACCTCGGCGGCGAACTCATCGTGCAAAAGGACTCGTTCCTCTGCGCCGCCAAGGGCGTCAGCATCGGCATCGCCTTCCAAAAGCGCCTCGGCGCCGGCCTGTTCGGCGGCGAAGGTTTCATCATGCAGCGCCTGAACGGCGACGGCTGGGCCTTCATCCACGCCGGCGGCACGCTCCTCGAGCGCACGCTCGCCCCCGGCGAAATGCTCCGCGTCGACACGGGCTGCATCGTGGGTTTCCAGCCGTCGGTCGACTACGACATCCAGCTCGTCGGCGGCATCAAAACGGCGCTGTTCGGCGGCGAGGGCCTGTTCTTCGCCACGTTGCGCGGCCCCGGCAAGGTCTGGCTCCAATCCCTTCCCTTCTCCCGCCTCGCCGGTCGCATCGTCGCCGCCGCGCCCCAGACCGGGCGGGGTGGCCGCGAGGAAGGCTCGATTCTCGGCGGCCTCGGCCGTGTCCTCGACGGCGACAATTCGTAAAGCGCCGTCTGTCCCGGCTCGACACCGCCCATCCCGCCGCCCTTGGCTCGCGGCGGCGGGATGCGTAGCCTTCCTCCCGCACAACCTACCCTACTATGAAAACAACCTTCTATTACGGCGTCATCATGGCGGTCATCGGCATCCTGCTGAACTATGCCATGTACTTCCTCGGCTTCCATGATTCGGTCGAGAAAATGCACACCGGCCAGATGATCGGTTTCTGCATCGGTGCGATTTCCGGCATCGTCTGCCTGGTGCTCGCCGCCCGCGCCCGCCGGCAAGAAACCCCGGCCAGCGAACCTTTCGGCTACGGCCGCTCGCTGCTCGCCTGCTTCCTCACCTCCCTCTGGTCCGTGTGCTTCACCACGCTGTCCTGGGTGATCTACATCGGTGTCGTCAACCCGGGTGTCCGTGACATCATGGTCCAGGGCGAAATCGCCAAGCTCGAAGCCAAGGGGCTTTCCAGCGACCAGATTGAGAAGGCCGAGGGCATGATCCGCATGATGATGGGCCCCGTCCCGCAGGGGTTGGTCGGCTTCTGCATCGGCCTCGTCTTCTGGACGGTGCTTTCCCTCATCATCGCCGCGTTCATCCGCCGTGCCGCGGCCGGCCCTGCCGCAACCGCCTGACGCATATCGGGGTCGCTGGGCAAGCGACCCCGACTGAATGCACCACACACAGGCGCGGCGGAGGCCGCGCCTAATTTTTTAGAGCGAACGCATGCCGGCTTCCGGCTGGTGGCCCGCTGGCAGCAACCGCTGCGTCTTGGTGGCCGGCGGCAGCATCTTCGTCTCGATCTCGAGATCGCCATCGTCGTCATCCAGATCGGCGCCACCGATCGCCTTGAGGCGTTCCGCCACCGCCGGCGGCAGCTTGGCGTGGTCTTCCGGCGTGTTGAGCGGGCCTTGGAAGGTCACGTCGCCCTTTTTGTTTTTGACGGTGAGCTCGCGCTTGTTGTCGCTGCTGTTGACCTCGACGCTGCCTTCGTCGTCGGAGAACACGAAGTTGCCCGAAGGCAGGTCGAGCACGGTCGACCCTTTGTCGCCGGCATGCTTGAACACGTGTACCCGGGGGCGTGCGAACCAGTGCATGCGATCACCGCCGATTATCCGCATGACATCCCCGGCTTCGGTGCCGCCCATGGCGGGCATGCCGGGCATCGCCTGCTGGAAAAACATGTTGCCCGGGCCGGTGCCGAACCCGAAGCCGAAGTCCCCGGCAACGACCGGCACCTCGCGTTCGCCGAGCTTCGCCTTGATCGTCGTCTCCTTGCCCCCGCGCACGACGGTCAGCTTCACCTCGTCACCGGCCTTGCGGCTGCGGATCAGCACGCTGAGCTGGTGCATGTCGATGAGGATCTGGTCGTCGAGCTTCGTGAGCACATCGTGCTCCTTCAACAGGCTGGCGGCCGGGCTGCCGTCCGCCACGCGGCGGACCACCAGGCCGGTGTCACGCGGCAGGCCGAGCTGGGCCGCGACCGTGCGGTCAACCGGCAGCGTCTCGACGCCGAGATAGGCCACCTTTTCCTTTTCGACCTCGGGGCCGGGGCCGTCGCGGTCGACGTGGCGGATGACGATTTCCTTCTTCGCTTCGGGTGCGGCAAAAGCCGTCGTCGCGAGCAGCAAGACGGGAATGATTCGGGCAATGATCGGGTTTTTCATGGGGAAATTAATTGAGGCTGGCGCGGACAAGCCGCACTTCGTCGCGCGGCACGCTCCAGCGCAGCGAGGCCTTGGTCGCGGGATTGCGCCATGTGTAGGTATCGACGTACCGGTAGCGCACCTGCCGGCCTTCGGTCTGGTCGGGCAAGGTGGCGACACCGTCTTCCTTAAGGTCGTAGAGCACCGACGTGGCCTTGACCGGCTCGTAGCGGTTGACCGGCGCGGCCGCCGGCACGGTCGTCGCCACCACCGGAGTGGCCGCCGGCATGGGATTCACGGCGCCGGGTTTGCGGGGAAACTGGACCGCGATCAACAGGGCTGCGGCAGCCAGTGACCATCCCGCCCATTTCCAGGAGCGCAGGCTGGTGGCGGACGCATAGCGGCGCGCCGCCGGGGCCGGCGTCACCGGACCGAGCTCGTGTTCCAGGCGATCCAGGAAACGGGCGGATGGCCGGCGCGGGCTCAGGCGGCCGAGTTCGTTTTCGAGTTCTTCAAGGCTGTTATCCATGGCAAAGGGGCTCCAGTTGTTTGCGCAGCGCATTCAACGCATAGCGATAACGCGAAGCCGCCGTGTTGGGCGGGATGTCGAGGATCCCGCCGATCTGTTCAAAGGTGCACTCGCGCCAGATTTTGAGCGTGAGTACCTCGCGCTGCTCTTCGGGCAGGCGCTGCAACGCGGCTTCGATTTCCTGACGGCGCTCGTCACCCTCACCGGGCAGCTTCTCAAAAAAAGGTTCTCGATCCTCGAGGCCCCCGTCGGCCCGGAGTTCGCGCGCCAGGCGGCGGTCTTCCCGCCGGGCCAGGTCGAGCGCAGCCCTCCGGATGGAAGTGATGATAAGGGCCTGGGGATCCCCCGGCAGGTGCCGCTGGTGCCGCCAATAGCGGACGAAAGCTTCCTGCAGCACATCCTCGGCGTCGGCGAGGGAGCGCGTCCATTGCCGCGCGCAAAGCAGCAGCCGGGGGCCGTGGGTCTCGATCCAGTCTTTCCAGGTGCCGTCTGCATGGTTGCTCTCCCTGCTTTCCATCTTGGGTTGTTTCCTGAAGAGCGTCACGGGCCTGGCAGTTTGTCTGTTTTTATCCGGCGAAGCGCCGGATGCAGACATTAAAAGAGGCCGGGGGTTCTCCCCGGCCTCTGTTACACACGCTAACTGACTTAAAGCTAAGCGGCCTTAGGCGGCCAGGCGGGTCTTAACCGGCTCGGCCCGGAGGGCAGAGGCGCGGAAATGACCGGTCGTGAGCTTGGCCGCGAAGTAGGCCTTCGGGCCGGTGCGGTAGTCCGCCGCGATCATCGCGACGAGGGCGATCGCCGCCCAGACGCTCACGGCGACCGTCAGGCCGGCAAACAGGTCGCCGGTAACGGTGGTGCTGCCGAAGCCGACGATGAGGCCGGTCAGGACTGCAGCGGTGATGGCGTTGATGGTATTGGTCTTCATAAGAGTGGTCTCCTTGTTGGTTTTCTCGTGCACCTGTTTTTGGTGACTGGCGGAGTATACGACACTCCTTGCAATAGTCTAAATACTTAGATTCTATATGTATCATAGAATTTAACTATGGAGATATATCAATTACGTTACTTCTTGGCAGTGGCTGAGACAGGCAATTTTACAAAGGCCGCAGCACGCTCCTTTATCTCTCAACCTTCCCTCAGCCAGCAGATCCTGAACCTTGAGGAAGAGCTTGGACAGAAGCTATTTCACCGTCTGGGTCGCAAAGCCGTCCTCACTGAAGCAGGGCATACCTTGGTTGAAGGTGCCCGCCGGATCCTAGGGGAGGTCGACCAAACCTTGCACGAGATCAAGGAAAGCACCGATCGCGGCCCGAAGGTCACCGTAGGAGCCATCCCCACCGTCGCTCCCTTTCTCTTCCCCGCCCTTATCGCCCACTGCCGCGCCAGCGAGATCCTGCTCGATATCCACACGCAGGAGGATTTCCGCCGGCCTCTCACGGAAGCCGTGCTGGAGGGCAAGCTCGACTGCGCCCTCATCTCCCTGCCCTACAATGAGCCGCGCCTCCAGGTCGAGAAGCTCTACAGCGAACCTCTTCTTGTGGCCATGAGCGCAAACCACCCGCTCGCGAAGGTCGAAAAACTCGGCTTCGAGTCTCTTCGCGATGAAAACTTCATCCTGCTGGGCGAAGCCTCGACGCTGACCTTGCAAATCCAGCATTTCTGTGGCGAAAACGATTTCGAGCCGCGGATCGCCCACCGGTGCGGACAGCTGGCCACCGCGAAAACCCTCACGGCCATGGGCCTGGGCATCACGGTGCTGCCCAAGAGCGCCCGCAGCGCCACCGACCCGGAAGGACTGATTTTCCGGAAGTTCAGCGGACCGGTCCAACCGTCCCGCGACATCGCTCTGGTGCGGCACCGTCGGCGCCATGTCACCCCAGGCGCCCAGCTCTTTGCCGACGTTGCCCGGGCCGTGGTCGGCCCCATTTCGGGCACTGCCACCCCGGCGATCAAATCCCCGCCGCCCGCAACCTGAGTTTGCACCCGGACAAAAACCGTCGGAAGCTCAACCCTCATGTCCGCTCCTGCTCCCGCTCCCGCCAGCACGACCCGCTCCCTTCCGGAGCGGCCGGAAGTGCTCGCGCCCGCCGGCGACTGGGAATGCGCCCGCGCCGCCGTGGAGAACGGCGCCGACGCGATCTACTTCGGCCTCGAGCGCTTCAACGCCCGCATGCGGGCGAAGAATTTCACGGTCGCGGACCTGCCGAAGCTGATGGAATTCCTCCACCGCCGCGGCGTGCGCGGTTACGTGACTTTCAACACCCTGGTGTTCGCCGACGAGATCGCCGCCGCCGCGGAATACCTGCGCGCCATTATCACCGCCGGCGTCGACGCCGCCATTGTGCAGGATGTCGGCATCTGCCGCCTCATCCGCGCGATCTCGCCCGATTTCCCGATCCACACCTCGACGCAGATGACGGTCACCAGCGCCGCCGGCGTGGATTTCGCCCGGGAACTCGGCGCCAACCTCGTCGTGCTGGCGCGCGAGAACTCCATCAAGGAAATCTCCGCGATCCACGAGGCCCAGCAAAAGGCCGAGATCCCGCTGCCGCTCGAAACCTTCGTGCATGGCGCACTGTGCGTCGCGTACTCCGGCCAGTGTCTCACCAGCGAATCCCTCGGCGGCCGCTCCGCCAACCGCGGCGAATGCGCCCAAGCCTGTCGCATGCCGTATGAACTGATCTCGGACGGCGGCAAAGTGGACCTCGGTGACCGCCGCTACCTGCTCAGCCCGCAGGATCTTTCCGGCCTCGAAGTGCTGCCCGACCTGATCCAAGCCGGCGTCGCGTCGCTGAAAATCGAAGGCCGTCTGAAGAGCCCCGAATATGTCGCCAATATCACGCGGGTTTACCGCCGCGCCGTGGACGCCGCCATGGCGAATAAATTGGAGGCGGGGTGCCCTCACCCCGCGTCATCCTCCCGGGACGAGGGCATCCCGGCTCCATTCGATCCGAAGTCCGCCCGCTATGACCTGGAGATGGGTTTCTCCCGCGGCCTCTACACGGGCTGGTTCCGCGGCATCAACAACCAGGAGCTCGCCCATGCGCGTTTCGGCACCAAGCGCGGCGTCTTCCTCGGCGAGGTCACGCAGGTGGGGCGAGAGAGTGTCTCCCTGCGCCTGCAAGCCCCGCTCAAGCCCGGCGACGGCATCGTCTTCGACGCCGGCCGCCCCGATGAGAAGGAGGAAGGCGGGCGCGTCTACCAGGTGGACGCGAAGGCCGGTGAAACCACGCTGCGCTTCGGGCGGGGCGACATCGACTTCGGTCGCGTGAAGGCCGGCCAGCTCGTCTGGAAAACCAACGATCCCGAGCTCGACCGCCGGGTGCGCCAGTCCTATGAGGGCGACCAGATCCGTTTCCGCCGTCCGCTGCATCTCGACGTGCACGGCCACGCCGGCGCCCCGCTCACGCTGCTGGCGCGCGATGACGAAGGGCATGTGGCCAAAGCGGAATCCGCCACCCCGCTCGCCATCGCCCAGAAGCAGCCCCTCACGACCGACAAACTGCGCGACCAGCTTGGCCGCCTCGGTGGCACGGCGTTCGAATTGGGCGAACTCGACAATCGCCTGGAAGGCCCCGTGATCCTCGCCGTCAGCGAACTGAACGAGCTGCGCCGCCAGGTCGTCGCCGACCTCGAGCGCCAGCGCGCGCAACCGAAACGCTGGCAGCTCACTGCCGCGCGGAGTGCGGAATTCGGAGTGAGGAAGAGCGACGCACCGGTCCCGACGACCGAGCCGGAATTGATCGTCGTGATCCGGCACCTTCATCAACTGGACGCCGCGCTCGCCTGCCCGGGCATTGAAACCGTTTACTGCGAATTCGAGGATCCGAAGAAATATCGCGAGGCCGTCCAGCGTTTCCGCCACTGGCAGGCCGGTCTCGCCGCCAATCCGCCATCCGCAATCCGCACCCCGCAATCCACCAGCATCTGGGTCGCCGCCCCGCGCATCTTCAAGCCCGGTGAGGAATGGATCCTCAAGCAGGTGCTGTCGTGCGAAGCCGACGGCTACCTGGTGCGCAACTACGACCACCTGCAGTGGTTCGCCGGCCAGCGCCGCCGCGGCGATTTCTCGCTCAACGTCGCGAACCCGCTGACCGCGCAATACTACCTGCAGCGCTACGGGCTCGAGCGCGTGACCGCCTCCTACGACCTGAACGTCGCGCAGCTGGAGGCCCTGCTGCAGGGCGCGCCGCCCGCCTGGTTCGACATCACGCTGCACCAGCACATGCCCATGTTTCACATGGAGCACTGCGTGTTCTGCGCGTTTCTCTCCAGCGGCACGGATTACAAGAACTGCGGCCGCCCGTGCGACCGGCACGACGTCCGCCTGCGCGACCGCGTGGGCGCCGAGCATCCGCTCAAGGCCGACGCCGGCTGCCGCAACACCGTCTACAACTCCCGCGCGCAGACCGGCGCGGAGTTCGCCGACCGCCTGCTGGCCCTGGGCGCACGCTCCTTCCGCATCGAGTTCCTCAACGAGGATGCCGACGAACTGCAGCGCACGGTCGGGCGCTACCGCCAGCTGCTGCGCGGCGAGATCACCGGCGCGGAGCTGTGGCGCGAATTCAAGCTCGTGAACCAGCTCGGCGTGACCCGCGGCCAGCTGGGAAGCTAGCATTTCCCCGCAATTTTCTGCGGGGACCACTGACTAACATTCAGGACGCCAACCGCAGGTTGGTGTTCAAACCGCCCCGCAGGTCATCCGGCGCAAGTCATAACCCCCCGGCCCCGTCGGACGGGGCGAATCCATTTTTTGTCGCCTCACGCGCGCGGTCCTCTTTAGTGGCCGCCTCCCGCATGGAGTCTCCCAACGGCAAGCCCACCCCGCCTGTTCCCGCGCCCGCGCCCGATCTCGAGATCAAGGACGCGTCCGTGATCTTTGATCCCATCTGGGACGACCTCGAGGCCCACTTCGGACGCCAGCACCTGCGCTTTCCCAAGGAGATCATCCTCCTCGGCGGCGCCCCCGGCTCCGGCAAGGGCACCAACACCAGCTTCATTGCTCGCACCCGCGGCCTTACCTGCGCCCCGATCGTGATGAGCGCGCTGCTCGACACGCCGGAGATGAAGCGGATCAAGGACGCCGGCAACATGATCGGCGACCGCGAGGTGCTCGCCGTGCTGCTCCGCCAGCTGCTCAAGCCCGAGTACCGCGACGGCGCGATCCTCGACGGCTTCCCGCGCACCACGGTGCAGGTCGAGTGCCTGAAGATGCTTTACGAGAAGATGACGCAGCTCTGGCGCGAATTCTACGGCACGCCGCTCGCCATCCATTTCCGCCAGCCGGTCATCCAGATCGTCGTCCTCTTCGTCGACGAAAAGGAGTCCGTCGCCCGCCAGCTCAAGCGCGGCCGCGAGACGCGCCTGCACAACGAGGAGGTGCGCCGCGCCGGCCATGGCAAGCTCGAGGAGGAGCGCGCCACGGACTTCGACGAGAAGCTGGCCCGCCGCCGCTACCGCGTGTTCAAGGAACAGACGTGGGACGCGCTGCTCTCGCTGAAGGACATCTTCCACTACCACCTGATCAACGCCCAGGGCCCGATCGCCGAGGTGGAGCAGAACATCGTGGGCGAACTGGAATACCAGAGCTCGCTCGAGCTCGACCCGCGCACTTACGACCGGCTGCGCACCCTCCCGCTCGCCAGCGAGATCGTCGTCCATGCGCGCCAGGAGCTCGTCCGCCGCCTTGACAGCTACGAGCTCAACCATCCCGAGCTGTTCCAGCAGGTGGTGAACCTGATCGACAAGAAGATCATGCCGATCGTGATGCGGCACGCCCTCTCCGGCCACGCCAACATCAACAGCGAGGATCCGGTGCTCAACGAGCCCGACGCGCTGGCCATGTTCATCGACATCTTCTCCGAGCGCGGCTACCATGCCGTGGTGGACGTGCACCGCATCGAGGTGCCGGAGTCCGTGGACCTCACCACCGGCAAGATCTGCTGCCGCGTGAAGAAGGTCTACCGCACGATCATCCGCTTCAAGGGCTCCGAGATCCGCCGCGGCTGACGCCAGGCGACCGACATTCACTCATACTGCGGTGGAAGCGGCCACCGCTATCGCGCCGCCTGCAACCTGCGCCCATTCGGTACGGCTCAATCACGGCTTTTCGCTCAGCCGGAGAGGGCATCCGGCCCACACAGGAATCACTCGAAGCGCAGGGCTTCGATAGGGTCGAGCGACGCGGCTTTCCACGCGGGATAAAACCCGAAAGTGATCCCGATGCCGCAGCAGACGACCAGGCCGGTGATGGCCCAGGTCCACGGGAAAATCATGGCGGCGTCCATCTGGGCCGCGAGGAAGTTGCCGACCACGACACCCAGCAGGATGCCCGCGATGCCGCCCATCATGGAGATGACGACGGCTTCGATCAGGAACTGCGTCAGGATGTTCTTTTTCCGGGCGCCGATTGATTTGCGGATGCCGATCTCCTTGGTGCGCTCGGTCACGCTCACGAGCATGATGTTCATGATGCCCACGCCCGCAGCCAGCAGCGCGATGCCGGAGATGATGAAGGAGCCGCCGGCGATGACGTCGGCCACCTTGGCAAAGATGCCGATGATCGTGTCGTTGGAATAAATCTCGAAATCGTTCTCCTCCTCCGGGCGCAACCCGCGCACCACCCGCATGGTGGTCACCGCCTGGTCCAGCACCTGGTTGTAATGGGCCTGGTCGGGCGCCTGGGTCGCGATGTTGATCGTGCGACCCTCCGCCCCGAAATCCGAGATGAAGCGCGTGACCGGAATGATGCCGATGTCGTCCTGGTTGCCACCGAAGGACTGCCCCTTGGATCCGAACACGCCGATCACCACATAAGTGCGGCCATTCATCTTGATGGCTTTGCCCAGCGGGGTTTCGGAGGGGAAAAGCTTCTTCAGAATATCCTGACCGATCAGGATGACCGGCCGCGCCAACTCGATGTCATCGGGCGTCAGGTTGCGCCCCAGCTCGATGGTGTATTGGTTGGCCGCGAGAAAATTTTCATTGCTGCCGCCGAAGGTCAGGCCGGGCGCGGTTTTGCGGCCGTTATAGACCGCCTGCACGATGCCGTTCCGGTCGAAGACCTTCAGGCAAACGGTCTCGGCATAGGGCTCCATCAGCCGCTTGAACTGCAGGGCCTGCTCGAGCTTGATATCGCGCCGGAGATCGTACTTGCGCCGTCCTTCCGGACCGCCGCCGTTGATCGGATACTTGGCGAACTGGAAGATGTTCGAGCCAAGGAAGCTCAGTCCGGTTTCGATCGAACCGCGCAGCGCGGTGATCACCGTCATCACACCGACGATCGAGAACACGCCGATCGTGATGCCAAACATGGTGAGGCCCGAACGGAGTTTGTTCACCCCGAGGGAGCCAAGCGCCACCTTGATCACGTCTTGCCAGGTCATCATTCGTAGCGAAGGGCTGTCACCGGATCCAGCCGCGAGGCCAGCCAGGCGGGGATGAAGCCGGAAAGAATGCCGACCATGACGGAGATCGCCATGCCGATAATGATCAGGCCGATGGGAAATGAAACGGGGAGCGCCGGGAAAGCCGCACTCGCGCCCTGCACGAGCGCGTAGGTGAAAGCCAGGCCGGCGAGGCCACCGACCAGACAGATCGAAACGGCTTCGATCAGGAACTGCATGAGAATGCTGCGCCGACGGGCCCCGAGCGCCTTGCGCGTGCCGATCTCCTTCGTGCGCTCCTTCACCGACACGAAAGTGATGTTCATGATGCCGATGGCGCCGACGAAAAGGGAGAGGCTGGTGATGATCAGGCCCGCCAGGCCGATGCTGGTCTTGATCGGGTCGAGCTGCGCCTTGAAGGCCTGCGACTCGTTGATGGAAAAATTATCGCGCTCGCCGGGCAGCTGCGCGCGCACGCGGCGCATGGCCCCGATCAGTTCGTCGCGGGCCGCCGGCAGCTGGTTCTTGTCCTTGATCTTCACCCGCAGCTCCGAACCGCGGCGCACGCTGGTGTATTTCTGGAAGGCCGTGAGCGGCATGATGACGACGTTGTCGAAACTGAACAGGCCGAGGAACTCGCCCTGCTTGGCAAACACGCCAACCACCTCGAAAGGCTGCCCGTTGATCAGCACCGTCGCACCGACCGGCGAGCGACCGGGAAAGAGCGCCTCCGCCACGTCGAAGCCCAGCGTGCAAACCTGCCGCGCGGTGGCCGACTCGATATCGTTGAACAGCCGGCCCTCGTGATATTCGGCGGCGGAGAGCTGGGCATACTCGGCCGTCGTGCCAATGGTGAACACGCCGTTGAGCTTGGAGTCGTTGATTTTCACCGAGCTCATGCGCTGGGCGACCGGCACCGCGAAGGAAAGCTGGGTATTCGGCGTCGCCTGGATGATGCGGTTGAGCATGGTGGCTTCGCGCGGCAGCGGATCGGGGCGGTTGGCGTAGTTCCACCAGTCCTCGACGTTGTTCCAAGGCCACTTGTTCACGTAGAGCACGTCGTCACCGAGCATCGCCAGGCTGTTCTGGAAGCCGGTGTCGATACCCTTGATCGCCGTGCCCATGAGCGTGACGGCCACGATGCCGATGATCACGCCGAGCGCGGTCAGGAACGAACGCGTCTTGTTCGCCCGGATCTGCGTCGCCGCGATCCGGAAGGACTCGATGAACTCGTTGAGAAACCTTTTCATTGCGGAGTGCGGAATACGGAGTGCGGAATGGCTGAACGCGCACGTGCGGTCCGGATTGATGAAACCGCTATGGCAGTCAATTCGCCGGCTTCCCGCTGCAGTTCGGCCAGCTTGCCTCCAGGCAACAGGCCCGCTTCGGCGATGAGCTCGAGCCACAAGCCCGTCTCATCCGCCTCTTCCTCAACGATACCCATCTTGGAGATAAAATCCGCCCGAGAACGCGCCCGGCATGCCGAGCGATAGTTAGCCGCAACCGAAGTCGCGGAACGCAGTACCTGCCGGCCCAGGACATCAGCCGCCATCTTGCGTGGCAGCGAATCGGTCATCCGAATCGTTCGCAGGGCGAAGCGCTTCGTCCGATCCTTGAGTTCCTGATTTTTCATGGAAATCCGCATTTCGAGATCCGCAATCCGCGTTTACTGCTGCCTGAGGTCGGATTCGATCAGGCCGTCGCGAAGGCGGACGATGCGGCGGGCATGCCGGGCAATGTCCTCCTCGTGCGTGACGACGATGATCGTGTTGCCCTGGGCATACAAATCCTCGAACAATTGCATGATCTCCTCGCCCGTGCGGGAGTCCAGGTTGCCGGTCGGTTCGTCGGCCAGGATGATGGACGGGGAATTGACGAGCGCGCGGGCGATGGCGACGCGCTGGCGCTGGCCGCCGGAGAGCTCGTTGGGTTTGTGGCCCATGCGTTCGCCGAGGCCGACGTTGCGCAAGGCTTGCTCGGCGCGGGCGCGGCGCTCGTTCAGGCCGATGCCGGCATAGATCAGCGGCAGCTCGACGTTGGCCAGCGAAGTCGAGCGGGGCAGCAGGTTGAAGGTCTGGAAGACGAAGCCGATCTCGCGGTTGCGGATGTCCGCAAGCTCGTTGTCGTCCATCTCGGAAACGTTCTTGCCGCTGAAGAAATATCTGCCGCTAGTGGGCGTATCCAGGCAGCCGAGCATGTTCATCAGCGTGGACTTGCCGGAGCCGGAGGGGCCCATGATGGCGAGGTACTCGTTGCGGTGGACCTTCACGTTCACGCCGCGGAGGGCGTGGACGATCTCCTCGCCCATCTTGTAGAGACGGGTGACGCCTTCGATCTCGATGACCACCGGGCCCGGGGTCCGGTAGTCGCGCACGGCGGTGCTGGTGGGTTGGGCGATCATGGGCTGGGCGCCGCGCGGCTTATTTCTTCTCTTCGGGCTTCGACTTCTGGACGGTCACCTTCGCCCCGTCCTTGAGCTGCGTGCTGATGGCCTTGTAGGAGCCGGAGACGACCTCCTCGTCCTTCTTCACGCCGCTCTTGATCTCCATGTAGGAATTGTCCGCGATGCCGGTCTCCACCTTGCGCAGCTCGACCTTGTCGCCCTTGCGCACGAAGACCACGCGCTGGAGCTTCTCCAGGTTGCGCCGGGCGTCGGCCTTTTCCTTCTCGACCTCGAGATCGTTGCCGGAGCGTTCCTTCGCTTCCTTCTGGCGCTCCTGCTGGAGCTGTTCGGTGGTCTTGCCGCCTTCGGCGCGAACCGTGACGCTCTGGACCGGGACGGCCACGACGTTCTCGACCGTTTGGGTCTCGACGTCGACGGTGGCGCTCATGCCCGGGCGCAGCTTGGCGTCGGCATCGGTGATGCGGACCTTGACGAGAAAATTGGTGACTTCGTCCGAGGCGGAAGCCGCGAGGGCCGCCTGGTTGCTGCCGGTGCCGCCCGCGGTGAGCGCCGAACTGCTGATCTCGTAGACCTTGCCGTTGAAGGTGCGGCCCGGAAAGGCGTCGATCGACACGATGGCGTGATCGTCGAGCTTCACGTTGGTGATGTCGTTCTCGTTCACCTTCACGCGAACCTCCATGTTGGAAAGATCGGCCACGCGCATGATCTCCGTGCCGGCGAACTGGCCGCCGCCGATGACGCGCTCGCCCACCTCGCTGGTCAGGGAGCTGATGGCTCCGTCCATCGGCGCGTAGATCGTGGTCTTGCTCAGCAGGTCGTTGGACTGGTTGAGAATGCCCTGCATGCTGCGGATCTGCGCGACCGCGCTGTCCGCGTTGGCCGCGGCGACGTCGACGAGCGTGCGCGCCGCCACCTGGTCGGAATCGGAGATCAGCTTGCGGTCATAAAGATCCTGGCTGCGCTTGAAGTCTTCCTGGGCCTTGACCAGCTGCGCCTTGGCCTGCACGGCCCCCGCCTTGGCGGCACTGAGGTTGGCTTCCGCCTGCTCCACCTGCGCACGGAAAAGGTCCTGTTTGATTTGGACGATGATGTCGCCCTTCTTGACGAGCGCGCCTTCCTTGAAGGGCAGGGCCACGATTTCGCCGCCGACTTCCGGGCTGATCTTGACCTCGATCTCGGGCTGGACCTTGCCGGTCGCAGTCACGAGGTGCGTGATGTTGCGGATCGTGGCCTTCTCGACGGTCACCGAGGTGCCGGTTTCCTTGTTCTTGTTCTTGGCGGCAACCGCTGCGGCCAGGATGACAATCAGGGCGATGGCGCCGATGAGGAACCAAAGGCCCTTGCGGGATTTCTTCTTAACGGGGACCGCGGCCGGCGCGGCCGGGGCGGAGAATGGGTTCGCAGGAGCAGACATGGGAATCAGTTGGGTCGGTTAGCTTGGGAGAAAATCGGGGGACTTGGCCAGCGCTTAGTCCCGTGCCGAAAAACACAGAGGGGCCCCTGCGGGCCCCCCTGCAACACAACTGATAACTACGAACGAGCCGACAGTTGTGCGCCGGGCGGAGACGGGAAACGCCAATGCGACGAGGGAACGGGTTTGCGCGGCAAAACGCCCCGGGCGAGGGACGAGTGTGGCTTGCCGGCGGATGGCGTGTGGCATGGCGCTATCACACCGGGAGAAAGGCAAAAGTTGCAGCCCGTTTTGATGAATGGACGCCCGGGGGGATGAGTGGCCGGGCGGCCGGGGTAGGGTGCGGACTCCGATCCGCGCCGCGGCGGCGAAGGGACTCGCCGCCCTACCCTGCCTTATGAGCAAAGAAAAAGGGCGCCCGCAGGCGCCCTTGGACAAGGTGGTCGCCAGTCTCCGTACCGGCGACGCGGCATGGCGTCGGTGAGGACACCGACGCCCGCCGGCCAAAGCTCAGAACTTCGTGCTGAACGACACGTAGAACAGGCGCCCGATGGGACTGAACTCCGTGATGTCGGCGTTCGAGAATGAATCGAAGGTCGCGGACTTCGTCGGCAGCTTGTCGCCGATGTTGTTCACGCCCAGCGAGAGCTTCACGTTCTTCACGTGGCGCCAGCCCGCGTTCCAGTCGTACGAGACGCTGGCGTCGAAGGTCGAGTAGGACGGGATTTCCTGCTGGTAATCCGGCAGGAAGCTCGGGTCCCACGTCGCATCCGTCGTGCCGGAGTAGTACGTGTGGCCGAAATCCACGGTCCACGGCCCCTTTTCCCACGAGACCTGGTTGTACAGGCGCAGGCGCGGGATGGTGCCGTTCAAACCGGTGACGAGGCCCGCCGTCGGGGTGTAAGCCGCGGTCGGGGCGATCTGGATGTCGTAGTTGATGTAATAGGAACCGGCGCTGGAGACCCGGATCTTGCCGCCGTCGGCCAGCTTCCAGGTGTACTCGAGGCGCGTGTCGAAGCCGCTCAGCTTGGCCGCGCCAAGGTTGCTCGCGGCGGGAATCACGAAGTACAGGTTGTCCAGGCCGAGGGCGGAAACCTGGCCGGGGCCGCCCGAGATGAGCGGGCCGGTGGCCGAGCTGACGTGGACGTACTTCGCGTAGGCGGAATTGCCGCCGTTCACCTCGACGTCATGGAAGACCTGGTCGACCACGCCGGCCAGGCCGAGGTTGCCGACGACGTCCGACTGCTTGATGTGGAAGTAGTCGATGCTCGCCAGGAAGTTCGGAAGCGACTTCGGCGACCAGACCACACCCGCGGAGAAGTTCTTCGACCGCGAGGGCGACAGGCTCGTCACCGGCTGCGTCACCTGCTTGGCCTGCAGCGTGTCGAACTCCGCGAGCGAGTTGGTGAAGCCGATGCCGGTCGGCGAATTCAGCTGGTAGAGCGTCGGGGCCTGGAAGGACTTCGAATACGTGACCCGGAACAGGAGGCTGTCGTCAAACGGCTGCCAGCGCAGCGCGATCTTCGGCACCGCCGGATCGTCGGTATCACTGTAGCGTTCATAACGGCCGGCCAGCGTCAGGTCGGCCATGTAAACGCCCGGCAGACGGTTCTTCGCTCCCACCAGCGGAATGTTCGTCTCGGCGAAGACCGAGTAGATTTCGTGCTTCTGGTCGAACGGATCCGTACTCGTACCGGAGTCGAAGGCGAACGTTGCCGACTGGCTGTCCACGTCGGAAGCCGCCGTCAGCTTTTCCGTGCGTGCCTCGCCGCCCACGGCGAGATTCACCCCGCCGGCCGGCAGGACAAAGAGATCGCGGCCGACAAACTTGAGGTCCACGGAAGCCAGCGTGCTCTTGTAGAGGCCGATGGCCTCGCCAAAAACGCCGTCGAGGGCCCCGGCCGGCTGGTCGCGTTCGAAGAGCTTGATCTTGCCGGCATTGACGGCAGCGGCGCGCTCGGCCGAGCGCAC
>JBEHYX010000035.1:0-36991 GCA_048497945.1 Verrucomicrobiota bacterium | reverse complement strand
CACACAACGGCCGGTATCTGTTTTCCCTCGGCGACGCCCGCCGCGCGCTGGACCGCGACCTCGCGGCGGAGCGGCAGGCCCATGCGCTGCCGCAGGTGCGCGCCGAGATCGGGACGCATTCGATCGATGCCTTCGGCTTCGAACAGGGCCTGCTGCCGCTCAACGGCCTCAATTACCGCCCGCGCCCGATGGGCGGCGGCTCGTTCAACGTCTACACGCCGTACCTGATGCAGCTGAACGGCGACTTCATCGCCGATCCCGCGCGGCGGCCCGACTATTATCTCTACAAGCCGCAGATGGTCGACGACCGCTTCATCGCCCAGGACGACGGCCTCGCGCTGCTCGCGCTGGCGCAGCACTACCGCCCGCTGCTGATCGAGCATGAACACCTGTTGCTGCGGGCCGGTGACGCCGCGCCCATCCCGCCCCCCCCGCGCCTGCTGGCCGGCACGACGGCCCGCCTGGGGACGCCCATCGCGGTGCCGGCGGCCGGCGAAAACGAAATCCTGCTCGTGCGCCTCGACCTCCGGCCCAGCCTCTCGGGCCGGCTGCGCTCGTTCCTCTACAAGCCGGCACCCGTCGCGATCGACGTGCAGACCAGCGGCGGCGCCACCCGCCACCGCCGCCTGATCCCGGCCATGGCGCGCTCGCCGTTCATTCTCTCGCCGGTGATCGAGGAGCTGGCGGACTTCGCCGGGTTGTATGAGCGCGCACCGACGCCGCGCGTCACGCAATTCACGCTCAGCTCCGCCGCGCCGGGTGGATTCGCCCGCGACATCACGGTCGAGTTCTACGCCGCACCACGGCCCGCGCCGCTGGCCCCGGCAGCGCTGGCCGAACTGCACAACCGCCTGCGCTTCCCCTTCGCCAACGCCGTGCCGGAAGCGATCACGCCCGCGTTCCGCCCGAGCCCGTCCGTGCGCTTCCTGCATCCTCCGGCCGAGGCGGTGTGGCCGCTGGCGGGGAGCGAGCGTTCGTTTGTCTTTCACTACGGCATCGATCCCGAGGCCTACGAGCGCGGCACGACCAATGGCGTGGATTTCATCGTGGAACTCCGCGCGCCGTCCGGCGGCGTGCGCCCGCTCTTCAAGGCTTCGCTCAAACCCCGCGCCCACCCGGCGGACCGCGGCGATCACGAGGCGCGCGTCGCCCTCCCCGTCTTCGCCGCCGGCAGCCGCCTGGTGCTGCGCACCGATCCCGGCGAATACGGCGACAATGCCTGGGACTGGGCATGGGTGAATCGCATCGAACTGCAGTCCGGCGGCTACGCGGCGGATCTCTTCCCGGGCTTCAACCGCGTGCCCGATTCGGCCGAGGCCGAGAACGCCGCCGCGCTCGAACTCGACGGCCGGCGTGTTTTCCTGCTGCACGTGCCCGGCCGCGTGGGCTTCAACCTGACCGGACGCGAACGCCGCCTCTCACTCGGCCTCGGCTTCCTGCCCGGCGCCTACACCGGTGACGGCCACACGCAGGGCGCCGACTACATCGTCGAGCTGGCCCGCGCGGGCGGGCACGTGCAGCAGATTTTCCGCCGCCGGCTCCAGCCCGTGGCCGAACCCGCCGACCGCGGCCCGCAGCAGGCGGTCATCGAGCTGCCGGCAATCGCCGCCGGCGACGTGCTCACCGTCCGCACCGCGCCGGTGCCCGGCGGCAACGCGAGCTGGGGCTGGACCTACCTTTCGCGCCTGGACCTCGAATGACCGCCGCTCCGCAGCCCTTGCCGGCCTCCACGCCGCGGGATAAATTCCGCCGGCTGCTGCCCGCGTTCGCGGGCCTCGTGCTGGCGGTTTTCTTCTACGCGCCGGTGCGCGAGCTGGCGGGGGCGAACCTCGACGGGGCCAACCAGTCCTCCTACGCCTACTTCACCGCGCACCATTTCCAATACGGCACGCAGGTCGTGCCCATGGCCGGGCCGTATGGCTTTGTGCTCTACGGCTGGACCTATGGCGGGGAACTCTTCTGGGCGCGCGCCGTGGGCGAGTTCGCCGTGCAGGGCGGTTTCGCCGCGCTCGTGCTGTGGTTTTTCCGGCGCCAGCGGAACGCGCCGCTCGCGTGGGCCTGGCTCGCGGCCCAGGTTGCCTTCACGCCGTTCCATGACGACCTGCCGGTGGAATGGTCGCTGCTGCTCGGCGGGTTGTTCCTCGTCACCGAGCGCGGGCGCCGCGGCTGGTCGGTGGCCGTGGCCGCGCTGCTCGCCTTCCTGTCGCTGATCAAGGGCACGCAGCTCGTGCTCGGCCTGGCCACGATCGGCGTCGCGCTCGGGGTGTCCGCCGGGCAGCGCGACTGGCGCCGCAGCCGTGAGCTCGCCGCCGCCTACCTCGCGTCCCTGCTGGGTTTCTGGCTGCTCGCGGGCCAGAACCCGCTGCACCTGCCCGCCTATTTCCGTGCCGCGCTCGAACTGGCCTCGGGTTACAACGATGCGATGACGCTCGATGGGCCGCCGGAACTGCTGCGACGCGGCCTGCTGGTGACCGCGGTGCTTGCCGCCGCGCTGGCGGTCGCCCTCTGGTCCCGCCGGCGCGATGCCGCCGTGATCGGCGCGCTCCTGCTCGCCGCCGGGCACACCTTCGTGCAGTGGAAGCACGGCTTCGTACGCGCCGACGGCCACGCGTACATCTATTTTCACTACGCCCTGGCCGCCGCGCTCACTCTGCCGCTCCTCGCCTGGCCCGCGCCGGGCGAACGCCGCGGCCCGGCGTATGCGCTGCTGGCGCTCGCGGCCGCCGCCTGGGCGCCCGGCTGCGCCGGCTCGCACGATGCCAAGCTGCCCGACCTGGCCGGCACGCCGGCGCGCGTGCTCCACCGCTTCACCACCAACCTCCGCCAGCTCGCCACGCTGCCGGCGGCGAAGGCGGACTACGACCGCCAGCTCGAAGCCCAGCGGCAATTCCACGCCATGCCGCTGACCCGTCGCGCGGTCGGCGCGGCGCCCGTCGATGTCTTCGGCTACGCCCACAACCTGGCCACGCTCAACCGCCTCAACTACACGCCGCGCCCGATGGGCGGCGGCCAGTTCAACGCCTACACCCCGGCGCTGATGCGGCTGAACGCGGACTTCGTGCGCGACCCGGCGCGCCGGCCCGCCTTCCAGCTCGCGCGCCTCGAGACGATCGACGGCCGCTTCCTCGCGCAGGACGACGGCCTCGTGCTGCAGGCGCTGCCGTACCTCTACCGGCCCGTGCTTGTGGAGCAGAACCATCTCCTGCTCGCCGCCATCCCCGGTGCGGCGCTGCCCGCGCCGCGCGCGATCAGCCAGGTGCGCGCGCAGATCGGCGACACCGTGCCGGTGCCCGCAGTCGCTCCGGGCGAAGTGCTGCTCGCGCGCTTCGACGTGAAGCTGAGCCTGCTCGGCTGGCTGCGCGCCGCCGCCTACAAGGTGCCGCGCCTGCGGCTCGCCCTCGGCGGTGAAGGCCTCGGCGGAGACGAACCTTACCGGCTGGTGCGCGTGATGGCGGCCTCGCCGTTCGTGCTCAGCCCCGTGCTCAGCGACACCGGCGACCTGCTCCAGCTTTATGCGGGCGAACCTGGCCGGACCCCGCGCGAACTCCGCGTATCCACCGCAGACCGCACCTGGTTCCAGCGCGGGATCACCGTGGAATTCTCCGCGCTGCCCCGCCCGCCCGCGCTGCCGGCGGACACCGATGTCGCGATGCTCCGGCAGTTGGCGCGGGCACCCTGCGAAACGGTGGATACCACCGATGCGCTGACCGGCACCGCCATGCACATTTTCGGGCTGGTCGCACACGCCCCCGCGCAGTTCACGTGGGCGCTCGACGGGCGCGAGCGCACGGTCAGCTTCGGCTACGGTCTGGTGCCCGCGGCCTACGACAAGGATACCGACGGCGTGGAGTTCACGTTCTCCTTGCTGCGTCCCGGCCAGCCGCCGCTGCCGGTTTTCCGCACCTTCCTCAGCCCGCACCAAATCCCCGCCCATCGCGGCCACCGGATCGCCCAGTTCGCCCTGCCGGAATTTCCCGCCGGCAGCCGGCTGGAGTTCACCACCGGACCCGGCCCGCATGGCAACAATGCCTTCGACTGGGCCTACCTGAGCGAACTGAGCTTCGGCGACGCCCTGGCCCCGGTGGCAACGGGGCGCTAATTTACTTCCATAGCAGGCTGGGTAGCCTCTAGTAACTGCGGCTCCTTTTTACGTTCATGTTCTCCACCCGTTCCAAACTCACGCTGGCCCGCTCCGCGCTCCTTCAGGACGCGCCGGTCTACGTGCAGTTCTACATCACCGCGCGGTGCAACCTGACGTGCAAGCAGTGCAACATCATCTACGCCAACTCCGACGTCCGCGAGGCGACGCTCGATGAGATCAAGCTGATGGCGGACAACTTCGCCAAGCTGGGCGTGGCGATGGTGCTGCTGACGGGCGGCGAGCCCTTCACCCGGCAGGACCTGCCGGACATCATCCGCACCTTCGAGTCGCGCGGCATCCACGTCCGCATGCAGACCAACGGCCTGGCCACCGACGAGCGCATCCACGAGGCGGTCGAGGCGGGCGGGCGCGACATCTCCATCTCCCTCGACTCGCTCTGGCCGGGCAACCAGGACGACATCAACGGCGGCTTCGCCAAGTCCTGGCACGACGCGCTCCACGCGATGGCGTCGTTCAGCAAGTACCTGCCGAAGGACAAGAGCTTCGCCTCGCTCGGCTGCGTGATCCAGCGCGACAACCTCGGCGACGTCGAGGACGTCATCCGCTTCGGCACCGAGATCAGCTGGTTCTCCTCGGTCGTGCCGATCCACGTCACGACGTTCGACAAGCCGATGAACTTCCGGACCTTTGACCAGACGAAGCGCTGGAAGCAGGACGAGCTCCCGTACGTGAACAAGCTGATCGAGCGCATCCGCGCGATGCGCGCGGAGGGCTACCTGCTCTACGACTCCGACCAGTACCTCGACGACATCAAACGCTTCGCCGCCGAGCAGGCCACCACGTGGCGCCAGCACAACGACAACATCTGCGACAGCCCGAACCTGTATTTCGCCGTGCTGCCCAACGGCAACTTCGCGCCGTGCTGCGACCACCGCCTCGCCAGCAACATCCCGACCTACGGCAAGGATTTCCCGCAGATCTACCACAACCACGCGTTCCGCCAGGAAGTGCTCAAGGTCACGAAGCCGTGCTCGGGCTGCATGTACGGCAGCTTCCCCGAGATGACCATCTCGATGCGCTACCTGAAGGCGAAGATGGAACGCATCAAGACCTTCATCACCTCGCCGCCGCCGAAGAAGTGGCCGGTCACCTACGAGCAGATGCTCACGATCGCCGAGCGCATCCGGAACGAGAAGCGCGACCGCATCGCCCTGCCCTCCGCGCAGCACCGCCTGACCCTCGACCAGGGCACGGAGCAGGAAACCGCCAAACTCGTCTGAGCCGCCATGCCGAAGAAAATCCTCTACGAGAGCGCGGTGCACCAATTCCTCTGGGCCGGCCGCCGCCTGCGCGAACAATACGCCAAGACCAACCCCGCCGAGGCGACGCGCCTCGCCGACTGGATCCACGCGCTGACGATCGAGAACCCCGGCCCCGGCGCCGTCCGCGTGGCGTGGACCGGCCCGCAGGCCGGCGAGCACCGCATCGAGCTCAAGAACGCCAAATTCTACACCCGCGGCGACGCGCCCGCGCACGCCCAGCGCCAGAACGAGGCCGGCCTGACCTTCCATGACGACAAGATCATGGCGCAGAACATCGCCTTCTTCGACGGCGAGCTGCGCACCGTGCTGACGCGCTCCGGCCTCTCCACCGACGCGCAGCTCAACGGCCAGCTCGGCGCCAACAGCCCGGCCAAGGACGCCGCGCGCAAGCACGCGGAGGAAGTCTTTCACGACGAGTGGGCCGCGAGCACCGACGTCACCAAGATCGACGTCCGCCAGATGAACGAGGCCTGCACCGCGCCCGAGATGCGTCACATCCGCAAGGCGCTCGGCGACCTGCGCGGCCGCACGCTGCTCGACGTCGGCTGCGGCCTCGGCGAGGCCTCCGTCTATTTCGCCCTGCTCGGCGCCGACGTCACCGCGAGCGACATCTCGCCCGGCATGTGCGACGCCGCCCAGCGCCTCGCCGCGCACAACGGCGTGACGATCAAGACGCACGTGTCCGCGTCCGAGGACCTCGGCTTCCCCGCCGACACCAAGTTCGACGTCATCTACATCGGCAACACGCTGCACCACGTCGACATCGCGTCGACGATGCCGCTGCTGCTGAAGCACCTGAAGCCCGACGGCGTGTTCGTCAGCTGGGACCCGGTCGCGTACAACCCGGCGATCAACTACTACCGCAAGAACGCGATGGAGGTCCGCACCGAGGACGAGCACCCGCTGCGCCTCGCCGACATCCGCGCCGTCCGCTCGTATTTCAAGGAGTCGAAGATCGCATGGTTCTGGCTGAGCACGCTGCTGATTTTCATCACGATGAAATTCGTGCAGCGCCGCGACCCGAACAAGGAGCGCTATTGGAAGAAGGTCATCGAGGAAGCCGACGCGTGGGCGTGGCTCTACTGGCCGCTCGAGGACCTCGACCGGGTGCTGCTCACCATTCCTTTCTTGCGTCCGTTGTGCTGGAACGTGGTGATTGTCGGCCGAGGGCCCCGCCCCACCTCATGAGCCACGCTGCCGACCTTGCCACCTACAAGCTCGCGATTGTCGCCCCCTGCTACAACGAGGCGGCCGGGCTCCCGGAATTCGTCCGCCGCGTGAAGGCGGTCTGCGCCCAGCTCGGCTGCGCGCACGAGATCATTCTCGTCAACGACGGCAGCCGCGACAACACGCTGCCCGTCGCGCTCGACCTCGCGTCGCGCGACCCGGCCGTGAAGGTCGTCAACCTGCTCCGCAATTTCGGCCACCAGGCCGCGGTCACCGCCGGCCTCGATGTCGCCGACGGCGACGCCGTCGTGCTGATCGACGCCGACCTGCAGGATCCGCCGGAAGTGATCATCGACATGGTCGCCGAGTGGAAAAAGGGCGCCGACGTCGCCTACGGCCAGCGCCGCACCCGCGAGGGCGAGACGGCTTTCAAGCTTTTCACCGCAAAACTTTTCTACCGCATCCTCCGCGCGCTGACCAAGAGCGACATCCCGGCCGACACCGGCGACTTCCGCCTGATGGACCGCCGCGTCGCCGAGGTGCTCCGCAGCATGCGCGAGCGCCACCGCTTCATTCGCGGCATGGTCAGCTGGGTCGGCGGCAAGCAGGTCGCCGTGCAGTATGACCGCAAGGCGCGCTTCGCCGGCGAGACCAAGTATCCGCTGAAGAAGATGGTCTCGTTCGCAATCGACGCGATCACGTCGTTCTCGATCGTGCCGCTGCGGCTCGTGACCCTGCTTGCGCTGACGGTCATCGGCCTGACGATCATTGCGGGCCTGGGCGTGGTGGCGGTCAAGCTGGTCAACCCGCACTATTTCATCCCCGGCTACCCTTCGATCATCATCACGATCGTGTTCTTCGGCGGCGTCCAGCTGCTGGCCCTCGGCATCATCGGCGAGTACCTCGGCCGCATGTACGAATCCAACAAGGCCCGCCCGATCTACATCATCGAGCAGGTGTACGACCTGCAGGGCGGCAAGCTGTCCGGCCACCGGCCGGTGCTGGCCGACGGTGCCACCCGCTCGCCGCTCGGTTAATCCCCCGTCGGGTCGGAAAAGTTCCCGGAAATATTCCGGTTTCGCGATGGCGGGTCGGCGGGCAGAGGTTGTCATTGATGGGCGACGTGCTACCTAAAGATCCAATGCCGGGAGAACCGACCAGTGCGCGGGACTTCGCCAGCCTTTACCGGGCGACCGTGGCGCCGTTGCGGCGGCACCTTGCGCGCATCCTCGGCAACCCGGCCGAGGCGCAGGACGTGGCCCATGACGCCTATGTGCGCGTCTATCCCGTGATCCAAAAGCAGGCAGCCGAGAAACCCGAGGCCGTGCTGTACACGACGGCGCGCCGCCTCGCTTTCAACCGCCTGAAGCGCCGCCGCATCGCCCCCTTCGCGCCGGAGCCGCCGGCCGAGGAATTCAACGCCTCGCCCGCTCCGGGCGTCGTCCAGCAGGTCATGGCCCGCCAGGAACTCCAGCAGCTCGAGCAGGCGATCGCCCAGCTGCCCGAGGGCTGCCGCGCCGTGCTGCTGCTGCGCAAGATCGAGCTCCTCTCCCACCAGGAAATTTCCCAACGCCTCGGCATCGCCATCAGCACCGTCGAGAAACAACACGCACGCGCGCTCCGGCTGCTGCGCGCCAGCCTCGCCCGTTCATCCGGCGAGTCCCAAACCGCCCCCGCCACGGAGGCCCGGCCATGAATTCGTCCCGTCCCGCTCCCCCGCAAGCCGAGGAACAGGCCTCCCTCTGGGCCGCCCGCCTCGACGGCGGCACCCTGTCCGCCGAGGACCGTGCCAATCTTAGCACGTGGCTCGATGCGGACCCGGCACACCGCCTGCTATTGTCGTCCTATTGCCAATTTTCCGCCGACCTCGAACAGCAGTTGCCGTTGCTTGCAGGCATCGGGGACGAGTTGTCGGAACATCATACCGCAAACAAGACTGCCCGACTGCTCCCCCGGTCGCGCTGGCCGCTATGGGCCGGCGCGATGCTTACAGCAGCTGCGGCGGTCGCGGTCGTCCTGTGGCTCGCCAAGCCACAGGACCAATTTCGCTCCATCGCCACCACCGTAGCCCAGCGCCAGGAACTCACGCTGGCCGACGGCACGCAGGCCGAACTCAACGCCCAGACCGCCCTCGTCGTCGAACTGAAGGCCGATGAGCGCCGCGTGCGCCTCGCCGCCGGCGAGGCGTTCTTCCACGTCAGCAAGGATCCGGCCCGCCCGTTCTTCGTCGAAACCCCGGCCGGCTCCGTCCGCGTCACCGGCACGCAGTTCAACGTCCGCACCGACCCTTTGACCGGCCTCGAGGTCACCGTGCTCGAGGGCTCGGTGCAGGTGCGACCCGGCGAAAACTCCGCCCCGCGCGCCCTCGCCGCCGGCGACCAGTTGGTCAGCGACCGCGCGCACGTCGCGGTGCAGGCGCTCACCGCCGGCGAACTCGACGCCGCCCTCGCGTGGCGCCGCGGCCAGATCGTCTTCAACGGCACGCCGCTGCGCGAAGCGCTCGCCCGCTTCGCCCGTTACCACGGCCGCACGCTCGGCGCCTCCGACAGCGCCGCCACGCAGCGCGTCGGCGGCCGCTACGCGATCGATGACTTGAACGGCTTCCTCGCCGCGCTCGAGGAAGCGCTGCCCGTGACCGTGGTCCGCAACCTCGATGGGTCCGTCCAGGTGGACTCCGTCCGCCGCTAACCCCGCCGATCGTGGCCGTCCCGTTCCGTTCCCTCCGCCGGCTGTTCCTCTGCCTCGGCGGCCTGCTGGGTGCGGCCGCGCACGCCGCGCCAGTCGACTTCAACGTCCCGGCCCAGCCCGCGCCCGCCGCGCTGCTCGCTTTTTCCCAACAGGCCCGGGTGGAAGTGCTCTTCTCCTATGACGAACTCAGCGCGGTGACCGCCAATGCCGTGCAGGGAAAGTTCGAACCGGAGGACGCGCTCAACCGCCTCCTGCGCAACACGGGCTTTGCCGCGCGCCGCAGCCTGCTCGGGAAATTTGTGGTGACGCGCGCCACGCGCCCGACCGGCGCGATCGAGGGCCGCCTGCTCGCCGCCGACGGCTCCCCCGCACGCGAGGCAATCGTCGTGCTTGCCAAAACCCGCCTGCGCACCACGGCCGATGCCACCGGGCGTTTCCTTTTTCCCGCCGTGCCGCCGGGCGACTACCGGCTGTTCGCGGGCGGCCATGGTTATCGTCCGCTCGAAGTCCCTTCGGTCGTCGTCACCGCGGGCGAAACCCTGGCCCTCGCCGCCCTGCAACTGCAGGCCGCCAGCGAGGTCACCGAGCTCGAGCCCTACCTCGTCAAGGATCGCGGCGACCGCCTGCTCATCGGCGAGGGCGTCGGTGCCGCCCCCCGCCGCGCCGCCGGCAACCTCGACCTGCCGCGCACCGAGGACAATGCGCTGCCGTTCACGATCTTCACCCGCGAGCAGATCGCGCGCAGCGGCGTCGTGCAGTTGAACGAATTTTTCCAGCGCGAACTCCTCGACGGCGCCGCCAGCCCGCCGCCCGAGCAGAGCGGCAGCTCCAGCAGCTTCGTCACCGGCAGCTCCAACCTCGGACTGCGCGGCTACGGTTCCGACGAGACCGTCGTGCTCGTCAACGGCCGCCGCCTGCCGGAGACCTTCACTGACGGCATCGGCCAGCTCGGAGCGCCGGACGTCAATCTCGTTCCGCTCAGCCTCGTTCAGCAGGTCGAGGTGCTGCCCGTGTCGGCGTCCGCCCTCTACAGCGGCAATGCCGTCGGCGGCGTCATCAACATCGTGCTGCTCCCCGACTCCGAAGGCACCGAGGTCCGCACGACCTACACCAACACGCTCGGCGGCTACGACGCGCCGCAATCCTCCCTCTCGCTGCAGCATGGCCGCAACCTCCTCGGCGGGAAACTGCGCCTGCGCCTCAACGGCACCTTCACCCGGACCGAGCCCGCCGTGGAATCGGAACTCAACTACCAGTACCACCGACTCACCGCCATGACCGGGCTGGTCCCGCGCGCCACGCCGAACGTCGAAAGCGCCAACGGCACGCCGCTCTTCGGCCCGGGCTCGGCCGCGTTCACGTCCGTCGCCCCTGGCGCCGACGGCAGCGGCGGGCTCGCGGCCTTCGCCGGCCGTGACGGCGCGCGCAGCACGGAGCTCTTCGACACGCCGGGCGGGCTCGCGTCGTCGTTCAACAGCCGCGACTACCTCTACGGCCGCCAGCAGCGCCGCGCCGCGTGGTATGGCTCGGCGGTCTACGATGTCCGCCCGTGGCTGCAGCTCGGCCTCGACGCGAGCTACTCGACCACCGTCGTCCACCGCGGCTACGACCTTTTTTCCGCCACGCTGCGGCTGCCCGCCGCCTCGACCTTCAACCCGTTCGGCCAGGACGTGAACGTCGCCCTCAACGAAATCGCCTCGCGCCTCGGCGAGGAATACAACGAGGCCCGGCTCAAGTCCTGGTCCGTGGTCGGCGGTGCGCTGTTGAAACTGCCCGGCGACTGGCAGGTGTCGTTTGATGGCCAGTACTCGCACAACCTCGCCCGTTACCGTGGCGTCATCCGCGCCGACGCCGCGCGCTGGCAGCAGCTGGTCGACGCCGGCGGCTACAACCCCCTGCGCGATACCCAGCGCGCCGACGCACCCGCGGCGTTCTACGACAGCGTGCTGGCTTATTACGGCGGCCCCGGCCGGTTCGTGACGCTCGGCGACTACGACACCTTCGAAGGCACCGTGCGCGCCACCAACGAGGCGCTCGCGCTGCCCACCGGCAAGGGCACGGCCAACGTCGGCGCCGACTACCGCCTCAGCCAGCTCGCGCCGTACACCTCCGAGCCGCGCTACGCCGACGGCACGCCGGCCCCCGAGATCATCCCGTGGAGCGGCCGGACGCTGGAACGCATCAGCGTGTTTGGCGAACTGCAGGCGCCGCTGCTGCCCGCGAAGTGGCTGCCGAAGCCGGTGAAGTCCTTCGAGCTCGACCTCGGCGTCCGCTACATCGTCTCGGCCCAGTCCAACGAGACGAATTTCGCGCCGACCATCGGCCTCAAGGCCGATCTCGCCGGCGGCTTCGCGATCCGCGGCTCCTACACGACATCGAACCGTTTCCCGACGGCGGTCATGAGCCGCCCGCTCATCGAGGGCAGCGGCAGCGGCTCGGGCGTCGACCCCGCCATCATCTTCGACCCGCGCCGCAACGAGAGCTACGTCGTCGATGCCAAGCTCGCCATCAACCCCAACGTCCGCGCCGAGTCGGCCGCAACGCAGTCCGCCGGCCTGGTCTGGCAGCGCGGCACGACGCATCGCTTCCGGGCGTCGCTCGACTTCGCCGACACGACCAAGACCAACGAGTTCATCGTGCTCAAGCCGCAGGACATCCTGAACCTCGAGGGCATCTTCCCCGACCGCATCGAGCGCGCCACCGCCGCGCCCGGCAGCCCGCCGCGCGTCACCACCGTCCTCATCGGACCCGCCAACGCCGCGCACCGCCACTCGCAGAACTGGAGCCTGTCCGCCGACTACGCTTGGCGCGACTTCGCCGGCGGTACACTCGCGCTGCGCGGGCGCTGGGTGTGGTTCCAGAAGTACGACCTGCAGCGGCAACCGGGCTTGCCCGAGGTCGACGAGCTCGGCGCGCCCGACGCCACCCTCGACATCCTCCGCCACCGCGTGACCTTCAGCGCCGGCTGGTCGAACCCGAAGCTCGGCTTCGGCTTCGACGCGCACTACCTCGGTTCGCGCATCCTGCCCGCCACCGAGTGGCCGGCCCAGGGCAGCGACCGCATCAAGTCCTACTGGCAGCTCGACGCCTACGTGCAGGCCGACCTCACGCGCTGGCTGCCTGGCCGCCCGGGCAAATTCCGTCTCAATGCGCAACTGCGCGTGAACAACCTCTCGAACTACGAGTTCCCGAAATACGTGAACGACGCCTCCGGCTCCGGCGTCCAGGCCTACGGCGACTGGCGCGGCCGCACGTACTCCTTCTCCACCACGCTCTCGTTCTGAACCGCTCCCGCCCCGCCGATCGCCGCCCAAATCCCCAAGTAGTTTAATAGACTACTTAGGGCGGCGGAAGCTCAGGCCGTGAGCGTTTTGCCCTGCGATTGCGCCCGCAGCCAGGCGAGCAGCAGAAGCGTTCGTTCCGCGTCGAGGAAGGCACGGCCGGCAGTCAGGCAGACATAGAGGCGCTGACGCGGGAGCGCCAGCAGGCGGGCCAGCTGATTCTTGCTGCCCCGGCGACGCAGGTGCGGCTGCACCTGGCGCACCAGCTCGCTCCAGAGCGGCGTGTCCGGACCCGGCAAAAGCGTCCGCCCGCGTTTCGGCGCACGGCGCGGCCGGCGCGAACGCGCGACGCGATCCGCGGCATCCAGCGCCAGCCAATACAGGTTTTCGACCATTTCAGCCGGAAGCGGCAGCGAAAATGCCGGCCGCGGAAAAAAGCCCGATCGAAGTGTCATGGTGATGATGATTTTCCGGCCCGCGCAAGGTCCACCGGAGCGCAGCGCTCAAGTAGTTCAATAGACTACTTAGGGTCGGATGGCGGCTAGGCCATGGCTGCGCCGTTATTTTTCGGCAATCATTGCGGGTGGTGCGGGCGGGGGAGATTTCTGCCTTTGCCATGCCCGGTTCGCTTGTTTTGCTGCGGGCTGTGCCTGTTTCCACCCCTGCGTCCGCACCGCCCGAGCTCACTGTCGTCATTCCCTGCCTCAACGAGGCGCTGACGATCGCCGGCTGCGTGCGGGAGGCGGTCGAGGCGCTGGCGGCCTCGGGGATTTCGGGCGAGGTCGTGGTCGCCGACAATGGCAGCACCGACGGCTCGCAGGAGCTGGCGACGAAGGCCGGCGCCCGCGTGGTGCCGATCGCCACCAAGGGCTACGGCAACGCGCTGCGCGGCGGCATCGCGGCGGCCCGCGGGCAATACATCCTGATGGGCGATGCCGACGGCAGCTACGACTTCTCGCACCTGCCGTGCTTCGTCGAACGGCTGCGCGCCGGCGCCGACCTGGTGATGGGCAACCGCTTCCTCGGCGGCATCCAGCCGGGCGCGATGCCGTGGAAAAACAAACACATCGGCAACCCGCTGCTTTCCTTCATCGGCCGGCTGTTCTTCCGCGCCCCGATCGGCGACTTCCACTGCGGGCTGCGCGCATTCTCGGCCGACGCCTACCGGCGCATGGACCTGCGCACGACCGGCATGGAGCTGGCCTCCGAGATGGTGATCAAGTCCGTGCTTTTCGGCATGCGCGTCGAGGAGGTCCCGACCGTGCTGCGCAAGGACGGCCGCGACCGGCCGCCGCACCTGCGCCCGTGGCGCGACGGCTGGCGCCACCTGCGCTTCATGCTGCTCTTCAGCCCGCGCTGGCTGTTCTGGTATCCGGGCATCCTGCTCATGTCCGCGGGGCTGGTCCTCGGCGCCGTGCTGCTGCAGGGCCCGCTGCCGCTCGGACGCCTCACGCTCGACGTGCACACGCTGCTGTTCGCCGCCGTCGCGGTGCTCATCGGCTTCCAGGCCGCGTCGTTCGCCGTGCTGAGCAAGTTCTTCGCGATCCGCGCCGGGCTGCGCCGCCCGCAGGCGGGCTTCGACGACTGGTTTCGCCACCTCACGCTGGAGTCGGGCCTCCTCGTCGGCTCGCTGCTGGTGATTGCCGGGCTCGCCCTGTCCGCGTGGGCGGTGTCGATCTGGGGCGGCCACGGCTTCGGCCCGCTGGTGCAGACCAGCGAAACGCTGCGCCGCGTGATCCCCGGCGCGCTCTGCCTCGTGCTCGGCAGCCAGATGATCCTCTCCAGCTGTTTCCTCGGCGTGCTGCGCCTCGACACCCGCGCCGATTCCGCATGACCGTGGCCGCCGCCGACACGTCCCGCCGCTGGCTCTGGGCCGCCGCCATCGTCACGATCCTCAAACTGTGGCTGACGCGCGGCCAGGAAGTGTACGCGCTCGGCTACGCGGCGCACGACGACGTCCTGTTCCTGCGCCTCGCCGACAGCCTACTGCACGGAAACTGGCTCGGCACGTACGACCAGCTGACACTGGCCAAGGGCCCGATGTACTCCTTCTGGATCGCGGCGATGGCGCTGCTGCACGTGCCGTTGTATTTCGCGCAACACCTGCTCTACGCCGGCGCGTGCGCCCTGCTGGTGCAAGCCTGTGCGCCGGCGGTCAAGTCACCGGCCGCGCGTTTCGCCGGCTATGCGCTGCTGCTGTGGAACCCGATGAGCTTCGAGGCCTCGAGCATGGGGCGCGTGCTGCGCCAGCACATCTACTCGCCGGAGGTGCTTGTCATCTTCGCCGGCCTGATCGCGCTGCACTGCCGCCGCGACCTGCCGGCCCGGAAGCTCGCGCCGTGGGCCGCCGGGCTCGGGCTGGCCTTCGCGGCCTTTTACCTGACGCGGGAGGAAGCGCCCTGGATCGTCCCCAGCGCCGCGCTGCTCGCCGGGGCGGCGCTGGGGCTGGCCTGGCGCAGCTCGCGTGCCGCGTGGTTTGCGGTATTGCGCGCGCTCGGGCTGGCCGCCGGCTGCGCGCTGCTGCCGCTGCTGGCGGTCTCCGCGCTGAATTACCGCGCCTACGGCTGGTTTGGCACCGTGGAGTTCCGCGCCCGCGAATTTGCCGACGCCTACGGGGCGCTGACGCGCGTGCAGGCCGGGCCGGACCTGCCGTTCGTGCCGATTCCCCGGCAGGCGCGCGAAGCCGCCTACCAGGTGAGCCCGGCGTTCGCCCGGTTGCGGCCGTATCTCGAAGGCGACCTGGGACGTGGCTGGGCCGATGCCTCCACCGGCGTCACCGGCAAGCCGGCCGCGGCACTCGAGATCGGCGGCGGCTGGATCGTCTGGGCCCTGCGCGACGCCGTCGCCGCCGCGGGCCAGGCGCACAGCGCCGGCGAGGCGATGGCTTTCTACCGGCAGGTGGCGCGCGAGGTGAACGCCGCGTGCGATGACGGCCGCCTGCGCGCGGGGCCGAAGCGCAGCGGATTCACCCCGCAATGGCGCGCGGGACTCGGCGGCGAACTCGCGCAGGTCTTTTTCGAATTCACGGATTTCACGACCTCGTTCAGCCGCTTCAGCGCGTTTCCGCCCCCGAGCGCCGGCAGCGCGGAGGAGCTGAAGCTGTTCCGGGACCTCACGCATGAGCGCCTGAGCGGCGACCCGTTCACGGCGCTCGACTACAACCGCGTGCGCGTCCTGCACGGCATCGGCAAAACGCTGCGACCGGTGCTGCTCCTGCTCCTGGTCGGCGCGCAGCTCATCGCGACGGCGCGGGCGGTGCAGTTGCTGGCGAACCGCACGTGGAGCTATCCGCTGACGGTTGCGGCCGCGGCGTGGGGCGGGGCGGCCGCGTACCTGCTGCTCACCGCGATCATCCAGGTGACGTCCTACCCGATCCTCGCCATCTCCTCCCTCGCGCCGGTTTATCCGCTGCTGCTCGTGTTTGTCGCCGCGGTCGCCTGGGATGCCGGCCTCGCGTGGCTGCCGGCGCCCGCGGAACAGCGGAAACCGGCCGCCGCCACGCCTGCGCCGGCCCCCGTGGTCGTCCCGCCGCCAACCGGCCTGCTGCGCCTCATGCCGTGGATCGCCGGCCTCGCCGCGCTGCTGCCGTTCGTGATCTGGCAGGCGGAATTCGCGAAGCTCTTCTGGTTCGCCGACGACTTCTTCCTGATCGACCAGATGGCGTCATTCGGTTTCTGGCCGTGGGTGCACATGGTGTTCGCGGAGAATTTCGTGCCCGTGTTCAAGCTGTTCTGGGGCGGCGCGCTGCTCTCGTTCGACGGCAGCTATCTCGCGATGCTGTGGCTGATGTGGCTCACGCATGCCTTCAACACCTGGTGCTTCGGCCGGCTGCTGGCCCGGTACGGACTGCCGTGGTTCGCCACCGGCGCCGCGCTGCTGCTGTTCGCGCTGCCAGCGGCGAACCTCGAGACGCTCGGCTGGTCGGTGCAGTGGTCCGCCATTCTCGCCGTGTCCTTCTTCCTGCTCGCGCTGCTCTGGCACGAGGGCAACGACCGCCGCACCGGCGCGCTGCGCCGCCACGGACCGCCGGTGCTGTTCGCCGCGCTGAGCGCCTGCTGTTTCTCGCGCGGCGTGCTCACCGGCGCGGTGCTGGCCGCGGGCGCGCTGCTGCCGCTCCGGTTTGCCCGCGATCGCCGCGACCTGGCGCAGCGCCTCGGCCTCGCCGCCCTCTACGTGCTGCCCTCTGTCGCGGTGGCGATGGTCATCCTGTCCTACTCCGGCGGCAACCACCAGCATCTCGGCGGCCACCTCGGCCAGGTGCTGCAATTCGCGCTCGGCTTCTTCCTCCTCAACCCGGCCATGCTGCTGCTCGACCTCGGCTGGACGACCGGCGGCCTGTGGACCGCCGGCCTGTTGAAGATCGCGGTCGTGCTCGCGGGCCTGCGCCTCGCGCCGGCACGGCTGCGGACGCTGCTGCTGCTGCTGCTCGCCTTCGATCTCGGCAACGCGGTGCTGCTCGGCATCGGCCGCTACCACACCGGCATCATGACGTGCATCAGCTCGCGCTACTACTACAGCTCGCTGATCGCCGGGCTGCCGTTCCTCGGCGTGCTGCTCGACCGGGCGTTCGCGGCGGCGACCGCGCGCCTCGCGTGGCGTCACTGGGCGGCGGCCGCGCTGCTCGGCGTCCTCGCGTGGGGCTGTCTGCGCACGTGGCCGGCGGAACTGGCGGGCTTCGTCGGCTGGCGCGGCACCGACGCGCGCCAGCAGATGCGACAGCCGGCGGTGCGCGGCTCGAAGGAGACGATGCCGGCGCTCGACTTCATGCACGTCGAACGCGGCAAGGCGCTGACGCGGGCGTATCACCTGCATTGAGGCCGGACGGCGAGGCCCACCCGCCTACCGCACGTTGACCGACGCAGACTTGGCCGGCGGCTCGTACCAGTTTTTCCACGTGTCGAACCAACGGATGGCCGCGCCCTCGCAGTCGACCGCGCCCGCCACGCCGCCACGATAGGCGACGCGCGCGCGCACCCGGCACTGGGTGCCGGCGGCGCCGGCGGTGAAACTGAAGCTCCGGTCGGCCGTCGTCCCGAGGTCCTGCTCGGCCCACGCGCTCGTCCAGGTCTTGCCCGCGTCGATGGAATACTCCGCCTGCAGGAAAGCGATGGCCTCGCCCTCGCCGGCATCGGTGGTCATCCACACGCGCACGTCAACCTTAGCGCCCGGCGCAGCGGTCGCCGGCACCGTCAGCTGGAACACGCGGTTGATCGCGGCGGACGCCGGCAGCGCGGCCAGCAGCGCCAGCGCGCCGAGCCAGCCCGAAAGAAGAAAACGCGCCCCGGGAAAAAAGCTTCGCACATTGTCGTGAAAGCCGCCCCACCGCCCGGTGCCAACTTCATTTTCCAGGGCGGGCCGGCGGCGCGTATTTTTCCGCCGTGCGGATGGCGGTTTTCCCCGCGGAATTGTCATACCCGGGGCCGGCGGCCGCCCCCGCGAGAATCGGCTGGAAAACACCCCCGCCTACCCTATGGATGACCGTTCCTTTTCCCATGGCCAAAACCATCCTCGTCACCGGTTCCTCCGGTCTCATCGGCTCCGAAGTCTCCGTCTATTTCGCCTCGCTCGGCTACACCGTGCACGGCGTGGACAACAACCAGCGCGCGGTCTTTTTCGGCCCGCAGGGCGACACGCGCTGGAACCAGAACCGCCTGGCGAAGGAACTGAAGGGCTTCGTCCACCACGAGCTCGACATCCGTGACCGCGCCGGCGTGCTCGCGCTGGTCAGGTCCGTCAAGCCGTCCGTCATCGTCCACACCGCCGCCCAGCCCTCGCACGACCGCGCCGCGGCGATCCCGTTCGACGACTTCGACACCAATGCCGTCGGCACGCTCAACTTCCTCGAGGCGGCCCGCCAGGCGTGCCCGGAGTCGCCCTTCGTGCACATGAGCACGAACAAGGTCTACGGCGACGCCCCGAACACCATCAAGCTGGTCGAGCAGGCGACGCGCTGGGATTACGCCGACCCGGCGTATGCGCACGGCATTGCCGAAACGTTCACCATCGACCAGTCGAAGCACTCGCTGTTCGGCGCGTCCAAGGTCGCGGCCGACGTCATGGTCCAGGAATACGGCCGCTATTTCAACCTGCCGACCTGCGCGCTGCGCGGCGGCTGCCTCACCGGCCCGAACCACAGCGGCGTCGAGCTGCACGGCTTCCTCTCGTACCTCGTGAAGTGCAACCTCGAGGGCAGGGAGTACCGCGTGTTCGGCTACAAGGGCAAGCAGGTGCGCGACAACATCCACTCGCTCGACGTCGCGCGCTTCATGGCGGCGTTCGTCGAGAGCCCGCGCGCGGGCGAGGTGTACAACCTCGGCGGCGGCAAGGCCAACAGCACGTCCATCCTCGAGGCGTTCAAGATCGCCGAGAAATTCTCCGGCAAGGCGCAGGTCTTCACCTACGTCGACCAGAACCGGGCCGGCGACCACATCTGCTACTACTCCGACCTGCGCAAGATGAAGGCCCACTACCCGAAGTGGGACATCACGCAGTCGCTCGAGGAGACCATCCGCCAGATCGTCGAGGCCTGGAAGCAGCGGCCGAAGGCCTGAGCCGCCGGCCGCGATCCCAACCATGCGCGCGGTCTTCGAGTGGTTGGATGTCCATCCGGGTTTCTACTGGGCGGGAGCCGCCGGCGCCACGCTGGCGTTGGTGGGTTGGCTGACGGCCCGGGACGCCGGGAAGGCGCGCCGGGCGGAGTTCGTTTTTGCCGGCCTGCTGCTGCTCTTCCTGTTTGCCTGGCGGTGGCCGTACCTGTTCGCCGCGAACGAATACAATCCCGACGAGAGCCAGCTGATCGCCGGCGCGATGACGCTCTGGCATGATCCGGTTCCATGGCGCACGCTCGACGTGGCGACCTCGGGACCGGTGAACTACTACGCTCTCGACCTGGCGCACCTGGCCGGACTGCCGTTTGATTACTTCGCCGCGCGCCTGACCGGCCTGTTGCTGGTGTGGGGGGCGCTGCTGGCGGTGTACCGCCTGTTCGCCAGCCGGGCACGGCCGGCCCTGGCGCAACTGGCCGTGCTTTCGCCGGCCGTGTTTTTCGCCGGGGCCAGCGATTGGGATTTCATTCACTATTCCTCCGAGCACGTGCCGCTTTTCCTGACCGCGGTTGCCGCCGCCGGCCTGTTCCTGCGCCCGCCCGGTGCGGGCGGGATTCGCCCGGTATTCCTCGGCGCACTCGCCGCCGGCCTGCTGCCTTGGGCCAAGTTGCAGGCCGCCCCGATCGGCGCGGTCCTTGGCGGCCTGCGGCTGCTGCAGCTGTGGTTCATCCCCGATCCCGCCGCGGCCCGGCGGCGCGAGCTGGCCGCCATCGCCGCGGGAGCCCTGCTGCCCTCGCTGTTTTTCCTCGCCGTGCTCGCCGGCACCGGCCAGCTGGCGATGTTCTGGCAAAGTTACCTGCGCGCCAACGTGAGTTACATCCAGGACGCGCCGCCCGCCGGTGCGCTGCTGCGGCAATTTGCGGATTTTGCGGGCGCGCGCAGCCATCTCACGATCCACATGCTCGCCGCCGGCGCGAGCGTGACGCTGGCCGCCGGCAGCGCTGTCCGCCGCCGGCAGCGGGTCGGGTTCTTTCCCCTGCTGGGCGCCGCCGCCTTCGCTGGCGCCGTGGCCTGCGTCCTCGTGCCGCAGCGGCCCTTGCTGCACTACGCGCTCCTCACCGTGGTGCCGCTGGGCTGGCTGACGGGCGCCGCCCTGGTGGCAGCCAATCCCGGCCGCGTCGGCGCTGCGATTTTTGCCGGCATCGCCCTGCTGCCGCTCGGCTGGCGGGCGTGCCTGGAGGATCCCGATGAACTGGGACGCCTCGCCCTGGACTGGCGGCAGCCCCGGTCCCTCGCGGGCAGCCTGCTGCGCGCCCGGGCGGCGGCGGGCGACACGCTGGCCGTGTGGGGCTGGCAGCCTTCGCTCCACGTCGACTCGGGCCTCCCGCAGGGAACGCACGATGCGAACACCTCCTGGAGCATGCCGCTGGCGCCGGCCTCGCAGCGGGACTACTATCAGGCGCGATACCTGCGCGATCTCGCGGTCAACCGCCCGCGGTTTTTCGTCGACGCCGTCGGGCCGGGTGCACCGTTCTTCGAGGATCGCGCCCGGTCGGCCCACGAGCAGGTGCCCGCGCTGGCCGACTTCGTGGCGCAGCATTACCGGCTCTGGCTCGAGACCGGCCCGATCCGCATTTATATCCGCAACGACGACGCCATGCCCGCGCCGGGGGAGCTTGCCGTGCTGGAGGCCCGGGCGCGGGCCGCCCCGGGTCTCGCGGCTTCGCAGCCGGTCTCGAGCCAGCCCGCCCGCCTCCAGTCCCAGAACGTCCGCGGACTGCCCGCGCAGATGCTCCTGCCCGAATCCCGCCTCGAATGGCAGCTTGACGGCACCGAGCGGGCGGTGTGGCTGGACTATGGCTTTCACCCGCAGGCCTTCACCGCAGGCCGCAGCAACGGCGCCGAATTCATCGTGGAACTGCAGCCCGCCGGGCAGGCGCCCCAGCCCCTGTTCCACCGCCTCATCGACCCGCAACACCGGATCGCGGACCGCCTGCCGCTCTGCAGCCGGCTCGTGCTGCCGCCCTGCGCACCGGGCACCCGGCTGATCGTGCGCACGACGGCAGGTCCCGACGGCGACGCCGCCTGGGACTGGGTTTACCTGCAACGGGTGCGCTTCCAGCGTTCGCTCCGCTACCTTGCGGAGCAGTTTCCGGGCTTCAACCGCGTCCCGGACGAGGCCGCCGCCGCCCATGCCTCCATCATCACGAACGGGCGGGACTCCTATGTCTCGCTGCATGCGCCGGCCAGCCTCCGCTTTGCCCTCGCCGGTTCGGAACGCCTGCTCGAGTTCGACTTCGGGTTCGACGCGGGGGCCTACGAACGCGGCGGGCAGACCGATGGCGCGGTGTTTTCCGTGGTCGTGCACCGGGCGGGCACGGCCGAGCGCGAGATCTTCTCGCGTTACCTCCATCCGGTGGCCGAAGCGGCCGACCGGGGACGGCAACACGCCCGCGTGGCCCTGCCGGCCGGTCTCGCCGGAAACGACCTGGTGGTGCGCATCGCGCCGGGTCCCGGCGCCTCGTGGGACTGGACCTACGTGGCGGCGCTCGAGCTGCGCTGACCGTCCGCGCTTTCCCCTTCCCTTGTCCGGCCGCCGCTGATTTCTTCCCCGCTTTCATGCGCAAAGTTTTCGAATGGTTGGATGCCCATCCGCAATTTTACTGGGAGCTGGCGATCTTGAGCACGCTGGCGCTGCTGGCCTGGATCGCGCTGGGCCTGCGCGCGGCGGCCAGGGAGAAATCCTTGCGCTGGTCCGGGCCGGTCTTCGGCCTGCTGCTGCTGGGCTTCCTCGTCGCCTGGCGCTGGCCGTATTTTTTCGCCGCCTCCGAATACAACCCCGATGAAAGCCAGTTCATCGCGGGAGCGATGGCGTTGGCGCGCGACCCGGTGTTCTGGCGTTCGGTGGACGGCGTGACCTCGGGTCCGCTGGATTTCTACGCCCTGCTGCCGCTGCACTGGCTCGGGGTGCCGCTGGATTACTTTGGCGCGCGCGTCACGGCGCTGGTGCTGACCTGGCTGATGTTGTCCTGCCTGCAGCGCACGTTCCGCGCCCATGCGGCGCCCGCGGTGGCGCAGCTGGCCGTGCTGCCCGGCGCGGTTTTCTTCGCCGCCGCCAGCGCCGGGGATTTTGTGCATTACTCGTCCGAGCTGGCGCCGCTGGTGCTGTTGGCGCTGGCGATCGCCTGCGTGGAGCGCCGGCCCCGCGTGGCCGCCCTGGTGGCAGGATGCCTGCCCTGGGCCAAGCTCCAGGCCGCTCCGCTGGCCGCCGCAATCGTCGCCTGGCTGCTGTGGCAGATGTGGCGCGAGGCCCGGGCGAACGGGAGCCGCGCCTGGGGCCGGGGCGCCGCCTTGGTGGCCTGCGCCGCCGCACCCTCGCTCCTCCTCATCGGGCTGGTGGCCGCCTTCGGCCAGTTTGAGCATTTCTTCCGCCGTTTCATCCTGCAGAACATCACGTATGTGGGCGAGGGCCTGCCGACCGGCACCGTCCTGGCGCAGCTGCATCGCTTCGCCAGCGAAAGCGGCCATGCCATTCCCTGGCTGGTTGCGATGCTGGTCCTCCTTCTCATCGGCGGGATCGTGTACCTGCGGCAGCGCGCGGAACCGCCGCCCACCCTGTGGCGCGATCTTGCGGAACACGCGCGGGCCAGCGGCTTTTTCCCGGCGTGGATCGCGGCGGTGCTGCTTTTCCTGCTCGGCGCCGGGGTGATCTATGTGCGCCGCCGGCAGCCCGTGCCCCGCCTTTTTTGGTTGGGGGCGCTGCTCTCCGCCACGGCGGTGTTCTGCATCCTCGCGCCCGCGCGCGGCTCACTGCATTATCTGTTGTTCCTCACGGCGCCGCTGGTCCTGTGGACCGGCATCATGCTGGCCGACCTGTGGGGCCAGGGCAGCGCCCGCAAGGTCCTGGCGGCTTCCCTCTTCCTCTGCGCGCTGGTCCCGCTGGGGGTCAGGCTGGGCCAGCCCCAGCCCGACATGATCGGGCACCTGGCCAAGCACTGGCGCGAGCCGTACACGCCGCTGGGCCGCGTGCTGCGACACTGGCATCAACCCGGGAGCCGCATGGCCCTGTGGGGCTGGATGAGCAACGCCTACGTCGAAGGCGGCTTGCCACAAGCCACCCGCGATACGGTCAGCCAGTGGTGCATCCTGCCGCTGCCGCAGCGCGACTACTACCGCGCCACCTTCCTGGCGGAAATGAAGCAGCATCAGCCCGAGGTGTTCCTGGATGCCGTCGGCCCGGGGTCGCCTTTTTTCTTCGACCGTTCGAGCCAGGCGCATGAAACCTACCCCGAGCTGGCCGACTATATCCGCGCGCACTACAGCCTGGTGATCGATATGCACCTGGCGCGGGTCTATGTGCGCACCGATTATCTGGCGCAACATCCGTTGCCCCCATCCGCCCTCCACCAGCTGGTGGCGCAGGGACGCCGCGATTTCGGTTTTGCCGTGACGCCCGCGGCGACCACGCCGAGCCCGCTGCCGCGGACTCGCATCAAGGGCCGCGAAGTCTCCATGCTTCACCCGCCGGCCGAAATGCTCTGGCACCTCGATGGCAGCGAACGGGCCATCCAGCTCAGCTTCGGTTTCGAACCCAAGGCCTACACCGACGGCATCACCGACGGCGCCGAGTTCATCGCCGAGCTGCACATGCCCGGACAGCCCCCCCTGCAGGTCTTCCACCGGCTGCTGGATCCGCAACGCCAGCTCGGTGATCGCGGCCTCCTGTCCGGCGAAGCCGACCTGCCGCCGTTCCCGCCCGGCACCACGCTGGTCGTGCGCACCACCGCCGGCAAGGCCGGGGATGATGCGTGGGATTGGGTCTATTTCGATTCCCTGCAGTTTGCCTACTCGGCCTTCTATTCCTCCCGGCAATTCCCCGGCTTCAACCGCACGCCCAATGAAATCGCATCACCCTATCCGTACCTCGTCCGCCCGGACGCCGGGTGGATGCTCATGCTGCCGCCGCCCACCACGCTCACCTTCGCGCTCGATGGCAACGAGCGACAGCTGAACTTTTCCTACGGGCTGGCCGAGGGCTCCTACACGGGGGCCGGGCAGACGGACGGTGCCATCTACCGGGTGGACTTGGTACGCGACGGCGTCCCGCCGAGGAACATCTTCCTGCGCCGCCTCGATCCGCTGGGCGTGCCCGCCGACCGCGGCCGGCAATTCGCCGACCTGATCCTGCCTCCCGGCCTGCAGGCTGGAGATCGGATCGTCCTCCGTATCGATCCCGGCGCGAGCACTTCGTGGGATTGGACCTACGTTTCTTCGCTCGATCTCCGCTGAGGAGCCGCCGGCCCTGCCCCACGCCGGACCATGACCAAGCGCCTTCCCTGGTTACTCGCCATCATCGTCGCCACGGTCATCGCCTTGCTGCCTTGGTGGCGGAATCGCTCCTATCAGCGCGATCTCTATGACTATGGAGTCACGGCGGCGGCCGTCGGCCGCCTCGAAGCGGGCGAAAAACCGTACACCGACTTCGGCACCCCGCTGCAATCCGCGCAGTTGCTGGCCAACTGGGCGGTGGAGCGCGCGGCGGGGGCGACCTTCCGCGGCCTGACGTGGGGCGGCGCCGTCCAGACTGTCCTGAGCCTGCTCCTGCTGGCGGGCATCCTGACCCGCCGGTGGCCCGCGAGGGCAGCGCTGCTGGTCGGCACGGCCATCACGGTGGCTACCGCGTCCCAGCACTTGATCGTTTATTACAACGTCATGGGCGCCCTCTGCCTCGTGACAGCCGCGTGCGCCACCGCCCTCGCACCCGTGCCCCGCAGGCAGAACCTGGGCTGGCACATCCTGCTCGCCGCGGCGCTATGGGTCGGCGGCATGACCAAATTAAACTGGCATCTGGTGGCGCTGGTCACCGCCGCCGCGTGGCCGCTGCGCGCCGCCCTGAAGCGAGAGGCGAGTCCCCGCGACCTGGCTGGAATGCTGGCGCTCATCGGTTTCGCGGGGCTTGTGCTCCCGGTGGCCACCGAACTGGCCTGGACCGGCGCCTCGTGGCGCACCTGGTTCTACAACGTCGTGGCCAATCCTCTGCACGGCAGCCGCCCGGGCGATCTGGGCGACATGCTGCACGCGCAATTCTATCTGGCCCCGCCCCATGATTTCTACGGCCAGCTGCTCATCCGGCCAATCGGCTTGCTCGGGGTGCTTGCCACACTTTTTGTCATCGCGCTCAGCATCCATGAAGCCCGGCGGCGCGGTGACCGGGTCGACTTGATCCTGGCGCCGCTGGCGGGATTGGTCGCCCTCGCCGCCGGTGCGGGGCTGCTGGCCACCAACTACGACATCGCCGTGCTGTCCCTCGGTCCATGGCTGGGCCTGCTGGTCGCAATGTGGCTGGGCTTCGACCTGCCGGTCCGGGGAGCGGCCGCCTGGGGCGGTTTGGCGTGGCCCGCCCTGCTGCTGGCAGTCTCCTGGCCGGCTGCCTGGCAGGGACTGCGGTCGCAATTCGGCCACTCGAACGCTTCGCGGGCAGCATACCTGCCGGGCGAACAGGCCGGGGAAATGTTTCCCTACCTGCGGGGCACGCGGTTGCCGCCCGAGACGATCGACTCGCTCCGGGCATTGGCCGGTTGGTGGCGCGCCCACCCCGGCCAGGCGCCGGAGCTTTTTTATCTCACCGGTCTCGAATGGCTCGAGCGCTGCCAGCCCAGCCTTCATGTCCGGCACCGCCCGCTTTGGATGCACTTTGGCACGAGCTATGGGCCGGCGGAACGCGAGGAGTTCGTCGCGGCGCTGAAAAGCGGCCGGCCGCATTCGCGCTTCGTCGTTCCGATCGCCTATGATTACTGGCCGGGGGAAGTGCAGGCCGAGCTGGAAAGCCACTATTTCCGCCACGAATGGGGGCCCGCCTTCATTATCTACGAGCGGATCGTTTCAACCGGGATCTCGCCTCATCCCGTGGCGTTCATCCGCCAGCAAGGTGGTAATCTGGACTCACGCGAGCTGGATTCGGACCTGGTTCCCCAGGTCAGCCCGGGCGGCCGGCCGCTGCTGGGCCTCGGTTGCGGCACCGGCGGCATGGCGCTGCGCGTGCCCACCCGCCGGATCCAATCCACCGCGGTGCTTGCGCGGCCGCAGGCGACCGGCGTGCCGCTCAAGGCACATTTCATCGCTCGCTTTCTCCGGGAGGGCGAGGCGCCGGTGGTATGCTGGGAGACCGATCTCGAGCTCGGTGCGACGGAAACTGAACGCACCCTGCCGTGCGAGATCACCGGCCCCGGCCTGAAGGTGGAATTTCGCGTGACCCTTCCCGCCGGCACACCGCCCGGCGTTCAGGCGGGCTGGGCCAATCCCTCGATCCAGGAAGCGGTGGATTTGCCCCGTCCCCCTCCGCTGCGGCCGACGGCCCGGCTGCCGGTCACGCTCGATGCCGCGGCCCTGGCCGCCCTCGGTGGCGCGGACGGGAAGCCCACCCTGGCGATCGCCTATGGCGGCCGACTTCACGGCGCGGATTACCTGCTCGAGCCCGAAGGCGAACTCTGGCTGCGGGTGCAGGGAAATCTGGCCGGACTCAACGGTACCGTGACCGCCGCACCTCATGACCATGCCGCTCCTCTCCCCGGACTCTACGCCGGATTCTACAAAGGCGGGCGACTCGATGCCCAAACCGAACGGCCGCTGCCGGTCGACGGCCAGGCAGCTTTCCATTTGTGGTCGGCCGAGCCCGACGGCTGGTTTGTCCTCGCCCTCGAGAGCCACGGCTCAAAGGTGCCCGTTGTCGTCCGCCTGGGTGCCAGTCCCTGAGCGAACGCCTGCCACCGCGAGATTTTCCCTTTCCCCGCGCGAGGCGCTCTGTTTCCTTCGTCCCGATGCGCATCCTCATCACCGGCATCTGCGGTTTCGTCGGCAGCACCCTCGCCCGCGCGTTGCGCGCGGCCGGGCACGAGGTCACCGGCTTCGATAATTTCATCCGGCCGGGCAGCGAGACCAACCGCGCGCCGCTGGAACAGCTTGGCATCAAGGTCCTCCGCGCCGACCTGCGCGACGCCGCCGCCATGGACGCGCTGCCCGCCGCTGATTTCGTCCTCGATGCCGCCGCCAATCCGAGCGTGCTCGCCGGGGTCGACGGCAAGACGAGCTCGCGCGAGCTCGTCGACCACAACCTCACCGGCACGATCAACATCCTCGAGTACTGCAAGGCGCACCAGGCGGGCTTCATCCTGCTCTCGACCAGCCGGGTCTATTCCATCGCGCCGCTGGCGTCGTTGCCCGTCAAGGCGGTCAATGACGGCTTTCAGCTGTCAGCGGTCAGCGGTCAGCAGCTTGCCGGCATCAGCACGGCTGGCTTGAGCGAGAGCTTCGCCACCACCGCGCCGATCTCGCTCTATGGCGCCACCAAGCTCGCATCGGAAGCCATGGCGCTCGAGTATGGCGAGACGTTCGGCTTCCCCGTTTTCATCAACCGCTGCGGCGTGCTTGCGGGCGCCGGCCAGTTCGGCCGCGCCGACCAGGGCATCTTCGCCTACTGGATCAATGCGTGGCTGCGGAAGCGCCCGCTCAAATACCTCGGCTTCGGCGGCCACGGCCACCAGGTGCGCGACTGCCTGCACCCGCGCGACCTGCTGCCGCTGCTGGAAAAACAGTTCGCCGCACCGAAAATGAACGTGGCCGACCGCCTCGTGAACCTCTCGGGCGGCGCCGCGTCGGCGATGTCGCTGCAGCAGCTGAGCGACTGGTGCGCCCGCCGCCTCGGCCCGCATACCGTCGTGCAGGACGGCACGCCGCGGCCGTTCGACATCCCGTGGATCGTGCTCGACCACGCCCGGGCCACGACACTTTGGAACTGGAAACCCGCCACACCCACCGCGGCAATTCTCGAGGAAATTGCCGTGCACGCGGAGCAGAATCCGGGTTGGCTGGAGCTTTCCGCCCCACGCTGACGGCGGACCCTCATGCCTCCCCAGCCAATTCCCCCTTGGCTCGAATCCCTGCTCCTCTGGCTGAACTATCCGGTCCGCCACCACTGGGGCGTAGCCGGCGCCAGCCTGGCCGTGGTGGTCCTGCTCGCCGCGACCGCCCCCGCAATTCCAGGGAGCGCGCGGCGCTGGTGGCAGCATCCGGCGCTTTTTTGCGCGGCGGTGCTTCTGGCCTTCGCTACCCTCCGCTGGCCGACCTGGTTCATCCAGGACGAACTCAACCCCGATGAATCGCAGATCCTCGCCGGTGCGATCACGCTGCGGCATTTTCCGGTCTACTGGCGGGACGTGGATACGATGACGGCGGGACCGCTCGACATCTATCTGCCTGCGACCGCGGCATGGGTGGGGCTGCCGCTGAATTTTTTCGGCGGCCGGCTGCTGGCCGCCGCCGTGCAGGCCACGGCGCTGCTCTTCACGGGCGCGCTCCTCGGCCGGCTGGCCCCGGAACGAATGGCCCGCCTGACCTTGCTGCCGGCGCTGTTCTTCTGGTGTCTCGTGTCGCACCATGACTTCATCCATTATTCCAGCGAGCTGACGGCCGTCCTGTTGCTCGCTGTGGCCGGGTGGCTCATCGGACGGGAACTGGCCGGGAACCCCGCGCCCGCGCCGGGATGGCTTTTCTGCGGTGGCTTCGCGCTGGGCCTCGTGCCGCTGGCCAAGCTGCAAGGCATGCCGCCCGCTCTGGCGCTGGCCGGCATCGCCGGGGTGGTGCTCGCGGTCCAAAAGCATCGCTTCGGCTGGACCCCCTTGGGCGGATTGCTCGCCGGCGGGCTGGCCGCGCCGCTGCTCGCCATTGGTTGGGTCATCGCTTCCGGCCAGCTTGGCGAAGCCTGGCACGGTTATGTGCGCAACAACCTCGCTTATGTGCAAGCCGCCCCCGACACGGCCGGCTGGCCCACGCGCCTGTGGGCGCTCACCGGCCAGGTCGCTCTCTTCCGGGTCTTCTGGTGGGGTGGACTCGGACTCGCCATCCTGCTTTTCATTCCTGGCTGGAAGCGGGCCGACACGACGGGGCGCACCTGGCTGGCCGCCGCCTGGGTCATGCTCGCCACGTCGGTTGTCGCGGTCCTGACTCCCGGCCGCCCGTTGCCGCACTACCTGGGGTTCCTCATTCTGCCGCTGAGCCTGCTGTTGCTGGCCCACTGGCGGGCGCTGAACCCGGTCGTCACCTGGCCCGGCGCGGCGGCCTTCCTGGCGGTCACGCTGCTGCCCTTGGGGTGGATCGCGTGGCGAAGCCCCAGCATCTACGCCGGCCAGTATGCCCATCATCGCTACGAGCATCCGCCGTCCCAGGCCGCCTATTTCATTTACCAGCAGGCGCGGCCCGGCGACACGCTGGCCATGTGGGGCTGGTATTCCCAGCTCTACATAGAAACCGGCCTGCCGCAGGGCACGCGCGAGTCCCAGACCACCCGCCAGCTCTCGATCGACCCGGCGGTCCGCTCCTACTACCTGGGGCGCTACGTGCGCGACCTGCTGGAGCGCCGGCCCGCGTGGTTCGTCGACGCCGTCGGCCCGCGCAGCCTCGGCTATCATGACCGTTCCGAGCACGGCCACGAGGCGGTTCCGGAACTGGCCGGGATCATCCGTGATCGCTACGACTTCGTCGCCGAGATCGAACAACTGCGCATTTACCGCCGGCGCTGAGCGCCCAAAACCCAGACTGGCCAAGACCCACCCCAACGCCTTTTGTGGCGTCTTCCTGCCTCAATGTCCGTCCCCCCGCCCTCCGCCCCCCCGCTCAAGCTTTTCTCGGTCGTCATCCCCGCCCACAACGAGGAGGAGTCCCTGCCGCCGACCCTGCGCGACCTCTCTGCGGTGCTGCAGCGCGAGCAGGTGCCGCACGAAATCGTGGTGGTGGACGACGCCAGCAAGGACCGGACGTGGCAGGTGCTGCAGGAGCTGAAGGCGGAGATCCCCACCCTTGCGCCGGTGCGGAACAAGGGCCCGAACGGCTTCGGCCGCGCCGTGGTGTTCGGCCTCAACCATATCAAGGGCGACGCGTGCACCATCATGATGGCCGATGCCTCCGACTCGCCGGAAGACGCCGTGAAATACTGGCGCCTGCTCAACGAGGGCTGGGACTGCGTGTTCGGCAGCCGCTTCGTGAAGGGCAGCAAGGTCATCGACTACCCGCGCGTGAAGCTCTGGGTGAACCGCCTGGCCAATTTCCTCGTGCGGATCGGCTTCAACATCGCGCTGAACGACACCACCAACGCCTTCAAGGCCTACCGCCGCACCGTGATCGAGGGCTGCCGGCCCTTCCTGGCGCCGCACTTCAACCTCACCGTCGAGATCCCGCTCAAGGCGATCGTCCGCGGCTATTCCTGGACCGTCATGCCGATCTCGTGGCAGAACCGCAAATACGGCGAGGCCAAGCTCAAGATCAAGGAGATGGGCAGCCGCTACTTCTTCATCTGCGCCTACGTGTGGCTGGAAAAATACTTCAGCCGCGGCGACTACCGGAAAAAGTAGCCGGCGGCGATGCATCTCCTTGAACAGGCCCTGCTGTGGCTTGATGCCGATCGGGCGCGGTTCTGGACCGTGGCGTGGCTGGCGTTCGCCGCCGCGACTGCCGCCGCATTTTTCCCGGCGCGCGCCGATGCCCCGCCCGCCGTGCGCCGCGGAAACGCCGCGCTCTTCGGCCTCGGGATTTTCGCCGTGCTCGCCGCCTTCCGCTGGCCCGTCTGGTTCTACCCGCGGGACCTCAACCCCGACGAAGCCCAGATCGTCGCGGGCGCCCTGACGCTCGACCGGCTTCCCGTCTACTGGAAATACGTCGACGGCACCACCCATGGTCCGTGGTGCGAATACCTGGTGCTCGCGGCGCACTGGCTCGGGGCGCCGCTGAACTATGTCACCGCCCGCGTCGTCGGCACGCTGCTGCAGGCGGGCGCGCTGCTTGCGGCGTGGGGCACGCTGCGCTGCTTCACCCACGAGCGCGCGGCGCGCCTGGGCATCCTGCCTGGCCTGGCGTTCTGGAGCTTCGTCAGCTGGGATGACTTCGTCCACTATGCCACGGAACTGCCGTCCGTGTTTTTCCTGGCGGCGTCCGGCTGGCTGGCCGCGCGCTTGCTGCGCACGCCCGTCCCGGGCCGGCGGCATCTCGTGCTGGCGGGGCTCGCGGGCCTCGCGCTCGGCGCGAACCCCTTTGCAAAACTGCAGTCCGTGCCGGCGGCGCTGGCGCTGGCGCTGGCCGTGCTGGCGTGGCTGTGGCGCGGCCGGGCCGACCTGGCCGCCGCATTGCGCTGGCGCCTCGGGGGCGCATTCATCGCCGGCGGCCTGCTGCCCGGCCTGATGCTCCTGGGCTTCCTCGGCATCTACGGCCTGTGGGAGCATTTCCGCGCATCCTACCTGCTGAGCGCCCTGGACTATGTCGCCCTCAGCGAACACCGCCCGGCGGAGATGCCGATGCGTTTCCTGCACTTTTCGGCCACCGAGCCGGCGTTCGCCTGGCTGTTCTGGGGCGCATTGGGTTTCGCGCTGCTCTATGCGCGCACCGCCGCCGCGACGCCCGCCCTGCGCGCCGCCCGCATCACGGCGTGGGTGTTGCTCGGCGCCACCCTCTACGGCGTGCTGCGCCCGGGTCGCGAGGTCGTGCACTACCTCCACTTTCTCGTGATCCCGCTCACATTGCTCGCCGGGTTCACGCTCGCCATCGCGCTGGCGGAGACCGGCGCAGCGGATCGCATCCGCCCATGGCAACAACGGCTGCCCTATGTATGGTTCGCCTTGTTGCTGCTCCTGCCGCAAGCCTACAGCCGCGTGAACGGCAGCTGGAACCGCTTCGCCGGCTTTGTCGGCGAATACCTCCGCGAACCGGTGAGCCCCGCCGCGGATTTCATCCGGCAGCGCGCCGGGACCGGCGACACACTCGCCATCTGGGGCTGGGAACCGCACCTGCTGGTCGAAACCGGGCTGCCTCACGGCACCCGTGAAGCCCAGACCGCCAACCAGATCATGGACTGGCCGCTGCGGCCCTACTATGTTACCCGGTACCTCTGGGACATGGAGCACCGCCAGCCCGACTGGTTCGTGGACGTGGTCGGTCCGGGCTCGTTTGCCTTCGAGGCCCGCGAGATCCAGGCGCATGAGACGGTGCCGGCGCTGCGCGACCTGATCGCAACCCGCTATGAACTGGTGGCGGAGTTCGGCAGCAAACGGATCTATCGCCGAAAAGGGCCCGCCCCGGCCCGATAAAGCAAGGGTTGCCTTGCGTCCCCGAAACATCTGAATTCGTCCGCTCCCATGATTTACCTGCTCGGTGGTTCCGGTTACGTCGGCTCAGCCTACCAGGCGCTCCTGCAGCGCAAGGGCCTGGCTTTCCGCAACCTGCGGCGCGCGGAGTTCGACTACACCGACGCCGCCAAGCTCACCGAGCTGCTTCGTCGCGAGAAACCGGCCTTCCTGATCAACGCCGCCGGCTACACCGGCAAGCCGAACGTCGACGCCTGCGAATTGCACAAGGCCGAGTGCCTGTTTGGCAACGGCGTCCTCCCCGGCACCATCGCCCAGGCCTGCACCGACGCCGGCGTGCCGTGGGGCCACGTCTCCTCCGGCTGCATCTACACCGGCCGCCGCGCCGACGGCAGCCCGTTCACCGAAACGGACACGCCCAATTTCTCGTTCCGCACGAACAACTGCAGCTTCTATTCGGGCACCAAGGCCCTCGGCGAGGAAGTGCTCGCCGGCCGGCCCGACGTCTACGTCTGGCGCCTGCGCATCCCGTTCAACCATGTCGACAACGCGCGCAACTACCTGACGAAGATGCAGCGCTACGCGACGCTGCTCGACGCCGAGAATTCCATCTCGCAGCTCGAGGAGTTCGTCGGCGCGACCTTCGCCTGCTGGGAGAAGCGCGTGCCCTTCGGCATCTACAACGTCACCAATCCCGGCCACGTCACGACGCGCGAGGTCATCGACCTGATCAAGAAGACCGGCGTCTCGACCAAGGACTTCAAGTTCTTCGCCGACGAGGCCGAGTTCATGCGCACCGCCGCCAAGACGCCGCGCTCCAACTGCGTGATGACCTCCGCCAAACTCGCCGCCACCGGCATCAAGATGACCGAGGTCCACGAGGCCGTGGAGCGCGACCTCCGTCGCTGGGTCAAAGCCGCTGCCTGATCCCTTGCCCATGAACCTTCTCGTCACCGGAGGCGCCGGCTTCATCGGTTCCAATTTCATCCGCCAGCGCCTCACCGAAAAAGGTTCGCGGCTGGCGAAGCTCGTCAATCTCGACGCCCTGACCTACGCCGGCAACCTCGCCAACCTCGCCGACCTCGCAGGCGACCCGCGCTATGTTTTCGCGCACGGCGACATCGGCGACGTCGCCCTCGTGACGAAGCTCCTCGCCGAGCACCAGATCGACGCCGTCGTCAACTTTGCCGCCGAATCGCACGTCGACCGCTCGATCGATTCGCCCGAGCCGTTCATCCAGACGAACGTCACCGGCACGCTCCGCCTGCTCAACTGCGCCAAGCAGTACTGGAGCAAGCTGCCCGAGCCGAAGAAGGCCGGCTTCCGCTTCCTGCACGTCTCGACCGACGAGGTCTACGGCTCCCTGAAACCCGGCGCGCCGGCGTTCACCGAGGAGCACAACTTCGAGCCCAACTCGCCCTACGCCGCCTCCAAGGCCGCCAGCGACCACCTCGTCCGCGCCTACCAGCACACGTACGGGATGCCGACGCTGACGACGAACTGCTCGAACAACTACGGCCCGTATCATTTCCCCGAGAAGCTCATCCCGCTGATGATCCTCAACGCCCTCGAGGGCAAGCCGCTGCCGGTGTACGGCGACGGCATGCAGATCCGCGACTGGCTCTACGTCGAGGACCACGCGACCGCCATCTGGGCCGTGCTGCAGAAGGGCCGCACCGGCGAGACCTACAACATCGGCGGCTGGAACGAAAAGCCGAACCTCGAGATCGTGCAGACGATCTGCGCCCTGCTCGGCAAAAAATCCCCGCGCGCCGACGGCAAGTCCTACGCGTCGCAGATCACGTACGTCACCGACCGCCCCGGCCACGACCGCCGCTACGCGATCGACGCGTCGAAGATCAACCGCGAGCTCGGCTGGAAGCCGGCCGAGACCTTCGCCACCGGCATCGAGAAGACCGTGGATTGGTATCTCGCGAACCGAAGCTGGGCGGCGGATATTACCAAGAAAAAGTACGCCCGGGAGCGATTGGGAACCGGAACGTAGGCGATGGGCCAAAGGCGATAGGCGATGGGGACCGGATTCCATGACCTGCGCGTTTGGCAGGAGGCCAAAGCCCTCGCGGTTGCGGTCTATCGCGCCACCGAAATGCTGCGGGATTTTGGTTTAAGAGACCAAATCCGGCGAGCCGCGGTAAGCGTGCCCTCCAACATCGCCGAAGGCGATGAACGCGACACCGACAAAGACAGCGTCCGCTGCTTCTATATTGCGAAAGGCTCTCTCGCCGAACTACGGACTCAATTGGAAATTGCCTCTGAGGTCGGAGCGCTGCCTGATGCGGCCTGCAAACCCCTCTTGGAAACCGCCGCTTCCGTCGGACGACAACTCGGAGCACTCATCAAAGCCCGTTCTTCCCGTGTCTAGCCCATCGCCCATCGCCTCAAGCCCATCGCCCGCCCCCTCCCGAAAGGGCATCATCCTCGCCGGCGGCTCCGGCACGCGCCTGTATCCGTTGACGATCGCCGTGAGCAAGCAGCTCATGCCGGTGTACGACAAGCCGATGATCTATTATCCGCTGTCGGTGCTGATGCTCGCCGGCATCCGCGAGGTGCTGATCATCTCGACCCCGACCGACCTGCCGCTTTTCCGCAAGCTCCTCGGCGATGGCGCCAACCTCGGCATGAAGTTCAGCTACGCCGAGCAGCCGAGCCCCGACGGCCTCGCGCAGGCCTTCCATATCGCCGGTGACACCGGCTTCCTCACGGGCAAGGAGACCTCGGCCCTCGTGCTCGGGGACAACCTTTTCTACGGCGCGGATTTCGTGAAATGCCTGCAGGATGCCGGCGCGCGTGCCAGCGGCGCCACGATCTTCGGCTACCATGTCGCCAACCCGACGTCCTACGGCGTCGTGGAATTCGCGAAGGATGGCAAGGTCCTCTCGCTCGAGGAAAAGCCCGCGCAGCCGAAGTCCAACTACGCCGTGCCCGGCCTGTATTTCTACGATCAGGACGTCGTCCCGCTCGCCCGCTCGCTCAAGCCTTCGAAACGCGGCGAACTCGAGATCACCGACCTCAACCGCCTGTACCTCGAGCAGGGCAGGCTGCAGGTCGAACTCTTCGGCCGCGGCACCGCCTGGCTCGACACCGGCACGCACGACTCGCTCGTCGAGGCCGCCACCTTCGTCCATGTGCTGGAGAACCGCACCGGCCTGAAGATCGCCTGCATCGAGGAAATCGCCTACAAGGCCGGCTGGATCGACCGCGCCGGCCTCGAGGCCAACATCAAGAAGCTCGGCAAGTCCTCCTACGGCGAATACCTGAAGCGGCTCCTCGCTTAGCCGATTGCCCGCGCCGGACGCCATGAGGGTTTCTTTCGTCGTTCCCCTCTACAACAACCTGCCGCTGACGCAGGCGATGTTGGCCAGTCTGCAGGCGACGCTGCCCGCCGGACTCGATCACGAGGTGATCTTCGTCGACGACGGCAGCACCGACGGCACACGCGAGTGGCTGCGCACGATTGCCACCGGTCCGGCGATCCGCGCGATCCTCAACGACAAAAATCTCGGCTTCGCCGGCGCCTGCAATCGCGGCGCGGCGTCCGCCGGCGGCGATTTCCTTTTCTTCCTCAACAATGACCTCGTGCTGCAGCCCGGCTGGTTCGAGCCGATGCTTGCGGTCGTGTCGGCCTACGCCGGCGCCGGCCTCGTCGGCAACGTGCAGCTCAACCACGCCACCGGGAAGGTCGACCACACCGGCCTCGCTTTCGACGCCAAGGGCAAGCCCGCGCATCTCACTGCCCGCGGCTGGGGCGGCCTGCGTCCGGTGGTCGCGGTCACGGGCGCCTGCTTCGCGATCCGGGCGGCGACCTGGCGGCAGCTCGGCGGTTTCGATGAGCAGTATGTCAACGGTTGCGAGGACGTCGACCTCGGCCTGCGCGCACATGAGGCGGGGTTCACCAACTACGTCGCGCTGCGGAGCGTCGTGCGCCACCACATCAGCGCATCGAGCGGCCGCAAGCGGCGCGACGAGCAGAACACGGCCCGGCTCGTGCTGCGCTGGCACGCCTTCATCCTCGCCGAAATCCCGCGCGCCTGCGCCCGGGCGTGCGTCGCCGCGGTGTGGGAAAATCCGCGCGACTACATTCACTCGCGCCTGGCGTACGAATCCGTGCTCTACGCCGCGGGACTGCTGCCGCAACCGACGCGGCTCATCCGCATCGCCGCCATCCAGGCGCTCCAGCTGGAAGCCGCCCGCTGGGCGAGCCTCCTCGACCGGGCGCCCGCCCAACCGGCACGGGACGTCGCGCCGCTGTGGTTTCCCGTCTACCAGGACGGTGCGCCGGTTTACTGACCGCCCATGCGCCCGGAAGTGCGGGAGGGGCTTTATGCCCCGACGGATCGATGCATAGTTTTATCCCTTCGGGATTTTTTAAAGGTTTCGCATACCCATAATCTTTTTCACCCAAAAAATATTTGTACAAATGAAATTATCTAAGCTTCTTTTTCTTGCAGCATTCATGTTTTTGTGCAGCATAAAAATCTTAGCGCAAACACCATCCATCACTTTACAATTAAATCAAACAAAAGCTGATGTAAGCCCAACATTATATGGTTTAATGACGGAAGAAATTAATCATTCGTACGATGGTGGTTTGTATGCAGAGCTTATTCGCAACAGAATTTTTAAAGACAATAAATCAAAGCCTGAAGCATGGAGTTTAGTACAGGATGATTCATCAACAAAAGCAAGTATAAAATTAATTGCAGCTTCTGAAGAAAATATTCCTAACGATGAAAAGCGTAAC
>JBEHYX010000034.1:0-37710 GCA_048497945.1 Verrucomicrobiota bacterium | reverse complement strand
GAGGCCGCGGCCGCTCATCATCGGGACCTTGAGGCCGCAGGCGACCGCGAGCGGCGCGAGGATGAGCGAGACCTTGTCGCCGACGCCGCCGGTGGAGTGCTTGTCGACCTTGGCGCCGGGCAGGTCGGTGAGGTCGATCACGTCGCCGGAACGCATCATCGCATCGGTGAGCCAGGCGGTTTCCTGCGGCGTCATGCCGCGCCAGAAGATCGCCATGAGCAGCGCGGTGGCCTGGTAGTCGGCGAACTCGCCGTCGACAACGCCGCGCGCGAAGAATTCGATCTCGTCCTTGGTCAGCGCACCGCCGTCGCGCTTCTTGATGATGATGTCCTGGGGGAAGAAGGAGGCCATGGGGATAAACCGCTAATTGGCGCTAATCGTCGCTCATGCCAAGCCAAGGGATCCGGTCGGAATGATTCCCCGATTAGCATTCATTAGCGCAAATTAGCGGTTGGGGTTGGGCTAGGCGTACCGCTCTTCCTTCCACGGGTCGCCGACGGCGTGGTAGCCGCGGACTTCCCAGAAGCCGAGGCGGTCCTCGGCGAGGAAGGTGATTGTTTTCACGAATTTCGCACCCTTCCACGCATAGAGCTTGGGGATGATCACGCGGGCCGGGCCGCCGTGCTCGAGGGTCACGGGCGCGCCGGCGAACTGCGTGGCGATGAGCACGTCGTCGTCGAGACAGTGCTCGAGCGGGACGTTCGTCGAGTAGCCGTCGTAGCTGGTGAAATAGACGAACTTCGCCTCGGGCTTCGGCTGCGCGAGTTCGAAGAGGGTGGTGAAGGCCACGCCGCCCCACTGGCAATCGTACTTGCTCCAGGTGGTGACGCAGTGGAAGTCGCTGACGTCCGTGACCTGCGGCAGGGCGTTGAAAGCCTTCCAGTCCAGCGTGACGTTTTTCTCGACGAGGCCGTCGAGCGTCAGAGTCCATTCGTTGAGCGGCACCTCCGGGCGGACGCCGAGGTCGAGCACGGGAAAACCCTTGGTCAGGATCTGGCCCGGCGGCAGGCGGTCGGTGGCGGCGACGTCGCGCGGCTTGAAACCGCTGGCGCGCTGTTTTTCCGCCCATTTCTCCTTGGCGGCAATGTAGCGGTCCTTGGACATGGCAGAACGAAATCCCGGTTCCAGCCTGCTGGCAAGCCGTAGGGCGGGATCGCTGATCCCGCCGGAACGTGGTGCCACGGGCGGGCGAAGGCGGGATCAGCGATCCCGCCCTACATCGGCGGCGGCGTGGCGAGGAAAGCGGTGACGCGTGCGGAGCGGCTGCGGTAGTAAGCCGCCATGCCGCCCTGGTAGATCAGGGTGACCAGCGCCACGCTGCCATAGAGCACATAGAACATCTGCTGCACCAGCGGGCCGATTTCAGCCTGGTCGATGCCGGATTCCTGGAGCATCCCGGCCATGTCGGGCGTGAGGTTGCCCATGACGCTCTCGCGATCGAAGCTGCCGAGGCGGCTGGTGCAGTAGCTCAGGATGACCGCCAGCAGGAGCAGCTGCGAGCGCACCAGCCAGCGCATGCCGCCGGCATCGCGCTTTTTCAGCAGCCGGTGGCCGCGCAATTCCATCGCGCCGGCGCCGATGACGAACAACGCGACGAGGACGCCGACCAGGTCCCCCAGCAACAGCGCCAGCAACCCGCCCACGGCGGCCACAATCACGATGCTCAGGCCGTCGAGACGGGAAACCAGCAGGACACGCCGGTAGGTCTTTTCCTCGGCAGTGGGGGCAGAGGTAGCGGCAGGAGCGGAAGCCATGGGAGGGACGGAGGTAGCTTGACCACGAATTTCACGGAGTGAAACGGATTGTACGGATCGATCCGTATATATCCGGGCAATCCGTGGTAAAGAAAACGGCCGACTTGGCTGCCACCCGCGTCATTCATTTGACTTTGCCATTATTGGAGTCGCGCGAAACCTCAAAGTTCACGTCATGCCGCCGCGTCCGTCCAAACCCTGGCCCTTCCGGATCGAGTATCCGCCCGAGCTGCCCATTAGCGCGCGGGTGGACGAGATCGTCACGGCCATCGCGGAGAACCAGGTGCTGGTGCTCGCGGGCGAGACGGGTTCGGGCAAGACCACGCAGATCCCGAAAATGTGCCTCGCCGCCGGCCGTGGCGAAAAGGGCCGCATCGCCTGCACGCAGCCGCGGCGCGTGGCCGCCAGCTCGGTGGCGCGGCGCGTGGCGGAGGAACTGAACGTGCCGTTCGGCCGCGAGGTCGGCTGTAAGATCCGCTTTGCCGACCAGACCTCCGGCGACACGGTGATCAAGTTCATGACTGACGGCATGCTGCTCGCGGAGCTGCAGGCCGACCCGGAGCTGCGCGAGTACGACACGGTCATCGTGGACGAGGCGCACGAGCGCTCGCTCAACATCGACTTCATCCTCGGCCACCTGCGCCGGTTGTGCGAGCGCCGGCCCGACCTGAAGATCGTCATCACGTCGGCAACCATCGACACCGAGGCTTTCGCAAAGGCCTTCGGCGACGCGCCGATCATCGAGGTGTCCGGCCGCGTCTATCCGGTCGAGGTGATCTGGTCGCCGCTGGAGGAGATGGCCGAAGAAGGTAGGGCGGGCAGTCCCTTGCCCGCCGGGGATGCAAGGCGCGGATCCGACTCCGCCAAGCCTACGTCGGACAAGTCTCCTCCCGCGCCCTACCAAAAGACAGGTCGCAGCGACCTCACTTACATCGAAGCCGCGGTGGAGGCGGTCGAGCGCGTGCTGCTCGAGAGCTCGCAGGGCGACGTGCTGGTGTTTTTCCCGACCGAGCGCGACATCCGCGAGGCGCGCGACCAGCTGGAAGGCCGCCGGCTCGGCGCGCTGGAGATCGTGCCGTTGTTCGGCCGGCTGACGAACGCCGAGCAGCAGCGCGTGTTCTCGCCGTCGCGCCACCGCAAGGTCGTCCTCGCGACCAACATCGCCGAGACGTCGCTGACGATCCCGGGCATCCGCTTCGTCGTCGACACCGGCCTGGCGCGCGTCAGCCGCTACACGCCGCAGAGCCGCACGCGCCGCCTGCCGGTCGAGCCGGTGTCGCAGAGCAGCGCCGACCAGCGCAAGGGCCGCTGCGGCCGCGTGAGCGACGGCGTGTGCATCCGGCTCTTCTCCGAGCAGGACTACGCCGACCGGCCGCGCTTCACGCAGCCGGAGATCCAGCGCAGCAACCTGGCGGACGTCATCCTGCGCATGAAGGCCTTCGGGCTCGGGGATATCGAGGAGTTCCCGTTCCTGAATGCGCCGCCCACGAAGGGCATCCGCGCCGGCTACGCGTTGCTGCACGAGCTGGGCGCGATCGACGAGGCGGGCGTGCTCACCGACCTCGGCCGCGAGCTCGCGCACCTGCCGGTCGATCCGACGGTCGGCCGCATGATCCTGCAGGCCCGCACGGAGAAGGCGCTGCGCGAGGTGCTGGTCATCGCTGCGGCGCTCAGCATCCAGGATCCCCGCGAGCGCCCGCTCGACGAGCAGCAGAAGGCGGACAACGCGCACAAGCGGTTCACGCATCCGGATTCGGATTTCCTCACGCTGCTGGCGATCTGGGAGATGTACCACGACCAGTTCGAGACGATGACGCTCGGCAAGCTGCGCAAGTTCTGTACGGCGCATTACCTGTCGTTCATGCGCATGCGCGAGTGGCGCGACGTCCACGCGCAGCTCGAGGACACGCTGCGCGAGCGCGACGGCTTCCGGAACACATCGGTGTACGACGGGCTGAAGAAAGGCCAGGAGCTGAAGCTCGACATGGGCACGCCGGCCTACGCGGCGATCCATCGCTGCATCCTGACCGGTTTGCTCGGCAACATTGCGACGCGGACGGATGAGGGCGATTACCATGCCGCACACGACCGGCGCGTGAATGTGTTTCCGGGTTCGACGCTGTTCGAACGCAAAGACCGGGAGGCGAAGAAAAACCCGCCCGGCTTGTCCGCCGCAGGCTCGGCGAAGGCGGAAGGTCGTGAGAAAAAGAAGGTCGCCCGCTGGCTGATGGCCGCGGAGATCATGGAGACCGCGCGGCTCTATGCCCGCACTTGCGCGCGCATCGACCCGCAGTGGGTGACCGACCTCGGCGCGCACCTGCTGCGCATTGCGCACAGCGAACCGTTCTGGAGCGAGGACCAGGGCCGCGTCCTGGTGAAGGAGCGACGCCGGCTCTACAACCTGGAACTCGAGACACGCTCGGTCAGCTACGGGAAGATCAATCCGGCCCACGCGACGGAGATCTTCATTCGCGAAGGGCTGGTCGGTGACACGATCACGTGGCCGTTCGATTTCCTGAAGCACAACCGCCGGATCCGCGCGGAGGCGGAGGCTTTGCTGACGCGCACGCGCAGCGCGGGCTACATCGACCTCGACGAGGCGACCTACCGTTTCTACGCGGCGCAGATGCTGCCGAAGGTGGAACCCGACCTCCGGGCGGGTTTAGGGAATGGCGGACGCCGGCCAAACCTGCCCGGAGGTCAGGTTCCACCCCAAGGCATCAGCTCCGTCGCCGAACTGGTGGACTACGTGCGCCACGAGCAGGGGACGAAACCGAAGTTCCTGTTCCTGTCAGAAGACGACCTGAAGCCGGCCGACCAGGCCGAGCCCGACACGCAGGCGTTCCCCGACGCGCTGCCGGTGGACAACCGGGTGCTGCCGCTGGCCTACGCGTACCAGCCCGGCCAGGCGACGGATGGCGTGACCGTACGCGTGACGCAGGCCGAGGCCGAGGCGCTTACGGCGGCGGCGCTCGACTGGGCGGTGCCCGGACATCTCGTCGACAAGGTCGAGCTCATGCTCAAGGCGCTGCCCAAGGAGCAACGGCGCGGCCTGATCCCGCTGCGGGAGTCGGCCGAAAAGCTGGCGGGCGAGCTGCCGCTGCTGGCGGCGCGACCGAGGCAACCGACGCTCGGTGAGGCGCTGGCGGAAATCCTGCAGCCGCGCCTGGGCGTGAAGATCGATCCGGCGTTGTGGTCCACGAGGACGCTGCCGGACCACCTGCGCGTGCGGGTCGAGGTCATCGACAACCGGGGCGGCGTGCTGTGCGCGAGCCGCGATCTCGAGGAGATCCGGAAGCTCCTGCATGGCCGCCAGCGCGAGGTCAGCCAGAAGGCGGCGAGCACGGAGAACGCCGCGTGGCGTGCCGCGCGCGCGAAATGGGAGGGCGAGCCCGCAACGGAGTGGAAATTCGGCGACCTGCCGGCGTCGGTCACGGTGGAGGAGAAACACGGCCTGCCGGTGCTGGCGTATCCGGGACTAAAGGCATTGCCCGCGGGCGTGGCGGTGCGACTCTTCGCCACGGAGGAGCCGGCGATGGCGGCGACGCGCACCGGCTTGGAAAAGCTTTTCGAGACGCAGCTGCGCCATGATCTCGGCTGGCTCGAGAAGGATTTGAAGGCGTTGCGCATGATCGGCCCGCTCGCCGTCACGCTGGTGGTGATCGACCAGTTGCAGGCCGATGCGCTCGAAAGCATCCGGCGCTGGGTGTGCGCTGCGGAGCGCATGGCCAGGGCGGCGACTCCGCTCGCCGCCGAGAGTTCCCGGCGCGGAACGGAGTCCGCGCCCTGCCAACTGACCGCGGCGAATTTCAAGAAGGCGGTCGACGCCGCGAAGCAGGACCTGCGCGGCCTGGTGCCGAAGCTTGGCGACTGGCTGAAGGAAGTCTTCAACCTGCGCCTCGAGCTCGAGACGCATGCGACGCCTTATCCGGGAATGGCGCAGGATCTCGCGACGTTGCTGCCGCCCGATTTCCTGCGGCGGACGCCCTTCGAGCGGGTGAAGCACCTGCCGCGATACCTGCGCGGCATGAAGGCCCGGGCCGATCGCTGGAAGCGCGACGCGGCCAAGGACAGCCAGCGCGCGGCCGAGCTGGCGCCCTTTGCAAAAGCTGTAGCGGCGCTCCATGAGCGCCGAGGCAAAGAGGACGGCGGTCACAGACCGCCGCTACAGGATCAGGCGTTTCAAGCGTTTCGCTGGCTGGTGGAGGAGTTTCGCGTGAGCCTCTTCGCGCAGGAACTGGGGACGGCGGAGCCGGTCTCGGCGGTCCGCCTCAAGCGCGCGCTGGAGGAACTGCCGGGCGCGAAGTCGGCGCCCGCGGCGTCCACGCCGCCGCCGGCGATCGTCCCGACCACCCTTAAAAAAGGTGCGCCTTTGAAAAGCCTGGGGTCGTTGGACCAACTGTTCCGCAAGTAGGCCGGGAATGGCCTTGCGGGTCGGGCGGGCCTTGTGGCTTGCTCCTCGTCCATGACCTCGACCCCAGCCCACCGCAGTCCCGCGGAGACGGTGCGCGAGGATATTGCCCGGCGCGTCGAGGCGGAGATGACGCGGCTGCTCTACCGCTCGGCCGGCTTCGGGTTGTTCTCGAACTTCGTCCTCGCGCTCGTGCTGGTGGCGGGCATCTGGAGCTATTTCCCGGCGCGGCTCACGTTCGGCTGGCTGGCGCTCATTTTTGCCATCAGTGCCGGGCGCACCATCCTCAACTGGGCCTTTGCGCGCCGGCCGCGGGCGGATGCCGAAACGGCCAGGTGGCGCCGGGCTTTTTTCGCGGGCGTGATCCTGGCCGGCTGCAGCTGGGGCCTGGCGGCGTGGCTTTTCCTGCAGACCACGGAGCTGCTGCCGCGCTGCCTGGTGATGTTGATCGTCGCGGGCTTGAATGCCGGGGCGGCGCGGGCGCTGGCCTCGGTGCCGGCCAGCTATGTCGTTTATGTGCTGGCCACGCTCGGGCCCGGCGCCGCGGGCTTTTTCACCTACCGGGAAACGGGCAGCTGGACGCTGGTGGCGTGCACCGTCACCTACGCGCTGTTCCTGTTGAACACGGCCAAGCTGCATTACCAGGACCTGCGCCGGCATTTCCGCCTGATCTTCGAGAACGACGAGCTGGTGACGACGCTGAGCGAAGCCAAGCGCCGCGCCGAGGCGGCCAACCAGGCCAAGAGCGAATTCCTCGCGACGATGAGCCACGAGATCCGCACGCCGATGAACGGCGTGCTCGGCATGCTGCAGCTGCTGCGCGACTCGCCCCTCACGGCCGAGCAGCAGGAACAGATCGACATCGCGGGCGACTCGGCCGACCGGCTGATGCGGCTGCTCGACGACATCCTCGACCTGTCGAAGGTGGAGAGCGGCGGCCTGGAACTGGAGGAGGTGGAATATTCCCCCGCCGAGCTCGGCGCCGAGGCCGTGGCGCTGAGCGCGTCGCTGGCGGACGTGAAGGGCCTGCCCATGCGCTACCACGCGGACGAGACGCTGCCGCCGCAGGTGGTGGGCGATTCCTCGCGGGTGCGCCAGGTGCTGCTGAACCTGCTGGGCAACGCCGTGAAGTTCACCGAGCGCGGTCACATCGAGCTGCGCATCGAGCATGTCGCCGGCGGGGCCGCCGGCCCGCTGCTGCGCTTCCGCGTGATCGACACCGGCATCGGCATGAATGCGGCGACGCAGGCCAAGCTTTTCCAGAAATTCAGCCAGGGCGACAGCTCGATGAAGCGGCGCTACGGCGGCACCGGCCTCGGGCTGGCCATCTCCCAGAGCATCGTGCGGCGCATGGGCGGGCTGATCCAGGTCACGAGCACGCCGGGGCAGGGCACGGAATTTCATTTCGACCTGCCGGTCGTGACCGCGCCGGGCGCACCGGCGGCCGGGACGCTGGCGGACGTGGCCTCGCCGGCGCTGCAGGGCCATGTCCTGGTGGTCGACGACGACTGGGGCAGCCAGCGCGTGATCGAAATGTTCCTGCGCAAGGCCGGGCTGCATTCCGTGATCGTGGACAACGGCGTCGAGGCGATCGAACAGGCGGCGAGCCGCCAGTGGTCGGCGCTGCTGATCGACCTGCAGATGCCCGGCCTCGACGGGTTCGGGACCACGCGCCTGATCCGCGAAAAGCTCGGCGGCCGGCCGCTGCCGATCATCGCGGTCTCGGCCAACGCCCAGGCGCGGGATCGCGACGCGGCCGTGGCGGCGGGCATGGACGATTTCCTGACCAAGCCCATCCGGCAGGACAGGCTGCGCGCCTGCCTGGAGCGGTGGTTGAAGAAATAGGCTCCCGGCCGATTGTTTTTTCCCGATCGATCGCTAGATTCGCCCTCCCATGAAATTCCCCCGCCTTTCCCTCGTCGCTCTGTTGCTGGCCACGGCCGTGGCCCTGGATGCCAAGCTCGTCACCAAGCCCGTCGCCTACGAGCACGCCGGCACCAAGCTCGAGGGCTACCTCGCGTACGACGACGCCAAGGTTTCCCCGGGCAACAAGGCCGGCGGCGTGCTGGTGGTTCCCGAGTGGTGGGGCCTCAATGACTACACGAAGAAGCGTGCCGAGCAGGTCGCCGGGCTCGGCTACGTGGCCTTCGCCGTCGACATGTATGGCGCGGGGGTCGTGACGGAGGACCCGAAGAAGGCGGGCGAACTGGCGGGACAATTCTACGGCAAGCCGCTCATGGCCGGGCGCGCGCAGGCCGCCCTCGACCAGCTGCTGGCCACCGGCCTCGTCGACCCCGCGCACGTCGCGGCGATCGGCTACTGCTTCGGCGGCTCGACGGTGCAGGCGCTCGCCTACAGCGGCGCGCCGCTCGCCGGCATCGTGAGTTTCCACGGCGGCCTCATCCCGGTGCCCGCCGACGCCGCGGCGAAGACCAGGGCGAAGATCCTGATCTGCCACGGTGCCGTCGATCCCTTCGTCAAGAAGGAGGACGTCGATGCGTTCCAGAAGGCGATGAACGACGGGAAATTCGACTACCAGTTCATCAGCTACGCCGGCGCGGTCCACGCCTTCACCAATCCCGGCGCCGACGCCATCGCGGCCAAGACCGGCCTGCCCGTCGCCTACAACGCGGCCGCCGACAAGCGCTCGTGGGCGCACATGCGGGCATTCTTCCGCGAGATTCTCCCGGCGAAGAAGTGAGCGCCGTCACGGTCTACACGCTGCGCCAGTGCAGCACCTGCAAGGATGCCGTGAAGTGGCTCGAGGCCCGCGGCATCCCGCATGAGATCAGGGCGATCCGCGAAACGCCGCCGACGCTGCCGGAACTGCGCGCCATGCTGGCGGCCTATCACGGCGAGATTCGCCGGCTCTTCAATTCGTCCGGCATCGAGTACCGTGCCCTGGGCATGGCGCAGAAACTGCCGGCGATGAGCGAAGCCGAGGCCCTCAAGACGCTGGCCGGCAACGGCAGCCTGGTGAAACGGCCCTTCCTGGTCGGGCCGAAAGCCGCCCTCGTCGGCTTCGACCCCAAGGTCTGGGCGGCCGCGCTGCCTGCGCGTTAAAAAACCGCCGGGAGCCGGCGGAAAGCTTGTAACTTTCCCGTCCGATCGGGGTTCTCAAGGGGTACATACCCTTATGAAAACACTGACCCGCTTCGCTTTGCTGGCCCTCACTCTCGCCACGCCGCTCGCCCTTTCCGCCAAGATCATCCGCAACGTCGACAAGACCTTCGCGGTGCAGCCCGGCGGACACCTCAAGGCCTCCACCCAGGGCGGCGACATCGTCATCAAGACCGCCGACGTTTCGGAGGTGAAGATCCGGGCCAAGCAGGTCATTCGCGCCAACAGCGAGCAGGAGGCGGATGAAATTCTTTCCAAGCTGGACCTCACGATGGAGCAGAGCGGCAACGATGTGACCGCCGAATCGAAGTACGAAAAGCGCGGTCCGGGCACCTGGTTCGGCAGCTGGCCGCCGGTGAACGTGTCGTTCGAAGTCACCGTCCCGCGCAACTACCACCTCAATCTCAACACCTCCGGCGGCAACATCGAGGTCGCGAGCGTCACGGGCAACGTCCGCGCCCGCACCTCCGGCGGCGACCTGAAGTTCGCCAAGGTCGACGGCGACATCGATGCCGGCACCTCCGGCGGCAACATCGTCCTCAACGAGGGCACGGCCCGCGCGAAGCTGAACACGTCCGGGGGCGACATCCACGTGGACCGCGCCGGCGGCCCGACCGAGGTCTCCACTTCCGGCGGCAACATCGAACTCGAATCCGTCGCCAACCTCATCAGCGCGACCACCTCCGGCGGCGACGTCCGGGCCAACATCACCGGTCCGCTGACGCAGGACACGCTGCTCAGCACCTCCGGCGGCGAAGTCGAGGTGAAGGTCGCCAAGGGCACGGGCTTCCAGCTCGACGCCAGCACCTCCGGCGGCGATGTGCGCGCCGATGGCCTTACGATCACGATCGAGAAGGGCGGCAGCGGCAAAAGCCGCCTGTCCGGCGCCGTCAACGGCGGCGGGCCGCGCCTGAAGCTCCGCTCCTCGGGCGGCGACGTCACGATCCGCGCGAGCTGAACGAAAACATTTTGTCAGTGTGTGTGTGCAGGAAGCCGGCGCGAAAGCGCTGGCTTCCCTGTTTTTGGGGACTTCAATCGGCGCATGGGTTTGATCGACACGCACACGCACCTTGATTCGTTCGCGCGCCAGGGCACGCTGCCGGCGATCCTGCAGCGGGCGCGCGAGGCGGGCGTGGAGTCGATGGTCACGATCGGCACGGACACCGACGACTGGGCGCTCTACCGCGACCTGGCGCGCGAGCATGCCGGCGTGGTGCGCTACACGGTCGGCCTGCATCCCTGCAGCGTGCAGGCGGATTGGGCGGAAAGGGTGGGGCAGTTGGAAGCGTTCTGGGGTGGAGCACGGCCTCCGGACGCGCTTGTTTCGACGAAAACGCGCCCGGAGGGCGCGTTCCACCCCGTGGCCTTGGGCGAGACCGGCCTCGACCGGTTTCACCTGCCAAAGGACAATCCGGCGGAGGCGGAGAAGATCTTCGGTTGGCAGAAGGAGGCCTTTGCAGCGCAGCTTGCGCTGGTGAAGCGGCTGGACTGCCCGCTGGTGGTTCATTCGCGGGGCGCGTTCGCGGAATGCGTCGGGATGATCGACGCGGCGGGCGTGGACTGGCGCAAGGTGGTCTTCCATTGCTTCACCGAGGGACCGGCGGAAATGGCGGAGCTGACCGAGCGCGGCGGTTTCGGTTCGTTCACCGGCATCATCACCTACAAGACGGCGGGGAACGTGCGGGCGGCGGCGCTGGCCCAGGGGCTCGACCGGCTGATGATCGAGACGGATGCGCCTTACCTGACGCCGATGCCGCACCGCGGGAAGCCGAACGAAGTCTCCTACCTGCGCCACACGGCGGAATATTGCGCCGGGCTGTTCCAGGTCAGCCTGGATGAGTTCGCCGCGCGCACGACGGCGAATGCGAAACGATTCTTTGGCGTGTAGGGGCGGAGCTTGCTCCGCCCTTGGGTGAAGGCGCAAAAAAGGGCGGACCAAGGTCCGCCCCTACAACCCAAGCCCGGCGGCCTCAGGCCTCGTCGAATTTCTTCGCGAAGAGGGCCTCGAGCTCGGCCAGCATCTGCTCGGCGTCCGGACCGGTCGCGACGAAGCGAACCGTGGAACCCTTCGCGGCGGCCAGCATCATGAGGCCCATGATGCTCTTGCCGTTCACCTGCTCGTCGTCCTTTTCCACATGGACATCGGCTTTGAATTTGTTCGTGACGCGCACGATCATGGCCGCGGGACGGGCGTGGATGCCCATCTTATTCTGCACGAGGAGTTCCTTCGTGGCGGGCTTGGCGGTGGTATCACTCTTTTCCATTGCGGTGCGTCTGGCTGGTCGGATTAAAGGTTAACGCAAAAGCCGGTCGCGCCCCGGCTTGCAATCACAAAGACCCCCCGATGCCCGCCTTCGCCATCATCGTCCCATGCCGTTTGGAGTCCACGCGCTTTCCCCGAAAACTTCTGCATCCGATTAAGGGCAAGCCGCTTGTGCTGTGGGTGGCGGAGCGCATCACGGCGCAGGCCCCGGACTATCCGTTGTGGTTCGCGGTGGATCATCCTTTGCTGGCCGAATGCATTGAAGGAGCGGGTTTTAGGGCGATCATGACCGATGCCAGCCATCAAAGCGGCACCGATCGCATCGCTGAAGCCAACCGCACTGTCCGTGCCAGTTACGTCCTGAACGTGCAGGCCGACGAGCCCTTGGTGACGGGGGCGCAGCTGCAGGCGCTGGCGAGGCTGATCCAAGGCGATTGTCCGATGGCGACGCTGTGCACGCCGTTCAAGCGGATCGTCGATTTCTACAACGTGAACCAGGTGAAGGTGGTGATGAGTTCCTCCTCCGCCGAGGCTGCGAAGGACAGGCAGACCGAGCGCCGGGCATTATATTTCTCTCGCTCGCGCATGCCGTACTCGCGCGACCTCGGGCTCACGATCGACGACGCCTGGGTGGAGGCGAACCCCTGTTACAAGCACCTCGGCCTGTACGCGTACAAGGCCGACTTCCTGGAAAAATTCATCCGCCTGGCGCCGGGCAAGCTCGAGCAGATCGAGAAGCTGGAGCAGCTGCGGGTGCTGGAGAACGGATACCCGATCGCAATCGAGTCGACGGACGATCCCACCATCGGCGTGGACACGCCGGAGGACGCGAAGAAGTTCGAGCAACTGCTCGAACCCAAGTAACAAGTTTCAAGGGGCAAGTAACAGGAGCTCTTGTTGCCTGATACTTGCTACTTGGAACTTAAATCCGTCCGGCCTTCCGCTGCGCGACCATTTTGTAGAAGTCCTCGAAGAGCGGGTCGGCGTCGTTGGGTCCCGGGGCGGCCTCGGGATGGTACTGCACGGAGAAGACCGGCAGCTCCTTGTGGCGCAGGCCCTCGACCGTGTTGTCGTTGAGGTTGATCTCGGTGACGATCGCGCTGCGCTTCTCGAGCGACTTCGGGTCGGTCGCGAAGCCGTGGTTCTGGGCCGTGATCGAGACGCGGCCGGTCTCGAGGTTCTTCACGGGCTGGTTGCCGCCGCGATGGCCGAACTTCAGCTTGTAGGTCGAGCCGCCGAGCGCGTGCGTCAGCATCTGGTGGCCGAGGCAGATGCCGAAGGTCGGGTAGTCGGGGACCAGCGCGGTCACCGTCTTGTGGATGTACGGCAGCGCGGACGGATCGCCCGGGCCGTTCGAAAGGAAGAGCGCGTCGACCCCGGCCTCGCGGATCTGTTCGTGCGTGGCGGTGGCGGGGAACACGTGCACGTCGAAGCCGTGGCGGACGAGCTTGCGGAAGATCGTGTACTTCGCGCCATAGTCGAACGCGGCGACCTTGAACTTCTTCGCCGGCGTGACGGTGGCGCCGCCGGTCGTGCCGACGGGCAGGTACTGCGCGTTGTGGCGGGTCGGGTCGTCGGCGCCCCAGACGTACGGCGCCTTGCAGGTGGTGTCCTTGACGTAATCGCTGCCGGCCATGTCCTGCCAGCCGCGGGCGCGCGCGATCGCATCGGCGTCGCTGAGCGGCAGGGTCGAGAGGCAGCACTTCATCGCGCCGGTGACACGCAGCTTCTTGGTGAGCGCGCGGGTGTCGACCTCGCTGATGCCCGGGATGCCGTACTTCTTCAGGTAGGCGTCGACGGAGAGCGTGCTGCGCCAGTTGCTGACGACGGGAGAAAGCTCGCGCACCACGAAACCGGAGCATTTCGGCGCGCCGGACTCCTCGTCCTCGGCGTTGATGCCGTAGTTGCCGATTTGCACGGCGGTCATCGTGACGATCTGCCCGAAGTAGGACGGATCGGTCAGGATTTCCTGGTAGCCGGTCATCGAGGTGTTGAAAACGCACTCGCCGGCGATGGTGGCGGCGGCACCGAAGGCGGCGCCCCGGTAAACGCTACCGTCTTCAAGGGCGAGGATGGCGGGCTGGAAAGCGGACATTAAAGACGCACGAAAAGGAGTTCGTGCGCCTCTGCCAAGAGGTTTCCGAGCAATAGTTCAACCCGCCCGCAAACCCGGGCTAGGGAACGGATTGGGTGCGGGCTTGGGTGGCCGTGATCACCCGGATGATCTCGGGCGCCTGCAGGGGTTTGGTCAGGTAGTCGGTCATGCCGGCCTCGAGGCAGCGCTCGCGGTCGCCCGACATGGCGGCGGCGGTCAGGGCGATGATGCGGAGGTCGCGGTTGTGTGCCCCGGCATCACCCCGGCGGATGCGGCCGGTGGCCTCGTAGCCGTCCATTTCGGGCATCTGGCAATCCATCAGGATAAGGTCGTAGGCGTCGCGGCGCAGGGCTTCGAGGCAGGCGAGGCCGTTGCCCACGATCTGCGGCTGGTAGCCGAGGCGGCGCAGCAGGCCGGCGATGAGCTTCTGGTTCACCGCGTTGTCCTCGGCGACGAGGATGCGCAGCGGCACGAGCTTGCCGAGCGTCGGGTCGAGCTGCGGCGTGGGGCGGGCGGACTCGGCCGGCGTCGTGTTGGTGCTGACGGGCTGGCCGAGCTCGGACATCGTCTTGTTCAGGGCCTCGAGCAGCTGCGCCTGGCGCAGCGGCTTGGTGAGCACGACGTTGAAATGGTCCATCGGGTTGAAGGCGCGCAGATCTTCGCGGCTGATGGAGGAAAGCAGGATGAGGGGCAGCGAACCCTGGCCGGGCAGCTGGTGCAGGCGGGCCGCCAGTTCCACGCCGTTCATTTCCGGCATCATCATGTCGAGCACGGCGAGGTCGAAGCCGCCGTGCGAGCGGGTGTATTCGATCGCCGCGGCGGGATGCTCGAAGCCGAGGCAGCTGATGCCCCAGCGCTGCAGGAGGCTGGTGAGGATGCGGCGGTTGGCCTCGTTGTCGTCGACGATCAGGGCGCGGCGGCCCTCGAGCGCGACGGCGGGCTGCGGCGGCACGGGGCCGAGGGCGGCGTCCGCGGGCGCATTGGTGGCCGGCGCGGCGATGGTGAAGCAGAAGCAGGAGCCGGCGGCGGAGGATGACGCGAGCTGGATGTCACCGCCGAGCAGGTGGGCGAGGTTGCGGCTGATCGCGAGGCCGAGGCCGGTGCCGCCGTATTTGCGCGTGGTCGAGGAGTCGACCTGGCTGAACGGCTTGAAGAGGCGGTTCACGCGGTCGGCGGGGATGCCCTCGCCGGTGTCGCGGATATTGATGACGAGCTGCTGCGGTTCCTGCGGGCTGGCACCCGGGCGCAGGCTGAGGCGGATCTCCACCTCGCCCTTGGCGGTGAACTTGATGGCGTTGCCGATGAGGTTGACGAGCACCTGGCGCAGGCGCGTGCCGTCGGAAAGGATCCATTCCGGCACGTCGCTCTCGATCCAGTGCAGCAACTCGATCTTCTTTTCGCTGGCCTTGCTCCAGAGCAGGTCGAGGACCTCCTCGATGCAGCGGCGGACCGCGACGGGGTGTTGGTCGAACTCCATGTGGCCCGACTCGATCTTGGAGAAGTCCAGGATGTCGTTGATGAGGGTGAGCAGGGATTCGCCGCTGGAGCGGATGGTGGTGAGCCAGTCGTGCTGCTCGGCGTTGAGCGGGGTGTCGAGCAGGAGGTTGGTGAAGCCGAGCACGCCGTTCATGGGCGTGCGGATCTCGTGGCTCATCACGGCGAGGAATTCGCTCTTGGCGCGATCGGCCGACTCGGCCGACTCCTTGGCCTGGCGAAGCTCCGCCTCGGCCTCCTTCTGGCGCGTGATGTCGGTCTGCGTGCCGACCATGCGGCGCGGGTGGCCGTCGTCGCCGAACAGCGCCTTGCCGCGCACCAGCGCCCAGATCCAGGTGCCGTCCTTGTGCACGATGCGGTATTCGCAGTGCAGGATCTGGGTGTTCTGCATCAAATGGGTGGTGAGCGCGGTCTCGACGTGCGTGCGGTCGTCCGGATGGATGCGGCCCATCCAGGAATCGCGATGGCTCGGCAGCTCGTCGTCCCCGTAGCCGAGCATGGCCTTCCAGCGCGGCGAGAACCACATGGCGTCGGTCTCGATGTTCCAGTCCCACACGCCCTCGTTGCTGCCGGCGACCGCCAGCTGCCAGCGCTCCTCGCTCTCGCGCAGGGCGTGTTCCGCCGCCATCTCGGTGGAGATGTCGCGATCCATGCCGAGCACGTACTCGCGGCCGTCGACGATGATCAGGCTGGTGAAATACTGGGTGTGAAACTGGGTGCCGTCCTTGCGCTTGTGGACGCCCACGCCCACGGCGCGGCTCTGGCGGCGGAAGCCTTCGAGCCATTCCTTCGAGTTGGTGCGGAACGCCCACGGGTTGGCCTCGAGCACGTCGATGGACTGGCCGACCAGTTCGCCCGGTTCGTAGCCGTGCATGGCGTTCTGCTTCGGGTTGCAGTCGAGGATGCGGACGGGGATGTCGCCGTCGCACGGGTCGAGCAGCATCATGCCAAGGGGAGCGCGGTCCCACACGGCCTTCAGCTGCGTGAGGGCGGTGTAGAGCGGCTGGTCGTGCTCGGCTTTGAGCTCGGCCTGGCGGACCAGCCAGGCGGCGTAGGCGAGGGAGACGATCGCGAGGAACGCGCTGGCGGCGACATAGCCCAGCATGAAACCCGTGGTGTGCGGCCAGATCCAGACCAGCCCCGCGAGGATGGCGGCAACGGCAACACCTCCCAGCGTAACGACGGTGGAAAATTTAACCGGAGGCTTCTGGTAGGCGGATGGAGACAGCGGAGGCATGGCGATGCACAGGGGGTAAGGCTTTTTTGGGAAGCACCCCCGTTATCGGCACAATCCCCCGGCAACTTATCCGGAAACTGTCGAAAACGGTGGATCGGGGAGTTTGGAGGGATGTTACAAGTGTTTCCCAGCCAAGCATCTGAAGATTGCGCTTTCGGCAGCCAGGCACTTTTTTGTGCAGGCTGACCCGTTTGACAGCCCGGCCAAACCAGTTACCTCTGCAGCTCCCAAGATGCCCTACCAAGAAGATCGTTCGGCGTGGTTTGCCGGCCAAGGCCTTTGGTCCCACGTCCCGGAAAGCGACTGGAAAGACTGGGTCTGGCAGCTGAAGAACCGCATCACGACGGTCGAGCAGCTGGAAAAGTACCTGACCCTTACGCCTTCCGAGCGCGCGGGCTGCCTCTTTGCCAAGGACAAGCTGGCGCTGGCGATCACGCCGTACTTTTTCAACCTGATCGATCGCAACGACCCGGACTGCCCGATCCGCAAGCAGGTCATCCCGCGCAGCGACGAAATAGTCATCTCCTCGGGCGAAATGCTGGACTCGCTGGGCGAGGACGAGCACTCGCCGGTCCCCGGCCTCGTGCATCGCTATCCCGACCGCGTGCTCTTCCTGGTCACCGACCGCTGCGCCTCCTATTGCCGTTACTGCACGCGCAGCCGGCTCGTGAGCAATGCGCAGGACTACAACTTCCATCCGGAGTACGAGCAGGCGCTGCGCTACATCGAGGGGCATCCCGAGATCCGCGACGTCCTGCTCTCCGGCGGCGACCCGCTGCTGCTTTCCGACAAGAAGCTCGACCACCTGCTCGGCCGCCTGCGCGCGATCAAGCACGTCGAGTTCATCCGCATCGGCTCGCGCATCCCGGTGTTCCTGCCCCAGCGCATCACGCCGGAGCTGGCGGAGATTTTCAAGAAGCACGGGCCGATCTGGATGAGCATCCACGTCAACCACCCGCGCGAAGCCACGCAGGAGCTGAAGGACGCGTGTGAGCGCCTGAGCTTCGCCGGCGTGCCGCTCGGCAACCAGAGCGTGCTGCTGAAGGGCGTGAACGACGACGCCGATGTGATGAAGGCGCTCGTCCACCGCCTGCTGCGGATGCGCGTGCGGCCCTACTACATCTACCAGATGGACCTGATCACCGGCGGCGCCCACTTCAAGGTGGATGTCCGCAAGGGCATCGAGATCATCCGCGCGCTGCGCGGCCACACCACGGGCTACGCCGTGCCGCAGTACGTCATCGATGCGCCGGGCGGCGGCGGCAAGGTGCCGGTCAATCCCGACTACGTGGAGCGGATCACCGACGACGAGGTGGTTTTCCGCAATTTCGAGGGCAGGCAGTTCCGCTATCCGCTGAAGGCGCAGCCGCTGCCGGAAAAATCCGCCGGCATCGTGCTGCCGGCGGAGATTCACCTGTGAGCGGGTGGTCGCCGGTTTCCATACCGGCGACAGGCGGCGTCGGTGTGGAAACCGACGCCCACCTTAATCCAGCGCGAAGGTCGCGGCGACGGTGGCGGTGATCGTCTTGTCGAGGCTGGAGGTGTCGTTGTTGCCCTCCCAGCTCGTGGCGGTCGAGTAGAGCGGGTTGATCTGCACGACGCCCATCTTCGCCGAGCGCAGCGCGCGCACCTGGCTGCCGCCGCTGGCGGCGATGCGCTCCGCGCGGTCGCGCGCGTCCTGCGTGGCCTCGGCCATCATCTCGACCTTGGCCTCGCCGGCCTTCGTGTAGATGAACTCGAAACCGCCCGATTCGAACGCGATGCCCTGCTGCAGCAATTCGCCCGAGTCGCTGGCGAGGCGCGGCAGGCGGTCGACGTCCTCCGAGCGCACCTCGATCGCGTGCGTGAGCCGGTAGCCGACGCGGACGTTGGTGACGGTGTCATCCTCCTCGTGGCGCTGCTTCGCGACGAGTTCGCGGATCTGCACCGGCGAGCCGACGAAGCCCTCGAAGCCACGGGTTTTGAAAAACGCCGCGACCTTGTCGTAGTCGGTGCGCAGCTTCTGCTGTGCCTCCACGAGCGTGGGTGCTTCCGCCGAAAAGCTGGCGTGCCAGATCACCAGGTCCGAGCGGATGTTCTTCCGGGCGGAGCCGGTGACGTTGATGGTGTTGTTTTCGGCGATGCGCGTCCACGCGCTGGTGAGGGTGACGGACGCGAAGGCGATGCCGGCGGCGAGAAACAGGCCTGCGAGCAGGCCGAAAAGATGAGGACGGGGCGGGTTCATTATTATCCACGGATAAATACCCTCGGATCCTGTGGCTGAATCCGGGGCTTTGGAACCTCACCGCCGCGTAAACAATTGGTCCCCAACACAAAGGGCGAGCCATTTCCTAAACAACTTATTCACAAAAAAAGACGCGGAAAGATTCAACGTTTTGCCCCCGGCTGCATCTATCCCTGTGACATCAGTGCATCGTTTCTAGGAGACGATCATTGTTTGTAGTTCTTACGGTTTGCTTGGTGTTAGGTCATGCAGGGCGTCCCGCAAGGGGCGCCCTTCATGATTTAAGGGTGCGCCACCGGGCGGGTTTAGGGGCCCGTCCGGAACATTTTCCGAAAAAACTTTCGGAAAGATTCAACGTTTTGGCCGCACCTGCATCTATCTCCATGTTCTTAGTTCTTACGGTTTGCTTGGTGTTAGGTCATGAAAGGCGTCCCGCAAGGGGCGCCTTTCATGTTTTGGGGGCTGACACAGCGCGGAGTTGACGAACGCGCCGAAAGTATGTCTTCGTGCGTTTGCTCGTAGGGGTGTCCTCCGCGGAGGGCTGAGATTGGGGCTCGCACGGCCGCTAAACCCTCTGAACCTGAAACGGATCATACCGGCGAAGGAAACAAGCACCCATCGGCGTCTCACGGCGTTGGTGTCGTCCTCCCCCCGGGGATTGGTGTTCAGGCAGCGGGCCTCCAACACCTATGCAACTCCCCTCCCGCCTCCTGGCCCTTACGCTCCTCGCCGCCCTCGGCGCCGCTTCGCTGCACGCCGCGGACGACCCGACCGTCCAGCTCGACAAGCTGGTCGTCACCGGCATCCCGGTCGAGGATTCCGTCAATCCGCTCACGCGCGATCTCTCCGCCGTCATGGGCGACGCGCGCGACATCCTCGACACGCCGCGCGCGGTGAGCTCGATCACCGAGAAGCTGCTCAACGAGCGCGGCATCCATGGCGTGCGGGAGTTCGTCGCTTATTCGCCCGGTGCCTACGCGCCGGCGAGCTACGGCCTCGCCACCACGCCGAACATCCGCGGCGACGTCGCCGAGACCTACATCAACGGCCAGCGCCGCAGCTACAACCTCTACGGCTTCCTCCCGAGCTGGAACGGCATCGAGGCCGTCGACATCGTGCGCGGCCCGGGCTCGGCCGTCTTCGGCGCGGGCTTCTTCAGCGGCGGTTACGTGAACTACGTCACCAAGGCGCCGAAGTTCTCCGGTCCCGAAACCACCGTCACGGCGCGCTTCGGCACCTGGGTGCCCGGCGGCGACGGCTCCTCCTACCTCAACTCCTCGCTGCAGATCGACACGACGGCGCCGATTTCCGACAAGCTCGCGTGGCGCATCAGCTGGGAAGGCAAGGCGGGCGACACCTTCTACAAGCAGAACGGCGTGAAGGACGACCGCGAGGACCTCTTCGCCGCGCTCACGTGGAAACCGGCGCCGGGCCGCACCATCGCGTTCAACGCCCAGTGGGAATGGCAGAACTGGCCCGAGATCCTCGGCGTCAACCGCGTCAACCAGGAGCTCATTGACCGCGGCACCTACTACAAGGGCGTCTCCGCCGACCTGCCGAGCGGCCCCGGCCCGATCGACGTCACGGGCACGACCACCATCGGCCGCGACGACGTGCTCTTTTCCAAGGGCGACCTCTCCAACTCCAACGCCGGCCACGCCCAGGTGATCGCGACGTTCGAGTTCTCGCCGGCGCTCTCCGTGATCAACCGCACGCTGCTCGAGACGATCGAGCGCCACCGCGCGAATGCCTCGGAGTACTACGAATACGTCTGGCAGGACACGCTGGAGAACCGCACCGAGGCGCACTGGAATTACAGCCTCCTCGGCAAGCCGCAGACGACCATCGCCGGCGCGACGATCCGCTACGAGCACCGCAAGTCGTACACGAACTACTTCAACGAGTACTTGTACAATTTCGACGTCACCGATCCGTCGCGGACGTTCGACCAGGCGGCGCAGTACCCGAACTCGTATTACCCCGGCTTCCCCGGGCCCGACGGCCACCTGTTCTTCCCCGCGTCCTACGACACGCCCGAGACCGTCGTCTCGAATCTCCTGAATCCCGCGCTCTTCTGGCAGCAGGAGGCGAAGCTCACTGACACGGTCAGCCTCTTCGTCGGCCTGCGCGAGGACTGGTTCAAGGCGAAGGCCCGCGACCCGCTCGCGGACGCCGCCGGCATCCCGTTCAGTGACGAGGCGTCCGTCGCCTCGTTCTCCAGCAACGTGAACCTCGTCTGGCGCCCGACGGCGAAGATGTCGTACTACGCCACGATCCAGCGCATGCGCGCGGCCAACGGCAACGTCACCGGCGGCGGCATCATCCTCAACACGCCGGACGGAAAGATTAACGACGACGACTTCCGCAACCTCAGCTACCTGAAGGAAGCCGGCGCGAAATACTCCTTCCTCGACAACAAGCTCTTCGCCGGCGCCTCCGTCTTCGAGCAGCGCCGCTCGCGCGTGTCGCTCGAAGGCAAGAAGAACAACATCCTCGTGCGCGGCTACGAGTTCGAGGCCGTCTACCAGCCTGACACGCACCTCAACGCCACCTTCAACGCCACGTTCCAGCAGGGCCACTACCTGCAGGCCGCGCCGTTCCAGATGGGCGGGCGCGACATCTATGCCGCGTACCTCGTCGGCCAGGGCCCGGGCGGGAAGGGGACCTCCACCGGTACCTTCAATCCCTACGGCAACCAGGTGCCGGTCGGCGACTGGCCGCTGCTTGGCTTCCCCGATGTGATTCTCAACGGCAGCGTGCGCTACCGCTTCGCCAGCGGCTTCGGCGTCGGCGGCAACGCGCAGTACACCGGCCGCCAGGTCGGCAACCTCGACGACCAGTGGCACATCCCGCCGCAATACCTGCTGAACGCGTCGCTCTTCTACGAGACGCCGAAATGGATCGTGAACGTCGACTTCCTCAACGTGACCAACCAGCGCAACTGGTACCACAACGGCGACGCCTTCTCCGGCAGCATCCTCGTGTTCCAGGAACAGCCGTTCCGCATCGAGGGCTACGTGAAGATCAAGTTCTGAAAGGTGGGCGTCGGTATCCACACCGACGCCTGTCGCCGATGGGGACATCGGCGACCACCGGTTGCGCCTTGCGGCCTGTGACATGGCGCGTCCAACCTTGGCGCAACCATGGGCCGCAAGTCATCGGGTCGCAGCAAAGTGCCGGGCGCATTCCGGCGCACGAAGGCGTTTCTTTTTGCCAACCTCATCCTGTGGGGTGGCATCGGCGCGTGGTTCCTGTTCCAGCCGGCCGCGCGTCAGCGGGAGGTGTCGGGGCTCGTGCGCAACGCGCTCGAGGGGCGCAAGAACATCACGGCCTTCGAGGTCGCGTGGGACTTGTGGCAGCTCTACGGCAGCAAGGACTACGTCGACGGCATCGCGCCCGGCGACAAAACCTTTGTCTACGGCGGCAGCCCGCGCGCCGCGGGTTTGAGCGATGCTTCCGTGCGCGTGCTCGCCAACACCGGCTACGTCGTCGGTTACAGCGATGCGCTGGGCGATCCGCTGTGGGCCGCCTACCACCTGCGCGACATCGCGCTGGGCGAGCCGCCGCCGCGGCCGGAAGCGTTCACCACGGACCTGCGCACCGCCGCGCGGATCGATTCCGCGCTCTACAACCGCAGCGACTACGACCGCGGCCACATGGCGCCCAACTACGCCATCGCCACGCGCTACGGCCGCAGCGCCCAGGAGGAGACCTTCCAGATGTCCAACGTCTGCCCGCAGCGCCACGCCCTCAACGCCGGCCCGTGGAAGCAGCTCGAGCAGCGCATCGCCACCAACTACGCCGGCCGCTTCGGCGAGGTCTGGGTGATCGCCGGCCCCGTGTTCGGTGCGAATCCGCCGCGCCTGCACCGCCGTGTCGCGATTCCCGAGGCTTTCTACATGATCGTTGTCGACGAGAGCGACAGCCGCGTGCGCGCCGAAGCCTTCCTTTTCCCGCAGGAAACGCCGGCCTCCGCACCGATCGACAACTATTTGGTCACCATCGACGAGATCGAGCGCCGCACCGGGCTGGATTTCCTTTCCGAGCTGCCCGACGCCGCCGAAAACGCCCTCGAAGCCCGCCGGGTCGAGCGCGCTTGGTGACAGTCAGCGGCAACAATGCTTTGGGCTGGCAAGGGTCCGGCTTAAACGGCATTACCCGTGCAACTTATGCGGGCGCACACCACCGCGGTTGAGGGTCATGAGTGACACGGGCAAAGCCGTGTTCCTGAGCTACGCTTCCCAGGACGCGGAGGCGGCACGGCGCATCGCCGATGCCCTGCGCGCCGCGGGCGTCGAGGTGTGGTTCGACCAGAGCGAGCTGGTCGGCGGCGATGCGTGGGACCAGAAGATCCGCCGGCACATCAAGGAGTGCGAGCTGCTGATCCCGGTCATTTCGCAGAACACGCAGGCGCGCAGCGAAGGCTATTTCCGCCTGGAGTGGCGCCTCGCCGACCAGCGCACGCACCTGATGGCGCGAGGCCGGCCCTTCCTGTTGCCGGTCGTGATCGATGGCACGCGCGACGCCGAAGCCCACGTGCCCGACTCCTTCACCGAGGTGCAGTGGACGAAGCTGCCGAATGGCGAACCGACGCCCGCATTTGTGGCCCGCGTCGCCAAGCTGCTCTCGGGCGGCGACCCGGCCGCCGTGGCCGCACGACCCAACCGGGAACGGGAGACAGGCAGGCGCTGGAACTGGTGGATGATTTTCCCGGTGGTTGGCATGGTCACGGGCCTGCTGTTCGGGGCGCTGCCGTTGTGGAAGGCGATGCTGGGTTCGGGTCCGTCGGCAAAACCGCCCGCGGCGCCCCCCGCGCCGGTCACGACGGCCGCGTCCGTTTCCCCGGCGCGCGCGCTGGTGGCGAAAGTCTATGTCCTGATCCGCGCTTTGGAGACGACGCGCGAGGACTTCGCGCTGGCGGAGGAATATTGCCAGCGCGCGCTCAAGCTCGACCCGGACGATGGGGAAGTCTGGGCCGCCTACTCGCAGGTCCACGCCGCTTTCGGCTACCGGGGATGGGACAGCTCGGCCGAGCGCCGCGAGCAGGTGCGCGTGACGGCCGAACGGGCCATCCGCCTGGCGCCGCGGTCGGTGGATGCGCGCATCGCGCTGGCCGGGTCCTGGTCCACTTTCGGGATCAACCGGGAGGAGCGGGAAAAGCTGCTGCGGGAGATTGTGGCGGAAGAGCCGGGCAACCAGGGAGCGCTGCGCTTTCTCGCCGTCACCGTGCTGGCCAAACCGGACGGGTTGGAGGAATGCCTGGCCTTGAACGAGCGTTCCGCGGCCCTGCCCGGCGGCGACCCGCTCGCGCTCTTCAACAACGCCCGTTATCTCTGGCAGCGCGGCCGGTCCGCCGAAGGCTATGCCGTGCTGCAGCGCGCACTGAGCCAGCAAAAATTCACCTCGGCGCTGGTGCTCAAGATGGCGATCGAGATCAATTCGCGCGGCGACCTCCTGGCCGCCGATGAGACGCTGCGGCAGATCCCGCCCGCCGCGCTGCAGGAGGACCGGGCCAACTATGTGGCCGGCCAGCTCCGCTACTACCAGCGCAACGCCGCGGGGGCGCTTGAGATCTGGCAGGCGTTCCCGCGGGATTTCTATTCGGACTTCGTCTACGACGGCCCGAAGGGCCTGTTGCTCGGGCTGGCCGACGAGCTCGATCATCGCGACGCGGCCGCGCGGACCGAATGGCAGGCCGCGCTGCAGGAGGTGGAGAAAAAGATCAAGGCGTCGCCCAACCGGGCCGGCCCGTATTTCATCCAGGCATTCCTGCTCGCATGCCTGGGCGAAAAGGCCGCGGCGGGCGAGGCGCTCCGCACCCACGAGCAGCTGGCCGGGATCAAGTATTCCGCCGGACAGCCCATGTCGCTGGAACTGGCGAAGGTTTACACCCGGCTCGGTCGCTTCGATGAGATCTTCGCCCACCCGCCCGCGGCGCTGACGCTCCTGCGGATCAACCCGGATTTCGACGCCCTGCGCGCCGACCCCCGCTTCCGGCAGCTGGTGGGCGCGGGAAGCTCCGGCTCGCCGGAGGCGAAGCCGTCCGCCGCCCTGGAACTGGCGGGGGCGGACAAATCCGTCGCCGTGCTGGCGTTCACGAATCTCTCCGACGACAAGGCCAACGAATATTTTTCAGAGGGCATCAGCGAGGAACTGCTCAACGTGCTGGCCAAGGTGCCGGGCCTGAAGGTGTCGGCGCGCACGTCGGCGTTTTCCTTCAAGGGCAAGGAGGTCGCGATTCCCGAAATCGCCCGGCAGCTCGGCGTGGCCTATGTGGTCGAAGGCAGCGTGCGCAAGCAGGGCGACAAGGTCCGCATCACCGCGCAGCTGATCAAGGCCGCCGACGGCTTCCACTTGTGGTCGGACACCTTTACGCGCGACCTGAAGGACATCTTCGCCGTGCAGGACGAGATTGCCGGGCTCATCGCGAAAAATCTTTCGCTCAAGATCGGCGTCACGGGCTCCGTGGCCGCGCGTCCCGTCGATCCCGAGGCATATCGCCTGCTGACGCTGGGGCGCGCCCTGATTTATCGCAGCACCGCCGCCGATGGGGAGCAGGCGCGGAAGAACCTGCAGGCCGCCGTGGAACGGGATGACAAATTCGCGCTGGCCTGGGCCTGGCTGGCGATCGCCCATGCGGCGGGAGCCGTCAACGGCTGGACGCCCATCGAGTCGGGCATCCAGTCGGCGCGCGCGGCCGCCGAGCACGCGCTGGCTTTGGATTCTGATTTGCCCGAGGCGCACACCGCCGTCGGCTTCGTCTATTACAGTTATGACTGGGACTGGGTGCGGGCGCGTGCGTCGTTCCAGCGCGCGCTCCAATTGGCACCCGGCGATGCGTCCGTAACCAGCAACCTCTGTCGCCTCGCCACCACGCTGGGGGACAAGGAGGAATCCGTGCGCTTGGGCCGGCGGGCGGTGGAACTCGATCCGCTCAACACCTACGCCCAGTACGGTCTGAGCATGGCGTTCCTCCAGGCGGGAAAATACGAGGAGCTGGCGGATTTCCTGAAGGATTTCAGCAACCCCAGCCCGATCACCTACAAGCTCCAGGTCTTCGCCCGCGTCCTGCGGGGGAAAAACGAGGAGGCGCTGCGCATCACCGCGCAGGTGGACGCGACCTCCGCCACCCGGCCCTTCGTCACCTCGCTCGTCCAATGGGCGTCCGGTCATCGGGCGGAAGCCGATGCCGCGCTCGACCAGCTCAAGGCGATGGCGTCCGATCGCGCGGCGTACCAGATTGCGCAGCTTTACGCCCAGCGCGGGGCGAAGGACGAGGCCTTCGCCTGGCTCGAGAAATCCTACGCCCTGCACGACGCGGGCATGATCTGGCTGAAGAACGACCCCTTCCTCGACGTGCTGCACTCCGATCCGCGCTGGCCGGTCCTGCTGCGGAAAATGAATCTCGCCGACGACCAGCTGAAATAACCCGTCTCCTTTTATGAAAACATCCCTCCGGTTTGTCCTCCCTGCGTGCGCCCTGGTTGCCGCCGCCGCCCTGTCCGCCGCCGCGCCCGAGCTGAAGCCCGCCGTCGAGGCGAAGGTGAACGCCGAATACGCCTCGCTCGAGGCGATCTACACCGACCTGCACGCCCACCCGGAGCTGTCCTTCATGGAAACCCGCACCGCGGGCATCCTGGCGAAGGAACTCCGCGCGGCGGGCTTCGAGGTCACGGAAAAGGTCGGCAACACCGGCGTCGTCGCCGTGCTCCGGAACGGACCGGGCCCGACGGTGCTCGTGCGCGGCGACATGGATGCGCTGCCGCTCAAGGAAACGACCGGCCTGCCGTACGCGAGCACCGCGGTCGTGAAGGATCTCGCCGGCAAGGACCAGCCGGCCATGCACGCGTGTGCGCACGACACCCACGTGACCGGCCTCATCGGCACGGCGCGGGTGTTGGCGTCCCTGAAGAACCAGTGGAGCGGCACGCTGGTCATCATCGGCCAGCCGGCGGAGGAAATTGTCGGCGGTGCGCGCGCCATGCTCGCCGACGGCCTTTATACGCGCTTTCCCAAGCCCGACTACGCCATCGCGCTCCACACGTGGGGCAACCTGCCGGCCGGCGCGATCGGTTACGGCGAGGGCCCCTTCCTCGCGGGCGTCAACTCCATGGACATCGTCGTCAAGGGCGTGGGCAGCCACGGCTCGACGCCGCATCTCGCCAAGGACCCGGTGGTGCTCGCCTCCGAGATCGTGGTGGCGCTGCAGACCATCATCAGCCGCGAGCTCAAGCCCGGCACCACGGGCGTCATCACCGTCGGCACGATCCATGGCGGCACCAAGCGCAACATCATCTCCGAGGAGGTGAAGCTCGAGCTCACGCTTCGCGCCTACGACGACCAGGTGATGGACCAGATGGTCGCGGGCATCCGCCGTATCTGCGCCGGCCTCGGCCAGGCGGCCGGTCTGCCGGAGGACCGGCTGCCCGTCGTCACGATCACTCCCGAGTCGTCGCCCGTCACCGCCAACGAGGCGAAACTCACGCGCCGCCTCGCGGGCACCTTCACCGACTGGTTCGGCCCGGAGCGCGCGCAGGTCACGCCCCCGGTCACCGGCGCCGAGGACTTCACGATGTTCGGCCGCACGCTCGATCACGTGCCGACCTGCATCTGGTGGGTGGGCGGGGCCGACCCGGAGAAATTCGCCGCCAGCAAACGCACGGGCGTCGCGCTGCCCTCGAACCACTCGCCGGCCTTCGCCCCGGTGCCGGAACCGACGCTCAAGGCCGCGGTGACGTCCATGTCCGCCGCCGTGCTCGAGTTGCTCGGAAAGAAATAAGGATGAATTCGGTAGGGGCCGAGCCCGCTCGGTCCTCTTCCAGCTGCGTGACAAGGACCGAGCAAGCCCGGCCCCTACCACCGGCAAGAGTCGCTACTTCTTCGCTTCGGCAGGATTGTCGCCGAGGCCCATGATGATGCGCGCACCGCGCTTCGTCATGAAGTAGGCGTAGATCCACTGCACGAGCACCGAGATGCGGTTGCGGAAGCCGATCAGGAAGAACAGGTGCAGGCCGAGCCAGGCCATCCAGGCGGTGAAGCCGGTGAGCTGCACTTTGCCGATCTGCGCGATGGCACGGCGTTTGCCGATCGTGGCCATGTTGCCCTTGTCCCAGTAGGCGAACGGCGCCTGCTGCGCGCGCGCGGCCGGGCCGGCGCGCAGCTCGGCGGCGATCAGCTTCGCCACGTAGGCGCCGGGCTGGATCGCGCCCTGGGCCACGCCGGGCACCGGCACGCCCTTGGCGTCGGTGAGCGCGGCGATGTCGCCGAGGGCGAAAACATTGGCGCGTCCCGGCAGGCTGTAGTCCGGCTGCACCTTGATGCGGCCCCCGCGGTCGAGCTCGACCCCGAGGTTCTTGGTAATCGGCACGGCGGCGACGCCGGCGGCCCAGACGATGTTGCCGGCGCGGATGACCTCGCCGCCGAGCTCGACCTCGCCCTCGCGGATGGCGGTGACACGGGTGTTGAGCCGCACCTCGACGCCGAGCTGTTCGATCTGCCGCTTCGCGCTGGCCGAGAGTTTCTCGTCGAAATTGGCGAGCAGGCGCGGCAGGCCCTCGACGAGGATCACGCGGGCTTCGCGCGAATCGATGTGGTCGAAGTCGCGGTAAAGGACGGTGCGTGCGAGCTCGGCGTACGTGCCGGCGAGCTCGACGCCGGTCGGGCCGCCGCCGACCACGACGGTGGTCATCAGCTCCTTTTTGCGCTGCGGGTCGGTTTCCTTCTCCGCCTTTTCGTAGGCGAGAAGCATGTTGCGCCGGAGCCGCATCGCGTCGTCGAGCGTCTTGAGGCCCGGGGCGAACTGCGCCCACTCGGTTTTCCCGAAGTAGCTCGTCTGGCCGCCGAGGGCGATGACGAGGTAGTCGTAGTGCAGCTTGCCGTCGCTGAGCGTCACTTCCTGCGTGGCGAGGTCGATGCCGGTGACGTCGGCGAGCAGCACCGTGAGGTTCGGCTTCTTGCGCAACACGCTGCGGATCGGCGCGGCGATGTCCGGCGCGGCCAGCGCCGCCGTGGCCACCTGGTAGAGCAGGGGCTGGAAGACGTGGTGGTTCTGGCGGTCGACGACGGTGACGCGGGCCAGCTCGGACGGGAACTCCTTCGCAAAGGTCAGGCCGCCGAAGCCGGCGCCGAGGACGACGATGTGGGGGAGTTGCGTGTTCATGGCTAGAGCAGTTCAAATGAAGTCGTAGCCGCTCCAGATTCGAATCCCCAAGAAATCCCCCTAACGTCATCCTGAGCGCAGCGAAGGATCCACGGGAAAGGACGTACTGATGCCGACGGAGTGGATCCTTCGCACGGCTCAGGATGACGAAAACGTGGATCGGATGCTTTCGGATTCATATTGGCTACGATTTTATTTGATAGGCTCTAGAGTTCGATGGCGATTTCGGCGACTTGGCGTTCCAGTGTGACACCGCTTTCGAGCGGGAAGTTCTTGGCGAAGTCGGCGCGCGCGTGCGGCGCGTGGTCGCGCAGGTAGGTGTCGTAGGCCTTGCGCGACGGGAACACGTACTGCGTCTCGACGCGGGCCGGGCCGCCCTCCGTCACCTCAGGCAGGACGATGCGGACATCTGTGGCGCCGCCCGCCTTCACCAGCAGCACATGCCCCGGCGACAGCCAGGCGAGAAAACGGCCCCGAATTTGGACCGACGGACAGGTAGCACGTACCGTATATAGGATGGAGGGCATAAATTGCTTAGCCAGCCTTCGCCAAGGCTACGGCCGGCTCGTCCAGTCCCACGACTGCGGGACAGGCGAGGAAACGACCGCGGACCTGCACGGTCGGGCAGGTGGCGCGGACGGTGTAGAGAATCTCAGGCATGATAAAAGAGCTTACCTGCGTTTCAGGCCGGGCCAAGAGGGAAGACCGGTACAGTGGCGTCCCAATCGCGCGAAGCGCGATTCAGGATGTCATCTAATGGATGACATTCGGGCGATTTCTTCGGCGGCGCCGGAAAAATAGAACCAGCTTTCCCCCTGCCATCCCAAGGTTCCGAAGGCGCCCCCCGCTCGCCGCTGATGTTCGTAATACGAACATTGGCCCGGCGAATTCCCGCTCACGCCATGGCCGCAGGACTCGGATGATTGTTCGTATTACGAACATCAGCGGCGAACGCGGCACGGAGTCGGCTGGCGTCTCTGGCATTGAAGCCGTTAAGCCCGGCAGGTAGTGTCCGGTCATGAAAATCAGAGGACTTGCGGGTGTCTTGCTCATGTTAAACACCATGGTGCTGGCGTATGCGGGCAATGCCGGATTCGACACCTGGGCCGACGACTTCGCCGCCCGCTGGGTGCGGGCCAAGCCCAATGCGGCCACGGCGGCCCAGTATTTCACCGGCGCCGAGCAGGACGCGCTCGACCGGAAACTCGACCTGACCGGCGTCTACACCGACACGATCGGCCTCCGCGCGGCGCAGGCGGACGCCAAGCTCGCGCGGGAAGGACTCGCCGCGCTGGCGAAGTTTCCGGACGCCACGCTGTCCCCGCGCCAGCGCACGTCGGCCGCGATCATCCGCTGGTCGCTCGAGGATGCCATCAGCGGCGCGAAGTTCGCGCAGGACCGCTTCGTCTTCGACCAGTTCAACGGCCTGCACCTCGGGCTGGTGTCGTTCCTCACCGGCACGCATCCCGTGCGCAACCGGCGCGACGTCGAGAACTACCTCGCCCGCCTGGCGCAGGTCGCGGGCTGCATCGACGAGGGCATCGCGGACGCCAAGGCCGCGGCCGCCGCCGGCGTGCTGCCGCCGCGCTTCGTCATCGAGCGCGTGCTCGGGCAGCTGGACGGCTTTGTGGGCGATCCGCCGGCCAAGAACCCCCTCGTCGAAACCCTCGGGGAGCGCATCGACCAGCTGAAAGGCGCGATCAGTGCCGAGGATCGCGCGAAGTTCCTGGCCGCCGCCGAGGCGGAGGTGCGCACGACGGTGCTGCCCGCCTATGGCCGCGTGCGCGCGCTGCTGGCGGAACAACTGCCGCACGCGACCGACGATGCGGGCGCGTGGCGCCTGCCGCAGGGCGCGGAGTATTACGCCAGCAATCTCGCCTCGCTGACCACCACCGCGAAGACGCCGGAGGAAATCCACGCGCTCGGCCTGCGCGAAGTGGCGCGCATTTCAGGGGAGATGGATGCGATCCTGAAACAACTGGGTTACGCGGAAGGCAGCCTCCAGGCGCGCATTGAGCAGCTGAACGCCAAGATCAACCCGCCGCCCGAGCCCGACCCGCGTCCGGCGTTGCTGGCGAAGGTCACTGCCGTCGTGCGCGACGCCGAGCGGCGCTCGGCCGACATGTTCGACCTGCGTCCGAAGGCGCCGGTCATCGTGCGCCGCGAGCCGGCCTTTTCCGAAGGCAGCGCCGCCGCGCATTACGCCAACCCGGCGCCGGACGGCTCGCAGCCCGGGACGTACTGGCTGCCGCTGGCGGATCTCGGGCCGCGCGTGACGTGGCTCGGCACCGGCCTGAAATCCACGGCCTATCACGAGGCGATTCCCGGCCACCACTTCCAGCTCGCGATCCAGCAGGAGTCCACCGACCTGCCGCGTTACCTGAAGCTCGGCATCTTCGGCTTCAACTCCGCCTACGTCGAAGGCTGGGCGCTCTACGCCGAGCGGCTCGCCGACGAGAACGGCTGGTACGACGGCGACCTGCCCGGCCGGCTGGGCTTCCTGCAGCTGCAGCTGCTCCGCGCGCGGCGGCTCGTGGCCGACACCGGCCTGCACTCGCTGAAGTGGACGCGCCAGCAGGCGATCGACTACGGGTTCACACCGCAGGAGATCGAGCGCTACTGCGTCTGGCCGGGCCAGGCGTGCGCCTACATGATCGGCCAGCTGCGCATCCTCGAGCTGCGCGAGCACGCCAAGGCCGCGCTCGGTCCGAAATTTTCGATCAAGGAATTCCACAACCTCGTCCTCGGCGGCGGCACGATGCCGCTCGCGGTGCTGGCGGGCGAGGTCGACCGCTGGATCGCGGAGAAACAGGCACATCCCTGATTTGTCGTCGCGAGGGGCGCGAAGCGCGCCGTGGCGATCCAGCTGGATTGCTTCGCCGTTTCGCTTGGCGAAACGACTCGCAATGACGCGGCCAAATAAAAACGCCCGTCCGGGAAGGACGGGCGTCGGGAATTGAAACGGGCCAGCGCGGTTACTTCTCGACCGCGCCCGGCACGGTGCCGGCCTTGATGAGCACGAGGTCGTCGGGCTTCACGTGCTTCTTGATGGCGGCGTTGACCTGCTGGGTGGTGAGGGCGTTGATCTGCCGCGGGTAGTCGTCCATCCAGCCGAGATCGAGGCCGCGCTGCAGGGTGACCAGCAGCTGGCCGGCCATGCCGTCGGTGGTAGCGAGGCCGACCTTGTAGGTGCCGATGAGGTCGGTCTTGCGGTCGGTAAGCTCCTGGTCGGTGACGCCGTTGTCGTACCACAGCTTGAGCTGGCGCTTGGTGGAGGTGATGCCCTGCTCGAGCTTGGCCGGGGCGAAGGTCGCCGTGATGCGCCACTCGCCGTCGCTGAACGTGTCATCCGCGAGGCGCGAGCCGATGCCGTAGGTGAGGCCTTCCTTGTCGCGGACATTGGACATCAGGCGGCCGGTGAAGCCGCTGCCGAGGATCGCGGTGGCGGTGCGGAGCGCCTGGTAGTCGGAATCGCTGTAGCGCAGGCCGCTGGCCTGGCCGAGGACGATGGAGACGCTGGTCTTGTCCGCCATGAACACGCTTTGCTCGCGCTGCGCGTCGACCGAGCCGGCCTTGGGCGGGTGGATGTAGTCCGCGCCGCCGGTCCAGCCGGCGAAAGCGGTGGTGGCGGCCGCGGTGATGGCGGCGGGATCGACGTCGCCGACCAGCACGAGCGTGAAGTGCGCCGGGCCGTAGTATTTCGCGTGGAACGCCTTCACGTCCGCGAGCGTGGCTGACTTGATCGCGGCGAGCACGTCGGCGGCGGGCGCGGAATAGTTCGGGTGCCCCGGCGGGAAAACGGCGCGGCCGAAGGCGTCGCCGGCGCGGAAGTCCGTGCTCTCGAGCGAGCGCTGGAGGTTGCCGGCGTACTGGGCCTTGGCCTTTTCGAATTCCTCGGCGGTGAACGCCGGCGAGCGGAGCTGCTCGGCGATGAGGCCGATGACGAGCGCCACGTCCTTCTTCAGGCACTTGGCGGAGACGCTGACTTCCTGCTGGCTGACGCCGAAGTCGATCGTGGCGCCGACCTTCTCGAGCTGCTCGGCGATGGCGAACTTGTCCTGCTTGGTCGTGCCCTGGTCGAGCATCATGCCGCAGAGCGTGGGCACCGCGAGGTTGCCCTCGCCGGCGAAGGCGTCGCCGCCGGGCAGGGAGCCCTTGAGCGTGACGACGTTGGCCACGCCGGTCTTGTAGATCAGGACGTCGACGCCGGAGATCTTGGTCCGGATCACGTTGGGTGCGATCTGGGCGCCGAGGGCGGAGGCGAGGACACAGAGGATGGAGAACAGGGAAAGGATGCGTTTCATGTTCGGAGGAGGGTTGGCGGTTACTTGGCGGGCGCGGCCTTCGGGGCGGCGGGCACGAGCGGGATGAACCAGCCGGTCGTGCTCTGGTCCTCGTTGAAATATTTCTGGGCGACGCGCTGGATGTCGGCCGGCGTCACCTTCTTCACCGCCTCGTCGATCGAGTAGTAGAGCGTCCAGTCGCCGGCGGCGATGGACTCGTTGAGGTTGGAGGCGATGGCGAAGGTGCCGTCGCGCTGGTAGGCGGAGTTGGCGAGGTACTTGGCGAGGGCGGCGGCGACCTCCGCCTCGGTGACGCCGTCCTTGCGCAGGCGCTCGATCTCGGCCCGCGCGATCGTTTCCACCTTCTGGTGCTCCACGCCGGGCGCGAGCGGGATGAACGTGATGTGCAGCGACGGGTCGTGGTTGAAGCCGAGGAAGCTGCTGACGCCGGTGGAGAGGCTCTGGTCCGTGATCGCCTTGTAGAGGCGGCTGTTCTTGCCGTCGGTCAGGATCAGGTCGAGGAGGGTGAGGGCGGGGTAGTCGGGATGCGTGGCGGCGGTGACCTTGTGGCCGAAGGCGACGACGCCGAGCTGGCCGGCGCGCTTGACGACGACGCGGCGCGGGCCGGATTGCTCCGGCTCCTCGGTATAGAGCTGCGGGATCGGGTGCGGGGCCTTCGGGTAGGCGCCGTAGTATTTCTTCACCAGGCCGAGCGCGGCCGCGGGGTCGAAGTCGCCGACGATCGAGACGGTGGCATTGTCGGGCCAGTAGAACGTGTCGTAGAACTCGCGGAGCTTCTCGATCGAGACCTTCTCGATGTCGCTGCGCCAGCCGATGGTGGAGTGGTGGTAGGGATGGGCGACGAAGGCCGCGTGGAAGATCTCCTTGAAGAGCGCCTGGAACGGCGAATTTTCGCCGCGCTCGAATTCGTTGCGCACGACGGTCATCTCGGGCCGGCGGTCGTCCTCGCGCAGCCAGAGGTTGCGCATGCGGTCGGCCTCGATGGCCATGTAGCCCTCGAGGTGCTCGCTGCCGATCTCGGAGTAGTAGTTGGTGCGGTCGAGCCAGGTGGTGGCGTTGTAGTTGCCGCCCACGCGCTCGAGGAACTGCTTCACGCTGTTGCCCTTCTTGTCGTTGTAGCTTTCGCTGCCCTTGAACATCAGGTGCTCGAGCAGGTGGGTGGCGCCGGTGGTGCCGGTGACCTCGTTGCGGGAGCCGACGCGGTAGGTGACCATGAAGGTCACGACTGGGGCGGAGTGGTCGGGCATGAGCAGGACGGTCAGGCCGTTGGCCGTGAGCGTGTATTCGTCGATGCGGCCGACGGATTTGACGGCGGTGAAGCCATCCACCGCGACGGCGGGAGCGCCGAAAACCAGCGCCGGTACTACGGTCAAAAGAACCAGGGTAAGTCGTTTGAGCATCCCCCGAGCGAACAAGATTTCGCCGGAAACGCCAGAAACTGTTCGTCCCAAATCCGGGACAGGCGGGACGGATCCCGGGGCGGTCAGGCGATGCGCGGTTCCTGCCCGCGGCTTGCCGTGCGCGGTTCGCCCACGCCGAGCCACGCCAGCGCCACCGCGCGGTCGCGGAAGACGCGAACACATTCGCTGCCGCGCGCGGCCTGGTGCAGCTCGTACATGCGGATCATGCCGTAAAGCGCGTCCATGGTGACGACATACGCGCGCCGGGAAGTCGGGGCGAAGAGTGTGCTCCGGCCCATCTGGTTCACGGCTTCGACCGTCACGGTCAGCTCGGTCACATCGGTGCAATCCACCAGCTGGTTCATCGTCGGGTGGAAACGCTTGTCCGCCCGCAGCGCGGCTTGCTGCGTGACAATGTCCGGATTGCTGAGCACGCCCCAGCAGCGTGACCAGACCACCTGCTGCTGTTCATCGATCTTGTATTCCTGAGCCATGTTTGAATAGAGGCCGCGCTTGATACTGCCGGCGGCCGGCTTGTCGAGAACCCCGATGGCGGTCCTCCGATAGCGTTACCAAAGAGCGCCATGCTCCGAATTTTACGTGGGTAAAGGCTCGCGACCGGCGGACGCGAAACGGCGCCTGCCCCGGACCTTTCGCAAAATTTCCGCCGGACAGGGGAGCCCGGCGGGGAAGGATTCACGCGATCGCTTTCACCAGCCCGCCTTCCGCGCGCACGGCGCTGCCGTTGATGCCGGCAGCGAGCGGGCTGCAGACAAACGTGACGACATGGGCAATTTCATCCACGGTTTCGAAGCGCTTGAGCAGCGAAGTGGGACGCGCCGTTTCGAAGAAGCCCTTTTCGGAGGCCTCGAAGGGTTTGCCGCCGGTGAGCTTGCCGACGAACTCCTCGACGCCCTCGGAGCGGGTGGGGCCGGGCAGCACGCTGTTGACGGTGACGGCGGTGCCGGCCGTGAGCTCGGCCAGGCCGCGGGCGACCGCGAGCTGCGCGGTCTTGGTCATGCCGTAGTGGATCATCTCGGACGGGATGTGCAGCGCGCTTTCGCTGGAGATGAAGACGATGCGGCCTTTGTTGCGCTGGAGCATGCCGTCGAAATAGAGGCGGCTCAGGCGGACGCCGCTGAGGACGTTGACGTCGAAGAAGCGCTGCCACTCGGCGTCGGGAATCTCGGCGAAGGGCTTGGGATCGAAGATGCCGAGGTTGTTGACGAGGATGTCCACCTGCGGGAACGCGGCGGCCAGTTTGGCGGCGACCGCGGCATCGGCCAGGTCGCCCGGGAATTTCTCCAGCTTGGCGCCGGGGACGTCGGCGCGCAGGCGCTGCACGGCCTCGTCCACGGAGGCGGCGGTGCGGCCGTTGACGATGACGCGGGCGCCCTCGCGGGCGAGCGAGCGGGCGATGGCGAAGCCGATGCCCTTGGTGGAGGCGGAGACGAGGGCGAGCTGGTGGTCGAGCTGGAGGTTCATGCGGTGTGCGAGGTTGGAGGAAAGGAAGAGAGCCAGATCCCGGCAGGCGGCAAGCGACGGCCCCACATTGTCGCCTTTCCCCTGTAGGGCCGGTGCTCGCCGCCGGCCTATTCCGCACCGGCGGGCAAAGTCCTCGCGAATCCTTCCGTGCGTTCCAGCCACTCCGGTTGGGGCAACCCACCTGGCCGCAGTTTATCCTGAAAGCTCCAATGAAATGCGCGTGGAGGAATCCAGCCCTGCCAGGTTTGCCGGAGCGTACAGCAGCCGGCGCGGTACGGATTCATGAAAATATACAGCGCGAAATCCTCTTCGCCAGTGGATGAGCGGATGCGGTGATCGAAGAAATTTTCCTGCCACAGAATACCCGGCTGCACCTGCCTGATGCATGATTTAAGTCTGCCCACCACCTGGCTGAGGGAGAGACGTCCGCCAAGTTCCAGCAAAAGATGGACATGATCCGGCATTACACAGCAGGCCAGCAGGATGATGTCTTTGGCCGCTTCCAGTGCAGCAGTTTCGTTGCGGAAAGCGCGCTGCAGGATGGAACTGGCCAGAACCGGCCGCCGGCTGGCCACGCACCACGTGACGAAATAGCGGGCGAAGGGCTCGGAAGTGCGCCCCTTGCGGAGGGCATCGGTCTGACGCTGACGAAACATGGAAGTTCGCAGCCCGAGACCGTTGTTGGACGGCAGCGCAAGATGAGTGGCGTGAATGCCGCGGGCGAGCGTGAAATCCATTGGTCGATGATTGCGCCGCGTTCGAAGGCGAGGCCGTCGGCAAGCGACGGCCCTACAGGGAGAGCTTCTTGCGTTGGAAGGCCGGTGCTCGCCGCCGGCCTGGGCTTGCCGGCCCGGACTCACGGTGCGGCGAGGATCTTCTCCTTGAGATGCGTGCATCCTCCTTCGCCGAGCCTACGGAGGACGAGGCTCGTCACTTGGTATCCGCGAGAATCTTCTCTTTCAGGTGCGTGCACCGGGTTTTCGACTCGGCGTTGCGCACGGCCATGCCGTACGCGGCGGGCTCGCCGACGAGGAAGACCTTTTTCCGGCCGCGCGTGATCGCCGTGTAGACGAGGTTGCGCTGCAGCATCATGAAGTGCGCCTTGAGCAGCGGAATGATGACGACGGGATATTCCGAGCCCTGGCTCTTGTGGATGCTGATCGCGTAGGCGAGGGCGACCTCGCCGAACTCGCCGCGGTCGAAGGCGACCTTCTCGCCGTCGAAGTCGGCGAGCAGCGTGCCCTTTTGCAGGTCGACGCTGACCACGGTGCCGATGTCGCCGTTGAACAGGTTCTTGTCGTAGTTGTTCCGCAGCTGGATGAGCTTGTCGCCCGGCCGGTATTCGCCGGTGACGGTCTTGATGCCGCGGTTGCGGCCGTTGAGCGCGGCCTGCAGCTGGGTGTTGAAGTTGGCGACGCCCGCCACGCCTTTGTGCATCGGCGCCAGCACCTGCACGTCGGCGACGGGGTCGAACCACTTGAAATGCTGCGGGATGAACCGGGTGCACAGCTCGATGACCTTGGCGACGCAGTCCTCGGTGCTGCTGGCGGCGATGAAGTTGAGGTCGCTCCACGCCTGCGCCTTGGCGACCTCGCCGACGACCGGCGGCGGCGAATTGACGCCCTCGTTGATGGCGTGCGCGGTGGTGACGATGGCGCTCTCCTTGCCCTGGCGGTAGACGAACTGCAGGCGCGTGACAGGGATCAATGGAGGCGGAAATCAGGTCCTTCAGCACGTTGCCGGCGCCGACGCTGGGCAGCTGGT
>JBEHYX010000033.1:0-37911 GCA_048497945.1 Verrucomicrobiota bacterium | reverse complement strand
CGCACATAATATCCCCGGCCCGCAGGGACGCGGGCCCTCCAAGCAACGGAGCGAACGGTCATGAAGGATCCGATCATCGCGGTTTTTGCCGGCGGCACGTCGCCCGAGCGCGAGGTCTCGCTCGGTTCGGGCAAGGCGGTGGCGCAGGCCATGGCCTACAATTACCCGACGCAGCTCTTCGAGATCACGGCGGACGCGCTGCCCGCCGGGCTCGACCCGGCGCGGCATGTCGTTTGCTCGACACTGCACGGCGTCTTCGGCGAGGACGGCGGCATGCAGCGCCTGCTCGAGGCGGCCGGCGTGGCGTACACCGGTTGCGACGCCAAGGGCAGCGAGATCTGTTTCGACAAGTGGCGCACCCGCCAGGCCGTGTCGGCCATGGGCGTGCAGGTCGCACCGGGCAAACAGTTCCTCGCGAGCGCCAAGCCGACCGCCGCCGCGCTGGCGATGGAGTTCGGCGAGCAGGTCGTGCTCAAGCCCAACCGCCAGGGCAGCAGCGTCGGCCTGCAGATCGTTTCCACCAAGGTCGGGCTCGAGATCGCGCTTGGCGGCATCCGCTCGGGCGACTGGGTCGTGGAGCGCCGCATCCTCGGGCGCGAGCTGACCGTCGGCCTGCTGCGCGGCCGCGCCATGGGCATCGTGGAGATTGCGCCGAAATCGGGTGTGTTCGACTACACCAGCAAGTACACCAAGGGCCTGACCGAGTACGTCGCGCCCGCGCCGCTGTCGGCGGAACTCGCCGCGCAGGTGCGGCTGGCGGCCGAGACGGCGTTCGCCGCGTGCGGCTGCCGCGACTACGCGCGCATCGACTTCATGCTCTCCACGGAAGGGGAGCTTTATTTGCTGGAAATCAACACATTGCCCGGCATGAAGGAGACCAGCCTGTTGCCGATGAGTGCGCGGTGCGTGGGCCTGGATTTTATCGCTTTGTGCCGAGAGTTGGTGGCTCCCGCCGTGGAACGATCCCAACCGGCCGCCGCTTTGCGTTCATGAAACCCAAGTCCGAACCACCCGCCGAATCCCCCGGCCGCTCCTGGCGCACGATCCGCCAGGAAGTGAGCTCGCCGGCGATGTCGCGTCGCGGCCGCCGCCGGCAGCTGTGGGCGTGGGCGAAGGTCACGGGTCTCGGGCTTCTCGCGGTGGGGGCGACCTGGGGCGGCGTTTCCCTTTTCCTCTCGTGGTCGACCGACCGCGCCGCGCTGGCCAACGCCGTGCACAGCGAGCCGGTGCAGGAGGTCGCGGTCATCACCGACGGCGTGCTCAACAAGCAGTGGGTGACGCAGACCCTTGCGCTCCCGAAGGGCGCGAGCCTCATGGCCCTCGATTTGCCGGCGCTGCGCGACAGGCTCACCGCCTTCGGCCAGGTGCGCGTGGCGGTGCTGACGCGCAGCTTCCCCGACACCCTCGTGGTCACGCTGCAGGAACGCACGCCCGTCGCGCGCGTGCAGGCCAGCGAGGGCCTGCTCACCAAGCAGCTGCTGGTGGCGAAGGACGGCACGGTTTACGACGGCCAGGGCTACGAGAAGCCGCTGCTCGCGTCACTCCCGTGGCTCGACGGCGTCCGCCTGATCAAGTCGGGCAACGACTTCGCGCCGATCGACGGCATGGCCGACGTTTCCACGCTCCTGACGACGGCCCAGCTGCAGGCGCCGCATCTCTACCGCGGCTGGCAGGTGGTGTCGCTCGCGCGCCTCGCCGAGGCCGACGAGATCATCGTGAAGGCGCAGGACGTGCCGAAGATCGTGTTCAGCCGGAAGCGCGACTTCTACAAGCAGATCGCGCAGCTCGACTACGTGATCGACGCCGCGCACGTGGTCGGCGACCCGAAGTTCCAGTCGGTCAACCTGACCCTCGAGGGCCAGGTGCCGGTGCGCCTCCAGGGCACGCCCGACGAGCTCGCTTCCGTCGTCCATCCCGAACTTTCCCTCAAACCTTCCCCGAAGAAATCCAAACGTGATCTCTAACAGTTCCCGCATCATCGGCGCCGTCGAAATCGGCACCGGCAAGGTGACCGTCCTCGTCGGCGAAATCGCCCGCGGCCGAAGCCTCAACATCATCGGCGTCGGCGTGGCCCCGTCGCGCGGCGTCATGAAAGGCGAGGTCGTCGACTACAAGGCGGCCTGCGAAGCCACGCACCACGCCCTCGAGATGGCCGAGAAGCGCGCCGGCGCGAAGCTGGAGGAGGTCTGGCTCGCCCAGAGCGGCGGCCACCTCGACGCCTTCTACAACGAGGCTTCGGTCAACGTGAAGTCGGCCGACAACACCGTGACCCAGCTCGACATCGCCTCGGTTTGCGCCCTCGCCAAGGAGAAGGAGCTGCCCGCCGGCCGCTCGCGCATCCACGAGATCCGCCGCCCGTTCCGCCTCGACGGCCGCGGCGTGCCGGATCCCGAGCACCTTTCCGGCCGCCGCCTCGAGGTCGGCTACTGGATCGTCCACGGCAGCGAGAGCAAGGTGAGCGACAACATCCACGTCGTGGGCGGCTACCACCTCGAGGTCCGCGAGCTCGTGCTCGCCAGCCTCGCGAGCGGCTCGCTGCTGACCACATCCGAGGAGCGCTCGCAGGGCGCGCTGGTGATCGACATCGGCAAGGGCGTCACCGACTACGTGCTTTATCGCGACGGCCATGTCCTCGTCACCGGCACGCTGCCGGTCGCCGGCGACCACCTGACCAACGACCTCAGCATCGGCCTGCGCGTGACGACCGCCCAGGCGGAGATGCTCAAGCTGCGCCACGGCCGCGCCACGGTGCAGACCCGCGACAAGTCCGACAAGGTCTGGCTCAACGGCGACGGCGCCTTCGGCGACCGCCAGATGCCGAAGCTGGCCGTCGAGACGATCGCCTCGGCCCGCATTTTGGAACTCCTCGAGGTGGTGAAGCAGAAGCTCGGCTCCGCCTTCGTGGCCGAGCACTGCGGCGCGGGTGTCATCCTCACGGGTGGCACCGCGAAGCTGCCGGGCATCGAGGAAGCCGCCGCGCGCGTCTTCGGCCTCAACGCCCGCCGCGGCGAGTCGCCGGCGTGGGTGAAGGACGAGCTCAAGGACCCGATGTTCAGCACCGTCCTCGGCGTGTTCCAGTTCGGCCTGCGCACCGCCCACGAGCACGCGCTGCCGCCGCGCCGCCGGCCGGGCCTCCTCAGCAACCTGACCAAGATCTTCGCCTCTTCCTAAAATGTGCTCTCGTTTTTTCCCTGCCAGCCACTCGTTCGATCTCAACGTTGAACGTTCAACGTTGAACGTTCAACGTTCAGTCCGGGAGGCAATCCGCCATGGATAATCCTCCTCCCGAACTTCCCCTCGAGGCGCTGGCCGACCGCAACGTCGGCATCAAGCTCATCGGCGTCGGTGGCGGCGGCTCCAACGCCGTCGACCGGCTCAAGATGGAGAACCTCGACCGGCTCCAGCTGGCCGTGATCAACACCGATCTCAAGGCGCTCGGCACCTCGCCGGTGCAGGACAAGATCCTGATCGGCGCCGGGCTCACCCGCGGTCTCAGCGCGGGCGGCGACCCGGAGCTCGGCTGCAAGGCGGCCGAGGCGGACGCCGACAAGATCGCCGAGATCGTGAAGGACACGGACCTCGTGTTCCTCGTCGCCGGCCTGGGCGGCGGCACGGGTTCGGGCGCCACGCCCATCGTCGCGCAGATCGCCGCCGAGGCGGGCGCGGTCGTCATCGCCTTCGTCACGCTCCCGTTCAGCTTCGAGGGCGGTCGCCGCAGCCGGCAGGCCGAGGAGGCCCTGGCCGAGCTGCGCCGCGTGTGCGACGCGGTCATCCCGCTCTCCAACGACATGCTGCTCCAGGAAGGCACGGAGCAGACCAGCGTGCTCGATTCCTTCGCGCGGGCCGACGAATGGATCGGCCGGGGCGTGAAATCCATCTGGGCGATGCTCTCGCGCACCGGCCTGATCAATGTCGACTTCACCGCCGTGCGCCAGGTCTTCCAGCACCGCGGCGGCAAGACCCTCTTCGGCCTCGGCGTCGGCTCCGGGGAGAATCCCTCGCAGGCCGCGCTCGACGACCTCAAGAACTGCCCCCTGCTGCACGCGCCGGACCATGCCCGCAAGGCGGACCGCCTGCTCGTCAACATCACCGGCGGCGCGGACCTTAGCCTGACCAAGGTCAACGAGCTGATGTCGGCGATCACCGAGCAGTTCGGCACCGACGCGCACGTCGTCATGGGCGCCGCGATCGACGAGGCGCTCCAGGGCCGGGTCGAGATCTGTGTCATGGGCGTGACGGAGGTCGGCGGCCGCAATTTTGTCCGCCGCACCGGCACGACCACCCCGCCGCTGCGCAAGGCGGAGAAGCCCGCCGCCACGACGACCAGCATCGCTGCGGGCAGCAGCGCCACCATCAAGACGACCGTCGTCACCTCCGAGGCATCGGCTCCGCGGGCGAAGAAGGATCCCGCCGTCCACTCCAACAAGCCCCAGCAGGAGGAATTCGGCTTCCAGGGCGGCGAACCGGCCGAAAACCGCGGCGCCTTCGACAAGTCCGACCGCAACCTCTTCGAGGGCCAGGACCTCGACGTGCCGACGTACCTGCGGAAAGGCATCAAGGTGGCGCTTTAGCGCCACCTTGGTTAAGAGTTAGGAGTTGCGCGTTGGGAGGAGGGCAGGCTCACTTTCCGATCCACGGTCAGAATCGCTTAACTCATAACACCTCACCCTTAACCGCTGCGAAGCAGCCGCCATGTTCATCGACGAAACCACCATCAAGGCCCGCGCCGGCGACGGCGGCCGGGGCTGCCGCAGCTTCCGGCGCGAGAAGTACGAGCCGTGGGGCGGCCCCAACGGCGGCGACGGCGGCAAGGGCGGCGACGTCATCCTGCGCGGCGACGATGACCAGAACAACCTGATCGATTTCAAGTACAAGCCCCACTGGAACGCCGAGCGCGGCGAACACGGCCAGGGCGCGGATTGCAACGGCCGCGAGGGCCGCCCGGCGGTCCTGCGCGTGCCGCTTGGCACCATCGCCTACAAGCTCGACACCGGCGAGAAGGTCGCCGAGGTCCTCGAAGACGGCCAGCAGGTCGTCCTCCTCAACGGCGGCAAGGGCGGCATGGGCAACACCAAGTTCAAGTCGTCCACCAACCGCGCCCCGACCAAGACCGGTCCGGGCCTGCCGGGCGAGGTGGGCGAGTTCCGCCTCGAGTTGAAGAGCATCGCGGACGTCGGCCTCGTCGGTTTCCCCAACGCCGGCAAATCCTCGCTGACGAACCTCATCACCAAGGCCCGGCCGAAGACCGCGCCGTATCCGTTCACGACCCTGCACCCGCAGATCGGCGTGATCGAGTATCCCGACGAGTACGAGCGCCTCGTGCTCGCCGACATCCCCGGCCTGATCGAGGGCGCCAGTGACGGCAAGGGCCTCGGCCACCGTTTCCTCCGCCACATCGAGCGCTGCAAGGTGCTGCTGCTGATCATCGACATGGCCGGCACTGACACCCGCGACCCGCGCGACGACTACAAGCAGCTGCTCAAGGAGCTGGAGCTCTACGACGAGACCCTGCTCGACAAGCCGCGTTTCGTGGCCGCGAACAAGATGGACGAGGACGTCGCCGTCGAGAACCTGAAGAAGTTCAAGAAGCGCTATCCCAAGGCGGAAGTGATCCCGATTTCGTGTCTTTCCGAGGAGGGGATTCCCAAGCTGCGCAAGGAACTGTTAAAACGGGTCAGGAAGCTCCGGGCCAAAGAAAATAAATCGCCAAGCACGTCCGGTTGAGTAGTTTGCCCCCACGCCATGGCCACCGCGGAATACCGCCCCCTGCTGATGAGAGCCAACCGCCTGCTCGGGTCGGCGCTCATTGAGCACAACCTCGTGAAATTCGAGGACCTGGAGGCCGCCAACGAGCGCCTCCTGGAGGTCGCGGCGTCCGGCCAGGTGCGGCAGAGCTCGGTGCTCAGCATCCTGGTTTACGAGAAGAAGGTCCTCAAGGAGGAGGACGTGCTGCACCACGTGGTCGACGACCACGGCGTCGGCGTCGTCGACCTGCGCGGCTACGATGTGCCGGACGATGTGAAAAAGGAAATGGACCTCGACGCCTGCTGGGCGACGTGGAGCGTGCCGTTCGACCGCGAGGAGGACTTTCATTTTGTCGCCACCGCCTACTACCTGAGCCCCGCGGTGCGCACGCACTGGGAGAAGAAGCTCGGCGGCCAGATCATCTGGCAGGCGACGACGATGGACATCATCGCGGACTTCCTCGACCGCATGCAGGCGGAGCGCAGCGACGGCAAGAAGGGCGGCACGCGCTCGCCGTTCGGCAGCGCGCCCCAGGTCGCGCCGGCCAGCGGCAGCTCGTCCCCGGCGCCATCCCCGATCTCCGGCTCCGCGCCGATCCAGTTCCCGTCCTCCACCGGCAAGCCCGCCACGACCCGCTAAGCCATGCCGCTCGGACGCACGCAGACGCAGATCATCGACAAGCTCGAGGAGATGGGGAAACTCACCGCCGAGCAGAAGGCGACCCTGCTCGGGCGCCCCGACGAGCCGACGGGCGACCAGCTCGACCAGATCCTGCAGGCGGACCATCACATCACGATGTTCCAGCTGCTGCTGGCGAAGTGCCGCGCGCTGGGCCTCGCGCCATACAACGTCGCGCGCTACCGCGTCCACTCCGCCACCTTCGAGAAGATCGACCTCGAGTTCTGCCAGAAGAACATGATCCTGCCGGTGGGGCAGGTGGGCGACTTCCTGCTCGTCGCCTTCGCGAATCCCTTCGACACGACGGTCGCCTCCAAGATCCAGGACAAGACCGGCCAGCGCGTGGTGCGCCTGCTCGGCCGCGAGGCGGACATCCGCGAGAAGCTCAAGAAGGACCAGGTCCACGACGAGGTGCAGTTCTCCGACGTCGTCGACCAGCTCGGCGCGCAGTTCGACGAGGAGGAGACGGAGATCAAGGACGAGGACCTGGAGAACGAGGAGTCCGCGCCGATCATCCAGCTTGCCAACCGCATCATCGAGGACGCCTATTTCGCCGGCACGTCGGATATCCACATCGAGCCGTGGGAAAAGGAAGTCGTCGTCCGCTACCGCATCGACGGCCTCACGCAGGAGAAGCTGCGCCTCCCGGCCAAGGTCGCCGGCGCGCTCGTGGCCCGCTTCAAGATCATGTGCAACCTGGACATCGCGGAACGCCGCCTGCCCCAGGACGGCCGCATCGTCTTCAAGCAGTATAACAAGAAGAACATCGACATCGACCTGCGCGTCTCGACCGCCCCGCTGAACCACGGCGAGGGCGTGGTCATGCGCATCCTCGACAAGCAGAAGTCCACGCTGCCGCTGCCGGCGCTGGGCTTCACCGAGGCCAACCTCGCCAAGTACCGCGACTGCATCCGCCAGCCCTACGGCATGGTGCTGCACTGCGGCCCGACCGGCTCCGGCAAGTCCATGACCCTTTACTCCGCGCTCAACGAGGTGAACACGGCCGACGTGGTCATCCGCACCGCCGAGGACCCGATCGAATACACCCTGCCCGGCATCAACCAGATGCAGATGCACCGGCAGATCGGCCTGACCTTCGCGACCGCGCTGCGCGCCTTCCTCCGCCAGGACCCCGACATCATCCTCGTGGGCGAAATTCGCGACAAGGAGACGGCGAACATCGCCGTCGAGGCCGCGCTCACCGGCCACCTCCTCATTTCCACGCTCCACACCAACGACGCGCCGAGCACGGTCGCCCGCCTCACCGACATGGGCATCGAGCCGTTCATGATCTCGTCGTCGCTCGTGTGCGTGTGCGCCCAGCGCCTCATGCGCCGCGTCTGCAAGGTCTGCCGCGTCGCCTACGAGCCCGAGGGCCGCGAGAAGGACGTCCTCCAGCGCGCCATCGGCTGGTCCGGCCAGATCTACAAGGCCAGCCCCAAGGGTTGCTCCAAGTGCAACAACACCGGCTACAAGGGCCGCATCGGCATCCACGAGCTGATGGTGACCAACGAGGAATTGATCGAGGCCATCAACAAGGAGGCCGAGACCGCCGAGTTGAAGCGCATCGCGATGAAGGGCGGCATGCAGACCCTGCACCAGGACAGCATGATGAAGGTGAAGGAAGGCCTGAGCACGATGGCCGAGGCGCTGAGCACCGTCCCGCAGGACATGGAGCTGCGCGAGCGAGTGGCGAAGGGTTGACTTTTATGGAGGGCCCGCGTCCCTGCGGGCCGGCTCGCAGGGACGCGAGCCCTCCAAATAAATGAATTCCTACTGGCCTGAATTCCTCACGATCTTCGCGGCGCATGCGCTCGCCGTGGCCAGCCCGGGGCCGGACTTCGCGATCGTGATCCGGCAAAGCCTGCGGCACGGGCGGCGGACGGCGATCTGGACCAGCGTCGGCATCGGCTGCGGCCTGGCGGTCCACATCACCTACTGCCTGCTCGGGCTCGGGTTGCTGCTGAAGAATTCCCCGGCGGCGCTGAACCTTTTCAAATGGCTGGGCGCGGCGTACCTCGCGTGGATTGGTATCCAGGCCCTGCGCGCGAAGCCGCGCGACGGCGACCTCGACCTCGGCGGCGCCGCGGCACCGACGACGGGGGCGGCCTGGCGGACCGGATTTCTCGTCAATGTGACCAATCCCAAGGTGGCCCTCTTCTTCATCGCCCTCTTCCCGGTGGCGGTGAGCCCGACGACACCCAAATGGATCCAGGCCGGCTACGGCGTGTGGATGACGCTCACCACCATCGCCTGGTTCAGCTTTGTGTCAGTGATGTTCGCGAAGGAGCCCGTGCGCCGGGCCTTCCTCCGCCACGGCCACTGGATCGACCGCGCCCTCGGCGTGCTCTTCCTCGGCTTCGCCCTGAGCCTGGCGGTGGCGTCGCTGAAGTAGGCCGGCCGCGCCGTCCCTTGTCCGCTTCACTTCGGTCGCACTTCAAACCGGAGACCATGCCCCGGTTCGTTACGCCACCTCGGCGCCGGCTTGAATGAGCAACTGCTTCAGAATCGAGCGATGGCAGCGGTGCTCGTCCTTGCAATAGCAGCCGACCGAGAAGTTCGTGGACCGGGAAAGGGCGGCAAGAAGCTCGATGTCATGCTTCGCCTGGGGCGCGGCCATCTCGGCCTTGTACCGCTTGGCAAACCGCGTCCAATCCGCCGGCGATTTCGCCCCGAGCGCCAACTTCATGGTTTCGAGACTCGGGGCGAGGTTGGGAAACCAGACATCGTACCAGTTCCGCGATGCGAATTCGCTTTTGGGCACACCGCGCGGCGGGCGGCGAACCGTTCCCAGGCGCAAGCCCTCGGCAGGAATACGCGGCGTACCCAGGCGGACGACATGAATGCTCATCGGGTTTTCCCTACGCGCGATTCGGTCCAGGCACCATGGCTGCATGCCGGGCGCCGCAGGGTTGTGGCCGGGGAGTGAACAGCAACCGGCGCAATGAAGAAGACAAGCGCATGAACACAAACACGAATAAACCGGTGGGGCTGGATGTCCACAAGGATACCGCGTTGGCGGCGGTGGCCGAGAGTGGCCGCGAGCGTGACCCTCGAGTGAGCGGGGTCAGGTTGGCCCCCCCCCTCGGGTTGCCCCTAGTCAGGCATTTGTTCTGTCCTCGAGTAATCGGTCGATGATCTCGCTCAACGGAACGAAGCATTTGATCAGATTCGAGATGGATTCCTCCAACTTATCCTGACCGAGAACGATCCAGCCCTCCATCAGCGTCTGCGGCCCAAAATCGACCGAGACATTGGGCCAAGCCTTCTGCCGCGCGGCAAACTCCGATCTAAAAGCAGAAGCGAACTCCCTGCTCTCTAGGTTGCGGCCGTGCATGGCTCGCAATCGGAGCGCGTGGATATTGTAGAAGACTCGGTTCAATTTGACGCTCTTCGCATTCGTCCAAACCGAGAAGAAAATTTCCGCACGCGGAGCATTTGGCTTCCCGTCGTTCGACCAATCGCGTTTCTGCAGCTTCAGCACCGAGGACTCAAGCCAGCTACCCACCGTGAACTCGAGCTTGCGCCGTTCAAGTTCCGGTCGGCAGCGATCAGCAGCTCGATTAAAGATAACGAGGTGATCTTTCATGATTTTGCCGAACGTCAGCGACGAGCCATGTCGGGCCGCAGGCCCGGCATTGGCGCTGGCATTTTGTTCGGCCTTCTTTTTTTCACAGCTTCGATAGCCTGCGCAATCTCTCTCTTCCACCTCAGGGCATCAAAGCTGTAAGAAGAGGGATGCGGAATACCGCATAATGGAGTGTCACAGTCATCATATGGAACGTGATCCCACAAAGCGTCTCCAAGAATGATAACTAATTCCGGCTTCAACTCTTTCAACGTCTCAAAATATGGCGGAACTGCTTCTTCCCACATCTTTCGGGTAGGCCGGACGCGTGCAGTCGGGCCGGGGAACTCCTGAACGAAATTGTAGAACGCGACTCCCTCCCAGAATCCTCTTCGCTCGTCGTCCGGTATCCATCCTTCCCGGTTTTCGATAAGGGTCTGCACGCGGGTGAAAAATGCGAAGCGCAATTCCTGTCCGCACTTGCGAATAATCTGCTGAGTAAAATCGGCCGCCGCATCGTCAGGCTCGCCATAGTGCGCCTCGCCGAGAATTAGCAACCTCACGCCCAAGGTTCTGCCTGAGGCGTAGCCGCTGCCGACCCACGGGTGGAATACCCTCTGCATTTTGCCGAACGTTCAGTGATGAGCCATGGCGGTGCGCAGCACCGACATTGGCTCTGGTCGCTTGTTAGGCTCTTTTCTTGTATGGCGGTATATCATGGAACGAAAAGAAGAGCTCCGCGATGGGTTGCGCGACTAGTGCCGCTTTCTGCGGCGTCGGGTCTCCGGTTGATTGCATCAGAAAGAGCCGAGCATTTTTCAGGGATAGCACCGCTATTTTTTCTTCCAAGGTTCTACCGCCGGTGGATTCGAGCATAATTTCCATGAGAGCCACGGACCTGACTGGAAATGTAACATCAAGCAGTTTCGACCATGCAAAAGGTGCTCCTCTGAATGTAGACAACGAAAGCGTGGCTCCACTAGCCCTATAGACTTTATGCAATGTAGAAACTTCTTCCTCATGTCGAATAACGCGCGATAACGGAACTTCCGGCTTTCCTCGCCCCAACGGCTCGGTGATGGGACGCAAGACTGATACAATGAACCTCGAGTAATCGTCATCTCCGCCGCTCTTAATGTGCGCCATCGCCGCGGCCATCGCGAGGGGAAGAGCCTGATATGAGAAATCGAAGGGCAGTGTCTCTTCATCAGCGTTGCGGATAGACATGCGTAAAGATGCTCTTTGGCTCTCGTTTTCGAGCCAAGCAATGACCGCGTTCGTATAGGGCACGCTCAGCTCTGGTGACAGATGCGGAAAGCGAGCCTTATCGCTCCATCCTCTGGCGAATGCTTTCAGTCCCTCGAACATGTCTTTGCCTAACAGTGTTATTCGGCCTCAGGGATTTTAGCGGACCATTGCATACAGGAAACTTACGCGGAAGGACTTGGGTTGCGCAATGGTGCAGATTTTTAATCGGACCAGGGGGCGACGGCGTGCACGTTTTCGGATCTCGCTCAAGGATCAGCTGGGCGGCGAAACGCTGAAGATCGAGCTGATCCCGGCGCCCAACGAGACGCCTTTTGTTTCCAACCCCGCGGCCGGGCGCTACCGGATCCGGGTCAACGGCCGGGCTTCCACCAAGGTGAAGGAGGCCACGCTCACCGACATTTTTGACCGGTTGCGTCGCTGGCTCGTGCTACGGTCGCGGCGGGCCAAGGAGTGAAAACCGGTCATCAGGACCTCAAGCGATCACCGGGTAACCCGATGGCAGGCCCGCCGGTGGGAGGGCTTGCGACCTAGGAGCGCGCGGCAATCCAGCGATCCAGCGCGGCACGGAGGTCCGCCGCGCGCACAGGCTTGCTGATGTAGTCGTCCATGCCGGCGGCGAGGCACTTTTCGCGGTCCCCCTGCATTGCATTCGCCGTCATGGCGATGATGTGGGCGGGCGAAAGGGGGTGCCCGGCCGCGAGCGCGGCCGCCTCGCGCCGGCGGATCGCCTGGGTCGCCGCGTAACCGTCCATCTCCGGCATCTGGCAGTCCATGAAGACGACTTCGTAGGGCACCTGTTCGATCGCGGCGATGGCTTCGAGGCCGTTGCCCACGGCGTCCGCCACGTGGCCCAGCTTGGCCAGCTGCGCGAGGGCAACCTTCTGGTTCACGGCGTTGTCCTCCACCACGAGGATTTTCACGCGCGCGGGCGCCGCGGCGGGGGCCGCGGGCCGGGGCGGGGCGGGGCGCACGGCCACCGCGTCGCTCCGGGCGCGCCCGATCGCTTCGACCAGCCGGTCATAAAGCCGCGACTGCTTGACCGGCTTCACCAGGTAGCTGTCGATCCCGGCCGCCTGGAGAACGGCGGGCGCGATGACGTGACCGAGGGAAGTGAGGATGATCAGGCGCGTGGAGGCCAGCATGGCATCGGCCTTGATCGCGCGGGCCAGCATGAACCCGTCCATGCCCGGCATCTGCATGTCGAGGACGGCGACATCGTAGGGCCGCCCGCCGGCGGCGGCCGCCCGGAGCCGCGCCAGCGCCTCGTCGCCTCCCGCGGCGCTGCCATGGTGCATTTTCCAGGAAGCCAGCTGGTGGCGGAGGATCTGCCGGTTGGTGGCATTGTCGTCCACCACGAGCACCCACGGGTCGGGCAGCTCGCCGGCGGGCTGCACCGCGGGACGATCCAGGCCCGGCTCCTTGGCGAATTTCCCGGTGAAGCGGAACGTCGAGCCGCCGCCCGGCGTGCTGGTGACGCCGAGCTCGCCGTGCATCATCGCCACGATCTGCCGGGCGATGGCGAGGCCCAGCCCGGTGCCGCCATACCGGCGCGTGGTGGAGCTGTCCGCCTGCGTGAAGGGCTGGAAAAGCCGCTGCTGGATCTCGGGGGAGATGCCGATTCCGGTGTCCACGATCTCGAACCGGATGACGACGTCGGCGCCGGTCTCCGCCTCCCTGGCCACCCGCAGGACAACTTCGCCGGCGTCGGTGAACTTGATGGCGTTGCCGATCAGGTTCACGAGCACCTGCCGCAGGCGCCCGGGGTCGCCGCGCAGGTGCCGCGGCACTTCCGGGGGAAATTCGCTGAGCAGCTCGATCTGCTTCGCCTGGGCGCGCTCGGCCAGCATGTCGAGCGTGCCCTCGACGATTTCAAGCAGGTCGAATTCCAGCTCCTCGAAATGGAGCTTGCCGGCCTCGATCTTGGAGAAGTCGAGGATGTCGTTGATCACGGTCAGCAGGGTGTCGGCGCTGGTGCGGATCGTTTCGGTGTATTCGCGCTGCAGCTTGTCGAGTTCGGTGTCGAGCAGGAGCCCGGTCATGCCGATCACGCCGTTCATCGGCGTGCGGATCTCGTGGCTCATGTTGGCCAGGAACTCGCTCTTGGCGCGCGTCGCGGCCTCCGCGGCGTCCTTGGCCTTCACCAGGTCGGCCTCCGCCTGCTTGCTCGCGGTCGCGTCGCGATCGAGGCCGATGGTGTATTCGCGGCCGTCGATGACGAGGAGGCTGGTCGAGTACTCGACCCAGAAGACGGAGCCGTCCTTGCGCTTGTGCTGGGCGAACCCGTGCTGCCGCCGGTTGGCGCGCAAATCCTCGAGATGGTGCTGGTAGCCCTGGGCGGCCCACGGGTGCAGTTCGAGCAGGTCGATCGAGCGGCCGATCATTTCCTCGCGGGTGTAGCCGTGCATCTCGCAGGCGAGCGGGTTGCAGTCCACGATTTTGACCGGCACGTCCCGGGCGTGCGGGTCGAACAGCATGATGCTCAGCGGCGACTGTTCCCAGATGATGCGCAGCTGGGGCAGTGTCGTGTGCAGGGCGAAGCGATGCTGCTCGATCTCGGCGCGGGCGCGGTTGAGCTTCCGGTGGGAATAGAACGCGTGGACCACCAGGCCCGCGGCGATCACCGCGCAGCCGGCGGCGAACCAGCGGAGCCCGGCCATTTCCGCCAGCTCGGGAAAAAACCAGAGGCAGCCGAGCAAAAGGGCGAGCAGCACGAAACAAAGGGAGGGAACGAGCAGGGAGCCACGCAGCCGGTGGGTCTCGTCGCTGCCGGGCAGGGCGTGGGCCAGATGCGAGGGATTGGACGTCATGCCGGGGATGGCCGGGCCCATGGCCTCAGCGAGGCCGCGACGGGACCCGGCCGCGGGGTTCGCGCGGCGAAAGCACCGATCCTGGGCGGCGGGAGGATATGCCTGGAGCGTGAATCCATGCAGGGATGCCGGACTGATGACAGGGCGGCTTGGGGGCAGGGGTAAGCCTGGGGCTATTCAAAAGACCTGCGGCGCGATGTAAAGGATCCTGACTTCGGCAAAATAGTCGCAGGAATACGGGCAAGGGGCCGTGGCCGGGCGCAGGTGGTCGCCGCCGTCCCGGCGGCGACAGGCGTCGGTACGGAAACCGACGCCCACCCACTTGGCTCCTTCGCCGGGCAAGGATGGCGAAAGCGCGGATCGGTTGCTTCCTAATCCGCCGCGGCCACGACTTGATTTGATACGCTCTAGCGCTTTTCTTCCATCAGCCCGACGAGGTTGTCGTCGGGGTCGCGGACGAAGCCGATCCAGAGCTCGTGGTCGGGCATCTTCGCGGTGAGCTGGGGCGCGCGCTCGGGCTTGGCGCCGGCGGCGACGACGGCGGCGTAGACCGACTCCACGGCCGCGACTTTGAAGTAGAGGATCGAGTTCTTGTCCGGCGTGCCGGAGCCCTGGGAGGTCGTCAGCATGAGCCGCACGGGACCGGCGGCGAGGAACGAGAGGTTCGGGCCGGCGTCGAAGAGCAGCTTCAGGCCGAGGATATCCTGATAAAAGGCCTTGGCCTTCGCGACGTCGCTGACGGTGATGGCGATCTGGCCGATTTCGCCGGGAATGGAGGCGCTCATGAGGGGGAAATGCGATGGCCGGCGGCGCGCAAGGCCGCGGTCGCGGCCGGCAGCTTGTCCGTCTTCACCAGCACGTAATCGGTGTTGTAGGTGGCGACGGCGAAGAGGCTGACGCCGGCCTGGGTCAGCGGCGTCGCGAGCGAGGCCAGCACGCCGGTCAGGGCGAAGTCGAGCGGACCCTCCACCTTGAACGCGCGCCAAGGTCCCTCCTGTTTGACGCCGGGCGGCACGCCGGCGGCCGGGCAGGCGAGGGAAAGCTCCTCGGCGGTGCGGGTGATCGAAAGGAACGCGCCCGGGCCGCTCGCCCACGCCGGGATGGCGGCATCCGCCGGCAGCTGGCACACCGCGTAGGTTTCCGGGAGGAGCGTGAGGTTCATGTCAGGCGAATCACGGAGAGAGATACCTGCTCTGGTTGTCATTGCGAGGAGCGAAAGCGACGAAGCAATCCAGCCGCTTCGGCAAGCTCACGGTCCCGAGCCCGTCGAGGGACTGGATCGCCACGTCCGCCTGCGGCGGACTCGCGATGACATTTCGGTGTGGTGAAAGGCGGTTCGACCTGAACGTTGAACGTTCAACGTTGGACGTTCAACGTTCAGATTGCACCGCTCAGTGCCGGTCCGCCAGCCACACGGCGAGACCGAGCAGTACCAGGCTGGCGACGAGGCGCATCGGATCGGCGCTTTCGTGGAAGATCAGGAACGACGCGGCGACCATCAGCGGCACCTTGGCATTGTTCATCACGGCGAGCTCGCCGGCGCTGACCCGCGTCGCCCCGACGTTCCACAGGAAGAAACCGAAGCCCGAGGCGACGATGCCGAGGTAGACCAGCGTCCAGAACTGCGAGCCGGTCACCGCCAGGGGCACGCCGCGCGACAGCATCACCGCGAGCGACACGGCGACGCCGCCGGCGTACAGCACGGCGAAGACCTCGCGGTCCTGCACGGTCGCGGCCTTCTCCCGGAAGCGCTTGTAGCCGACCTGGCCGACGGCGAACGCGAGGTTGGACAGCTGGACGAAGCCCAGGCCGAGCAGCGTCGGGTTGAGGTCCTTGTTTTTGAAAACGACGAGGGCCGTGCCGCCGACGGCGAGCAGGGCGGCCAGCAACGACCGCATGTGAAATTTCCGCTCCAGGCCGTCCGCCAGCAGCGTCACGAAGAGGGGGGTGGTCAGCGTGAACAGCGCGACCTCGTGGGACTGCAGGTGCTTGAAGCTCTCGTTGTACGCGAGGTACATGATGCCGAACTGCACGGCGCCGAGGAAAAGCAGCAGCAGGCTGTTGCGGAAGCTCAGCCAGCGCACGCGGACGAACGGCAGGAACACCATGAAGGCGAGCCCGAGCCGCACCGTGGCGATCAGCGAGCTGTCGAGGCCGGCGAGACGGTCCTTGATCAGACCGGGGGAGACGGCCCAGACGAGGGAAACGAAGATCAGGTAGAGCATGGGTGAGGCGGCCCGCGGATATCAGCTAGCAGCGCCCCCGCCGGAAAGCTGCAAAAAAGTGCAGTGTCCTAATTTGCATTGTCATCGCGAGTCCGCCGTAGGCGGGCGTGGCGATCCAGTCCCTCGACGGGCTCGGGACCGTGAGCTTGTCGAAGCGGCTGGATTGCTTCGTCGCTTCCGCTCCTCGCAATGACAAATTAGGACACTGCCCAAAAAAGTGCGGCATCAGATGCAAGCCGGTTGCCGGATAACCGATCCGTTTTTAACCACTAATGCCTCGCCTAACGGTTCGGCTTTAAAGTCCCCTTCGCCTGATCGGCTTCGGTGTTGGTTCCGGGGAGCGGCTAATCGCCGCTCGTGATGCATGCTTGTTTTGTGTCGGCGATTAGCCGACCCCCGAAGCCCCATGCGGAGCCGATTAGGCGGAGCGCACCAAGTAGCATAGCCGTTAGGCGATGCATTAGTGGTTAAACCCTCCGGTGGTTTGAAAAACGCTCCTTACACCCTAAAGATCGCCCCGAGCTTCTTGCCGAGGAGGATCGTCATGCCGACGATCGTGATGCCGAGGAAGGCCATGGCCCAGACGCCGAGCGCGGAGGCGATGAACTTGCCGTCGCCGAGGAGCTGGAAGAGTTCGTAGATGGCCTTGGTGATCGGGTAATAGACCTGCTTTTGCGCGAGGATGAGCGAGTCGGAGACCTCGAGCATCGCGAAGGCGAAGGCCAGCAGGCCGCCGGCGATGAGGTTGGCGAGGATGAGCGGCAGCGTGACCTTGAACACGGCCTTGAGCGGCGGGCAGCCGAGGTTCTGCGCGGCTTCCTCGAGCGTCTCGCTGGTCTGCTGGAAACCGGCGGCGGCCGAGCGCACGACGTACGGCAGGCGGCGGATCGAGTAGGCGATGATCAGCAGGATGGTCGGGTTGGCCACCGGGTTGAGGAACGAGAAGAGCTTTCCGTCCTGGCTCATCGCGAGGTAGCCGAACGCCAGCACGAGACCGGGGACGGCGAGCGGCAGCATGGCGAGGAAGTCGAGGAGCTGGCGGCCCTTCACCTTCGAGCGCACGATCACGTAGGCGAGCGCGACGCCGAGGATGATGTCGATGACGGTGGAAATGCTCGCGTACTTCAGGCTGTTGGCGATGGCCGGGACGGTGAGGTCGTGGCCGAGCGCGATGCGGAAGTTCTCCAGGTTGAAATGCGGCGGCAGCACGGTGCCGTACCAGTTGTCCGAGAACGCCACGAGCACGACGCCGAGGTGGGGGAGGATCGCGATGAAGGTCACGACGGCGAACAGCGCGGTGCAGAACCACGCCCGGCCGCGCGGCAGCGGCTGCGGCCCGCCGGACGACGTGGCCTTGGCCATCATCGCGTAGGCGTCGCGGCCGAAGAGGCCTTTGCCCAGAGCGTAGAAGAGCACGGAGCTGACGAGCATCACCGCGACCAGCGCGTACGGGAACGGGTTGCCGCCGATGTCCTTGAGGCCGGAGAAAATCTGGACCGACGTGACGCGGTCGTAGTCGAAGATCAGCGCCACGCCGAGGTCGGTGAACGCCCAGATGAAGACGATGGTGCCGCCGGCGAAGAGGCCCGACTTGATCAGCGGCAGCGTGATCCGGAAGAATTTCCGCAGGCCGGTGCAACCGAGGTTTTCCGCGGCCTCCTCCATCGCGGGGTCGATGTTGGCCAGCGCGGCGACGGCGTTGAGGTAGATGATCGGATAGAGGCTGAAGGCGTTGACCAGCGCGATGCCGAGAAACTGGTTGGCGCCGAGCCAGTCGAACGTCCAGCCGTGCGGGCGCAGGCCGAGGTCGATGATCAGGCTGTTGAGCGCGCCGTACTGCCCGAGGATCTGCTTGATGCCGATGGCGCCGACGAACGGCGGCAGGATCATCGGGATCAGGATGAGGGAGCCGAAGACGCCCTTGAGCGGAAAGAGGAAGCGGTCCGACACGAACGCCAGCGGCAACGCGATGAGCAAGGCGATGAGGGTCGTGGTCAGCGCCAGCAGGAAGGAATTGGCCAGCCCGCCGAGGTACATGCGGTTCGTCAGCACCTGCCCGAGGTAGTCCGCCGTGAAGTGACCGTTGGCGTCGATGAAGCCGCCCTTCAGGATCTGCAGGATCGGCCAGAGGAAGAACGCGCCGAAGAAGACGAGCGTGAGGGCGAAGACGGAGCGCGCGAAACCTTGCGACATGGGGCAGAGATGCCGGGCTACGCCCGAACGTTCAACCTTCAACTTTCAGTGCCGAATCTACCGCAGTCGTGCCGGTGGTTTTGGACGTTGAACGTTCGATGTTGAACGTTGGACGTTCCCGGCCGCCTCAGCGGCCGAGATGCTTCGCGAACGCCGCCAGTGTCGCCGGGCTGACGTGGTGCTCGATGCCCTCGGCGTCGATCTCGGCGTTTTTCTCCGGGATGCCCAGCGAGCGCAGGAACGCCACCACGATGCCGTGGCGGTGCTGGCACTCGGCGGCCAGCTTGCGGCCGGCCTCGGTCAGGAAAATGGCGCGGTACGGTTGCACCGTCACATAGCCCTCGCGCTGCAGACGCGCGAGGGTGCGGTTGACCGTCACGTGGGTGACGCCCAGCCGGCGGGCGAGGTCCACGACGCGCGCCTCGCCCTGCGAGGCGGACAGGTCGGCGATCGCCTCCACGTAGTCCTCCGCCGTCTCCGACGCGTGCTCGCGCCGGGTCTGCTGCAGGCTCTCGGCCTGCAGGGCGGAGGGGCGGACGGTCTTGCGGGGCGGGCGTTTCACGAACGTCACAGAGGCACCAAACGTGGCGCTTGACAAGCCAGCTACACAATGTAGCTAAGGCTACATCTTGTATAAACTCCTACGACCCGCCCTCGTCCCGCTCCTCGCCGCGCTGCTCGGCGGCGGGACGCTGTCCGCCCAGATCACCGAGGTGCCCCTGACGGTGCAGCCGGGCCATTTTCTGCTGGAGATGGACGCGCTCAGCCTGACGCTGGACCATGACGGGCCGGACAAATACACCGCGTTCGGCGTGGCCACCACGCTGGTGACGACCGGCCTGACCCCGACGGTGGACGTCCAACTCGGGGCCGAGGTGTTCGTCGACCAGAAGATCGAGTCCGGCGGCTTCACCGACCGGCGCTCGGGCATCGGCGACGTCTATGCGCGCATGAAGTGGAAGTTCTTCGACCAGGCCGGCACCGCCGTGGCGCTGCTGCCCTACGTCAAGATCCCGACCAATTCCGGCGGGGTGGGGAACGATGCGGTGGAAGGCGGCCTGATCGTGCCGTGGTCCACCCAGCTGCCCACGGGCCTCGAGGTCGCCGCGATGGGCGAGGTGGATTTCAAGCGCAACCCGGCGGACAACGGCTACGACACATTCCTGTACGCGTCGGCTTTCGCGAAGCAGCCGCTCGTCGCCGGTTTCGGCATCTATGGCGAGGCCACGGTGGGCAAGTCCTCCGGCGGCGAGCCGTTCGCCAGCACGCTCGGCGGTGGCATCACGTTCAACGTGACCAGCCACCTCTGGTGGGACTACGCGATCTACAAGGGCGTCTCGCACGGTGCGGCCGACTGGAATCACGTCCTCCGGTTCAATTTCTCCTTCTAAAATGTCCGACCATTCCTCCACTTCCAACACGGCCGAGCCCGGCTGGCGCCACGCCCGGGTGGCGGTGAGCCTGCCCGAGGCGCACCGCAGCATCCAGGTGCCGACCGGGGCCTCCTTCTGGCGCAAGGTCTGGGCCTTCACCGGCCCCGGCTTCATGGTCGCCGTCGGCTACATGGACCCGGGCAACTGGGCCACCGACCTCGCGGGCGGCGCCAAGTTCGGCTACACGCTCCTGTCCGTCATCCTGATCTCGAACCTGATGGCGATCCTGCTGCAGCACCTCTGCGTGAAGCTCGGCATCGCCACCGGCCGCGACCTCGCGCAGGCCTGCCGCGACCACTACCCGCGCCCGGTGGTGTGGTTCCTCTGGATCCTGTGCGAACTCGCCATCGCGGCCTGCGACCTCGCCGAGGTCATCGGCTCGGCCATCGCGCTGCAGCTGCTCTTCGGCATCCCGCTCGTGTGGGGCTGCATCATCACGGCGGCGGACGTCATGATCGTGCTGCTGCTCCAGCACAAGGGCTTCCGCTGGCTCGAGGCGGTGGTGGTCACGCTGATCCTGACCATCGGCACCTGCTTCGCGTTCGAGCTCTGGCTGGCCAAGCCGAGCCTCCTCGGTGTGCTCGCGGGCTTCACGCCCAGCCTCGAGATCATCCGCAATCCCGAGATGCTCTACGTCTCCATCGGCATCCTCGGGGCGACCGTCATGCCGCACAACCTCTACCTGCACTCCTCCATCGTGCAGACGCGCAAGTACGAGCAGACCGCCGGCGGCAAGCGCGAGGCGATCAAGTTTGCGACGATCGACTCGACGTTCGCGCTGATGTTCGCGCTCTTCATCAACGGCGCCATCCTCGTGCTGGCGGCCGCGGCCTTCCACAAGACCGGCCACTCCGGGGTCGCCGAGATCCAGGAGGCGTTCCACCTGCTCGACGGCGTGCTCGGCGTGACCTTCGCCGGCATCCTGTTCGCCGTGGCGCTGCTGGCCTCCGGCCAGAACTCGACGCTGACGGGCACGCTCGCCGGCCAGATCGTGATGGAGGGCTTCCTCAACATCCGCCTCCGCCCCTGGCTGCGGCGCCTGCTGACCCGCGCCATCGCCATCGTGCCGGCGGTCGTCGTCATCGGCGTCTACGGCGAGGGCAAGACCACCGCGCTGCTCGTCGCCAGCCAGGTCTGCCTCAGCATGCAGCTCGGCTTCGCCTGCTGGCCGCTGATGCGCTTCACCGGCGAGAAGGACAAGATGGGCGAGTTCGTGAATCCCTGGTGGGTCAAGCTGCTGGGCTGGACAATCACGCTCGTCATTATCGGCCTGAACGTGAAACTGCTGCTGGACATCGCCGGCCTGACCGGCGGGGAGTGAACGGGCTTTTTCACCACGAAAAACACGAACCACACGAAAATGAACACCATGGGTGGATTATCTGTCTGCTTTCGTGTGTTTGGTGCCTTTCGTGGTTAACTTCAGGCTCTTGGATCCCATGTACCGCAAAATCCTAGTCGCCCTCGAGAACGGCCCGGCGGACGAGCGCCTGTTGCCGCACATCGGGGAGTTCGCCCGGCGCCTGGGCGCCGACCTGCTGCTGCTCCATGTCGCCGACGGCTGGGCCGCGCGCAACTACGAGCAGCTCAAGCTGGCGGAGTCCGCCGAGATGAAGGCGGACTTCGAATACCTTGCGGTCACCGCCGAGACGCTCACGGCCAAGGGCCTGAAGGTCGAGACGCTGCTCGCGCTCGGCAACCCGCCCAACGAGATCGTGCGCGTCGCCGCCGAGATGAACTGCGACCTCATCGCGCTTGCCTCGCACGGCCACAAGCTGTTCGGCGACATTGTCCATGGCAGCACGATCGACAAGGTCCGCCACAACACCGCGGTGCCGCTGCTGGTCGTGAGCGCGCGGAAGGGCGACACCCGGCCGCCGATCTGAATCCGATCTGAACGTTGAACGTCCAACGTTGAACGTTCGACGTTCAACTCAGATCCTTGGCGGGTATTGAGCAGGCTTGTGTCTGCAATGCGAACGGGCTCTATCGGCCCACCCCTCGCATGTACCCTACGAAACGTTGGATGATGGCCGGCGCCCTGGCGCTGGCCAGAACGCCATCGACTGGAGTTTCATCTACCGGGTGCGGACGAAGCCGCGGTGAGACCATGTGGTTCAAGGTGTCCGATCCTTTTTAACCACTGATGCATCGCCTAACGGCTCTGCTTCAAAACCCCCTCCGCCTAATCGGCTCTGGTTTTGGTTTCGGGGAGCGGCTAGAGCGCTTTCAAAAAATGTCATAGCCGATGGATCAAATTGTAGGGCGGGATCGCTGATCCCGCCTTCCCTGCGAACGTCCAAACCGGCGGGATCAGCGATCCCGCCCTACAGTCCACCAAGCGGCTACAGTTCAATATGAAATGCTCTAATCGCCGCTTGGGCACATGCTTGATTTTCTGTCGGCGATCAGCCGACCCCCGAAGCCCGCAGCGAAGCCGATCAGGCGGAGAGCACCATGGAGCAGAGCCGTTAGGCGATGCATTAGTGGTCAGCCCCGATTGGGCTTACCGCCCGACCAGCCAATTGAGCATGTCCTGGCGCTGCTGGACGATGCCGCGGTCGAGGCCGGCGGGGGCGGACTTGCCGCGCTTGCGGGCATCGTTGATCGCCCACTGGTAGCGGTAGATCAGGTCGGCCTCGTCGAGGATCTCGGCGGGGGTGCGGACCTTCGCGTCGGCGGTGAACTGCTCGAGGGTGCGCTGGCTGAGCGGGGAGACAATCTGCTTCACGTCGGCCGCCGCGTCGGGACGCGGGAGCGTGTCGAGGTAGCCCAGGGACCACATCAGGACCGCGAGGCCCTCGTAGCGCCACAGGTAGCGGTTTTGCTCCTCGTTGGAGGAGGCGGCGCTCTCGATGAAATCCGTTTCCTCGGGCGTGAAGAATTTCTTCGCCTTGTAGTATTTCACGAGGTCCTCGACCTTTTCCAGGTCCATGCGCTCGGCCTTGATGGAAGTGAGGCACACGGCGACGGCGCGCTGCACGATCTGCTCCTTCGCCTTGAGTTTCGCGACGGTGGAATCCGGCATCACCGGCAGGTCGGCCGGCACGCTGACGCTTTCGGCCGCCAGACGCTGGTTGGAGCGCTCCCGGCGCTCGAGCGCCTCGGGGGACGGGCCGGCCTTGGCCGGGGTCTGGGCCATGGCTGCCAGCGGCAGGGCGAGAAGGGCGAGCAGCAGGGACTTCGCTTTCATGCGGGGATTAACGGCGGGCGCGTGCGGGCCGTCGAGCGTGGAGTTGGCCGCGATCTTTTTTAACCACGGATTGCGCCGATTGCACGGACCGGACGGATCAAACCGACCTCACAGGAGGCAAAGGAGTTAACGGAGCAATTCTCGCGGTTGGCTCCGTTGCCTCCTGTGAGATGATCGGGGATGGTGCGAATCGGATGCCGGAACCGAACGTCCGTGTTCGGAGGCTTGATATGGCCAATGACAATTGACCAACGAGTGATGACCAATGCCTTCGCGCTAGGGCGCGAAGGCCAGGTCCCACGTGCGCTTGGCGTAGCCGTAGGTGACGGGCTTCACGGCCTTGAGCGCGGCGAGGTTGTCGGCGTATTTCGCCTCGAAGGCGGCGACGGCAGCGTCGTAGTCGGCGAGGAGCTTCGCCTTCACCTCGGGCTGGGCGAAGGAGTAGGTGATCGAGTTGCGGCCCATTGCAATGAGCTCATCCCACGACAGGTTGAAGTTGGTCACGGCCGTGTAGTACTCGTCGGTCAGGTTGCTGTCCCACATGCCGCGGTCGTCGGTGTTCAGGCACACCGGCACGCCGGTGCGGAGATATTCCGGGAACGGATGCTTCGCCAAGTCGGGCGTGTACTCGAGCAGGCGGTTGGAGATGAGGTTGATCTCGACGAGGACGCGGCGCGATTGCTGCAGCAGCAGGAGCGTGTCGGGATCCTTGATCAGGTTCACGCCGTGGCCGATGCGGCTGGCGCCGAGCAGGAGCGTGTCGCGGATATGCTCGTCGGGGCCGTCCATTTCGCCGGCGTGGATCGAGAGGGCGAGCGTCGGGTACTTGCGGCGCATCTCGCGGAAGATCTCGAGGAAGCGCAGCGGGTAGCCTTTGCCGTTCTCCTCGATGCCGGCGAGGTTGATGCCGACCCAGAGGTCGCGGTTGGCGTCGACGAACTTGTAGAGGCGCTCGACCTGCTGCTCGGCGTCGGGGAAGAAGCGCAGGCCCGTGACCTGGAAGCGCACGGTCACGCCGGTGGCGACGGCGTCGGGCTGGGCGAGACGCCGGCGGATGGCGTTGGCGGCGTCGGCGGAGGAGATGGGGTTGCCGGCGTTGTCGGCGTAGCCCAGGACCGAGGTCTGGGTCTCGAGGTAGCGCATGCCCTCGGCGCCGTAGGCCTTGATCGTTTCGACCATGACGTTGTTGACGACGTCGAGGTTGCCGAAGAGCCCGCCGAGGCGCGGCCAGATCCAATCGAAGAACTCGTTGCGGCCCTCGCCCGGGCGGTCGAGGCGGACGGAATCGAGCCACGCCTGCTTCTGCTCGGGCGTGAGGGCGTCGAGGCGCACGAAGTCGGCCTGCTGTGCCGCGGGCAGGGCGGCGTAGGCATGCTGGCGGATCGTCTGGAAGAGGATGAGCGGTGTGCCGGTGTCGATGCCCGCGGTGAACTTCACCCGCGTGTAGAACGTGTCGCCGCCGTTGCGTTTCGGGTCGGTGGCGACGTCGTACCACCATTCCGAGCGGATCGCGCCGCCGAGGTGGTTGTGGAGGTCTCCGCCCTTGGGCAGCGCGTAGAGGAAGGTGTAGAGTTCCGCGGGCTTGGCGGTGCGCTTGATCTCCTCAAAGCGCGGGCCGAACGAGGCGAAGGCGGAAGTGGCGAGCGTGACGAGCAGGACAAGGTAACGCATGGGGGAATTAAACCAGCCCGATCATCGGGCCGGCAAGGCTGCGTCGCATCCAGTCCGGGACTTTTTTGACCACGGATTGCACGGATCAGAGTCAGATTACACGGATGAATCGGGAGCGGCGATTGCCGTCATGGGCATCCGTGAAATCCGTGGTCAAAAGCACGCGCGCCTCAAAAAAGGTGCGAGAAGATCGCGCGGAGGAGGTGCAGGCTGAAGATGGCGGCGAGGACGTAGGTCAGCGCGGTGGTGTCGCGGACGCGGCCCGTGACGAGCTTGAGCACGGCGAAGGAAATCAGGCCGAGGCCGATGCCCTCGGCGATGCTGAAGCTGAGCGGGATGCCGGCGATGATCAGGAAGATCGGCGCCGCCTCGGTGAAGTCGTCGAGTTTCAGCTCGGACACCGCCTGGAACATGAACACGCCGACGATCACGAGGGCCGGTGCGGTGGCGGCGGAGGGAATGGCGAGGATCACCGGGGTGAGGAACAGGGCCAGCAGGAACAGCACGGCGGTCGTGGCGCCCGTCAGGCCGGTGCGCCCGCCCGCCTCGACCCCCGAGGCGGACTCGACGTAGCTGACCACCGTCGAGGTGCCGAGCAGCGAGCTGATGATCGCGGCGAGGGAGTCGGCCACGAGCGCCTTCCCGGCCTTGGGCAGCGTGCCGTCGGGAGAGAGCAGGCCGGCACGCTTCGTCACGCCGATCAGCGTCCCGATGTTGTCGAACATGTCGACGAGCAGGAGCGTGAGGATGATCGGGAGCGCCTTGCCGAAATCGTGCAGCAGCAGCTCGAAGTTCAGCTGGAACATGGTCGGCGCGGGCGAGGCCGGCAGCGAGAACAGGCTGGCCGGCATCGTGGTGACATGGCCGCCCTTGCCGTCGGAGACGAACAGGCCGACGACCGTGACCGCGAGGATCGACAGGATGATCGCGCCCGGAATGCGGCGGGCGACGAGCACGGCGGTGAGCAGGATGCCGGCGAAGCACAGCAGCACGGCCGGCGTGCCGAAGTCGCCGTGGGTGACGAAGGTCGCGGAATTCGAGACGACGATGCCGCCGTTCTTCAGGCCGATGAAGGCGATGAACAGGCCGATGCCGCAGGTGATGGCGAGCTTCAGCTGGTGCGGGATGGCGGAAATGATCCTTTCGCGGATGCCCGTGACGGAAAGGGCGAGGAAGATGCAGCCGTTGACGAAGACGAGGCCGAGGGCGGACTGCCACGAGACACCGAGGCCGAGGCACACCGTGAAGGCGAAGTAGGCGTTGATGCCCATGCCGGGCGCGAGGGCCAGCGGGTAGTTCGTCATGAACCCCATCAGCAGCGTGCTGATCGCCGCGGTGAGCGCGGTGACGGTGATCAGCGCGCTCTGCGGCATGCCGGCGGCGGAGAGGATCGCGGGGTTGACCGCGAGGATGTACGCCATCGCGGCGAAGGTGGTGAGGCCGGCCTGCAACTCGCGCGAGACGGTCGTGCGGTTTTGGTCCAGCTTGTAGACCCGGTTGAGGAGGGTGGTCATGGGTGTGCGTCCAGCGGGGGGAGGTTTTCCAGGAAATTGACGGTGAACAGGGCGGTGGCGCGCGCGGCCATGGGGAAGAAGGGCACGCCTTCATAGGGGGCGTCGCTGACCACGCGGAACGCGATGTAACGGATGCCGTAGGCGTGCGCAATCGCGGCGACGTGGCCGGATTCCATTTCCTCGACGTCCAGGCCGAACGTGCGGGCCGACCATTGCACGCGGTCGAGCTCGAGGTTGACCTCGTGGGCGGAGCCGATGACGCCCGGGAAGACGCGACCCATCGGGTTGCGCGTGCGCAAGGCCACGGCGAGGGCGGCCGCGTCGCCGGTGAAGCCGTCGGGGAACGCGACCAGCGCGCCGGTCTTCGGGTCGCGCAGCTGCTGCGGGACCGGGGTCCAGGCGAGCGGCGTGCTGCCGGCGCCGGCGGGGCGCGGCGCGGAGATGAAATTGCCGTAGTCGATCGCGCGCTGGCCGACGATGATGTCGTGGAGCGTGAGGAAGCGCGCCTGCGCGCCGCTGGTGCCCTGGTTGACGATCAGCTTCGGGGAAAACTCCTCGATGCCGATGATGGTCGAGGTGGTGCAGTTGATCAGCGCCTGGCCGGTCAGCGTCACGACCACGCGATGCGGGCCGATCCGGCCGGTCCAGAAACTGAAGGGCCCGATCTCGATCTTCCTGGCATCCTTCAGGGCGGCGACGATGTCGGTGACCTCCTTGTTTTCCGCGCCCTGCACGAGCACGTCGACCGGCTCGCCGGCGGGGAGGAGGGGAGCTGACAGAAGCGCAATCAGGACCAAGGCAGCCAATCCCTGTTTGCACAGAAGCAAACAAAGGGAACGAAGGGAAAATCCCTTTGTTTCCTTCGTTACCTTCTGTGCGAAAGTCGGGTGATTCCGGTTCATTTCATCGCCTCCAGGAATTGGGTGGCGAGGGCGGGCGTCTCGGCGGGCGTGCCGTCGATGATGCGCAGGCCGATCACCGGCGTGTTCAGGAGCAGGGCGCAGCCGGCGATGTGGGCGGACTCGGTGTCCTCGCAATCGGTTTTCCACGTTTCGTGGATCCAGGCGATGCGGTCGGCCTCGCGGTTGACCTGCGGGGCCGAGCCCAGCGCGCCGGCGATCACCCGGCCGCGGGCGGGCGTGAGCTTCTGCGCAACGGCGAGCGCGGCGGCATCGGCGGGGAATTCCTCCTGGTAATGCTCCTTTTCGCCGGGGGTCATCGGGGCGTGCGGCAGTTTCTCCCAGGTGAGCGGATGGACCCCGCCACCCAGGCCGTGCGGCTGGGAGACGAGGCCGTCGAAGGCGATGAAGGTTTTGCTGACCACCACGTCGCCGGGTTTCAGGGCCGGGTCGTGGGCGCGGGCGGCGCCGACAGTGACGACGAGCTTGGGCGCGTAGTGGCGGATGGCGAGGGTGGTGGCGGCGACGGCGTTGAGCGGGTCTCCTTCCGTACGCGTGAGGACGACCTTCTTGCCGGCCAGCGTCCCGGTCCAGAACTGCCACGCGGCGCGCGTCTCGGCCTGCGGCGAGCCGAGCCTGGCGACCAGCGGTTGCAGCTCGGCGTCGGTGGCCGCGGCGATGAGGATGTCGACGCTGGCGGCGCGCAGTGCTGCCGGGAGCAGCAGGCAGAAAGTGAGAAACATTTGGAGGGCTCGCGTCCCTGCGGGCCGCGGCCCGCAGAGACGCGGGCCCTCCAGGCGAATACCGGTGAATCCGATCATGGCGCCGCGACCGTGGGGATTTCCGCCTCGTACCTGTCCCAGCCCCGCACGAGTTCGTGGACGACCTTGCTGCCGACGCGATAGGCGGCCTCGAGGGAGGGGATGTAGGCCGAGTAGTGGCCGATTTTTTCGCCCGCCATGCTCTCGGCGGCGGTGAGGTCGGGCGGCTGCAGGTCGAAGTTGCTGGCGGTGCGCAGCACGAGGGCGCGCTGCACGTCGGCCTTGCCGGCCTTGGTGAGATTGGTCAGCGCGCGGAGCGTGCCGGTGTCCTCCATCGCGGTGGTCATGTAGTTGCCGCGGCCCTCGGTGTAGTAGGCGACCCAGTCGTTGGCCCACTGGTCGAGGAGCTTGCCATGCCAGTACGTGCTGGAGGCGAGGTTGGAGCCGATGTAGACGGCCGGAGATTGCAGCGCCTTCGGGTGGTCGTTGTAACGGTTGCGGAACGCGATGGTGTCGGGCGTTTCCAGCAGCGGCGTGTCCTGGGTGAGCGCGAAGGCCCAGTGGAGCAGGGCGGGGTTGAGGGCGTAGCAGTTGTCCGCGCGTTCGGCGGCGGGCATCAGGGGCAGCTCGTAGGGCTTCTTCTTGCGGATCGGCACATAGCCGGTCTTCCAATCGGCGGGGATCTCGCGGGCGTCGATCTCATGGCCGAGGTCGCCCTCCACGACGTAGTCGGCCCAGACGGCGGAGCCGACGGAGGCGTCGGCCGGATCGAGCCCGGCGATGCCGGCGACGAGCCAGTAGCTCTTGGTCAGATCGAAGCGCGGGTCGAGGCCGAGCGCCATGATGCTGGCGGCGGCGTTGCTGTTGCCCATGCCGGTGACGACCGCGATGACGGAGCCGTCGGCGTTGGCACGGACGTCGTGATAGGCGGCGGGTAGGGGGATCACCCGGTCGAGCTTTTCGCGCTCGACCCAGTATTGATATTCGCCGGGCACGTCTCCAGTGTCCTTGCCCATCTCGAACATGGTCACGACGACAACCTTCGGGCGGATGATCTCGGCGCCGGCACCGAGCGGCGACAGGACGGCGAGCGCCAGGCCCAGGCGCAGGAACAGGGCGGAGGGAACCATGCGCGGCATTGAGCAGGGTTCGTACCGCGACGGCGAGTTTTTCCGGGCAACAAACCGCAGGGTGTCTGGCACATGCCTTGCTTTGCAGCCCGTCCGGCACCTGTCATTTCCCTAACACCCAATACATGAAAACCTACCTGCTACGCACCTCCCTGGCCATGCTTGTGCTCGCCAGCCTGTCCGGGCGCCTCCACGCCCAGGCCGAGAAACCCGCGGTCGACGATTCCGAGCCGCCGAAGGGCGAAGTGCTCGAGCTCGAGCGCTTCACCATCAACTCCGGCGTCGCCACCGACGCGTTGGTGCTGCCCATCGCCCGCCCGTTCAACTCGGTGTTCGGCACCGACGACAACATCGTCGACGTGCCGCGCAACGTCACGATCATCTCCCGCCAGCAGCTGAGCGACATCAACATCAACAGCGTGCTGGACTTCTCGAAGCTGACCTCGTCGGCCTACACGACGACCAACTTCGGCGCCCCGTCCAACCCGTCGATCCGCGGCCAGACCGCCGATTTGTTCATCAACGGCGTGCGCGGCCGCATCACCTCGAACGGCAACGGCCTCCCGCTCGATTTCAACTCGGTCGAGTCGGTCAACATCGTGAAGGGCCCGGCCACCGCGGTGCAGGGCTCCTCGATGTACGTCGGCGGCTACATCGACCTCCAGACCAAGCGCCCGTACTTCGACAAGAGCAAGGGCTCGGTCAGCGTGACCCTCGGTTCCTATTCGCAGAAGGCCTGGACGATCGACTACGGCGGTCCGCTCTCGAAGACCACCGCCTACCGCATTTCGTACTCGGGCACGGACAGCAAGGGCTACTGGCACGACTACTATAACAAGAACCACTCGGTCTACGGCGCGCTCGAGTTCCGTCCCTCGGCGAACTACAGCATCTTCCTCAACGGCACGTGGGCCGATTACCGTTACACGGAAAACTGGGGCATCAACCGCGTGACCCAGGACCTGATCGACAACGGCAATTACGTCACGGGCATCAACATCAACAACGCGCCCGGCGCGCCTTCCGACCCGCAGAACTCCACCTACGTGAAGGACGGCGGCAACGACATGGCGTGGGGCCCGACCGTGAAGATCAACCGCCACGAGCGCCTGCTCAAGCCGGGTGACCACTCGAAGGGCAACGAGTACAACTTCCAGGCGATCCAGACCTACACGGTCGACCCGACCTTCAAGATCGTGAACAACACGTTCTGGAGCTACACGAAGCGCAACACGCTCAGCAGCTACTACTACTCGGAGATCGTCGATCCTTCCTGGTTCGCGGAGAACCGCACGGAGTTCATCTTCAACAAGCCGAGCTTCACCCTGAACACCGGCCTCGACATCCGCTACCAGCGCACGACGGCGTACGACGACTACTTCTTCGAGCCCGCCAACGTGTGGGACCTCACGAAGGACCACAATTACATCAACGTCTACAATTCCGGCTACTTCTACGGCCGCTTCGTCGGTCAGCCCGTCCCCGGCTGGCCCAACCGCTATGCCACGCAGGGCACGATCAACGGCGACACGAACGACTCGCACGGCACCACGGTCGGCCCGTTCGCGCAGGCCAACTGGAAGGTCAACGACTCCTTCGACTTCCGCTTCGGCGCGCGCTATGAGCACCTCAGCGCCGACGTGAAGGACCCGCTCACGTCGCCGGTTGTGCACGACGACATCACCGTCTGGATCCCGAACTACAACGCCTCGCTCGTCTACAAGATGACGAAGACCTCCAGCGCCTACGTGACCTACAACTACTCGAAGAACACCTCGGGTGCGGTCGGCAACGGCGGCGGCATCACGGGTTGGAACGGCGCGGGCACCGCCCTCGACAAGGAAAACTTCCAGCAGCCCTCCAAGCTGGTCGAGGCCGGCACCAAGTACTCGCTCAAGAACAACACGCTCTTCCTGAACTTCGCGGTCTACCAGCAGGAACGCACCGCGAAGAGCACGAGCAGCACGGACATCGTCAAGTTCAAGGCGAAGGGCTTCGAGGCGGAGTTGAATTACCAGCCGAACAAGCACTTCTACATGACCGCGTCGTACTCGTACATCGACGCGACGGTGACCCCGGGCTTCCAGTCCGACGGTGGCACGCCGCTGCTCCCGACCCAGGGCATCGACTACGCCACCACGCACCAGCTGTCCGGCCTGCCGAAGAACCAGTTCAACGGCCTGATCTCGTACGGTCTCGACAACGGCCTGACCTTCACGGCCAACGCGACCTACACGACGAAGATCAACAACAACTACGCCGGCACGCTCGTGATCCCGTCGCAGTACAACATCGACGCCAGCGTCGAGTACAAGCTGAAGGCCTGGAGTTACCGCCTGTCGGTCTCCAACGTGACCAACGAGGAAAACTGGTCGCCGCCGAACTCGGTGTACGGCAACGGCTCGATCTTCGCCCTGCCCGGCACGCAGTTCAGCTTCACGGCCAAGTACAGCTTCTAAGCCGCGAGTTTAGACCGCACCCAGCAAACCATCAGCCGCCGGCGCCGCCAAGCGCCGGCGGTTTTCTTTTGGGGACAGAAAGTTCCGATTCGGGTTGTCATCGCGAGCACGCCGCAGGCGGGCGTGGCGATCCAGCTGGATTGCTTCGTCGCTTTCGCTCCTCGCAATGACCAATGGGGCGACGGACATTTTTCCCGGCAGCTTGCCATCGGACCGGTTCTGCCCTGTGCTTTCCCCATGCCTTCGCTCCTTCGCTGCTTCGTGTTGTCCCTCTTCGCCGCCGTGGCCGCCTCGGCCCAGCACGCGCTCGTCATCCAGACCGACTTCGGCGTGAAGGACGGCGCCGTCGCCGCCATGAAGGGCGTCGCCTTCGGCGTCGATCCGCACCTCGCCATCTTCGACCTCAGCCAGGAGAACACGCCGTACGACATCTGGGAAGCGGCCTACCGCCTGCACCAGACCTGCCCGTACTGGCCCGAGGGCACGGTGTTCGTGTCCGTCATCGATCCCGGCGTCGGTACGGAGCGCCTGTCGGTGGTGCTCAAGACGAAGAACGGCCAGTATTTCGTCGGCCCGGAGAACGGCACCTGGACGCTCGTCGCCGAGGAGTTCGGCATCGAGGCGGTGCGGCGCATCGACGAGAAGCTGAACCGGCGCCCCGGCTCGGAAAAGAGCTACACCTTCCACGGGCGCGACATCTACGCCTACACCGGCGCGCGGCTGGCGTCGGGCAAGATCACCTTCGAGCAGGTCGGCCCGCTCCTCGAGCCCAAGGTCATCAGCCTGCCGTACACCAAGCCATCCGTGAAGGGCGGAGTGCTTTCGGGCACGATTCCCACGCTGGATTTCCATTACGGCAACGTCTGGACCAACATCCCGGATTCTCTGTTCGCCGAACTGAAGCCGGAGTTCGGCCAGAAATTCCTGGTCGTGATCTCGCACGACGGCAAGGAGGCCTACCGCGGCGTGATTCCCTACACGCATACCTTCGGCGACGTGAAGGAAGGCGAGCCGCTGCTCTACCTGAACAGCCTGCTCAACGTCGCGTTCGCCCTCAACATGGGCAACTTCTCCGAGAAGCACGGCCTCGCCTCCGGCGGCACGTGGACCGTGACCATCGAGAAGGCGCGGTAGGACGAGTCCTCCGGACGAGACCGGCGGAAATCGTGAAATCGGGCATCTGGAATCGAAAATCTAAAATTTCGATCGACGCCTCTCCGTCATCCTGAGCCGCGCGAAGGATCCAAGGTGGTCGCCGCCGTCCCGGCGGCGACAGGCGCCGGGACGGAGACCAACGCCCACCTTTCCTTCGCACGGCTCAGGATGACGCGGCATGAGCTGGTTTGGTTCGAAATTAAAAATTCTAGATTCCCGATTCCCGATTTTAGATTTCCGCTCTTCCCGCTGGCGTAGCGCCTGCTAGCGTCGCCACCCATGGACGTCCTGCCCCCGCCGGTCACTGCCGAGAAGACCCCGAACATCGTCTACGGCCTGGAGAATCGCATCCCTTTCGGGCCGTCGTTGCTCGTCGGCCTGCAGCATGTCTCCGCCATGGTCGTCGGCACGATCACGCCGCCGCTGATCCTCGCCGGCATCCTGAAGTTTTCCCCGGCGGACACCGCCTACCTGGTCAGCATCGCGTTGCTCGCGTCCGCACTCGGCACCTTCCTGCAATGCCGGCAGCGCGGCCCGGTCGGCTCCGGCCTGTTGAGCGTCACGGGCACGAGCTTCGCGTTCCTGCAGCCGCTGACCGCGGCCGGCCAGGCGGGCGGCCTGGGGCTGATGCTCGGGCTGTCGTTTGTCACCGCGCCGCTGTTGATTGTGCTCGCGCCGTTTGTCGCCCGGCTGCGCCAGGTCTTCACGCCGCTGGTGTGCGGCATCGTGGTTCTCCTGATCGGCGCTTCGCTGATCCCGACCGCGTTCTTCGGCCTTTCCGCGCCGGTTTCTCCCGGCAGCCCGCCTTGGCTGGGCCTGGTCATCGGCTTGGCGGTCGCGGGCGTCATCGTCGTCACGCAAGCCTCGGGCCGCGCCTGGGCGCGGATCGCGGGCGCCGCGCTCGGCGTGCTGGCCGGCTGCATCCTGTGCTCTTGCTTCGGCGGACTGAAGGCCCCGGAGACGGGCACGGGCGCGTGGCTGACCGTGCCGCGCCTGCTGCCGCACGGCTTCGCCTTCGATTGGAAGTTCGTCCCGCCGTTCCTGTTCATCTACCTCGTGTCGATGCTCGAGGCCATCGGTGACATCACCGCCACCTCCCAGCTCTCGGGATTGAAGACGGACGGCCCGGCCCACTGGCGGCGCGTGTCCGGCGGCGTGCTGGCCGATGGCATCAACAGCACGATCACGGGCCTCTTCGGCGGATTCCCCAGCGCGACCTATGCGCAGAACAACGGCGTCATCCAGATCACCGGCGTGGCCAGCCGCCGCGTCGGCTATGTCATGGCCGTGATTCTCGCTCTGCTCGGTCTTTTCCCCGCCGTCGGCCGCTGGATCACGGTGCTGCCGCCCTCCGTGCTCGGCGGGCTGGCGATGCTGATGTTCGGCCTCGTGGCGGTGGCGGGCATCCGCCTGATCTTCGCCGCCGGCCTCGGCCAGCGCGAAGGCGTGATCGTGGCCTTGTCGCTCGGCATGGGCATCGGCCTGCCCACGCAGCCGGCGGTCCTCAACGGCCTGCCCGCCTGGCTGCACGCGCTGCTCGAGTCCGGCATCTCCGCCGGCGGCCTGACCGCCCTGATTTTGAACCTCGCCTGGCCGGGGCGGACGACAGAAAGCGTCACCACTAATCCACACTGATTGGACACTAATTCAGGCGAATTCCTTACTCCGAGGTTTTCATTAGTGTAGGATTAGTGTGATTTAGTGGTGCCCTTATGCCGACACTGCTGCTCAAAAACATCCACACGCTGGTCACCATGGACGGCCGGCGCCGCGAGCTCCGCGATGCGGCGATCTTCGTGCGCGACCGCGTGATCGAGCAGGTCGGGCCGACTGTGACGCTGCCGCAAACCGCCGACGAGGTGCTCGACCTCAAGGGCCGCCACGTGGTGCTGCCGGGCCTGGTCAACACGCACCACCATTTCTACCAGACGCTCACCCGCGCGGTGCCGGCGGCGCAAAACTGCGACCTCTTCGGCTGGCTGAAGACGCTTTACCCGATCTGGTCGCGCCTCACGGCCGAGGGGGTGTACGTCAGCGCGCAGATGGCGGCGGCCGAGCTGATCCTGTCGGGTTGCACGACGTCGAGCGACCACCTCTATCTCTTTCCCAACGACTGCAAATTGGACGACGAGATCCGCGCGCTGCGCGACATAGGCATGCGCTTCCATGCCTGCCGCGGCAGCATGAGCGTCGGCGAGAGCGCGGGCGGTCTGCCGCCGGACAAGCTCGTCGAGAAGGAAACCGACATCCTCAAGGACAGCCAGCGCCTCATCGGCGAGTATCACGACCCGGAGCGTCATGCCATGCTGCGGATCGCGCTGGCGCCGTGCTCGCCGTTTTCCGTGTCGACCGACCTCATGCGCGAGTCGGCGGCGCTCGCGCGCACGCACCGGTGCGTGCGCCTGCACACGCATCTCGCGGAAAACGCGTCCGACGTCACCTACAGCCGCGAGAAGTTTGGCCAGACGCCGGGCGAATACGCCGAGTCGGTGGGGTGGGTGGGGAACGACGTCTGGCACGCGCATTGCGTGCAGCTGGATGACGCCGCCATCGCGAAGTTCGGCCGCACCGGCACGGGCGTCGCGCATTGCCCGTGCAGCAACATGCGCCTCGCGAGCGGCATCGCGCCGATCCGCAGGATGGTGAACGCCGGCGTGCCGGTCGGTCTCGGCGTGGATGGCGCGGCGTCGAACGACGCGACGAATCTTTTCCAGGAAGCCCGAGCGGCCGCCCTGCTGGCGCGTGTCGGCGCGCAGGATGCCTCGGTCATGACCGCGCGCGACGCGCTGGAGCTCGGCACGCTCGGCGGCGCCCGGGTCCTCGGCCGCGACGACATCGGCGCGATCGCGCCGGGGATGTCGGCGGATTTCATCGCGGTGAACCTCGACCGGCCGTCGCTCGCCGGTGCGCAGCACGACCCGGTGGCGGCGCTGGTGCTCTGCCACGTGGACGCCGTCGACTACAGCTTCATCAACGGCCGACGGGTCGTCGACCAGGGCCGGCTCACGACGGTGGATTTGCGCCAGCTGGTTGCGGAAACGAACCGCCTGTCGGCGAAGCTGGTCGCCGGTTGAGCCCAAACCACATGTCATCTATTAGATGACATGTGGTTTGGGCCACTCCCGGCTTGCCGCAACGGCACTGCGTTGGAAGCATCAAGGTCGTGACCATCATTGATGCCCATGTGCATCTCTACCCCTCGGAGGCCAGCCGATCGCCCATGACGTGGGCGGAAGCGCACAAGGAGCCGCTGTGGGCGGCGCTGTGCACCCGCAAGCGCAAGGACGGCACGCCGGTGCAGGGTTTTCCCGCGATGTCGGAGCTGCTGCGCGACATGAACGCCGCGGGCATCCGCAAGGCGGTGCTCCTCGGCTGGTATTGGCAGAACCACGCGACCTGCGTGGAGCACAACAAATTCTACGCGTCGTGCATCAAGGCCTATCCCGGCCGCTTCGCCGCCTTCGCCACCGTGCATCCGGCTGCCGGGCAGGCCGCGCTCGATGAAGTGAAGCGCGCGCGCGACCTCGGATTCTCCGGCATCGGCGAGCTCTCGCCGCACTCGCAGGGGGTGCCGCTCGACCATCCCACCTGGCGCCAGCTGCTCAAGCTGGCCGGCGAGCTGAAGCTGCCCGTCAACCTGCACGTCACCGACCCGGACTCAAAGGAGTACCCGGGCCGCGTCGATACGCCGCTCAACGATTTTCTCACGCTGGCGGAGGAATTTCCCGGCACGAACTTCATCCTCGCGCACTGGGGTGGCGGCCTGGCCTGGGCCAAGCGCGCGCTTGCGCTCCCGAACCTCTGGTTCGACACCGCGGCATCGCCGCTGCTCTACGGTCCCGAGGTGTGGAAGAAGGCGCCGTCGGGCCGCGTGCTGTTCGGCTCCGATTACCCGCTCGTGCTCTACCCGAAGAAAAGCCCGCAGGCGGAATTCGCGGGCATCCTCCACGAGGCCGAGGCCGCCGGGGCCGATGCGGTGATCTTTCGTGAAACGGCCGCCCAGCTGCTGGGCTTGGAAGAACCCGCCTAGGCCGATTGGCTGAGCAGCGCGGCCACCGTTGTCGTGTCGCCCGCTTGCACGATGATCTGCAATCCGGCCGTGAGTCCCGACGGCAGGGGAATTGGGATCGTCAGCACCGGCAGTCCGCCGAGGCTGGCCGGCGCGGTGAGCGCAAGGATGTTGCGCCGCAGCGCGACGGTGGCCTCGGCCTTCGTCGGGGCGGCGCAGGGCACGGCGGGCAGCACGAGATAGTCGTAGGCGCGGAAGAAGCCGCGCCAGACGGAGCGGATTTCCGCCGCGCGTTCATGGGCGGCGGCGATGTCCGCGGCGGCAAAATCGCCGGCATCGGTGAAACGCCGCCAGATCACGGGGTCGTAGTGCTCGTGGTACGGGGCGAGCCAGTCGCGGTGCACGGCGTGCGCTTCGCTCATGCCGATGGTGATATAGCTGTCGACGGCATGGTGCCACGAAAGGACCAGCGAGGCCTCCGCCACCGGATCGGCATGCGCCGACAGGCTCGCGGCCGCATAATCACAAGCCGTGGCTACGGCCGGGTCCATGCCCGGCACGAGTTTGCGGGCGTTCAGGTAGCAGCCGCGAGGAGTCCCCTTTGTAGGGCTGCCGCTCGTCGGCAGGCCATTCGCGGCCCGGCGACCAGCGCCGGCCCTACACGATGCAAACGCCTCGATCGTCGCCAGCATGTCCGCGGCGTTCGCCGTGAACCACCCGGCGGTGTCCATCGTCGGCGCGAGCGGGAAGGCATCGCGAATGAATTCATCCTTCGGCGTCAGCCGGTAACCATAGAGTCCGCACCACGCGGCGGGAACGCGGACGGAACCGCCGGTGTCGGTCCCGACCGACACCGGTGTCACGCCCGCGGCCACGAGCGCGGCCGAGCCGCTGCTCGAGCCGCCGGACAGCCGGTCGGGAAAACGCGGGTGGGGACAGTCGCCGTAGTGCGGGTTCTCCCCCGTCAGGCCCGAGGCGAACTCCACGAGATGCGTCTTGCCCGCGCAGGTGGCACCGAGCTGGGCGAGCCGTTGGGCGATGGCGGAGTCACGCTCGGGGATGGCACGGACGTATTGCAGAAACGTGGACCCGGCTCGCGTCGGGACGCCGGTGAGGTCGAAGAGATCTTTCAGCAGATAGGGCACGCCGCGAAGTGGTGGAGGGTCCAGCTCCCGCTGGGCCGCGGTCCAGCGGGAGCTGGA
>JBEHYX010000032.1:0-39002 GCA_048497945.1 Verrucomicrobiota bacterium | reverse complement strand
CAAAAAAATCCCCCCCCCTACCCGATCACTCGAGGCTTGTCATCCTGAGCGGAGCAAAGGATCCAAGATCATGTCCGCCTTTGGCCGCCCCCTTGGATCCTTCGCCCGGCTCAGGATGCCGGCATGCGGAGGCCTCGCGTTGTTGGCGGCGCTATCCGTCTCCGCCGGACACTTCATCGCGGACCACGCGCTCGATTACCGCGCGCTGCTCGCGCCGCCGCCGGCGGCCGACTCGCTCGTCACGCGCGCCGAGCTTGAGGTCGTGCTGCAGTTCCAGGATCTCCGCACGCCCGCGCTCGCGCAGCGCGCGCAGGAAATCGAGAACGAGACGCTGTTCGGTTTCGGCGCCGATGTCGCCGGCCCGTGGTTCACCGCGGACAAGCTGCCGAAGACCGCCGCGCTTTTCGCGGCCGTGCGCGAGGACTTCATCCCGGTGAACCGCGCTTCGAAGGCCGTGTGGCCGCGGAAGCGTCCGCCCTTCGCCGACCCACGCGTGAAGCCCTGCGTGGAATTCTCCGACAGCGGCTCGTATCCCAGCGGCCACGGCATCCAGTCCGCGCTGTGGGCCGCGCTGCTCGGCGAACTCCTGCCGGAGAGCGCCGCCGGTTTCCAGGCGCGGGCGCTCGAGACGCGCCGCATGAAGCTCTTCACCGGCGTCCACTACCCGAGCGACCTCGAGGCCGGGCGCATCGTCGGCGAGGCGCTCGCCCGCGAAATGCTGAGGAGCCCGGCGCTCCAGCAGGCGCTGGCGGAATGCCGGGCGGAGATTGTCGCGGCGCGAAGCCGTTGATACGCAAGCGTTCCGGAGCTGCAATATGGTGGAACCTGACCTCCGGGCAGGTTGATGGAAATGCATTCGCGGCCAGCCCGCCCGGAGGTCGGGCTCCACCTTTCCCCGCCATTGACGCGCGGGAGCGCTTTCATTCAGTGAGGGGCGCATGTCCGCACCCGCCCAGCCCTACGAACGGCCTGTCCTCACGCCCCCCGGTGGCGCGAAGAAGGTGCTGCTGCATTCGTGCTGCGCGCCGTGCTCGGGCGAGGTGATGGAAGCGATGGCCGCGTCGGGCATCGACTACACGATCTATTTCTACAACCCGAACATCCACCCGAAGGAGGAGTACGAGCTGCGCAAGCAGGAGAACATCCGCTTTGCGGAGAAGACCGGGATCCCGTTCGTCGACGCCGACTACGACACCGACAACTGGTTCGCCCGCGCCAAGGGCCTGGAATGGGAGCCGGAGCGCGGCGCGCGCTGCACGATGTGCTTCGACATGCGCTTCGACCGCACCGCGCTCCATGCGCACGAGCACGGCTTCCCGGTGATCACGAGCTGCCTCGGCCTGTCGCGCTGGAAGGACATGGACCAGATCAACGCCAGCGGCGAACGCGTCGCGGCGAAGTATCCCGGCATCACCTACTGGACCTACAACTGGCGCAAGCTCGGCGGCGCGAACCGCATGGTTGAGATCGCCAAGCGCGAGGAGTTCTACCAGCAGGAATACTGCGGCTGCGTGTATTCGCTGCGCGACACCAACAAGTGGCGCGTCGAGCAGGGCCGCGAGAAGATCGTCCGCGGCGAGAAGTTCTATCACTTCGACGGCGAGGGGCGCGACACCGCCGCACCGGCGCAGCCATAAGCCGCTAATCCCCGATCCGGGTGAAGCGCGGCACGGATTTCCCGCCCACGTCGACCGTCTCGAGGAACATCGGGTGCGGCCGCACCCACAGGCCGCGCTCGCCGTACAGCGCCTGGTACACGACCATCGGTTCGCAGGTCTCGCTGTGCCGCGCGAGGCCGACGACGCGGTACTCGTTGCCCCGGTAATGGCGGTAGAGACCGGACTTCGGGTCGGAGGGCATCGGCGGCAGTTCGTCGTTCATCCCGCCACCGGAGCAAAACGCGCGCGCGGTGGCAATGGCGGCCTGCGCCGCCCCCTAGTTGAGGAGGAGCGCATTGGTGAAGGGGCGCAGGTCGAGCGCGCCCGTGGTGCGCACCTTCAGGCCGTCCACCGAGGACGGCGTGAAGAGCCGGCTGTCGAGCCGGTAGTCGATCGCCTCCGGCAGCTGGCCGCGGCCAAAGCGGTTCAAGAGCTTCAGGTTGTCCATCCGGATCGTGACCGGGAATGTCGCGGTGCCGAGCGGCGGCACCTCCGTCGCCACCGCGCCCACGCCGTTGCCGACCATGCTGCCGTTCAGCGTGAGCTTGTGCGACGAACCCTGCAGCCGGAGCGGCTGGTTGGTCTCGTTGGTGACGCGCAGCGTCAGCTCGATTGTCGTCTCGAAGATCGTGGAGTGGGCGGACGTCACGCCGGCCAGGCTGAGGGTGGCGCGCTCCGGCGGCGTGACCGAGGCGCAGCCGCCGAACAGGAAAGCGAGCGCGGCGATGAAAGCCGCGAGGGAGGAATGTTGCTTCATGCACCGTATGACCGCAAGGCGCCGGACTTGCTCCCTGGGTCGCGGGCCAGTTCGGTGGAACCTGGCCTCCGGGCGGGTTGATTGAGACGGCGCCCGCGGGGAGCCCGTCCGGTGGCCGTACTTCACCTCCACTCCCTGCGACGGCTTGACATCGGCGGCGCGGTGCACGTCCTTCCCGGGCATGGTTCGATTCGGACGCGTGCTGCTCTTCGCCCTGCTGGCCGTTTGGCTGCCGGCGACGCTGCATTGCCGCCTCGAAGCCGCCGGCTTCTTCGAATCGCATTGCGCCGAGGAGCAGGCCGGAGCCGCCGGCGACGATTGCAAGGACGACGCCTGCCCGACCGTCGAGCAGGCGCTCTACAAGGATTCGTCCGCCACCCTGGCCGTCGCCGCGCCCGCCGAGTGCCATGTCCCCGACTGCTGCGCGCTCCTGCTCGCGCCCGAGTTGCTGCTCGGCGAACCCGCCCTCTCCCCTGTCCGCCACGCGCCTCCGTCCGAGTTGACGGTGCGGTGGCATTTCATCGCCCGCGCGGCCCCGCCCGCCCGGGCGCCCAATCGCGCCTGAGCGCGATTGCCCTGCGAAGTCCCGCTGAGCGGGACGAAGCAGAGGCTCTCGTTGCGTAGTCCCGCGCACCGTCGCGTCCGCGCCCGGCCTGTGGCCGCGCGTCCTCGTTCGTCAACTTCCTGTTCAGCCATGAAATCATTTCCCCTTTTCCTGCTCCTCTCCGCCACCGCGCTGGCCCAACCGCTCGCGCCCGCCGCCCTCGTGACCGACATCACGGGCCGGAACCCCGAACTGCAATTCTACCGCGACGAACTCGCCGCGGCCGAGGCCAACGCCCGCCTCGCGGCCACCCGCGCGCCCGCCGAACTCTCGGTCCAGGGCGGCACCAAGCGCGTGCGCGACGCTTCCGGCCTTTCCGCCGAGGGCACCGCCTGGTCGGTGTCCGTCTCCCAAACCTTCGAATGGTCCGGCCGGCTCGCGCTGCGCAAGTCGATCGCCAACGCCGACGTCGCCCTCGCCCGGCTCGGCCTTGCCCGTTTCGAAGCCGCGCTCGCCGGCCGCGCCCGCACCCTCGCCTTCGGCCTCCAGTCCGCGCAGGCCCGCGCCGCCGCCGCCCGCGAGGTGGCCGACCGCTACGCCGCGCTGAAGGAGGTCTTCCTCGCGCGCGATCCGGCCGGGCTCACGCCGCAGCTGGAAACGCGCGTCATCGAGGCACAGGAACTTGCCCTGCAGCGCCGCGCCACCGAGGCCGCGCTCGCGGTCCAAGCCGCGCTGGTCGAGCTCAACCAGCTCCGCGGCGCGCCGGTTGACGCCGCGCTCGAGCTCACGCCGGCGAAGCTGGCGTTCCACGCCCCGCCCGACGCGACCGCGCTGCTGGCCGCCGCGCGCGAGAACAACTTCGAATTCCGCGCGAAAAAACTCGAGCTCGAGCAGCAGGGCTACGCCGTGCGCCTCGCCCGCACCGAGGGCCGGCCGGCGTTCACGGTCAGCCCGTACGTCTCGCAGGAAAAGGCCGGCGACCGCGAAACCGTCACCGGCGTCGGCCTCTCGCTCCCGCTGCCGCTGGGCGACCGCCCGCGCGCCACGCAGGACGCCGCCGAGGCGCGCCAGCGCCAGGCCCAGACCGCGGTGCTGCTCGCCGGGCGCGAACTCGAGCGCGTGGTGCTGGCCGCGAGCGCCGAGTTTTCCGCCAAGCAGGCGGAGGTCGCGCGCTGGGCGCCCGACGCCGCGGAGAAATTCCGCGAAGCCGCCGCCCTCGCCGACCGCCACTACCGCCTCGGCGCCGTGCCGCTGGCGACCTACGTCGAGCTCCAGAACAGCTACCTCGACGCCGTCGAGTCGCTGCTCGCCACGGAGCGCGAGGCCCTCGAAGCCGGGCTCAGGCTCCAGCTGCTGACCGGACTGGACTTCAACGCTGTCGAGGTGGCGCCATGATCGACCGCATCCTGGAATTCGCGCTGCGCCAGCGCGGCCTCGTGCTGCTCGGCGCCGCCGCCCTGCTCGCGGTGGGCCTGTGGTCCGCCTGGAACCTCCCGATCGACGCCGTGCCCGACATCACCGGCGTCCAGGTGCAGGTGAACACCGAGGTGCCGGCCCTCGCCCCGGAGGAAGTCGAGAAGCTGGTCACGCTCCCGCTCGAAACCGAGCTTGCCGGCACGCCGGGCGTGCAGGAAATGCGCTCGCTGTCGAAATTCGGCCTGTCGCAGGTGACGCTGCAGTTCAGCGACGGCACCGACATCTACCGCGTGCGCCAGCTGATCAGCGAGCGCCTCGCGGGCGCCGCCGAGCTGCTGCCGCGCGGGCTCACGCCGCGCCTCGCGCCGATCAGCACCGGCCTCGGCGAGGTGTTCTACTACACGCTCGACTACACCGCCGACGCCCCGAACAAGCCGGCTACCCGCCGCGAGCAGCTGATGGAACTGCAACTGCTCCATGACTATCGCGTGAAACCCCTGCTCCGCACCGTGCCGGGCGTGGCGGACGTCAACAGCATCGGCGGCTACGAGAAACAGGTCGTCGTGGCACTGAAGCTCGACGCCCTGCGCGACGCCGGGGTCACGCCGGAGGAACTCGCCGTCGTCGTCGCCGCCAACGTCGAGAACGCCGGCGGCGGCATCGTCAGCCGCGCCGGCGAACAGCTCATCGTCCGCGCCGTCAGCCGCGTGCGTACCACCGCCGAGATCGCCGCGCTGCCGGTCAAGTTCGCCGGCGGCGTGCGCGCGCTCACGGTCGGCGACCTCGCGGAGGTTGGCATCGGCGGCAATGTCCGCACCGGCGCCGCGCTCGCCAACGGCGAGGAGGCGCTCATCGGCACCGCCATGATGACCGCCGGCGGCAACAGCCGCACCGTCGCCCATCGCGTGGCCGAAAAGCTCGCCACCCTGCCCGCGCACCTGCCGGCCGGTGTCGTGGCCACGCCGCTGTACAACCGCGCCGACCTCGTCGACGCCACCATCCGCACGGTGGAGAAGAACCTCTTCGAGGGCGCGGTGCTGGTCATCGCCGTCCTCTTCGCGCTCCTCGGCAACTGGCGCGCGGCGCTCATCGTGTCGCTCGCCATCCCGCTGTCGTTCCTCTTCGCGATCACGGGCATGGCGCGCTTCGGGATCTCCGGCAACCTGATGAGCCTCGGCGCGATCGACTTCGGCCTCATCATCGACGGCGCCGTCGTCATCGTGGAGAACGTCGTCCGCCGGCTCGGCGCGCGGCAACACGAGCTCGGCCGCATCCTCACGCGCGAGGAACGCCACGCCGAGGTGCTGGCGGCGTGCCGGCAGGTCGGCCGGCCGATGTTCTTCGGCGTGCTGATCATCACCCTCGTGTACGTGCCGATCCTCGCGCTCGGCGGCATCGAGGGGAAGATGTTCCACCCGATGGCGCTGGCCGTGATGCTCGCGCTCGGCGGCGCCCTGGTGCTCGCGCTCACGCTCATGCCGGCGTTGTGTTCGTTCGTGCTGCGCGGCCGCGTGGCCGAGGCGGAAAACCCCGTCATGCGCCTCGCGCTGCGGATCTACCGCCCGGTGCTGGCGGCGGCGTTGCGCTTCCGCGTGGCGCTGGTCGCCGGCGCGCTCGCGCTGGCCGGCCTCGGCGGGGCCGCCTTCAGCCGGCTCGGCGCCGAGTTCATCCCGACGCTCGACGAGGGCTCGTTCACGCTGATGGTCTTCCGCGAACCGTCGATCAGCCTCGACGAGGCCGTCGCGCAGCAGAAGCGCACGGAGCAGCTCATCCGGCAGCGCGTGCCGGAGGTCACGCGGGTGTTCTCCCGCCTCGGCACGAGCGAGATCGCCACCGACCCGATGCCGCAAAGCGACGGAGACTTCTACATCTTCTACCGCCCGCGCGCCGAGTGGCGCCGCGAGAACGGCGCGCTCATTACCAAGCGGCGGCTCGGCGAGATCCTCCGCGCCGAGGTCGAGGCGATCAATCCCGGCGCCGCCGTGCTGGTGGCGCAGCCGATCGAGATGCGCTTCAACGAACTGCTCGAAGGCATCCGCGCCGACCTCGCCGTGAAGGTCTACGGCGATGATTACGACGCGACGGAGAAAGTCGCCGAGGAACTCAAAAAGCTCCTCGAGGCCATCCCGGGCGCCGGCGAAGTCGAGTTCGAGTCGCTCGGCCGCACCCCCTTGTTGGAAGTGGTGGCGAAGCGCGACGCCCTCGCCCGCTACGGCGTGCAGGCGGCCGAGCTCAACCATGCGGTCGCATCCGCGCTCGCCGGCGAACAAGCCGGCGTGCTGGTCGACGGCGACCGGCGTCATCCCGTGGTCGTGCGCCTCCCCGAGACGGCCCGCGCCAATCCCGCGGCGCTCCGCGCGCTGCCGGTGCGCGTGGGCGAACACGGGCTGCTGCCGCTCGGCGACCTGGCGGAGCTCCACGAGGTCAAGGCCGTGTCGCCCGTATTGCGCGATGCCGGCCGCCGCCGCAGCGCGCTGCTCGTCAACCTGGAGACCAGCGACATCGAGGGCTGGGTGCGCACGGCGCAGGCCAGGGTGCACGCGGACATCACGCTGCCGCCCGGCGTCACCGTGGAATTCGGCGGGCAGTTCGAGAATCTGCTCGCCGCCAAGGCCCGGCTGGCGCTCGTCGTGCCCGCGACGCTGCTGCTGATCTTCGGCCTGATCGTGCTCACCTTCGGCCGGCTGCGGCAGGCGCTGGTGGTCTACACCGGCATCCCGCTCGCGCTGACCGGCGGCGTCTTCGCGCTCTGGGCGCGCGGCCTGCCGTTCAGCATCACGGCGGCGGTCGGCTTCATCGCGTTGTCCGGCGTCGCCGTGCTGAACGGCGTGGTGCTCGTGAGCTGCTTCAACGACCTCCGCGCCGCCGGCCGCTCCGTCCGCGATGCCGTAATCGAGGGCGCGCTCGCGCGCCTGCGCCCGGTGCTGATGACCGCGCTGGTCGCCGCCCTCGGCTTTGTCCCGATGGCGCTCGCCACCGGCCCCGGCGCGGAAGTGCAGCGCCCGCTGGCCACCGTCGTCATCGGCGGCATCCTCACCGCCACGCTGCTCACCCTCGTCCTCCTGCCCGCGCTCTACGCCTGGGTGGAGCGCGACGGTCCGCCCAACATGTCATCTAATAGATGACATGTTCCGGAAGCCAAGTCCGCCAGTTGCAAAGCGCGGCTTGCGGACTTTGCTTCTGTCCTCTGTCCTCCGTCCTCCGTCCTCCGATGCCTTCCGCTCCCATTCCCGTCACCGTCCTCACCGGCTTCCTTGGCGCCGGCAAAACCACGCTGCTCAACCGCATCCTGACCGAGCAGCACGGCAGGAAGATCGCCGTCATCGAGAACGAGTTCGGCGAGGTCGGCGTGGACAACCAGCTCGTCATCCAGAGCGACGAGGAGATCTTCGAGATGAACAACGGCTGCATCTGCTGCACCGTGCGCGGCGACCTCCTTCGCATCCTCGGGCGGCTGATGAAGCGCAAGGACCGCCTCGACGCCATCCTCATCGAGACCACCGGCCTGGCCAACCCGGCGCCGGTCGCCCAGACGTTCTTCACCGATCCCGAGATGAAGGAGCAGTTCCGTCTCGACGCCATCGTCACGGTCGTCGATGCGAAGCACATCTCCCTCCACCTGCACGACTCGCCCGAGGCGCAGAAGCAGGTGGCGTTCGCCGACGTCATCCTCCTCAACAAGACCGACCTCGTCGCCCCCGCCGAGCTGGACGCGCTGGAAAAGAAGATCCGCGGCATCAACGCCCTGGCGAAGATCCACCGCACGAAGAACAGCGAGCTCCCGCTCGACCGCGTGCTGAACGTCGGCGGCTTCAACCTCGAGCGCGCCGTCGAGGTCGACCCGCAGTTCCTCGAGATGGAATATCCCTTCGAGTGGGCCGGCGCCTACGACCTGCCGGCCGGCACTTACGAACTCGAAATCGGCCACGGCGATGACGATCACGGACACAGCCACGAAGGCCACGACCACCATCACCACCACGGCGAGCACGACCACGAGTGCGGCGAAGCCTGCGGCCACAACCACAACGAGCTCGATGTTGTGGTGATGCCGTTGCAGAGCCTCGACGAGAAGGATCTCGCCGCGTCGATCAACGCCACGGTCCTCACCTACTCCGACTGGGAGAAGGTCACGCAACCCGGCGAGACGATCGCCGCCGGCGCGCAGCTGCACCGCCTGAAGCTCAAGAACGAGCACGGCAAGTTCCAGGTGACGCTCCCCGCCGCGGGCAAGTACCTGCTCTTCACCGGCCACGACGTGCCGACGCACCTGTACGGCGCCGACACGAAGATGGTGAAATACGTTTGGGACAAAACCTTCCGGCACGAGCACTCGCACGACGAGGAGGTTTCCTCCGTCGGCATCAGCCTCCCCGGCGACCTCGACGGCAAGAAGCTCAACGAGTGGATCTCGAAGCTGCTCCAGGAAAAGGGCGGCGACATCTTCCGCATGAAGGGCGTGCTCTGCGTGAAGGGCACGAACAAGCGGCTCGTCTTCCAGGGCGTGCACATGCTCTTCGACGCGAAGTTCGACCGCGAGTGGAAGGGTGGCGAGAACCGCACCAACACGCTCGTGTTCATCGGCAAGAGGCTCGACCGCGCCACCCTCACCGAGGGCTTCAAGGCGTGCCTGGCCGGCTGAGGCAGCCGGCCGCAACGTCGAACGTTCAACATTGAACTTTGAACGTCCAACTCCCGATCCTCGCGTTGCGACTCAGGTGAGGCTGTCTGCGCCTCGATTCTATCCTTCGACGTTGAAAGTTGAACGTTCGATGTTCGACGTTTAGCTCGCCTGCCTCAGGCGAGCTTGGTCGCCGTCTCCACCAGCGCCTGCGCCAGTTCCGTCGCGGCCTTGTGGGCGCGCGCGTCGGTCAGCTGGCCGTCCGGACCGAACGCCTTGTGCGCCGCCGGCAGCGAGGCCATGGCCGGCACGATGTGGCAGCCGAGGTGCAGCAGGATCTGTTGCGTGGTCTTGAGCGAGCGGTTGCCGCCGTAGGCGCCGGGTGAGGCCGACACGACCGCCACCACCTTGCCGGGAAACGGGTCGTCGTCCGCCCGCGAGCACCAGTCGATGGTGTTCTTCAGCAGCGGGGTGATGGAGGAATTGTATTCCGGCGAGGCGATCAGCAGGCCGGTGTGCGCCTTGATCAAGTCGACGAGCTTGCGGGCATTGGCCGGCAAGCCGTCCCGGTCCTCGAGGTCCCCGTTGTAGAGCGGCAGCTCGTAGTCGGCGAGATCGATGAGGGTGACGTCGCCGCCGGCCTGCTTCGTCTCCGCGACGGCGACCGCCAGGAATTTCTTGTTGAGCGACCCGCGGCGCGAGCTGCCGGAAAACGCCAGGATCTTCGGGGACGAGGCCATGCCGTCAGGACAGCAGCCGTGCACGCCGGCCGCAAGCTTCGCATCCAGCGCCGATGTTCGTATTACGAACATTGGCGTGCAGAAGCGGCCCGAGCGGATGTTCTTAATACGAACATCAGCGCCGCCGTCGGGCCGGTCGCAACGGACAACATCCCGCCTTGAGCGCCCAACCCTGGACCGCCGGGCCACTCCAACCTCGCGGCCAGGCCCGCCACCGCAAGGCCCGAGCCCACGCTCTTCCCCAAGGCAAATGTTCGTAATACGAACATTTGCCCGCGACCGCAGCTGCCCGATGTTCGTATTACGAACATCGGCGCAGAGCTTGCTTCGCGCGGGCGGAGAATGCGGGCTTGGCGTATCACATGGCGGGCCCAAGGCTGCCGTTGCCCCATTCCCCATGAACCGCCGCACCTTCGTCTCGTCCGCGCTCGCCACCAGCGCCGCGCTTTTCGCCGGCCTCCCCCGCTCCCTCGGCCAGGCCGCCCCCGCCGCCAGCCCGAAGTTCAAACTCGGTTACGGCCCGCACCCGGGCATGTTCAAGGAGTCCGCCGGCCCGAATGTGATCGACCAGATCAAATTCGCCGCCGACCAGGGCTTCACCGCGTGGGAGGACAACGGCATGATGGGCCGCCCGCCCGCCGAGCAGGAGGCGATCGGCCGCACCCTCGCGGAAAACAAGATGCAGATGGGGGTGTTCGTCGCCTACGCGAACTTCGACGAGCCGACCTTCGCCAAGCCCGATGCCGCGGTGCAGGAGGAAATTCTCCAGCGGATGCGCGCGTCGGTCGAGGTGGCGAAGCGCTGCGGCGCGAAATGGTTCACCGTCGTCCCCGGTTCCGTCGACCAGCAGGCCAAGGGCGCCGCCAACTGGAACAAGTATGGCGGCCCGCGCCTCGCCCCAGGCTTCCAGGAGGCAAACGTCATCGAGCTGCTGCGCCGTTGTGCCGCGATCATCGAGCCGCACGGCCTCGTGATGGTGCTCGAGCCGCTGAACTGGTTCACCAACCATGGCGGCGTGTGGCTGCAGCATCCCGACCAGGCGTACGCCGTCTGCAAGGCGGTCAACAGCCCGTCCTGCAAGATCCTTTTCGACATCTACCACCAGCAGATCTCCGACGGTAACCTCATCCCGAACCTGGATCGCGCGTGGGACGAAATCGCGTACTTCCAGATCGGCGACAACCCGGGCCGCAACGAGCCCGGCACCGGCGAGATCAACTACCACAACATCTTCAAGCACCTCCACGCCCGTGGCTACACCGGCGTGCTCGGCATGGAGCACGGCAACTCGATCAAGGGCAAGGTGGGCGAGGCCGCGGTGATCAAGGCGTACCGCGAGGCGGACAGCTTCTGAGCATTCCGGTTCGCCAAGTCGCGGACATCCGTACTTCCTGTCGGTACGGGCATATCAGCAACCTTGTAGGGTCGGCGCTTGCGCCGACCTCGCGCTCACATGCCCTACCGTTCCCGCGCCACCGCGAAACTCCTCCCGGGCCGAATCTCCCATGCCGGGGCCAGCTACTTTCTAACTTGGTGCACGCACCATCGGGCCAAAATTCTGACTACCCCCTCCACGTTGAGTGCGGTCCGAACCGCGATCACCACAATTGACGAATCCGGCGACGGCCAGCTGCTCGCGGCCACGGTCATGCCCGATCACGTCCATGTGCTCCTGAATCTTGGGCCGCGTCTATCGGTCAGCCAGCTGGTGGCCAAGACTAAGGCTGCTGTCACGCGGCAACTGCACGACCTGCACTGGCAGCTCAACTTTTTCGAACATCGGCTGCGCAGCTGCGGAAATACGGAGAGCTTCGCTCTCTACATTTTCATGAATCCATACAACGCAGGCTTGAGCTCGTTGGACGAAATTTGGCCGGGATGGATCTCGCCGGGACATATTCGCTGGGCATTCGAGGACAAGCTGCGCACAGGTGGGCTGCCCCAGGCCGAATGGCTGCCGGAAGCTGAGCGTTTTGCGCAAACTCTGCCAGCAGGCGCGGATTAGGTCGGCGCAAGCGCCGACCCTACATGAAAACAAGCACAGCCGTTACAGGCTGCGCAGATACGCCACCACGTCCGCGATTTCCTGCGGGCCCATGCCGAGCTGCTCCGCGCCCAGCATGAGCGAGCGGTTGAGGCGGGTCTTGGACTTCACGAGGTCGGCGGGGATGAGCTGCGTGACGCCGCCCATGCTGAGCACGACGAGCGGATCGCCCTCGGACAGCAGGCGGCCGTGGATGACCTTGCCGTCGTTGAGCGTCACCACCGTGCCCTCGTAGCCGTGCGAGATGTCGTTGGACGGGTTCGCGATCGCGTCGATCACGACCTCGGGCGTCTGGAGCTTGGCGAACGCCGTCAGGTTCGGGCCGTAGTCGGTGCCGTTGTCGCCGATGCGGTGGCAGAGGTAGCATGCGGTGACCAGCGAAGCGCCGCACTTGGCGTCGCCCTGGAGCGCCACGATGTCGGCGACCGGCGGCAGTTTCGTTCCGGGCGGCGTCGGCACGACGCTCTCGGTGATCACGACCGTGGCCGGATCGTAGAGCTTGCGGGCCTTGAGCTCCTCATTGACGCCCATGTCCTTCCAGCGGGAATCCTTGTAGTTGAGCAGCCACCAGAAGGCCTGCTGCTGGACCAGACCCTTGGCCTGCTGCGAAAGATCGAGCAGCGCCCCCGCCGCTTCCTTCGTCGGGATGAAACCCAAAGCCGTGACGGCCGCCAGGCGGTCCTTCTCGGGCAGGCTCTCCGCCTTCGCGCGGGCCGCGAAATCCGACACGGCCTCGGCCGGAGTCAGCCGCCACATGAGCCCGGCGTAAGCCGCGGACCACTTCAGGGGTTCGTTCCAAGCCGGGGCCCACTTCGCCGCGACAATGTTCTTCTGGATGGTCGTGAACATCCCGGCCTCCTTGCCCGAGCAGCCGATGCCCCAGGCTTCGAGATAGGTGCGGTCCTTGCCGTCGTAGCCCTTGGCGAGCTCGAGCAGGATCTTGGCGGAGTCCACATAAGGCACGTCGCGCATGGCCACCGCGACTTCGCGGCGCACGGCGGCGGATGGATCCGTCGCGAGCTTGGCGGCATGCGCGAGCACCTCGTGCCCGTGGCGGCGCAGCGCGCGGAAGGCCGTGACCCGCGTGTCGGCGTCGGGCGAATCGAGCAGCTGCACGACCTGCGCCGTACCCTCGGCGCCGAGGTCGGCCAGCAGCCAGACGGCGCGGGCGCGGATGTAGGGATTCTCATCCTTAAGCAGCGCGGCCACCGGCGCCACCGCCGCGGCGCCCTGCTCGTGCAGCTTCACGTAGCCGAGTGCGCGCACATTCACCGCCGGGCTGCGCAGCGCGGCGATCTGGCCCGCGGTCGTGGCGAGGTCGAACTGCGGGACGACGGATTTGAAGCCCTTCGGCGCGATGCGGTAGATCGCGCCCGCGGTCTTGTCGTCGAGATCCTGGTGCCCGCCGACGCGCGGGTCGAACCAGTCGGCGACGTAGAGCGCGCCATCCGGGCCGACCACGATGTCGGAGGGCCGGAAGAAAGTGCCAATCTCCTCGCCCATCTTGCCGCGCTTCGAGTCGACACCCGCGAGCACCTGCGAGGGATTGCTCGTGAGGAAATTGGCGCGCTCGAGCTGGAAGCCCGCGCCGTCGGGCTTCGGGTGGTAGCTGAGGATGGTGTTGCGCGCCGCCTCGGCGCTGAAGAGCGTGCCGCGCCACGCCGGACCGAACGCGTCGCCCTCGTAGAACGCGATGCCCGTCGGAGCGCCCGCGCCGTAGATGTCGCCCGCCGGCATCACGCCCGGGTCCTCCTGGCGCCACTCGGCCGTGGCGATCGTCTGGCCCGGACGGCGATCGGCCTGCCAGCTGCGCTTGCCGTCGCGCGAGAAGAAGCCGGCGTTGCCGTACTCGAGCACGAACGCCGTGCGGCAGGCCGGCGGGTCGTCGTTGTCGTTCTGGAAGACGTCGCCCAGCGACGTGACCGTCTGCTCGTAGCTGTTGCGGTAGTTGAAGCCGATGATCTCGCTGTCCGTGGCGTCGGGTTTCATCCGCACGGTGAAGCCGCCGACGTACACGTGGCCGTCGTCGCTCTTCGCGCCGGCGAGTTCCAGCGGCGTCCAGCTGTAGAGGCGCGGCGCCTGGTTGTTCCAGGTCGGGTTGTAGCTGCTGCCGACGCGGAAGGTGCGGCCCGAGCGGTCGGTGAAGTGCGCGCTGGCGTTGCCCTGGCTGAAGTAGAGGCGGCCGTCGGGGCCGAACGTCACGGAGTGCAGCGCGTGGTCGTGGTTGGCGCCGTTGAAGCCGGTCAGCAGCACCTCGCGCTTGTCCACCGCGGGGTCGAAGCGGCCGTTGCGGTCGACGTCGGTGTAGACGATGAGGTCGGGGGCGTTGGACACGATGATCTTGTTGTCGAGGACCGCGATGCCGAGCGGCGCGCCGAGCAGCGGCTCCTGCACGAAGACCGTGGACTTGTCGGCTTTGCCGTCGCCGTCGGTGTCCTCGAGCACCACGATGCGGTCGCCGTCCTTGTCGCGCTTGTCGTGCAGGCGGTAGTTGACGCCCTCGGCGACCCAGATGCGCCCCTTGGCGTCGACGTCCATGTTGGTCGGGTTGCGCAGCTGCGGGGCCTGCGCCCACACCGTCAGCTCGAAACCCTCCGGCACCGTGAAATGGTCGATCGGCACCACCTCGGGCGGCGGCGGCGCAGCCGGGGCGGCGGGCGCGACGGGCTTGGCTTCCTCGGCGTGCAGGAAGGAAAACGACAGGCAGGACAAAGCCAGCAGCGACGCCGGCAGGCGGGAGGTCAGGGTCATGGGCTTGGGGGGCTGGGCCGCTGGGGCGGCGATGGCGGGGGAAACGCTGGGCCGAGTAAAAGCCGGGGGCCGGACCGCACAAGTGCCAACGTCCCTTTACTGTCAGACTTGCGCCGCGCCGCGAGCGCGCGCAACGTGCGCGTCGAATGCAATTCGCCAAGCACTGGGCTGCCTCCCTCGACGACTACGCGATCGACCTCGCGTGGTCACCCGACGGCTCCGTCCTCGCCGCCGCCTCGGCCGCCGGCGGGGTCATGCTTTACGACGCGGCGACCGGCGCGGTGAAGCACGCGCTGCCCGGGCATGAGGACGGCACGAACGCGCTGGCCTGGCGGCCAGCGCTTCAGTCGACAGAGGACAGAGGACCGGGGACAGACCTGTTGGCCACGGGTGGACAGGACGGCTGCGTGCGCTTTTGGGATGCGACGGCCGGCAAGCAGACCGCGGAAGTGAAACTCGGCAATGCCTGGGTCGAGCACCTGGCGTGGCAGGCAGTTCAGGCGACAGGTGACAGTGGACCGGGGTCAGAATGGTTACTCTTTGCGGCCGCCGGCCGGAAACTCGTCGCACTCAAGGCCGACGGCACCCTCGTCCACACTTTTCCCGATGCGCCGAAGACCGTTTCAGCGCTCGCTGCTTCGCCCCTGTCTCCGGTCGCCCGTCCCCTGTCTCCTGCCAGCGTCGCCGCGGCGTGCTTCGGCCACGTCGTCATCTGGGACGCGGCCACGTTCGCCGCGATCAAGGAATTCCCGTACGGCAACGCGATCTACGCGCTGACGTGGTCGCCGGACAACCGCTGGCTGGTCGCGGGCTGCCACGACAACGCCGTGCACCTGTGGGTGCCGGCCGAGCAGGATATGGAGCTGCACATGAGCGGCTACGAGACGCGCCTCAAGGAGCTTTCGTTCAGCCACGATTCGAAATGGCTCGCGACCGGCGGCGGCCGCGATGCGTGCGTGTGGGACTGCGCCGGCGCCGGCCCGGAGGGCCGCGAGCCGCTGCTCCTGCCTCACAACGCCCGCGTCTGCGCGCTTGCCTTCCAGCACGCCCACGGCCTCCTCGCCGCGGGCGCGGCGAACGGGGAGTTCACGCTCTGGGCGCCGACGCGCAAGAACCCGATGGTTGCCGAGGTGACGATGCCGTCCGCCGCCACCAAGTTCGCCTGGCGCCCCGACGACAGCCTGCTCGCGGTGGGCACGGAGAAGGGAAACCTCTTCGTCTTCAAGACGGCCTGAGCCCGCCCGCGCGGGCGCGGGAACCCTCCCGGCGATTGCGGGCTTGCAGGGCCGTTTGTTTCCACCTTGCTCTTGGCCGGGCCACAGGCCGGCAGTCCGCCGGCGGTTAGCATTTTTCCTGCAATGTGTGGTTCCATCGTTGTTCGCGCGGCACGCCCGCTGCTCCACCCCGTTCATGAACACGCCTGACCGCCCGCCCGGCCCGGCCGGAGCGGAAGCGTTGCTGGCCGCCATCGTCGCCTCGTCGGAGGACGCCATCATCAGCAAGTCCCTCGACGGCACCATCACGAGCTGGAACCGCGGCGCGGAGCTGATCTTCGGCTATACCGCGGCGGAGATGATCGGCCGGCCGGTCACCGACCTGTTCCCGCCGGACCGCCGGGACGAGGAGGCCGCCATCGTCGCGCGCCTCCGGCAGGGCGAGACCGTGAAGCACTTCGACACCGTGCGCCGGCGCAAGGACGGCGCGCTGATCGACGTGTCGGTCACGATCTCGCCGATCCGCGACGCCCAGGGCCGGATCGTGGGCGCCTCGAAGATCGCGCGCGACATCACCGAGCAGAAGCGCAACGAGACCCGCGCCACCCAGCTGCTCGCGCAGCTCGACCAGATCAACCGGCTGGTGCCGGGCGTGATCTACCAGTTCAAGCTGCGGCCCGACGGCACCTACGCCATGCCGTTCGCCAGCGAGGGCGCGCGGCAGGTCTTCGAGGTCACGCCGGAGGAGGTGCGCGACGACGCCACGCCGATCTTCAGCAAGATCCATCCCGACGACCTGCCGGGGCTCGAGGCCGAGATCAAGGAGTCGGCCCGCACGCTGCAGCCGCACCACCACGAGTTCCGCTTCCGCCGCACCAACGGCACCCTCGCGTGGCTGCGCGGCGCCTCCATGCCGGAGCGCACTCCCGACGGCGGCACCATCTGGCACGGCTTCATCACCGACGTCACCGAGAGCCGCCGCCTCGAGAGCAAGCTGGTCGAGAGCGCCAAGCTCGAGAGCCTCGGCGTGCTCGCCGGCGGCATCGCCCACGACTTCAACAACCTCCTCACCGGCATCCTCGGCAACGCCTCGCTCGCCCGCCTCGAGCTGCCGCCGACGTCGCTCGGCCAGCCGATGATCGACCAGATCGAGATCGCCGCGCGCCGCGCCGCCGACCTCTGCAAGCAGATGCTCGCCTACTCGGGCAAGGGCCGGTTCGTCATCCAGCGGCTCGACCTCAACAAGCTGATCGAGGATACGTCGCACCTGCTCCAGATCTCGATCGCGAAGAACTGCGTGCTGCGCTTCAACCTCGGCACCGGCCTGCCGGCGGTGAACGCCGACGCCACGCAGCTGCGCCAGGTGATCATGAACCTCGTGATCAACGCCTCCGAGGCCATCGGCAACCGCAGCGGCGTGCTCGCGCTCTCCACCGGCGTCGCCCGCGTCGACGAGGAATACCTGCGCGGCTTCCGCCCCGACGCCTCGCCCGCGCCGGGCGACTACGTCTTCGTCGAGGTCAGCGACAACGGCTGCGGCATGGACACGGCCACGCTCGCCAAGATCTTCGACCCGTTCTTCACCACCAAGTTCACCGGCCGCGGCCTCGGGCTCGCCGCCGTGCTCGGCATCGTGCGCGGCCACAAGGGCGGGCTGAAGGTCTACTCCGAGGTCGGCAAGGGCACCACGTTCAAGCTCTTCTTCCCCGTCGCCACCGGCAGGGCGCAGGACAGCGCCCAGCCGTTCCCCGACGCCACCGGCGGCTACCGCGGCGCCGGCACCGTGCTGGTGGTCGACGACGAGGAGACCGTGCGCACCGTCGCGGCGCGCATGCTCGAGCGCCTCGGCTTCGCCGTCGCGCTCGCCTCCGACGGCCGCGAGGGCGTCGAGAAGTTCCGCGCCGCGCCGACGCGCTACGCGTTCGTGCTGCTCGACCTGACGATGCCGCACCTCGACGGCGAGGAGACGTTCCGGCAGATGCGGCAGATCCGCCCGGGCGTGCGCGTGATCCTCACCAGCGGCTTCAACAAGCTGGAAGCCGTCAACCGCTTCACCGGCAAGGGCCTCGCGGGCTTCATCCAGAAGCCCTTCGAGCTGACGAACCTCATGCAGGTCATCCGCAGCGTGACCGAGGCGAACTGAGCCATGGGGTGGAGCGCGTTGACCCCAACGCGCTTGTCCTGCCGCCTGGCCGCGCGTGAATAGCGCGCTGGGGTCAGCGCGTTCCACCCCGCAATCATGGATTGCACCGGCGGCCTGCCGGCGATTTACCGGACGCTGCATGTCGCAAGATGCCGATCCATCGGGGCCCAAGTCCTCGATCTTCCTCAGCTACGCCTCCGCCGACCGCGCGGCGGCGCGGGCGCTGCGCGACACCCTGGCCGCGGCCGGGCTCGAGGTCTGGCTCGACGAGGAGGAACTCGCGGGCGGCGAGGCCTGGGACGCCAAGATCAAAAACCAGATCCGCACCTGCACCTATTTCATGCCGATCATCTCGGCCACGACGGAGAAGCGCCGCGAGGGCTACTTCCGCCGAGAGTGGAGGCTGGAGGTCGAGCGCACGCTCGACCAGGCCGACGACGTGATGTTCCTCGTCCCGGTGGTGATCGACGACACCCGCGACCACGGCGCGCGCGTGCCCGAGAAATTTCTCACGGTCCAGTGGCTGCGCACGCCCGGCGGCGCCAGCACGCCCGAACTCGAGCAGCTCGCCGCGAAGCTGGCCTCCGGCGACACCCACCAGCACGTGGAGGCCCCGCCGCCGCTGGCCGAGCCGGAGACGAAAGCCGAGCGCAAGGCCCGCAAGGCCGCGGCCCCGCCGCCGCCGTTCCCCAAGTTTCCCCCGTATCCCGAGCAGGGCCACCAGGCGCGCTTCCTCTACAACATCGCGCTCTGGGCCGGGCACATGACCCACGCCCTGTGGATGCGCCTGCCGCGCACCGTGCGCGTCGTGGCCTCCGTCGTGCTCGTCTTCAACATCATCGGGATGATTCGCGGCTGCGACCGGCCCGCCGCGTGGGAAGGCCCGGTCAGGGCCAGCGTGGAGCAGCGCGCGAAGGACAAGGCGGCGAAAGCCGGAAAGACGGAAAAGGACCACGAAACGGATGCCGATGAGACGATCAAGTCGCTGGTGGGCGCCGCCGCCCATGCGTTCCAGTCCGGGCGCACGCTGGCCGTCGTCACCTTCAGCGGTCCCGACGACGAGACCTCGAGCTACGCGGGCAATGTCTTTGGCGAAACCTACCGGAAGCTCCAGGAGAGCGGCGACAAGGTCGGCCTCAGCCCGATCCCGCTGGATGACGACGATGATGACGACGCGCTCGCCCGCGGCACGAAGCTCGACAGCCAGTTTGTCCTGACCGGCTTTGCCCATCGCGCCGCGGCCGGCCAGCCCCTCCAGCTGACGGTGAAGCTCTACTCCGTGAAGCAGCGCATCGTGGTCTGGCACGAAACCTACGATGCCGCGCCGGCCGACACCGGCGCCACCGTCCGCCAGATCGTCAGCGCCATCCGCCCGCGCCTCGAACCCGCGCCGGCTCCGCCTCCGCCCCCGACGCCGGCGGGTTCGTAAACATATTCAAAGCGTCGGGCGCATTTGACCACGGATGCCTCGCCTGACGGCGATGCCACGCAGTCCCCTCCGCCTGATAGGCTCCGGTTTTGGTTCCGGGGAGCGGCTAATCGCCGCTCGGATTTCTGTTTGGTTGGTGTCTCTGTCGGCGATTAGCCGACCCCGGAACCCCCTGCGGAGCCTATCAGGCGGAGCGCACCAACCAGCCGCGCCGTTGGGCGAGGCATCCGTGGTTAAAAAACGGACAGGTGCATCCGTCCCTCCCCTAATCGCCGCGGAAGTTCGCCTCATATGACGGGCGGTTGGCCACAACCGCCTTGAACCCGGGGCGCCGCGACCCCACATCCGTCGCGTGCGCCGGAAACTTTCCCTCGTCTGCCTGTTGCTCGCGTGGTTCTGCGCGAACGGCGTCGTGTGGAACGTCGTGCAGGTCGTGGGCTGGGCGAAGATGATCCACGACTACTCCGAGGTGATGCCGGTCGCGCGCGCGATCGAGGTGACCTTCAGCGGCGAGGCGCCCTGCCGTTTCTGCCATCTCTCCCGCACCGCCGAGGACGCCGCGCAGCAGCAGCTGCCGCACGACGTGCTCGGCGCGAATGCCGAGAAGATCCTTTTGATCGCCGATTGCGTGCCCGCGCCGCTGGTGCTGGCCCCCGAGGTTTCCTGGCCGGGCGTCGCCGACGCCGCCGGCCTGACGCGCACCGACGCGGTGCCCGTGCCGCCGCCGCGCGTTTAACGCGCATCGTCCAACCGGTTCGGAAATGTGGGAGGGGCTTCATGCCCCGACCGGTCGCGGGATAAACCCGCTCCCCCATTGCCACGCTCCCGTCCTTTCCGGGCCGCGTCGCGCGCACGCGTTCATCCGCGCGCCTCCCTTCCATGAATTTCCGCCTCACTTCCCTCTTTCTTCTTTCCGCGGTCGCGGCCACCGCCGCGACCGCGGAACCTCCCGCCGCCGCACCCGGCGACGTCCTCCGCCTTGACGATTACATCGTCGAGACGAACCCGGCGACCTTCGACCAGAAGGCGCCCGCCGTCACCCAGCAGGTGCTCGGCGCCGACCTCCAGGCGCACAATCTCGCCACCACGGTCAGCGCCCTGCGCAACCTGCCCAACCTCTTCATCCGCGAACGCTTCATCGGCGACAAGAATTCCCCGGTCGGCATCCGCGGCACCTCCAACCGCCAGACCGGCCGCACGGTCGTACTCGCCGACGGCATGCTGCTGTCGAATTTCCTCGGCACCGGCTTCGGCAATTCACCCCGCTGGTTCCTGCTCGCGCCGGAGGAGATCGAAAAGGTCGCGGTTATCTACGGGCCCTTCTCCGCGCTCTATCCCGGCAATTCCATCGGCGGCACGGTGCTTTTCACCACCAAGATGCCCACCCAGGCCGAGGCCGCCGCCAAGGTCCAATATTTCCGGCACAGCTTCGATCAATACGGCACGCATGACGACCTGCGCGGCTCCACCGCCTTTCTCTCCGCCGGCGGCCGGCAGGGAAAGTTCAGTTGGTATGGTTTCTACAACCATCTCGATAACCTGAGCGCGTCGACCCAGTTCTGGACCATCAACAACTCCGCCACCACGGCACCCGGTGCCGGTGGAACCACCGTGACCGGTGCGTCGACCGACACGGATTTCTCCGGCAATGCCCGCATCATCTATGGCGCCGAGGGCCCCACCAAGGCCGTGCACGACCTGTTCAAGGCCAAGCTCGGCTATGACTTCTCCCCCGACCTGCACCTGCGCTACACGCTTGCCTACTGGGCCAACGTGGAGGACCGCCTCCACCCGCAGACCTACCTGCGCGACGCGACCGGGGCGGAAGTGTGGTCCGGCAAGGTCGAAGCCGCGGGACGCATGTTCACGATCTCGCCCGCACAATTCGGGCTCAGCGCGCGCGACCAATCCGACCTGATCAACGCCGCCGTGTTCGCCTACACGCCGGAGTTCGGCCCGCAGGTTGTCATCACCGGCAATCTCTACGACGTGCTGAACGACAAAACCTATGCGTCCACCGCCGCGCTGCCGGCCGCCACGAGCGGCGGGGCCGGCCAGGCCGCCCTCCTCGGCCGCACGGGCTGGAAATCGTTCGACGCCAAGTTCGGTTACCGCGCGGGCCCCGGCTGGCTCGCCGATCATGCGCCTTCATTCGGCTGGCACTACGACGGCTACTTCACGGTCTCCAACCAGTACAACCTCGCCAACTGGCGCGATCCCGCCACGCGCACCTCGCTCAACAACGGCAACGGCGGCGAGACCCGCACGCACGCACTCTACGCCCAGGACGTCTGGAACTTCGCGCCGGGCTGGACGCTCACCCCCGGCGCCCGCTGGGAAAGCTGGCGCGCCTTTGCCGGCTACCGCGAAAAGGATTTCGCCGGCGTCCGCGTGCGCACCGCCTATGCCGACCGCCGTCAAGGCGCGCTCTCGCCCAAGCTGGCGCTCGCGTGGAAACCGGCGCCGGCATGGCGCACCCGCCTCTCGCTCGCCGAGGCCTACCGCTTCCCGACCGTCGGTGAACTTTTCCAAGGCTCCATCAGCGCCAACGGCTCGGTCACGAACAACGACCCCAACCTCCGCTCCGAACGCGCCCTCGATCAGGATCTCACCATCGAGCGCACGCTCGGCCAGGACGGCCTCGTGCGCGCCAGCATCTTCGAGGAAGATGTCCGCCGCGCCCTGATCAACCAGTCCACGCTGCTGCCCGACGGCACCTCGTTCAGCGGCACGCAAAACGTCGGCCGCATCCGCACCCGCGGCGCCGAGTTCGCCTACGATCGCCGGAAATTCCCCGTCGCGTCCCTCGACCTGAACATCGCCGTCAGCTACACCGACGCCCGCATCCTCGAAAACCCCGGCCTGCCCGCCAGCGTTGGCAGGCAGGTGCCACGCATCCCGTATTGGCAGACCCGCGCCAGCCTCACGTGGCACGCCGCCCCCTGGCTCGCCTTCAACGGCCAGCTCCGCACCTCCAGCCACCAGTTCAACACGCTCGACAACAGCGATCCCTACGGCGGTTACGGCGGCACCGATGGCTATGTGGTCGTGGACTTCAAGGCCACCGCCACCCTGCGCCAGGGGCTGACGGCCTCGCTGGGCTGCGACAATGTCGGCAACGAACGCTACTTTGTCTTCCACCCGATGCCCGAACGCACTTGGTTCACCGAGATCAGCTGGAGTCTCTGAGCATGAACGCCCCCAACGTCACCGCGGAAACCGCGCCCGTCCCCGCAAGTGCGCTCTACCGCGCCGTCTGGCGCTGGCACTTCTTTGCCGGCCTGTTCGTCGCGCCGTTCGCCGTCTTCCTCGCCATTACCGGCGCCCTCTACCTGTGGAAACCGCAGTTTGAGGAATGGAAGTACCGCGACCTGTTCAACGTCGCGGAGCCCGCGCGGGCCGCGCCGCTGGCGGCCGACGTCCAGCTCGCCGCCGCGCGCGCCGCCTTCCCGCGGCTGAACCCGGTGGTCTTCCTGCCCGCCCCGCGGCCCGGGCGCAGCACCGAGGTGCAGTTCGGGACCCCGCGCGGGGCCGAAAAAGTCAGCGTGTTCGTCAATCCGTACACCGGCGCAATTCTCGGGCAGATCGACGACGCCACGCGCCCGATGCGCATCCTCCACGACTTGCACGGCACGCTGCTCGCCGGCACCGCGGGCGAATTCCTGGTCGAGCTCGCGGCCAGCTGGGCATTCGTGCTGATCGTTTCCGGACTCTACCTTTGGTGGCCGCGCCCGTTCACGGTGCGCGGCTTCCTGCTGCCGCGCCTGGGCGCCGGCCGGCGCGCGCTGCTGCGCGACGCGCACGCCGTGCCCGCCGTGTGGCTCTCCGGATTCACCCTGTTTCTGCTCGCCACCGGCATCCAGTGGACGCCGGTCGGCGGCAAGTGGGCGCGCACGCTCGCCCAGCTCGCCGGCGAATGGCAGCCGCGTGAAACCCAGGCCAGTGCGCACCGTTCCGAGCTGCTTGGCGGCTGGTCGCCCTACCTCGGCTCGAAGGCCAAGGCCGAGCAGGCTGCCACGGTGGCCTCCACCCCGCCCGCCTCCGATCCGCACGCCGAGCACCGCCGCCCCGCGGGCCGGTATGTCGACGACCCGGCCCGGATCCCGCTGGAGCGGGTCATCGCCATCGCCCGCGAGCAGAAGGTCACCGATGCGTATGGCATCGCGCTGCCGCAAAATTCCACCGGTGTTTACTCGATCCTGAGCGACCGCAATCGCGCCTTCTCGCGCGCCTACGTGCACCTGGATCAGTATTCCGGCAAGGTGCTCGCCGACGTGCGGTTCAAGGATTTTGGCACGATGGGCAAGTTCTACACCTTTGGCATCATCGCGCACGAGGGCCAGCTCTTCGGCCTCGCAAACCAGCTGCTCGGCCTGCTCACCTGCCTCGGCATCATCGGCCTCGCCGTCACTGGCGTGGCGATGTGGTGGTCGCGCCGGCCCGCCGGCCAGCTGGCTGCGCCCGCGGCGCCGGCCTTGTTCCGGAACTCGAAGGGCGCGGTCGCGATCGCCGTGCTGCTGTCGCTGGTGTTGCCGCTCATGGCCGCCAGCCTGGCCGTCCTCGGGTTGCTCGACTGGCTCGCCCCGCCGCTCCTGCCGCGCGGGCGTGCCACCTTTGCCCGTTCCCGTGGCAAGGCGATCGCGGCGGCCCTGATCGTGGGGACGCTCGCGGGGCTGTGGCTGCTCGCCCGCCCGGCGGCGTCCGCCACGCCCGCAGCCGCCGAATCCCATCCGCTCAAGGGCGTTGTCGTCGAGATCCTGCGGGACAAACCTGCGCTCCTCGTCCGGCACGAGCCGATCCCGGGCGTGATGGGCGCGATGACGATGGCCTTCAACGTCGAATCCAGCGCGCTGATCCGCGTGAAAGCCGGCGACGCCATCCGCGCCCGCCTCGTGCAGCGCGGCGAGGCGTGGTGGCTGACCGACGTCGAACCCGTCCAGCCCTGAACGGTTCCAACCGTCACTCCGATATCGCCAACCGCCGGCCATTCACCGCTCATCTCTGCATGCCACGCCGGATAACCGCGCTTTTGTTCCTGCTGCTCGGCTGCCTCGCGCGGCTGGGCGCGCACGAATGCTGGCTGCAGCCGGCGGAGTTTTTCCCGGCCGCCGGGAAGAACGTCCCGCTGACCATCCAGATCGGCATGGACTTCAAGGGCGAGCCCCGGCCGTTCAACCCGGCGCGCGTCGCGGCGCTGAAGCATTTCTCCGCCGCCGGCACGGAAAATTGGACCGGGCGGGTCGCGGCCGCGCTGGATTTTCCCGCGACCTTCGCCACGCCCGGCACGCATGTCGTCGCCTACGACAGCCAGCCCAGTTTCATCGAGCTCGATGGCGAAAAATTCCTCGAGTACCTGCGCGAAGAGGGACTCGACCATGTGATCGCCGAACGCGCGCAAGCCGGCGAGGCCGCCAAACCCGGGCGCGAGCGCTACCAGCGCTGCATCAAATCCATCCTCCAGGCCGGCGGGAAAACCGACGGCGCCTGGGCGACCATCACGGGCCAGCGCCTCGAGCTCATCCCGCTCGACGACCCGGCGGCGATCCGGCCCGGCGGCGTGATGCGATTCAAGCTGCTGTTCGCCGGCCAGCCGCTCGCCGGCGCCAAGGTCCGCGCATGGCACCGCCAAGGCGACAAGCTGACGACCTTCGACGCCCCCACGTCGGCGGCGGGCGAGGTGTCCTTCACCCTCCCGTTCGCCGGCGAATGGATGCTGGGCACCGTGCGCATGGCGCGCGTCAACGGCGACGCGAAGGCCGACTGGGAAAGCCACTGGGGCAACCTGACGTTCGCCCTCGCGCCCTGAGCCACCGTTCCGTCCGCTGCGGTGACCAAGCCGCAAGTAGTTTAATAGCCTACTTGATTCCCGTCGCTTGCCTTGGCCGGGGGGCTGGCTTGATTCGCGCCATGTCCCGGTTGTTTGTCGCCTTGGTACCGCCCGCGATCGTGCGCCAGGAGATCGCCGCGCTCGCGACGCCGCTGGCGGGCGTCAGCTGGACGCCGGCGGGGAACGTGCATCTCACCCTGCGCTTCATCGGCGAGACGGACGAGGCGGCGCAGGCCCGCTTCGAGGAGGCGCTGGCGCGCGTGCGCGTGGAGCCCTTCATCCTGCCGGTGGGCGGCGTGGGACTCTTCCCTTCGCGCGGCCCGGCCAAGGTGCTCTGGGCCGGCGTCGGCAACGGCCACACCCGCCTGCACCAGCTGCGCAAGCAGGTCGACGAGGCGCTGCTCAGCGTCGACTCGCGCATCCTGATGCCCGGCTTCCACCCGCACTTCACGCTCGGCCGGGTCGGCTACGAATACGAACTGAAGCAGCTCATGCATTTCCTGGAAAGGAACGCGGCCTTCGAGGCCCCGCCGTTCCGGGTCGCGGAGTTCCAGCTGCTGGCGAGCGAGCTCAAGCCGGGGCACCCGCCGGCATACCGCACGGTGCGGAGCTTCCCCCTGGCCGCCTGACGCGCTCCCCCCGGCCGCCCACCGGCCTCGAATGTTCGTAATACGAACATCTGCGAGTGAGGAATCTTTGTTCTCCTCTGCATCCAGGATCCCCAATGTTCGTAATACGAACATTGGCGGGGAAGAGGGAGCATGGGAGGGGGACGGCAGTGTCCTAATTTGTCATTGCGAGGAGCGGAAGCGACGAAGCAATCCAGCTGGATCGCCGCGCCCGCCTACGGCGGACTCGCGATGACAATGCAAATTAGGACACTGCCAGGGGGACATGAATCGTCACAAAGATTGGCGTGCGGTTGGAGGCGGGAATTGCTTCGCTCGCCCGGCATGCCGCCCCGCCCTTCGTTGCTGGAGATTTTCCTCGTCGCGCTGCGGCTGGGCTGCACGTCGTTCGGCGGACCGGTGGCGCACCTGGCCTATTTCCGGAAGGAATACGTGGAGAAACGGCGCTGGCTCGACGATGCGCACTATGCCGATCTGGTCGCGCTCTGCCAGTTCCTGCCCGGGCCGGCCAGCAGCCAGACCGGTTTCGCCATCGGCTGCCTGCAACGCGGCCTGGCGGGCGGGCTCGCGGCATGGCTGGGATTCACCCTGCCCTCCGCGATCCTGATGATCGGTTTCGCCTACGGCATCGCGGCGCTGGGCGACCTCGGCGCCGCCGGCTGGCTGAAGGGACTCAAGGCCGCCGCGGTCGCGGTCGTGGCGCAGGCGGTCTGGCAGATGTGGCGCAAGCTGTGTCCCGACCTGCCGCGCTCGGTGCTCGCGGGACTGGCCGCGGGCCTGCTGGTGTTTTTGCCGCAAACCGGCGCGCAGGTCGCGGTCATCGCGGGCGGCGCGCTGATCGGATGGCTGTGGCTTCGTGCGGGGCCATCGCTCGCCGACGGGCCAACCTCCGCGGCACCAAACGGCCCGGCGCCAAGCGCCGGCCCTGCACAAGGCATACCCTACTTGATCTTGTTCTTCGTCCTGCTGGCCGGGCTGCCAGTGCTGGTTCGCATTGCGGACAACCCGCTCGCGGAGATTGCCGACAAATTCTACCGGTCGGGTGCGCTGGTGTTCGGCGGCGGGCATGTGGTGCTGCCGCTGCTCGAGCGCGAGGTGGTCGCGCCCGGCTGGGTGACGCATGACGCCTTCCTCGCCGGTTACGGCGCGGCGCAGGCGGTGCCCGGCCCGCTGTTCACGTTCAGCGCGTACCTCGGCGCGGTGATGTCCGCCGGCCCGCGCGGCTGGCTGGGCGGCTGGTGGGCGCTGGGGGCGATTTTCCTGCCGGCGCTGCTGCTGGTCGCCGGCGCCCTGCCCTTGTGGCAGACGCTGCGGCACCAGCCGGCGGCGCAGGCCGCGCTGCGGGGCGCCAATGCGTCCGTGGTCGGCGTGCTGCTGGCGGCGCTGTATGATCCGGTCGGTACGGCGGGGCTCGTCGACGGCCGCAGCACGGCGCTCGCGGTGGCGGCGTTCGTGGCGCTGCAAAGCGCGCGCGTCCCGGCCTGGGCCGTCGTGGGCCTCGCGGCGGGCGCAGGCGCGTTCCTCTGGCGCTAACTGAACTGTAGCCGCCTTGTGGATTGCAGGGCGGGATCAGCGATCCCGCCTGCTCTGCGTACGTCCCAACCGGCGGGATCAGCGATCCCGCCCTACAATTCGAGCCATCGGCTATGACCTTTGAAAAGGCCCTATTTCCAATTCAGCAGGAGGCTGGTGAAATAGGTGGTGTCGAACTTGTCCACGCCGGCCGGCGGAATGCTCAGGTATTCGTTGGCCATGCCGAGCTTCAGCTTCCACAGCGAGGCGGAGAGCGGCAACTCGAGCGCCGACTCGTGGCGCAGGCGGTAGTTGGAGAAGTCGCGGAAGGTCGGCGCGTAGGCCAGCGTGGTGGTGAGCTTGGAGCCGCGGAGATTGTAGGTGTTGAGCAGCGTGAAATCGAGACCGGGCGAATTGAACTTCTTGCCGGTGGAGTAGTCCTCGTAGAGGTAGCTGGCGCCCGAGCGGAACTCGAGGTCCTGCGAGCTCTTGCGGACCAGCTTCCGGGTGAAGCCCAGCGCGGTGGTGGAGCGCAGGTCGAGCGCCTTGATCTCGTCGCTCTCCAGCGAGGAGCGCACATACCAGCCCTGGTCCGGCGAGTAGAAGGAGGAGTAGTCCGCGCCGCCGAAGTTGCGGTCGGCCGTCTTCACCCCGTTGTCCTGGGCACGCTCGCCCGAGACGTTGAGGATCAGCCGGTCGCGGTTGCTCGCGAGGGTGGCCTTGAAGCCGGCGGTGGCGTTGATCTTCTCGCTCGCGCCCGTGCGGCCGGTGACGGCCACGGTGGCCTCGTAGGCCCACTTGCGCCGGGCCTTCTCGAGGATCTCGCGCGCCACCTTCTCCGCCGGGTTCTCCGCCCCCTGGCGCCAAAGTGCGGTGACCTGCACCGGTGGCGCGGCGACCTGCAGGCCCTCGCCGGCCACGCGCACTCCCGCCGGCGCGGGCTGGACGCGGCCGAGCACGGCGGGGCTGCCGCCGACGCTGACATGGACCGCCTCGTCCGTGGCGAAGCGGGCCACGTTCTCCAGCGCGATGCTGACCGTGCCGGCGAACGACGTCTCGAGGCTGATCTTGCCGGCGTTCACGCCGACGATACGGCCCTTGAGCAACGACCCATCAGTGAGCTCGACCTGGTCGGCGGCGGCGGTGAGGACGAGCGCCGCGGCGAACAGGAAGTTAGAAAAAAACAACTTCATGGACCCGACATGGGGTCCATGATTTTGCCGGCATCAACAGATTTCTGCGCCGCGGCGAAAAAAACTGCGCGATGAAATTTCACCCTTACTGCCAGTTCAGGATCAGGCTCGTGAAGTAGAGCGTGTCGAGGCGCTCCACGCCGGCGGGCGGGATGCTCTGGTAGTCGTTCGTCAGGCCGAGCTTCAACTTCCACATCGCGGCGGTCAGCGGCATCTCGAGGCTCGACTCGTGATGGATGCGGTAGTTGCCAAAATCCTTGAACGCCGGCGTGTAGGTGAGCGTGCTCGAGAGCTTGGCGTTGTGGAAGGTGTAGGTGTTGATGAAACCCACGTCGAGGCCGGGCGAACTGAACTTGGTGTTGTCGGCGTAGGTCTCGTAGAGGTAGCTCGCGCCGAAGCGGAACTCGAGGTCCTCGCGGTCCTTGTGGAGAAGCTTGCGGGTGAGGCCGGCGCCGGTGGTCGAGCGGAGGTCGAGGGCCTTGATCGCGTCCTTCTCGAGCGAGGTGCGCGCGTACCAGCCCATCTTCGGGGTGAAGAACGCGGAATAGTCGACGCCGCCGAACTGGCGGTCGGCGGTCGTGACGCCGTTGTCCTCGGCGCGCTCGGCGGAGACGGCGAAGATCAGCTTGTCCTGGGTGCTGGCGAGGGTGGCCTTCAGGCCGGCGGTGGCGCCGAACTTCTCGCTGCTGCCGGTGCGGCCGGTGATGGCGAGCGAGGCCTCGTAGGCCCACTTGCGGGCGGACTTCTCGGCGAACTCGCGCGCGATGCGGGCCTCCGGGCTTTCGCCGCCCTTGGGCCAGATCGCCTTCACTTCCTTGGTGCCGGCGGCCAGCTCGCCGTTGGTGGCGGCCACCTTGATGCCCGCCTCGGTCGGCGTCACCTGGCCGAGCACGGCGGAGCCGGTGGAAAGGGACACGTTCACCACCTCGTCGGTCGTGAAGCTCCGGATCTTGTCCTGCTTGATGTCGACCGTGCCCGCGAACTCGGTCTCGACCTTGAACTTGCCGTCCTCGGCCGAGAGGATCTTGCCGACGATCACGGAGCCGTTGGTCAGTTCCACGCGGTCGGCGAGCGCGGCGGAGGTCAGGGCCAGGCCCAAAGCACTGGCGGTGATGATTTTCTTGAGCGGGTTTTTCATGGGAGGTTTGGTCTTCAAGCAGATGGGTATCCCCATTCAACCGCAAAGCGGCGGCGCGGTTCCCTGTGTTCTGCTTCCAGGTTGCGCTTTTCCCGCGCGCCCAATTACTTGCCGACATGCCGATGCGCGCGTGGTTTCCCACTTATATCTACCATGAAGCCCTGCAACGGGCCGGCCTCGACAAATTCAACGGGGCGCTGGCCGCCGAATGTCGCGCGCTGCGCGATTACGACGAGGCCGGGCGCCGCTGGTCGGCCAAAAACTACCCCGGCGGCTACACCTCCTACGCCTCGCTCAACCAGCTGCACAAGTTCTCCTCCACCTTCGCCGGCCTCGAGAAGAAGCTCACCGCGCACGTGCGCAAGTTCGCCGCGGCGCTCGACATGGACCTCCGCGGGCGGCAGGTGCACATGACGGATTTCTGGGTGAACATCATGCCCGAGCACGCCGCGCACAGCCTCCACCTGCACCCCCTGTCGTTCATCAGCGGCACCTACTACGTCGTCACCCCGCGCGGCTGCCCCGGCCTGAAGTTCGAGGACCCGCGCCTGAGCAAGTTCATGGCCGCCCCGCCGAAGACCGCCGCGGCGCGCCCCGCCAACCGGCCGCACATCACCTACCCCGCCAAGGCCGGCCACGTCATCCTGTTCGAAAGCTGGCTGCGCCACGAGGTGGCGGCCAACCGCATGACCGCCGAGCGGATCAGCGTGAGCTTCAATTACAACTGGTCCTGAATCGGGCCCGGCCGCGCAACCTTTGCCCCCGGCCGGCGTCACAAGCGCGATGAATTCCACCCCGCCTGCCCTTGTCCGGGTCGCCTCCGGCTTGTTCCTTTGCGCCGCGCTGCTGTTCGCCGCCGGCTGTGCCAGTGACGACGCCCGCCCGCCGCGCGGCGCCGGCAAGCGCCACGAAGTCTTCCCGACGATGGCCGGCCAGCAGAAATTTTTCTCCGACACGATCACCGCCGACGTGCTGGTCGGCGCCATGACGGGCTTCGATCTCCATGCCCCCGGCCCCGGCGGCGGAGGAGGCGGCGGCGGGCGGCGACACGGCGGCGGCATGCGCATGCGGATGGGCGGGGGCATGCACGACGGCGCCCCGGTTGGCATGGGCGGAGGCGCGCCCGCGATGCGCGGCGGAGGCGGCGGCGGTGACGACGATCCCGGCCGCGCGGCAGCCATGGCGACCCAGCGCGCCGCCGGCATGGGGGCCCCGCCGGTCATGATTCACCTGCGCTTCACCAACAACGGCGCCGCCAAGGCGGACATCGTGATCGCGGATTTCCTTTCCCCGCTCGGCAACTTTGCCGTGCAGCCGGAGAAATTCTCCCTCGACCCCGGTGCGTCGCTCGAGGTCGAGCCGATGACCTCGCGCCTCGCGGGCGAACCCAGCGACGGCGAGATCTCGCTCAGCCTGAAGCTCGCCGGCGCGACGGAGACCAAGACGATCACCTTGGCGCTGCAGCCCGAAGCGGCGACGCCACCAGACGCAACGTCGAACGTTCAACGTTGAACGTTCAACTTTCAATGACGGCCCGATCCTTGGACGTTGGATGTTCAACGTTGAGCGTTGAACGTTGAGTTCGATTACCCGCCGTACGCGCCGAGGTCCTCGATCTCGTCGGAGGGATAGACCAGCAGGCCGCGCGCGCCCTCGCCGAAGGAGCTGCGCAGCATGGCGCGGGCGACCACCTCGGCCCGGATCGCGCGGTATTTGCGCAGCGACCCGAGCAGCAGCGGCTCGGCGAGCCAGAGCACGGCGCCCAGCACGCGTTCGCCCGGCCGCGGCCGGTCCCGCCGGCCCAGCAGGAAGCTGGGCTGGAAGATGGCGAGGGTCTTGAAATCGAGCACCTGCAGCGCCTCCTCGGTCTCGCCCTTCACGCGCAGGTAGAAGGCCCGCGAGCTGCCGTCGGCCCCGAGCGCGGAAACGACAAAGAGGCGCTTGGCGCCGTTGCGCCGGGCCGCCCAGGCGAAGGCCAGCACCGCCGCATGGTCGACCGCGCGAAACGCCGCGCGCGAGCCGGCCTGCTTGATGGTCGTGCCGAGGCAGCAAAAGGCGTCGTCGCACCGGAGGTCCGTGCCGTTCTTCTCCAGCGCCGCGAAGTCCACGATCTCCTGCTGCAGCTTCGGGTGCGCGCGCGCCAGCGGGCGGCGGCCGACGGAGACCACGCGGTCGTACTCGGGCGCGGCGAGCAGGAACTCCAGGAGATGACCGCCGACGAGTCCGCTGGCGCCGGCGATGAGCGCGATGGGCATGCGCCGACGCTGGCGGCAATTCGTCGCGCAGCAATGCCGTTCCGTCCTGCCGCGCGAGGGTTTGACCACGGATGGCACGGATCGGGAACGGATGCCACGGATTCCCAAACCAGCTTAACAGAGAGGCACGGTTTGATGCGTGTCCCGCTGCTCGAATGGATTGATCCGTGGGATCCGTCTTCGATCCGTGCCATCCGTGGTGATCAATCGCCCGCCTGCTGACCCACGCCGCGATTCCACGCGTGTCCCGAAACCGGGAAATCCGGTCAAACGTTATAAACTTTCCGCGGCCGCGCCGTTGTCAGGCCGGGGAAAACGCCCAGCGTGGAAGCATGAAGAAGATCGAGCTGAGCGACGAAAATTATGCGGCGCTGGAACGGCTCGCGGCAGCCAAGGGGCTGTCGCCCACCGAGCTCATCGCCACGTTCGTCGGCGCGAAGCGCCCGCCGCTGGCGGGGGACAACCTGCTCTTCTACCTCACGGGTGACGAATTCACGCGGCTCGGCGACCCGGTCGACCGCTACCTCGCGCTGCTCGGCTGGTGCGCGAAGCACTACGCCACGGATTTTGCCGATTTCATCGCACATCAGGAGAGCGGCCGCCACTACCTCGCGTGGAACCGCGACGAGATCAACGAGGCCCGCGCCCGCAACCACGCGCGCCAGATCGCGGGCACGCAGTTCTGGGCGGTGATGACGATCGACGAGGCCGCGAAGCGCCGCTTCGTGTGCCGGATGCTCGAATTCGTCGGCTGCCATGACGAGACGGTGGCGCAGGCCGAGCACGCGCTCGGCTTCGGGGCGCCCGCCGGCTTCGGCCGGGCGAGCGCGTGACGCCAGGTGGTCGCCGGTGTCCCTACCGGCGACGCGGCATGGCGCCGGTGTGGAAACCGACGCCCACCCCGGAAGCCATTCCCGCCTCCAAATTTGATTTGTCGCGCCCGGATGCGCCCGCTGGACTGCCGGCGTGAGCGAGCCCATTCCCCCGCCGGAAAACAAGCAACGCGACTTCAAGAATTTCTTCGAGTCGGTCGGCTACGCCCTCGAGGGTTTCCGCGCCGCGCTGAAGCACGAGCCGTCGTTCCGCGAGGACCTGATCTTCGTCGTCATCCTCACCCCCTTCGCCGTGCTCCTGCCGGTGAACGCGGTGTCCACCGCGGTGATGATCGCCTCGCTGCTGCTGATCGTCGTCGCGGAGCTGCTGAACTCCGCCGTCGAATGGACGGTCGACGACATCTCGCTCGCGAAGCGGCCGTTCGCCAAGCGCGCCAAGGACATGGGCAGCGCGGCGGTCTTCATCGCCTACGTCAACTGCGTCATCGTCTGGGCGCTGATCATCTATTCCAACTGGCACCGCATCGCCACGCTGGAGTTCCTGCACTGGCCGCCGAAGTTTTTGCAGTGAGCGAAAAGCGGCCCGCAGGGACGCGGGCCCTCCAGGCTTCACCGCATCCGGCCGAAGAAATAGGCGGCGAGGCCGGTCATCACGAGGTTCGGCATGACCGCCGCCCACATCGGCTCGAGGTAGCCGCGGCCGCCGAGGACGGTGGCCATGGTGGTGAGGAAATAGTAGAGCAGAAAAAGGCCGATGGACTTCGAGACGCCGACCGCGGGGCTCACGCGCACGCCGGTCATCGAGAACGGGATGGCCATGGCGATGATGATGAGCGGCCCGATGGTGTCGCACAGCACGCCGTAGTAGCGCACCGCGTAGCGCACGACCTTGGGGTTGTTTTCCGCGGAGAAGAAATCGGTGATGCGTTCGAGCTCGTTGAGCGAAAGGTCGCCGGGTTTGCGGTCGATCAGCAGCATGAGCGCCGGGTCCTCGTTGAAATGCGGCACGACCTTCTCGGTGAAGGTCATCGTGCGCATGACCTCGCCCAGCTCGGGGTCGATCCAGGTTTCACGGCCGTCGCGGAAGACCCAATCGTGCCGTGCCGCGTCGTACTCGCCCTCGCGGGCGGTGAGCCGGGTCTTTTCGCGGCGCTTCGCGTCCAGCTCGGAGACGGTCACGCCGTAGGCCTTCTGGGTGTAGCGGCTGAAGCGGTTGATGAACCACATGCGGTTCTGGCGCTGGTTGTCGAAGGCCACGCTGGAGACCAGCCCGAGCAGGCTGCTGTCGCCGCCGGCCTTCTGCTTCTCGGCCTGGAACTCGAAGCTTTCGCGCAGGCTGTGCGAGGTCTCGACCGACCACGGCACGACCTTGGCGTTGAGCAGGAAGGAGACGCCGCAGAACAGCCCGCCGGCCAGCCAGAGCGCGCGGGTCGTGGCAAAGACGTTCAGGCCGGCGGCGCGGACCGCCGTGAGCTCGTTGTTGCGGTGCAGCTTGCTCAGCACGAACAGCAGCGAGAGCAGCATCGAGAGCGGCAGCACCACGGAAAGGTAGCTGGGCATCTGCGTGCCATAGTATTGGAGGATCTCCTTCACCCCCACCCCGGCCTGGATGAGGTCGCGCAGGTCGTCCGCCAGCGCGACCATCAGCAGGATGCCCATGGTGGCGCACAGCAGCAGCGCCAGCATTTTCAGCCATTCGGCGAGGAGGTAGCGGTCCCAGAGGTTCAACGGGCGTTGAGACAACCGATCGGGCCATTGGTGGCAAAGCCCAATTACCCCGGCGGGAACAAGACCTGCTCCGCGGTGCTCCCAAAACCGCCGGCAGTTGCGGGTTGAAAGCCCCGTCCGGCTGCGCTTACGTCCCCACCTTGCCCATGTTCATTCGCCTTCCGTTTCAGGTGTCCCGGCTCGCCCTGGTGGCCGGACTGCTCTCCGCGACCCTCTCCGCCCAGGAAACCATCAAGCTCGGCGAGTTCGCCTCGCTCACCGGCAAGGAAGCCACCTACGGCCAGAACGCCCACAAGGGCACGCTGCTGGCCATCGAGGAGGTCAACGCCGCCGGCGGCGTGCTCGGCCGCCAGCTCGAACTGCTGACCGAGGACGACCAGTCCAAACCCGGCGAGGCCGCCACGGTGGTGAAGAAGCTCATTTCCCGCGAAAAGGTCGTCGCCGTCCTCGGCGAGATCACCTCCGGCCGCACCCTCGAGGCCGCGCCCATCTGCCAGGCCGCGAAGGTCCCGCTGGTCTCGCCCGGCGCCACCGCCACCCAGGTCACGGCGAAGGGCGACTATATCTTCCGCGTCTGCTTCATCGACGAGTTCCAGGGCACGGTGATGGCGAAGTTCGCCCGCGAGACGCTGCAGCTCAACCGCGTCGCCATCCTGTCGTCGGTGTCGTCCGCCCAGAGCGTCGGCCTGGCGAAGTATTTCCGCGAGCGCTTCACCTCCGACGGCGGCACGGTGGTGCTCGAGCAGAAATACGGCGAGGGCGACAAGGACTTCCGCGCCCAGCTCACTGCGATCAAGGCGGGCAACGTCGAGGGCGTGTTCGTCCCCGGCTACTATGCCGAGGCGGCGCTGATCGCCCGCCAGGCCCGCGACCTTGGCCTGGCCGTCCACTTCATGGGCGTCGACGGCTGGGAATCGCCCGAGCTCGTCGCCGTCGGCGGCGCGGCCGTCGAGGGCGCGTACCTTTCCACCCACTACTCGCCGGAGAACAAATCCGCGCACGTCTCGGCCTTCAACGAGCGCTTCCGCGCCCGCTGGGGCCTCGACACCAACGCCCTGTCGGCGCTCGGCTACGACTCGGCCATGGTGCTGATCGACGCCATCCGGCGCGCCGGCACCACCGAGGGCCCCCGGCTGCGCGACGCCCTCGCCGCCACCAAGGATTTCCACGGCGCCACCGGCCGCATCACCTTCGACGCCCAGCGCAACCCCACCAAGTCCGCCGTCGTCCTGACCGTGAAGGACGGACGGTTTGCCTTTGTGCAGGACGTGAATCCCTGACCACTATCACCTCATGAAAACTCCCGCCCTCCTCCGGAACGCCCTGAGCCTGTCGACCGGGCTCGCCGCCCTCACCTTCCTCGCCGGCACCGCCTTCGCCGCCGAGCCCATCAAAGTCGGCGAATACGCCTCGCTCACCGGCAAGGAAGCCGGCTTCGGCCAGACCTCCCACCACGGCGTCATCATGGCCATCGAGGAAATCAACGCCGCCGGCGGCGTGCTCGGCCGCCCGCTGGAACTCGCCTACGAGGACAACCAGACGAAGGCCGGGGAGTCCGCCACCGCCGCGAAGAAGCTCATTTCCCGCGACAAGGTCGTCGCCCTGATCGGCGAGGTCGCCTCCGGCCGCTCGCTCGAGGCCGCGCCGGTCGCGCAGCAGTACAAGGTGCCGATGATCGCCCCGGCGGCGACGAACCCGAAGGTCACGCAGACCGGCAACTACATCTTCCGCGTCTGCTTCATCGACCCGTTCCAGGGCACGGTGATGGCGAAGTTCGCCAAGGACGACCTGAAGGCGAAGAAGGTCGCCATCCTCTCGAGCGTCTCGAACGCCTACAGCCTCGGTCTCGCCAAGTTCTTCAAGGAGACCTTTACCGCCGGCGGCGGCGAGATCGCCGCGGAAAAGAACTTCTCCGAGGGCGACAAGGATTTCCGCGCCCAGCTCACCGCCGTGAAGACGGCCGGGGTCGACGCGGTGTTTGTGCCCGGCTATTACACCGAGGCCGCCCTCATCGTCCGCCAGGCCCGCGACCTCGGCATCACGGTGCCGTTCTTCGGCGGCGACGGTTGGGAGGACGAGCAGCTGCTCAAGATCGGCGGCGAGGCGCTCAACGGCTGCTACTACTCGACCCATTTCTCGGCGGAAAACACCGACCCGGTCGTCGTGGAGTTCGTGAAGAAGTACAAGGCCCGCTGGGACGGCGAGGTCCCGGGGGCGTTCTCCGCGCTCGGCTATGACGCCGTCTACGTGCTGGCCGACGCCATCAAGCGGGCCGGCGGCACCGAGGGTCCGAAGCTGCGCGACGCCCTTGCCGCCACGAAGAACTTCGCCGGCGTGAGCGGCACCACCACGATCGACAAGGAACGCAACGCCTCCAAGCCCGCGACCATCATCGCGCTCAAGGATGGAAAGGCGCTGTTCCACAAGACCGTCGCGCCGTAAGGCGCGACGGAAACGTCAGATTCCAAACGCCAAATTCCAAACAAAGCCGGTCAACCTCCGAAGCCTCGAACCGGCTGGTGGATTTTATTTTTATTCCCTCCATGTTTTCCCGTCTGTTTGGCATTCGGCATCTGGCGTTTGGAATTTCGGCGCTGACCCTTGCGGCAGCGCTCCCGGCACCTGCTGCCGATACTGATCCAATCCGAATCGGCCAGTACGGCGCCTTCACCGGCAAGGAGGCGGCCTTCGGCGTCTCCGCCCGCAAGGGCGTGATCCTCGCCTTCGAGGAAGCCAACGCCGCCGGCGGCGTGCTCGGCCGCAAGGTCGAGCTCATCACCGAGGACAACCAGTCCAAGCAGGGCGAATCGGTCACGATCGCCAAGAAGTTCGCCTACCGCGACAAGGTCGTCGCCGTCCTCGGCGGCAACCCATCCACCAACTCGCTCGAGGCCGCGCCGGTCCTGCAGCAGGCCAGGGTCCCGATGATCGCCATCTCGTCGACCAACCCGCGGGTCACGGAAATGGGCAGCTACATCTTCCGGGTCTGCTTCATCGACCCGTTCCAGGGCGCGGTGCTGGCGAAGTTCGCCCACGACTCGTTGCACGCGCAGAAGGCCGGCATCCTCACCTCGGTCAACAACGCCTACAGCGTCGGCCTGTCCAAGGTCTTCCGCGAGAAGTTCACCGCCCTCGGCGGCACGGTCGTGGCCGAGCAGAAGCACAGCGAGGGCGACAAGGATTTCCGCGCCCAGCTCACCGCGCTCAAGAGCGCCGGCGTCGACAGCATCCTCCACTCCGGCAACTACACCGAGGGCGCGCTGATCTGCATCCAGGCCCGCCAGCTCGGGATGAACGTGCCGGTCTTCGGCGGTGACGCCTGGGAGGCCCCGCAGCTGATCGAGATCGGTGGCAAGGCGGTCGAAGGCACCTACTATTCCACGCACGGCTCGCCCGAGTCCACCGCGCCCGAGGTCGTCAACTTCGTCACCAAGTTCAAGGCCCGCTGGGAAGGCGAGACGCCGGACAGCATCGCCGCCCTCGGTTACGACGCGGCGCTGATGCTCTTCGACGCCCTCAAGCGCGCCGGCACGACCGACAGCGCCAGGCTCCGCGACGCCCTCGCCGCCACCAAGGACCTGCCCGGCGTCACCGGCCACATCACCATCGACGCGCAGAGAAACGCCTCGAAGTCGGCGGTGATCCTGACGGTGAGGAACGGGAAGTTCGCGTACGTGGAGACGGTGGCGCCGTAAGGCGGCTCGCAAGCCGCCGCGCCGGCCTCAGGGCGCCACCCGCGCCAAAGCCGGAGGAGAAAAAAGACCGAGCCATGCTTTTTGTGATCCGGATTGCACGTGGATCGGGGCGAAGGGGAGCGATGGATCACGAAAAGGAGGGCAACTTTGCCGTGACGCGGATGAAATTTCACGCATGCTGGGTGGTTTAAGAAAATCTTTGGAATAGAGATTGCTGGATTTCCGACTCTAGCTCTCAACTCTCACCTCTCAACTTGTCAGAGTTCCTCCAACAACTTCTCAACGGCCTGTCCCTCGGGGCCATCTACGCCCTTATCGCGCTCGGCTACACGATGGTCTACGGCGTCCTGCGCTTCATCAATTTCGCGCACTCGGACGTCTTCATGGTGGGCTCCTTCATCGGCTATTACATCGGCCAGCACGTGCCGGAGAACACCCTGGGCGGCGGGCTCGTGGTCCTGTTCGCCGCCATGGCCGGCTGCGCCGTGCTGGGCATGCTGATCGAGCGCTTCGCCTACCGCCCGCTCCGCAGCGCCGCGACGCTCAACGTCCTGATCACCGCCATCGGCGTCTCGCTGCTCCTCGAATATTCCGGCCAGGTCTTCTTCGGCGCCACGCCGCGCACCTTCCCGGCGGTGTTTCCGTCCACCAACTTCAACTTCGGCAACCTGGTCATTTCCTCCAACCAGGTGGTCGTGATTGTCGTCACCGTGCTGCTGATCATCGGCCTGCAGCTGATCGTCTACCGCACCAAGATCGGCACCGCGATGCGCGCCGTCTCGCTCAACCCGAAGGCCGCGCAGCTGGTCGGCGTGAACAACAACGTCGTCATCTCCTTCACCTTCGGCCTCGGCTCGGCCCTCGCCGGCGCCGGC
>JBEHYX010000031.1:0-39152 GCA_048497945.1 Verrucomicrobiota bacterium | reverse complement strand
TGGGCGAGGCTCTTCTGGTATTCCTTGGCCGTGGCGGCGGTGAGCCAGCCGCAGTTGCGGCCCATGACCTCGTGTACGATGAGCATGCGCGCGCTGGCGCCGAGCTCGGTGACGACGTTGGCGAAGAACTTCGCGCCCTGTTCGGCGGCCGTGACGGCGCCGAGGCTCTGGCGGATCGGGATGATGTCGTTGTCGATCGTCTTCGGGAGGCCGATGACCTTGAGCGAATAGCCGTTCTTCTCGAGGTAGGCGGCGAGGTCGGCGGCCGTGGTGTTGGTGTCGTCACCGCCGATGGTGTGGAGAATGTCGATGCCGTCCTTCTTGAGTTGCTGGGCGGCGACATCGAGCGGGGTCTGGCCCTCCTTGATCAGCCCGCGCTTGAGGGCGTCCTTGACGTTGGTGAGCTTCACGCGGCTGTTGCCGATGACGCTGCCGCCGTAGTTGCGGAGCACGGCGGCCTGGGCGCGGATCTCCGGCGTGACGGCGTAGCTCTGGCCGAGGAGGAGGCCCTTGTAGCCGGACTTGTAGCAGATGATCTCCCAGTCGGGGCACTGCTGCGTGTAGTGCAGGATGAGCTGGCCGGTGGCGGCGCTGAGGCAGGGGGCGTGACCGCCGGCGGTGAGGATGGCGACTTTCTTCTTCGAGGTGCTCATGGTGATGAAAAGGAGCGCGAAACGTGCCACCGGCTCGGAGGCGAATCAACACCGGCGGGCGGGCCGGTGTGTCTTATTTCTTGGCGGCGTTCATCTGGCGGTGAACGAAGAACCAGTAGAACACGCCGAGGACGGCCAGGATGCCCGCGCCCCAGAGCGTGATCGAGTGCAGTTCGCCCTTCATGAGCGATTCATCCTGTCCGGCCTTCACGCCGAGCCAGCAGAGCACGGTGCACCAGAGGCCGGAACCGATGACCGTCCAGAGCGAAAATTTCCAGTAGCTCATCTGGACGATGCCCGCGGGGATGCCAATCAGGTGGCGCACGACCGGCAGCAGGCGCGAGGCGAAGATGCCGAAGTTGCCGTAGGCGGCGGCCCAGCGCTCGGCCTTCTCGACCTTCTCGGGCGGGACCAGCAGGTACTTGCCGAATTTCAGGATCAGCGGGCGGCCGGCCCAGCGGGAGACCCAGTACATGGCCGTGGCGCCGAGCCACGAGCCGATCGCGCCGGCGATGATGATGCCGGCGAGGCTCATGTTGCCCTTGGTGTACGCGAGATGCGCGGCCGGCGGGATGATCAGTTCGCTCGGGAGGGGCAGGAACGTGCTCTCGATGAACATGAGCAGCACGATGAGGAGATAACCGCCCGATTCGAGCGAGCGGAGGTACCAGTCGATGAGTTCCTTGAAGAGGTCGTGCATGGGATAACAAAAAGGGCAGGTCGACATGCGATCCTGCCCGGAGGTTGGGTTGACTGACGATTTAGACGTCGGCCTTGGTCTTGCGGAGACCCTGGACGCGATCGCCGTCCTTCCACTGGCCGCGCTTCTTGAGGAGCGCGACGCGCTCGAAGCGCTTCAGGACGTTGCGTTTGACGACGAGACCGCCGCCGGAAGCTTTGAGGGAGGGATGCTGGGACATAAAAGGTGTCTGGTTTAAGGTGAATTTCTCTGCTGGAAGGGGAGGGAAGTAGAGTTCGCCATTGCCCATGACAAGTATTTTTCACCCACGTTTTCGGCACTCACTTCCACCCACTCCGGCACTGCGTAGGGATGGTGGCGGTGAACCCAGGCGCCGAGCTGCGAGGCATTGGCCGGCAAATACTTGAAACAGACGCGGAATTCCTCGGCCGACTCGATTTTGCCCTCCCAGCGGTAGTGGGAGGTGATCGGGCCTTCGACCTGCGCGCAGGCGGCCAGATGCGCCTCCACCGCACCCCGGGCCAGCCGGTCGGCATCCTCTCGCTTGGCGGTGGTGGTCCAGGCCACGAACATGGCCCGAATATCGCCCCGGAACCGGGGTCCCGCCAGTCGAAAACCGGGGTGAGAAATAGCCCTTGACGCTCGGGAGCCCAGACCTACTCCTATCCCTCCCAATTTCCCAGCCACATGAGAGACGAATACATCCGCGAAGCCCAGAAGATCATCAACGACCCGAACGTCCTGATCAACGTCGTGTCCCGTCGCGTGAAGCAGCTGCGCCGTGGCGCCCGTCCGCTCGTGGAATCCCTCGAAAAGCTGAGCGCCGAGGACATCGCCCTGCGTGAGATCGTCGAGGGCAAGATCAGCTTCGAGCTGCACACGGCCTAAGCCGGAACCGTTCCGGCCAGTTCCCTTTCCCGCGAAGCGAGGCTCCGGCCTCGCTTCTTTGTTTGCCGCCCGCGCCAACCGGCGCATCACTTTACCCCGACCATGGCCGCCAAGCCGAAAGACGCCGCCCGCTACACCGAGCTTCGGAACCCGAAGGCTCTGCGCGACTTTTTCATCCACGACAAGTTCGAGGCGGGCGTGAAGCTGACCGGCACCGAGGTGAAGTCCATCCGCCTGGGCAAGGCGCAGCTGGCCGACGCCTTCGCGCGCATCGAGAAGGGCGAGCTCTGGCTCTGGGGCGCCTTCATCGAGCAGTACGCCTTCGGCGGCATGACGCAGCATTCGCCGCGGCGGCCCCGCAAGCTGCTCGTGCACGCGAACGAGATCCGCAAGCTCCAGCAGCAGGTCGAGACCGGCGGCCGCGTGATCGTGGCGCTGCGCATGTATTTCAAGGAGGCGCTCGTGAAAGTTGAGATTGCCACCGCGTCCGGCAAGAAGCAGTTCGACAAGCGCGAAGACCTCAAGAAACGCGAACAAAACCTCGAAGCCCGCCGCGCCCTGCAAACCCGCAAATGAAGAACCCGCTTTCCCGCCGCCAACTTTCGTCCGTCACGGTCCGCGTCCCCGGCAGCACCTCGAACTGCGGCGCCGGCTTCGACTCCCTCGGCCTCGCGCTCAGCATCTACAACGAGATCACGCTGACCCGCGGCGACTGGCGCGGGTCGCGCCCGGCGGCGGTAAGCGACACCCATGGCCTTGACATGGCCGACGAGGCGGCGGCGCTCTTCTTCGTGCGCGCCGGCGTCGAGGAGATCGGCTTCACCCTGGCGATCCGCGGCGAAGTGCCGATGTCCCGCGGCCTCGGCTCCAGCGTGACGCTGCGCGCCGGCGTGGTGGCGGCGCTCAACGAACTCACCGGCGCGAAACTCTCCAAGGATGCGCTCTGCTCGCTCGTGACCCAGCTCGAGGGGCATCCGGACAACGCCACGCCGGCCGTCATCGGCGGTTTCTGCGTGGCGCGGTGCGATGCGCACACCGGCGAACTGCTCGGCGTGCTGCGCAAGCCGATCGGCAAGGAGCTCTGCTTTGTCGTCGTCTCACCCGACCAGGAGCTCGAGACGAAGAAGGCGCGCGGCATCCTGCCGAAGGAGCTGCCGTATTTCGACGCGGTGAAGAGCGTGAACAGCGCGACCTACGTGGTCGCGGCGTTCCTCTCCGGCGAGTACGACCGCCTGCGCCACGCGGTGAAGGATTTCCTGCACGAGCCGTACCGCCTGCCGCTGATCCCGGGCGCCAAGCCCGCGATCGAGGCCGGTATCGCGGCCGGCGCGCTGACCGGCTGGTTGAGCGGCAGCGGCTCGAGCGTGCTCTGCGTCGCACAGCCGAAGGTCGCGGCCAAGGTCGGCCGGGCGATGGCGGCGGCGTTCGCCGCGCACAAGCTGCCCTCGACCGTTCACGTCCTGCGCGCCGACAACGACGGCCTAGGCGTGGTTAAACGGGTTCGTTGAAGGCAGGACCTTCGGCGGATTCGTGTCCGGCCAGTACTTGACGACCTCGTCGGCGAGCACCTTCCACTTGAAGGGCTTCCGGACGACGGCTTTCAGCGAGGGCACGGACGCGAGTTCGCGCGGGGTGAAGGACATGTTGTAGGCCGTGATCATCACCGCGGGAATGTCCGGGTTGATCTTCTGCACCTCGGCGACGAACTGCAGCCCGTTGATGTCGGGCATCTGGTAATCCGTGATGATCATGCCGACATTCAGGCCGGGCATGGCGCGCAGCGCGTCGGCCGGTTTGGTGAAGCCGTGCACGGGGCAGGCGAGGTGGTCGCTCAGCAGCTGCTGCAGCAGGTCGATGTAGGAGAACTCGTCATCGACGAGTACGACAATCTTGCCTCCATTCTGCGAAGGGGAAGTTGACATGCCTGGGGGGTGGTGTGCGCCGCGGGTGGGACGGCGGGGGCTTTCTAGGGGAATCCGGCTTGCGGTAAAGCGGATTAACTCATCCAACGGGGAGCATGCTGCATGTCGTGCTTTTCCAGCCCCAGATTCCGCAAAACACCGGCAACATCGGCCGGATGTGCGCGGTGACGCGCAGCCGGCTGCACCTGATCCATCCGCTGGGCTTCGAGGTGACGGATAAGAACCTGAAGCGCGCCGGCATGGACTACTGGTTCTCGCTCGACGTGCACCATCATGCGGACTGGGCCGCGTTCAAGGCCAGCGCCGCGGCGCCACGCCGGCTGTGGCTGTTCACGACGCACGCGACGCAGAGTTTCTGGGATGTGAAATACGCCGATGGCGACGGCCTGGTGTTCGGCAACGAGGAAGCCGGCGCGCCCGACTGGCTGCACGCCGAGCTCACCGATCCGCATCGCATCAAGATCCCGCACGCCAACGGCGAGCTGCGTTCGCTGAACCTTTCCACGGCAGCCGGCATCGCGACCTACGAGGCCTACCGGCAGGTGGGGTTGCCGGGCTGATCGATGGAGGCGGGACCAGTGGTCCCGCGGGGCGCTGCGAACGAAGCATGCGGGAGCGCTGCTCCCGCCTCCAAAATCACCGCTGCGCCTTGAGGGCGGACGCAACGTTGGCCGGCACGAAGTTCGAGACGTCGCCCCCGAGCTTGGCGATCTGCTTGACGAGCGAGGAGCTGGTGTAGCTGTACGCCTCGTTGGGCATCACGAAGATCGTTTCCACCTTCGGCTCGAGGTGGCGGTTCATCAGCGCCATGTTGAACTCGAACTCGAAGTCGGAGAGAGCGCGGAGGCCGCGGATGATGGCGTTGGCCTTCTGTTTCCGGGCGAAGTCGACGAGCAGGCCGTCGAAGCTGACCACCTCGACGTTCTTCAGTTTCGCCACGTTGGCGCGGATCATTTCCACGCGGTGCTCCGCGGAGAAAAGCGGCTCCTTGGTCGTGCTCAGCGCCACGGCGACGGTCACGCGCTCGAACAGGCGCGAGGCGCGCTCGAGGACGTCGAGATGCCCGTTGGTCACGGGATCGAAGGTACCGGGGTAGATGCAGTGCTTCATGCGGGAGATTCCGTCATTGCGAGGAACCGAAGGCGACGAAGCAATCCAGTCCCTCGACAGGCTCGGGACCTTGAGCTCGTCGAAATGGCTGGATCGCTCCGGCCCGTCGGACGGGCCTCGCAATGACAATCAATTCCGGAGGGTCCCGCATGGCGAGGACGTTTTGCGTCAAATCCCGGTTGCAAACCCCCCGGGCGGATACTCGACTGCTGCCCATGCGCTTCACCATTGCCAACTGGATGACCGTCTCGCGGGTGCCCGCGATGTTCGTCATCGTCTGGCTGATGAACCGCGACTTCGCGTGGGCACCGACGATCGCGTTCTGGCTGTTCATCGCCGCGGCGCTGACCGACTGGTTCGACGGCATGGTGGCGCGCGCGCGCGGCGAGGTGTCTTCGTTCGGCCGGTTCATGGACGCGGTCATCGACAAGGTGATGGTCATCGGCCTGATGATCGCGCTGGTCGTCGGCAAGTATTTCATGGGCCACGAGGTGCTCGCGATGGCGCTGCTGCTTTGCATCCTCGGGCGCGAGTTCGCGATCTCCGGCATGCGCATGGCGGCGGCGACCAAGGGCCTCGTGGTGGAGGCCGACCTCAGCGGCAAGGTGAAGACCTTCACGCAGCTCAACGCGATCGGCTGGCTGATGGGCGCGCGCATGTTCCAGCGCGACTTCGGCGACATGTTCCTCGGCGATGATGCCGCGATCCTGACGGTGCAATACGTCGGCATGGGTTTCTACGTGCTTTCGGCGATCCTGACGATCACGTCGGGCATTTCGTACTTCCGGAAGCACGGGCACGTGGTCCTGGACTGACATGGGCGCCGGCGAACCGAAATGGCTGCGCTGGTTGCCCGCCAAGCTGGTGGTGAGCATCGCGACCCTCGGGCCCGTCGGCCTGAAGCTGAAGGCGCCCGGCACGTGGGGTTCGCTCGCGGGCCTGTTTTATTTCACGGTCTTCTTCCGGCACGTGCGCTGGGAGGTGAACTTCGCGTGGACGGTGGTCGCCAGCTTCATCGCCGTGGGCCTCACCGGCGAGGCGGCGCGCCGCATGGGCCGCAGCGATCCCGGCGAGGTGATCCTCGACGAGTTCGTGGTGATGCCGCTGGTCTTCCTCGGCTGGCGCTGGGGCGGCGCGGCGACCTGGCCCGAGTGGGTGATGCTGCTGGCGGGATTCGGCCTGTTCCGGCTCTACGACATCCTCAAGCCGTTCGGCATTTCGCGGCTGCAGCGCCTGCCGGGCGGGTGGGGCATCGTGGCCGACGACTTCGTCGCGGCCCTCGCGGCCTGCGGCACCCTGCACCTGGCGGCGTGGCTGTGGACGTGGCGCTGACTCAGGGCTTCTCGGGCTCGAGCGTCCGGTCGCCGGGCTTGATCACCTTGATCTTCTCCATCACCTGGCGGAACGTGATTTCCGCGCGGACGCGGTTGGAGAAGCTGATTTCGTTGCCGTCCGGCCCCCATGAGATGCGTGCGCCGACGGCGATGGTCCACTGGGTCTTGGAGTTGAAGGTGAATTTCTTCGGGATGTACCAAAGGATGCTGGGCTTCAGGTAATAGAAGTCCTCGGCCTGGTCGCCGATCCAGTTGGTCGTGGCGTAGGTGGCGGTGAGGTTGTAGCGCAGCTGGCCGATGTCGTAGATCGCGCCGAGCGTGAAGTTGACGGAATCGTCCAGCGGCTGGTTGCGCACCGGCGTGCCCGCGACGTCGCTTTGGGAAACCAGGTCGAGGCCGACGCCGCCGAAGGTCGTCCAGCGCCAGTGGTCACGCGAGCGATGTTGCATCAGGAAGGCCGGGGTCAGGTGGTTGAGGCCGTCGGTCATGTCGATCGGCGCGTGCCCGACCGGGCGGTCCATGCCGAGCGTCAGGCTCGTTTCCATCGTGGGGCACGGCCAGGCGGGAATGACGTACTTCACGCCGAGGCGGACCGCGCCGACGCCGTAGCCGTCATGCCCGCCGCCCAGGCCGTGGTTGAAGTAGATCGCCGCCGCCGGGCTGATTTCGAAGCGGCTGTTCAGGGCCCAGCGGAAGCCGCCGTCGATGCGCATGTAGTCGCGGCGGACAAGGTCGCCGAGATGCGGGTGGACGATCAGCTTGACGGTGCCGGGCGGGTCGATGTCCGGCAGGTCGAAATCGAACAGGCCCTGGATGCGCGAATAGAACGAGCGATGGTCGGGCGGCGCGACGCTCTCGGGCGGCACGACTTGGGCGAAGGCGGCCGGCGCGGTGACGGCGAGCAGGAGAAAAAGGGAAATGAAGCGTGGCACAGGTTGGGTCAGGGCAGAAGCTGCAGGCTGTCGAGCGGGAGGCGCACGAGGAGGCCTTGTTGCAGCACATCAACCGACACGACAATTCCCTTTGGGTTCACCGGATCATCGACGTATCCCTCCAGGCCATGCAGGGGGCCGCCGCTCACCCGGACGTGGGTGCCCTTGCGCATGAGCGGGTGCACGGCCGCCTCGAGACCCGAAGCGCAGATGGTCTTCACATCCTCAAGCTGGCGCAGGAAGACCGACTCGTTCTCGACTGGCAGCAGGCGGACCAGCAGGTCCTGCTGGTAGATGCGGTTTTTCCGGGCCGGCTCGACCCGCGTGAACACGTAGCCGGGGAAAAGCGGCTTGGTGAAGGTTTTCTTCTGCCCGCCGTAGCGGCGGACGCTGCCGATCAGCGGCAGGTAGTGCGCAAAGCGCTCGCGCGCCATCAGGTCGGCGAATTTTTTTTCGCAGCGGGGCTTGGTGTGGCAGGCAAACCACCGCGGCTCGGCGAAATCCGGCAGGTGCTGGCCCATGCGTCAGAGCGCGGCCAGCCGGCGCAGGGCCTCGAGGTAGCCGGGAAAACCCTGGCCGCTGATCATGCCGATGCAGGCGGCGGCGGTGTAGGAATGCCGGCGGAATTTCTCGCGCTTCCTGATGTCGGAAATATGCACCTCGATCGCCGGGCGCGGGGCGACGCTCTTGAGCGCGTCGTGCAGGGCGATGCTGGTATGGGTGTAGGCGCCGAAGTTCACGATGAAGCCCTCGGTGCCGCGGTCGGCGAGGGCGTGGATGCGGTCGATCAGCGCGCCCTCGTGGTTCGACTGGAAGAAGGTCACGCCCACGCCGAGCCGCTTCGCCTCGGCGCGGATAAGCCGCTCGAGGTCCTGGAGCGTGGCCGTGCCGTAGATCTCCGGCTCGCGCCTGCCGAGGCGGTTGAGGTTGGGTCCGTGGAGGATCGCGATCTTTTTCATCGGGGTCAGAGGGGATTTTCCGTTTCGATGAACTCCCAGGGCAGGCGGAATTTCTTCGCGAGCTCGGCGGCGAGCGCCTTCACGCCGTGGACTTCCGTGGCGTAGTGGCCGCAGCAGATGAGGTTCAGCCTGTGCTCCTGGGCGTAATTGAACCACTCCTCGCGCAGCTCGCCGGTGATGAGCGTGTCGGCGCCGGCGGCGAGGAGGTGCGGCACGGCGCCGTTGCCCGAGCCGGTGCAGAAGGCGACGTGCTTGGGGACGGGCGAGCCGCATTCGATCGAAATGACGCGCGGGTAGAGCTCCTCGAGGCGCGCGACGAGCTGGCTGCGCTTGTATTTGTTGGGCGCGATCCAGGCGATCAGTTCGTTCTCGTGCGGCAGGAACTGCCGGCGCGGCTTGAGGCCGAGCTGGCGGGCCATGATGACGTTGTTGCCGATCTCCTCGTGGGCGTCGAGGGGCAGGTGGTTCGAGTAGACCGCGCAGTTGCCGCGGACCAGCGCCGCAAACCGGCCGTAGACCGGGCCGGTCAGCGGCTGCACACCGCCCCAGAACAGGCCGTGGTGGACGATGAGGAAATCGACGCCGCGCTCGACCGCCCGCTCGAACGGCACGAGGCCCGCGTCGACGGCGGCGCCGATGCGCGTGACGCGCCCGTCGTTGGCCACCTGGAGCCCGTTGTGGGCGCCGGGGAAGTCCTTGAACGAGGGCCGCCGGGTGCGCTTGTCGCAGTATTCGACGAGTTGTTGGAGCGAAGCCATGGGGGCAGGTTGGGGGGCGCGGCGGGGCCGGGCAAGCTTTGCTCCCGGGCGTGACAATGTTCCCCCTTGCCACCCACCGCGCGCTTCCCACCGTTGGCGGGATGGCAGAAGGCAACCAGCACCTCGTCGATCTCGTCGCACAGGCCACCAGCGGCTTCGGCCAGCGCCCGAGCTGGGACGAGTACTTCATGGCGACGGCCAAGCTGATTGCCTCGCGCTCCAACTGCGAGCGCCTGCACGTCGGCTGCGTCATCGTCACGGCGGGCGACCGCAAGAACCGCCTCGTCGCCGCCGGCTACAACGGCTTCCTGCCGGGCACGCCGCACGTCTCGCGCGTGCGCGACAACCACGAGCAGGCGACGGTGCACGCCGAACAGAACGCCATCGCCGACGCCGCGCGCCGCGGCTCGAGCCTCGACGGCTGCACCGCCTACGTGACGCACTACCCGTGCATCAACTGCGCGAAAATCATGGCGGCGGCGGGCATCGCCGAGATCATCTACCACGAGGATTACGCCAACGACCCGCTCGTGCAGCCGATCCTGACCGACGCCGGCGTGCGGCTGACGAAACTCTGACGGACGCCCGCGTCCTGGTCCCATGAAGGAACGCCGCACCTCGCGGAAATTTCCCACCCTCGCCGGGCAGCTCCTGCTCTCGCACCCCGTGCTGCAGGATCCGAACTTTCGCCGCACGGTGGTGTTGCTCTCGTCGCACAACAACGAGGGGGCGATGGGCGTGGTGCTGAACCGCCCGCTCGGCCGGCAACTGGGCGAGCTCAATGCCGACTTTGCGCTCAGCCCGCTGGCCGGCGTTCCCCTGTACATGGGCGGCCCGGTCGAGCCGGAACAGCTGATCATCGTGACGTGGCACTGGATACCGAAGGAGCAGGCGTTCCAACTGCACTTCGGCGTGGAGGTCGAGAAGGCACGGGAAATGGTCGGCCTGCCGGGCGTCACGATGCGGGCGTTTCTCGGCTATGCCGGATGGAGCAAGGGACAGCTGGAAAATGAAATGAAGCACGACACCTGGCTCGTCACCCCGGTCGAGGGCGACTGGCTGATCAAGCAGGACGGCGTGCCGTTGTGGAAGAGCCTGATCGGCCACGTCCAGCCCGAGTTGAAGGTGCTGGCCGACGCGCCGGACGATCCCACCGTAAACTAGGCCCATCAGGGTGTTATGCGGTTCCGTAGCGGCGGTTTGCGACCGCCGGATCACCCGAACGGCGGCCATGGATCGCCGCCACAGGGAGGGATTTTAGCCACGAAATCTTTTCCTTTGACACTGCCTCCCGCGACCATCTTCTTCTGGGCCTTTATGAAAGTCGTTTCCTCCATCAAATCCGCCAAGGTTCGTCACCCGGCCTGCCAGGTCGTGCGTCGCAAGGGCAAGATTTACGTCATCAACAAGGTCGAGCCGCGTTACAAGGCGCGCCAGGGCTAATTAACCCCTTTTCACCGCCATGAAGACCGAAGGCCATCCCGCTCTCAACAACGTCTGCTTCCTCGATATCGGAACAGGCAAGAAGTTCCTCACCAAGTCCACGATGAAGTCCGCCCGCACCGAGAAGATCGACGGCCAGGACTACTTCGTCGTGGTGCGCGACGTCACGATGGACTCGCATCCCGCCTACACCGGCGAGAAGCGCCTCGTCGACACCGCCGGCCGCGTCGAGAAGTTCACCTCGAAGTTCAAGCGCGCCACCAAGGTCAAGTAAGCCGTCCCGGCTTGCCCCTCCCGAAGCCCTCCCGTTGCGGAGGGCTTTTTTGTGTCACCACGAAATACACGAAGCACACGAAAAAGGGTAGGCAGCCCGCAATTTCGTGTGTTTCGTGTATTTCGTGGTTAACGGTACGACCAAACTCATTTGTTTCGATTGTGATTCCACTCTGAGCGCCATCGAGGGCATCGATGAGCTCGCCCGCGTGCGCGGCCCGGAAGTTTTCGCCAAGGTCGAGGAGCAGACGCGCGAGGCCATGGAGGGCAAAATCCCGGTCGAGGCCGTGTTCGGCCGCCGGCTCGAGGTCATCCAGCCCGCGCAGTCGCACATCGCGGCCATCGGCCGCCGGTATATCGAGACGATCGAACCCACGGCGGTCGCGACCGTCACGCAGCTCAAGGCCGCGGGCTGGACCCCGATCATCGTCAGCGGAGGTTTCCGCCCGATCATCGCTCCGCTGGCCGCGCACCTTGGCATCGCGCGCATCGAGGCGGTGGACCTGTATTTCGACGCCGCGGGCAAATACACCGGCTACGACGAGAAATTTCCGACCACGCGTTCGGGCGGGAAACCCGAAATCATGCAGGCGCTCAGGGCCGAGCTGAAGCCGGCGCGGATCGTGATGGTCGGCGACGGTGTCAGCGACCTCGAGACCAAGCCGGTCGTCGACCTGTTCGTGGGGTTTGGCCGGTACACCGAAAGGCCGAAGGTGAAGGCGGGTGCCGCCGCCTTCATCCACAGCTTGGCGGAATTGATTCCGTTGCTGAAATGAAGCGCCTCGCCGCCATAGCCGCCCTCTTGCTCGCCGTTACGGGGTGGGCCGCCGGGGCGGTGCCCGCGACAGCGTTTCCCAAGCCGCTGGAGAGCTATGACGATCCGGCGGCCGCGAGTGTCATCGACGTGCTCAAGGCCCGCGTGGCGGCGGAGCCGTTCAATGCGGTGGCCACGCTCATCTTCCTCCTCGCGGTGCTGCATACCTTCGCGACCGCCAGGATTCGCCACTGGGCGCATGTGGTGGAGGAGCGCCATTGCGAGCGGCTCAAGATCAGGGCGCATGCCCGGGATTCCGATGAAGACGGCCAGCCCGACGAGGTGAGCTTTGCCGGGCAGGTCCTGCATTTCCTGGGCGAGGTCGAGGCGGTCTTCGGCATCTGGGTGCTCGCGCTTGCCGGGGCACTGATCTGGTTCAAGGGCCTGCCCACGGCGGTGCATTACATTGCGGACACCGTCAACTACACGGAACCCATGTTCATCGTGGTGATCATGGCGCTGGCTTCGACGCGGCCGGTGATGCGCGTGGCGGAGCAGGGGCTCAAATGGGTCGCCGCCCTCGGGAAGGGCAGCCCGGTGGCGTGGTGGCTTTCGATCCTCACGGTCGCGCCCCTGCTTGGATCGTTCATCACCGAGCCGGCCGCCATGACCATTGCGGCCTTGCTGCTGGGCAAACAATTCTACGCGCTGAAGCCGGCGCCGAAATTAATGTACGCGACGCTGGGCCTGTTGTTCGTCAACATCTCGATCGGCGGCACCCTCACGCATTTCGCGGCGCCGCCGGTGCTGATGGTCGCACAAGCCTGGGGCTGGAACATGGCTTACATGTTCACCCATTTCGGCTGGCATGCGGTGAGTGGCATCGTGATTTCGAACGCGGTCTATTTTGTCTTCTTCCGCAAGGAACTGTGCGCGCTGCGGCCGGTGGCGGAAGCGGCGGAGAAGGAAGCGCCAATCCCCGCCTGGGTGACGCTCGTGCACCTCCTCTTCCTCGGTTTCACGGTCTGGGCGGCGCATCATCCCGTGCTGTTCGTGGGCGGGTTCCTGTTCTTCCTGGCGTTCGCGCAGGCAACAGCCCACCACCAGAGCAAGGTGGAGCTGCGCGGTCCGATGCTGGTGGGATTCTTCCTCGGCGGCCTGGTGGTCCATGGCGGCCTGCAGGGCTGGTGGATCGAGCCGGTGTTGAGCCGGCTGGGCGAGCTTCCGCTGTTTGCCGGGGCGACGCTGCTCACGGCGTTCAACGACAACGCGCTGATCACTTACCTCGCCACGCTGGTGCCGGGCTTCAGCGAGGAGCTGAAATACGCCGTCGTGGCCGGTGCCGTGACGGGCGGCGGCCTGACGGTCATTGCCAACGCGCCGAACCCCGCCGGCCAGTCGATCCTCCAGCGCTATTTCCCGGACGGGATTTCCCCGGTGGGCCTGCTGCTGGGCGCGCTCGTGCCGACGGCGATCGTGGCCTTCGCGTTCCTGGTGCTGTAGTGGGCTTTGTGTAGGGCTGCCGCTTGACGGCGGGCCGGGGTGGCTCGGCGGCAAGCGCCGGCCCTACACGAGACATCACGGGAACAGCCCGCGCTTGGCCTTGGCTTCCGCGACGCGGGCGATGCCGAGCACGAGGGCCGCGGTGCGGCGGCTGCAGTTGTGCTTCTTCTTCGTTTCGTCCACGGACGCCTTCGCCTTGGCGAGCATGCGGTGGAGTTTGTCGAAGACCTCGTTTTTCGTCCAATAGTAGTTCTGCAGGTTCTGCAGCCACTCGAAGTAGGAGACAATTACGCCGCCGGAATTGCAGAGCACGTCCGGGATCAGCTCGATGTCGTCGCGCTGCGCGAGGATCTCGTCGGCCTTGTTCGACGTCGGGCCGTTGGCGCCTTCGGCGAGCACGCGGCACTTCAGCTTGCCGGCGTTCTTCTCGGTGATGACGCCTTCCAGCGCCGCCGGGATGAGCACGGTGCAGGGCTGCTCGAGGAGCTGCTCGTTGGTGAGGTGGTCGCCGCCGGGGAAGCCCTGCAGCGTCTTGTGCTCGGCGATCCAGGCGTTCGCGGCCTTGAGGTCGATGCCCTTGGCGTTGAACACGCCGCCGGTGTAGTCGGAGATGCCGGTGATCTCCGCGCCCCAGTTGTAGAGCGCCCAGGCGGCCTCGCTGCCGACGTTGCCGAAGCCCTGGATGATGACGGTGGTCTTCTCCGGCTCGATGTTGAGATCCTGCAGATAGGACTTCACGAACCAGGCGACGCCTTCGCCCGTGGCCTCACGGCGGCCGAGCGAGCCGCCGAGCGCGATCGGCTTGCCGGTGATGACGCCGGGATCGAAGTGGCCCTTGTGGTTGGAATAGGTGTCCATCATCCACGCCATGACCTGCTCGTTGGTGCCGACGTCGGGAGCGGGGATGTCGACGTTGGGTCCGATGAAGGGCAGGATTTCCTGCATGTAGCGGCGCGAGAGGCGCTCGAGTTCGGTCGGGGAAAGCTTGCGCGGGTCGACGATGACGCCGCCCTTGCCGCCACCGTAGGGCAGGCCGGCGAGCGAGCACTTCCAGCTCATCCACATAGCGAGCGCGGCGACTTCGCCGAGGGTCACGTCCTGGTGGAAGCGGATGCCGCCCTTGGCCGGACCGGTGGACAGGTTGTGCTGCACGCGGTAGCCCTCGAAGATCTCGACGCGGCCGTCGTCCATGCGCACGGGCATGGAAACGACGACGCAGCGGCGGGGGCGCTTGGTGCGTTCGCGGACGCCCGCGTCCATGCCGAGGATGTCGGCCGCGAGGTCGAATTGGTTACACGCCTGCTGGAAAACAGGCGACTGGTAGATGGTATTCGTGAGTGCCATTTGGGGTTTGGGGCTGGGGAAGCGGCCCATTTTTTGTTGCCGGCACTTTGTCATAAACGAGGCCTTTAGCAATTGGCTTTGGGCAGCCGAAAAACCCATTAGGGCGCGTTCAGCGGCCAAGAAGTCCCTGCGAAAACCATCCAGAAGGCTGCTGACACAACGTTGTCAGGGCGCATGTTATGATGGCTGCGGTCATTGGCCTTTTCCGCGCTTTTGATTCTGATTGGTCGGTTATGCCCTTGTTCAAACTTCACTCCGAATACCAACCCACCGGCGACCAGCCCCAAGCCATCAAGGCGCTGGTCGAGTCGCTGCGGGCGGGCAACCGGCACCAGACGCTCCTGGGCGTCACCGGCTCGGGCAAAACGTTCACGATGGCGAACGTCATCGCGCAGCTGGACCGGCCGGCGCTGATCATCTCGCACAACAAGACGCTCGCGGCGCAGCTGTATTCGGAGTTCAAGGCGTTCTTTCCCGAGAATGCGGTCGAGTACTTCGTCAGCTACTACGATTACTACCAGCCCGAGGCCTACGTGCCGTCGAGCGACACGTTCATCGAGAAGGATTCGTCCATCAACGAGGAGATCGAGCGCCTGCGCATCTCGACGACCAGTTCGCTGGTCAGCCGGCGCGACGTGATCGTCGTGGCCAGCGTCTCGTGCATCTACGGCCTCGGTTCGCCCGAGGAATTCAGCAACATGCGCATCTCGCTCCAGCGCGGCGGCACGATGAACCGCAACAAGTTCCTCGAGCGGCTCGTGGACAACCTTTATGAACGCAACGACTACGACCTGAAGCGCGGCGCGTTCCGCGTGCGCGGCGACGTGGTCGATGTCATGCCCGCCTACCTGGAGCATGGCCTGCGCGTGGAGTTCTTCGGCGACGAGATCGATGCGCTGACGGAGTTCGACCCGCTGACCGGCGACACGCTGCGCAAGATCGACGCATTCGACCTCTACCCGGCGAACCAGTACGTGACCTCGCGGGGCAAGCTCGACACCGCCATCGCCGGCATCAAGGCCGAACTGGAGGAGCGCGTGACCTTCTTCGAGAAGAACCAGCAATACCTCGAGGCGCAGCGCATCCGCATGCGCACGTCCTACGACCTCGAGATGCTGCAGGAGATGGGCTTTTGCAGCGGCATCGAGAACTACTCGGCGCACCTGACGAACCGGAAGCGCGGCGACCGGCCGTTCTGCCTGATCGACTTTTTTCCGAAGGATTTCCTGACGCTCGTCGACGAGAGCCATGTCACGATCCCGCAGATCGGCGGCATGTACAACGGCGACCTCGCGCGCAAACAGACGCTGGTGAACTTCGGCTTCCGCCTGCCGTCGGCCCTCGACAACCGCCCGCAGAGTTTTGCCGAATTCCAGCAGATCACCGGCCAGACGCTCTACGTCTCGGCCACGCCGGCGCCCTTCGAGCTCAAACTGTCGCCGGTGATTGCCGAGCAGGTGATCCGGCCGACCGGCCTATTGGATCCGCAGATCGTGATCCGTCCGACGAAAGGCCAGGTGGAGGACCTGATCGGCGAGGTGCGCAAGGCGGTGGAGCAGGGTGAGCGCGTGCTCGTGACGACGCTGACCAAGCGCCTGTCCGAGGACCTGACGTCTTACATGCGCGATGCGAAGATTCGCGTCGAATACCTGCACTCCGACATCGATGCGCTCGAGCGCGTCGAGATCCTGCGCAATCTCCGCCAGGGCAACTTCGATGTGCTCATCGGCATCAATCTCCTGCGCGAAGGCCTCGACCTGCCCGAGGTGGCGCTGGTGGCCGTGCTCGACGCCGACAAGGAGGGTTTCCTCCGCAGCGCCACGAGCCTCATGCAGACGGCCGGGCGTGCGGCCCGCCACGAGAAGGGCCGGGTGATCTTCTATGCCGACAACATCACCGATTCCATTCGGCACACGATGGACGAGGTGGCGCGCCGGCGCGAGAAGCAGCTGGCCTACAACAAGGAGCACGGCATCACCCCGCGCAGCGTGAAGCGCGGCGTGCAGGCGAGCCTGCATACCTACGATGGCAGCGGGAAGAGCGAGGACCTTGCGGTGGCCGAGTCGGCCGACGACGTGGCGGCGGTCATTGCCGAACTCGAGGACGACATGCAGGAGGCGGCGAACAAGCTCGAGTTCGAGCGGGCCGCGCTGCTGCGCGACCAGATCAACGCCCTCAAGTCCGGCGACTACAAGACGGTCGGCGCCAAGCCCGCGAAGTACGACCGCAAGGCAAAGCGGAAGGGGAAATAGGCCCGCGCGCATCCGGGGCGCGTCGGGGGTCAATCCCCGGTCCGATCCATATGCAGGCCGCGGCGCGTGGCATCGCGCATGGCTTCCTGGTCGCTCCTGGTGTTCTCGCGTTCGGTCAGCTCGCTTTTCTTGATGTAGATCGGGAGGTGGCTGCCCGTCGGCGTGTACCAGACGTATTCGTCGGCCTTCTTCTGGACGGCGGTGGCGGTGCGGGGCGGAGGGGTTTGGCAGCCGGCAAGGAACGCGCCGAGGGTGCCGATGAAGACGATGGCTTTTCTCATGTCGCGACGTTCGCGGTGCCCTTCGCGACGGGGCAAGCCTCCTGCGATCAGCCGCCATGTTTCGGCGGTCATTCTCCTCCATGCCGGAAAGGGCGGATTTCCAGCTTGCGCGCACAACCGGCCGGCAGACCGGCGGTGATCCGCCCGCCAGGGCGAACAGGGTGCGCTTCGGGAAAAACTGCGTCCGGCTATTCGGCCTGGGCGCTGCCGCCCTGGTTTTGGCGGCATTCGTTCATCACCCGCAGCCAGATTTCGCGCAGGTCAAACAGGCGCGGCAGGGCATATTCGCGGAAGCGGATGGCGAGCGGCGTGGCGTTGGCGTCCGGCTCGTTCAGGCGGGCGAGGGTGAGGTTGAGTTCGCGCAGGGCCTTCTTGAACAGGACCACGGCCAGCGTGTAGTCGCCCATCTCGAGGGCTTGCACGCCCTGCACGGCCTGCTCGCTGCCGCGATAGAGCAGCGCCTGGAGCGTGATGCCGAGCGCGGCCGGGACCCGGTCGGGCTGGGCGGCAACGCGCTCCCAGTGGGCAATCAGGCTCACGTAGAGGGCGCGGGTCGAAATGTAGACGGGATTGCGATGCAGGGTGTAAGGATCCCAGTCGCCCTCGAAAACTTCATCGGCGTCGATTTCCTCGGCCTCATCCAGCGCCTCGGGCGGTTCGGCGAGCTCCCAGCCCATGCGGCGGGCGACCTCGTCAACCCGGTCCATCGCGGCCGGCAGTTGGTCGTAATGCTTGATGTAGTCCCGTACTGCCGTTTCTTGGGTGGCGAGGTACTTCGTCCAGTCAGCCTCGGTCCAGGCAAGTTCTCCGCAGTCGTCCCAGTCGTTGTCGAACAGCCCGTCGGAATCAGGATTCGTCATGTAAGGAATGCGCTTTGCAGCGTTGACTGCACAATGTGTGCCGGGTCCGGTCTGGCAAATAAAATTCGGGTCGATGGCCGAGGTTGGTGTTGTCTCGCCGGCGCGCGGGCTTTTTCTGCCTGCATGTCTGGGGTTTATCATACCACGGTGTTTTTCAGCGGACGGGTACAGGGCGTGGGTTTCCGCTACCAGACAGTTCAGGTGGCGAAGGAATTCGAAGTTTCCGGCTGGGTGATGAACCTGCCTGACGGCCGGGTGCAGCTCGAGGCCGAGGGGCGCACCGGCGAAGTCGCGGATTTTGTCGCCGCCTTGCAGGAGCGCATGGAGAGCTACATCCGCAAGACGGAGCAGAGCGGCGAGACGCGCCCGCCGCAGTTCACGGGTTTTTCCATCCGCTAACATGTGGATCAGCGATTCATGGGCGGTGGAGCTGGCTGGCTTTGGCAAGAGCTACCGCCGGAGCTGGTCGGGCCCGACCACCCATGCCGTTCAGGATCTGACGCTCAAGGTCGCGCCCGGCCAGGTGCTCGGGTTGCTTGGGCCGAACGGTTCGGGCAAGAGTACGACGCTGAAAGCGCTGGCCGGCCTGCTCGCGCCCACCAGTGGGCAATGTCGCATCCTGGGACATGCGGCCGGCAGCGACGCGGCGCGGGCCTGCGTGGGTTATCTGCCCGATGCCCTCCAATTTCCCGCGGGACACAGCGCGCGAGAAATCCTGCGGTACTATGCGGCGCTCAGTTCGCTGCCGGATGACAGGGCCGACAGCCGGATAAACTCGGTGTTGGCGTGGGCCGGTCTGCGCGCCGTGGCGGATGAGAAAGTCGGCACCTTCTCCAAGGGCATGCGGCAACGGCTGGGCCTGGCCCAGGCGATCCTGCATGAGCCCGAGGTCGTCTTGTTGGATGAGCCGGCCAGCGGCTTGGATCCGGAAGGGCGCATCGTCCTCGGCCGCCTGATCCGCGAGCTCGCGGCACAGGGGCGCACCGTGGTGTTCAGCTCGCACCTGCTCGCGCAGGCGGAAAACATCTGTGATCGGCTGGCCTTGCTGGGGCAGGGGCGCCTGCTGGCCGAGGGATCGCCGGAGAAGTTGCTCGGCCCGGACCGTCCCCCGGCAGCGGAATCGTCACCGCTGGAAAAACTCTACCTGGAGAAGATCAATGCCCGGCCGTGAATCCAATCCAGCCGGGGTGGTGGCGACCGTGCGGCGCGTGCGGGTCGTGGCGCTGCACACGTTGCGGGAGGCATTGCGGATGCGGCTGGCGTGGTTGCTGGCGGCGGTCGGGGCCGGGCTCGTGTTCATGGCCCTGGCCCTGCGGGAATTTAATTTCGGCGCCGCCGAGCTGAAGTTCGTGGCGGACTTTGGCCTGGGGGCGATCGGCCTCGCGGGCACCGTGCTGGCCGCGCTGGCCACGGCCCAGCTCCATTTCGACGACCTGGCCAGCGGCATGGCGGCGAGCTTGCTGGCGCGGTCGCTGCGCCGTTGGGAGTATCTGGTCGGGCGGCTGGCGGGGGTGACGGCATTGCTGGCGATCTTTGTGATGACGCTGGCGGTTGTGCTGGGAAGCATCATCGCGGTGCGCGAGTCCCAACTGGGCGCGACGCTGGCGCCACTGTCCGTTTTCCTGCAGGCCTGCGCCATCGTGTGGCTGAAAGTGACCTTGGTGGCGGCCATGACCCTGCTGGTCTGCAGCTACGCGGGGTCCGCGTTGTTTGGCAGTTGTGCGGGCTTGCTGCTGGCCGTGATCGCGCACCTGCGTCCCTTCGCCCATGCGCAAGGCTGGCTGGGCTTCCTGCGGCTGTGGCCGAACCTCGGCTTGTTCGATGTCAGCCCGTTGCTCGCCGCCGGCCGCGGGCTTTCCGCGTCAGGCTTGCTGGGCTTGGCTGGATATTGGGCGCTCTTCATGGTGCTTTTCGCCGGGCTGGCCTCCTATGTCTTCAAGCGCCGCGAGTTTTGACCTGCGGGTGAGAATGGTTCCGGCGCTCGTGCTGCTGGTCGCGATGGTCTGTGTGCGTCCGCTGGAATCGCGTCTGGCCGATGCGTCCCTCGCTTCCGGCGCCGGCATTTTCGGCGCGCTGGGCGGCATGCGGGCCGCGGTGGCGAGCGGCTTTTGGCTGCGGACCAACCTGGCGTGGGAGAAACGTGATCCTGTGGAGACGATGGCCTACCTGCAGCTGACGGTCGCGGCCGACGAGGCCCCGCGATACTTCTGGGTGAATGGCGCGCGCATGATCGCGTATGACCTGCCGGAGTGGCGGTTGGAACCCGGTGCGCCCGCGGCCGTGCGGGCGAGGGTGTCGGCTGAGCAGGCCCAGGCCGCGCTCGCGTTTCTCGAGAACGGCCTGCGCTTTCATCCGGACGACGCAGCGCTGCTGGTGGAAATGGCCAACATCCGCCTGCGGGCGCTCGACGATCGGGAAGGGGCCGCGCAGTTGTTTCGGCGGGCGGCGGAACAGCAGGACGCGCCGTACTATGCCGCACGGATCTATGGCGAGCTGCTGGTGCAACTCGGGCGTCCGGCGGAGGCGCTGGCGTGGCTGAAGCAGGTCCTGCCGACGCTGCCCGCGGACGATCCGGCCGCGCGCCGCGAGGTGGTGGCGCAGCGCATCAAGGCGCTTGAAGCACGGATGGTCGCTCCGTAACACTGGCGCATGTCTGCTCCCGTTTCATGGCGCCTTTGGCTGGAGGCCGCGCGTCCCAAGACGCTGCCGGCCGCGATCATCCCGGTGATGGTCGGCACGGCGCTGGCGGCGGCGCATCACGCGGCGAACTATGCGAGCGCCGCGATCTGCCTCGCCTTCGCCCTGCTGGTCCAGGTCGGGACCAACTTCGCCAACGACTACTTCGATTTTGTGCAGGGTGCGGACACGGCGGAGCGGGTCGGCCCGCGCCGGGCGGTGGCGGCCGGCTTGATTTCGCCGGGCATGATGCTGGGGGCCACCTGCCTTGTGCTGGGCGCGGCCTTCCTGGTGGGCCTGCTGCTCGTGCGCAGCGGCGGCTGGGTGCTGCTGCCGATCGGCATCGTGAGCATCCTGTGTGCGATCGCTTACACCGGCGGGCCGTTTCCGCTCGGGTATCACGGCTTGGGCGACCTTTTCGTCTTCATTTTCTTCGGCCTCGTGGCGGTTTGCGCCACGTTCTACGTCCAGGCCGGACACGTGACATCCGACGTGGTGTCGTGCGCGGCGGCAGTCGGGTTGCTGGCCGCGAACATCATCATCCCGAACAACTATCGGGATATGGAAACCGACGCGCGCGCCGGCAAGAAGACGCTTGTCGTGCGCTTTGGGCGCCGGTTTGCCGTGTGGCAGTATGCGCTGTCCGCGACCGTGGCGCTGCTGTGTCCGCCGGCACTGCTGCTGACCGGCTACCGCTGGCCGGTGTTGCTGCCGTTGATCCTGTTCCCGTGGGGCTTCAGCCTGACGCACCGGCTGGCGCGTTCGATCGAGCCGGCGGAGCAGATCGCCATCCTGGGCAGCACGGCGAAATTTCTGGCGGCTTTCGGAGTCCTGTTGAGCGCGGGCGTCGTGCTCGGGCACTAAAAAAGCCGGAGCGCAGGCTCCGGCTCGATGCGGTGGGCGGGAGGACGGTCAGATCTTGCCCGCGAGCTTCGCCTTGAGCGAGGCCTTGTCCATCATGCCGACGAACTGGTCGGCCAGCTGGCCGCCCTTGAAGAGCAGCATGGTCGGGATGGCGCGGACGCCGTACTGGGCGGCGAGGTCGCCGTTGTCGTCGACGTTGACCTTCGCGATCTTCAGCTTGCCGTCGAGTTCGGTGGCGAGCTCGTCAAGGATCGGGGCGATGGCCTTGCAGGGGCCGCACCACGGGGCCCAGAAGTCCACCAGCGTGGGGGTGGCGCTGGCGACGGCGCCGGAGAAAGTGTTGGTATCGAGATGTGCGATTTTTTCAGACATGAGAGGGAGTAAAAGCAGGAGAGGGGGAAAGGCAAGTCACGCGGGGCGGGCGGCCTCAGCGCGGCGTCGACTTGGCGATGATGTCGGCGAGCTCGCGGGCTTCGACCGACTCCAGGCTCTTGTGGCGGCGCTTCAGCGCCTCGAAGGTCTTGACCACCGTCTCGGTCATGCGGCCGTGCGTCTCCTCGGAACCGCCGACGATGGTGAACTTCTCCGCGGACGTCAGGCGCTTGTGGCCGTCCTCGTTGTCCAAACCGAGTCCGACCAGGTGGGCGGGGTTAGCTTTGCGGCGACGGGTGACTTTCTTCATCTTGCGGTGCCACCGTGGCCGGGTCGGCCGGCGTTTCAAGCGGGTTTTCCTCCGCGACGGGCGGGGCGGCGACTTCGGATTCATCCACCGCGGTGCAGTGGATGTCGGTGAAGGCCTCGTTCTGCACGATGCGGAGCTTCTTCAGGCGCGTGAGCTCGAGCACGGCGAGGAACGTGGCCACCAGCTTGCGCAGCGTGATCTTCTCGGCGAACAGTTCGGAGAAGATGAAGGCCTTCTGCGTCTTGATGCGCTCGAGCAGGTATTCCATCTGGTCGGCGACCGTGACCTGCTCGGCGTGGATCTCGCCGACGACGAGCTTCTCGGCGAGGCGGCGGAGGACGAGGTTGAAGGAATTCCAGACCTCGATACGGTCGACGTGCTTGAGCGGGCGCTCGGAGGACGGGGCGAAGGCCGAGCCGGCCGGGCGGGACAGCATGTTCGCGGCGTCGAGGGACATCTGGTTGAGGTTGCCCGCGGCCTCCTTGAACTTCTTGTACTGGAGCAGCTGATGCACGAGCTCCCAGCGCGGATCGAGGTCGTCCTCCTCGGCATTCGGGTCGATCGCCTGCTGGTGCTTCGGCAGGAGCATCCGGCTTTTGATTTCCATCAGCGTGGCGGCCATGACGAAGAACTCGCCGGCGACCTCGATTTGGAGGTCCTTCATCGCGTAGATGACCTCGAGATACTGCTTCGTGACGGTCGCGATCGGGATGTCGTAGATATCGAGCTCGTTCTTCCGGATGAGGAAGAGGAGCAGGTCCAGCGGACCTTCAAAGACAGGGAGTTTGATGCGATAATCGGCTTCGGCGACCACGGGCAGAGTCGAGGGTCAGGCGGGGGCGCCTGCAACCGGAAAATGACCGCGCAAGGCATCGCCTTGCGAGGTCATCCTGAGCGAAGCGAAGGATCCAAGTTTATTTGTACAAACACCCGGCTCGGGCCAGGGTAGCCCGCCAGTTGCTCGATCCGGTCAAAGCGGAAGCCCAGCTTGCCGAGCAGGCCGATGGAAGCCGGGTTTTCGAGCGCCGTGATGGCGAGGATCTCGCGCATCTTGAGTGCTTCGCGACCATGGCGGAGGACAGCCACGGATGATTCATAGCCATAGCCCTTGCCATTGTGGCGGGCGAGAAAAGCGAAGCCGAGGTCCGGCAGCGGCAGGATGTCGCGTTTCAACAGTCCGTTCATGCCGATGGGAGTTCCGTCCTTGAGCGTGACCAGCCAGAGCCCGTGGCCGTGCTGGGCGTAACTGGCGAGAATCTTGTCGCGCAGGTAACCTTCGGCCCCGGCGACATCACGCACGCCCCGATCACCGATGTAGAGATGGAAGGCCGGTTCGTTGATCAGCTCGAGGATGAACGGCGCATCCGCGAGGGTGAACTCGCGGATGATGAGGCGCTCGGTGGCGAGGAGCATAAAAAAGGGCGGGGTTGGAAAACCCCGCCCGAGATTCAAAATCGTTTAAACCAGCAGCAGCGCGGGCTTCTCGAGGAGATCCTTGAGGGCGCCGAGGTACTGGGCGCCGACGGCGCCGTCGAACACGCGGTGGTCGCAGCTCAGCGTCATCGTCATCGTCTGGCCCACGACGATCTGTCCGTTCTTCACGACCGGCTTCGTCACGGTGGTGCCGACGGCGAGGATGGCGGAGTTCGGCGGGTTGATGATGGCGGTGAACTTCGGGATGCCCATCATGCCGAGGTTGGAGACGCAGAACGTGCCGCCGGTGTAGTCGGCGGGCGCGAGCTTCTTCTCCTTGGCTTTCTTGCCGAGGCCCTTCACCTCGGTGCTGATCTGGAAGACGCTCTTGAGGTGGGCGTCGCGCACGACCGGAGTGATGAGGCCGTCCTCGAGCGCCACCGCGAACGCGACGTGGGCCGCGCCGTGGGCGCGGATGTGCGTGCCTTCCCAGGAGGAGTTCACGGTCGGAACCTTGCGCAGCGCCTCGGCCGAGGCCTTGAGCACGAAATCGTTCACGGAAAGCTTCACGCCCTGCGCCTCGAGGCCGGTGTTGAGCTGGGCGCGGAGCGCGAGCAGCGGCTCGGCGTCGATCTCGATGTCGAGGTAGACGTACGGGATCGTCGTGGTGGACTCGACCATGCGCTTGGCGATGACGCCGCGCATGTTGGAAACGGGGATGAGGCGCTCTTCCTGGACCGGGCCCGATGAGAAACCGGAAACCTGAGACCTGAGACCTGAAGAAGCAGGACCCGCCGATTTGGCGGCGGACTTGAGCAGCGCGGGATTCGCGGCGGCGGCGAGGATGTCGGCCTTGACGATGCGGCCGTGCGGGCCGGTGCCGGTGACGCGCGAGGCGTCGATCTTCTGGTCGGCGGCGATCTTCTTCGCGAGCGGGGAAATCTTCAGGCGCGCGTCGCTGGCAGCGGGAGCGGCGGCAACCGGCGCAGGCGCCGGGGCCGGAGCCGGAGCGGCGACAGGAGCCGGCGGCGGAGCCACCGGGGCGGGAGCGGGCGCAGCTACCGCAGGTGCGGCAGCCTTGGGGGCCTCGCCCTTTGGCGCGGGAGCAGCGGGGGCAGCGACGGTTTCACCGGCCTTGCCGATGGCGCAAAGCCCGGCGCCGATGGCGACCTGTGAACCGGCGGGCGCGAAGATCTTGAGCAGCGTGCCGGTGAAGAACGACTCGAGCTCCATCGTCGCCTTGTCGGTCTCGACCTCGGCGAGCATGTCGCCGGCCTTGACGGCGTCGCCTTCCTTTTTGAGCCACTTGACCAGCGTGCCCACCGTCATGGTGTCGCTGAGTTTCGGCATTTCGATGATATCGGCCATAAAGAGTAGTTATTGGTCAGTCGCCAATTGGCATTGGCTATATCGGAGGCGACTGCGGTTGTTTGATATGATAATTAACGAATGACTGATGGCGAATGGCCAACGGGCGTCATTTCACGACGCCCAAGGCCGCCTGGTAGATGCGGTCGACGTTGGGCAGCTGGAGCTTCTCGACGGCGGGCGAGTAGATGGCCGGGGCGTCGATGGAGTTCAGGCGCATGACCGGCGCATCGAGGTAGTCGAAGGCCTTTTCCTGGATAAGGCAGGCGACCATCGCACCGACCGAGCAGAAGGGCTTGGATTCCTCGACGTAGAGCACGCGGTTGGTTTTGCGGACGGAGGCGAGGATTGTCTCCTCGTCGAGCGGGCGGATCGAGCGGAGGTCGACGACCTCGGCATTGATGCCGTGCTTTTCCTTGAGCAGGTCGGCGGACTTCAGCGCCATCTGGATCGCGCGGCCGTGGCCGATGATCGAGAGGTCCTTGCCCTCGCGCATGACCTTGGCGGAGCCGAGCGGGACGAGGACGTCGCCGTCCGGCACCTCACCGGTCTCGCCGTAGAGCAGGGTGTTTTCGAGGAAGATGACCGGGTCGTTGTCGCGGATCGCGGACTTGAGCAGGCCCTTGGCGTCGGCGGGCGTCGACGGAACGACGACCTTGATGCCAGGGTGGTAGGCCGCGATGGACTCGGGCGTGTGCGAGTGGGTGGCGCCGACGTTCGTGCCGCCGTTGGCGGGGCCGCGGAGGACGATCGGGCAGTTGATCAGGCCGCCGGACATGTAGCGGACGTTGGCGGCGTTGTTGAAGATCTGGTCGAACGCGACGGAGTAGAAGCTGAAGAACATCAGCTCCATCACCGGGCGCATGCCGAGCATCGAGGCGCCGAGGCCCATGCCGATGAAGCCGGCTTCGGAGATCGGGGTGTCGACGATGCGTTTCGGGCCGTACTTGGCGAGGAGGCCTTCGGTGATCTTGTAGGCGCCGTTGAACTGGGCGACTTCCTCGCCCATGATGACGACGTTCGGGTCGCGGTCCAATTCCTCGGCCATGGCGTGGCGGAGGGCTTCGCGGTAAGTGATGACAGGCATGAGTGGCTTAAATTTGAGATTTGAAATCTGAGATTACAGGGAAGGCGGCGCGGCTCAGTTGAAGAAGAGCGTGCCCTGCGACTTGCGGTCGGCGGGATTGTCGGCCTCCCAATAGACGTCTTTCTGGATGTCATCGACAGTCGGGTAGGGGCTCGCCTCGGCGAACTGCGCGGAAGTCTCGGCTTCGGCGCGGGCGGACTCGTCGATCTTGGCGATGAGCTCGTCGTTCAGCACCTTCTCCGCGACCAGCGCGTTCTGGAAGAACATGAGCGGATCCTTCGTGGCCTTGTAGGCCTCGATCTCTTCTTTGCCGCGATAGGTCGTGTCCGGATCGGCGACGGAGTGGCCGCGGTAGCGGTAGGTACGGATCTCGAGGACGCTCGGGAGCGATTTCTCGTGGGCGAGCTTGAGAGCCTGGCCGACCTTGTCGCGAACCTCGAGGACGTCGTGACCATTCTCGATGATGTCCCAGTTCATGCCGTAGCCTTCGGCGCGCTGGGCGAGGCTCGGGCCGGCGGAGGAACGTTCCTGCGACGTGCCCATCGAGTAACCGTTGTTCTCGACGATGAAGACGACCGGCAGCGACCAAAGCGCCGCGAGGTTGTAGGATTCGTGGACCGCGCCCTGGTTGACGGCGCCGTCGCCCATGAACGCCATGCAGGCGCCCTTGCGGCCCTGGTACTTGAGGGCGTAGGCGATGCCGGCGCCGAGCGGGATTTGGCCGCCGACGATGCCATGGCCGCCCCAGAAATTACGCGAAGGGTCGAAGTAGTGCATCGAGCCGCCCTTGCCCTTGGAGCAGCCGGTGTACTTGCCGTAGTTCTCGGCCATCATCTCGTTCATGCCCATGCCGACGGCAAGGCCATGGCCGTGGTCGCGATAAGCGGTGATGATGTGGTCGTCGTCGCCCATGATGGAGACGCAGCCGACGGCGACGGACTCCTGCCCGATGTAAAGGTGGAGGAAGCCGCCGATCTTGCCCTGCTGGTAGCTGCGGAGGCAGCGCTCCTCGAAGCGGCGGATACGAACCATGTCCCGGTAAAGATCGATCAATTCGTCGTTACCGAGCTTCGCGTTGATGGGGGCGGTACGGGCGTTGTAGCCGGCGTCATCCGCTTTTTTGGTCGAGGGTGATTTCTTGCTCACAGGAATTGTTTCAAGTTTGAAGTAATATCGGGACTTCTAGTTTCCCTCTTTTAGCCAAAGCCCGGGAATGACAAGCGAAAGATTTGTCAGCCGGTGATTTGTCACCGAACCCTCAGGCCTTCGGGACTATCTGTTCGATCGTGATTTTGATCGGAGAAACCGAACAGTCGGCCCGCAAGGACACGAATCCGTCGCGATACCGGTCGAAAATGGGCCACAGGGCGGCTTGGTCGGTTTCCGGAATGGCTAGGCCCTTGATCGCCTCGCGCGACCAGAAGGCGAACTTGCCTTCGGTGATGTCCGGCGGGAGCGCGTCGATCGGGGTCTGGCAGCGGAACAGGAACATCAACCAGTGCGTCTCACCCTGGTAGGCCTTCTCCGCAATCATCGCGAACAGATGCATGTCTTCTTCGCGCACGACCAGCCCGGTCTCCTCCTCGGTCTCGCGCACCGCGCACTGCAGGGGCGATTCGCCCGTGGCCATCTCGAGCTTGCCGCCGATGGGCGTCCACACCCCGAGGTTGGGCTGCTTGGCGCGCAGCATCAGCAGCTGTTCGCCCGCGCGGTTTTCAATGAAGACAAGGACGCTGATCTTGTAGGGCAGGGCGGGTGTCATCGGTCGCAAATGAGCGTGACCTTTGGGAAATCTCCGGCAAAACAAATTCCGACCTCGGGCTTCTTTCCATTTCAGCAGGTGTCATTGAGTCGAATCACCATCATAGACTGCGGCGCCAGTCGCACAGCCCTGGGAACTTTCAGCCTGAACAAGGGCGGACTGCGTTGCGACCACCTCGCGGCGGAAGCTTTTCCCCACGGGGCCGGTGAGAACTGGCTCGCGCACACCATCGAGGCGCTGCGCACCCTCGGGGCCAGGACGGAGAACCGCGGGCCGGCCGTGCTCATCCTGCCGCCGCACCTCGTGCTGCTGAAGCACGTCAGGACGCCGCGGGTCGAGGACGACAAACGCGACCGCATCGTGCGCTTCGAGGTCGAACAGAACATCCCGTACGCGATTTCCGAGGTGATCTGGGACACCGTGGTGTCCGGCGAGGGCGAAGCCGGCGACGACCTGCTGCTCGCGGCGGTGAAACTCGACGTGGTGACGCCGCTTTGTGCGGCGGCGCGCAGCGCGGGCTTTCAGGTGCAGACGGTGCTGCCGTCGGCGCTGGCCACCCGCGCCGCCGAGGAACTCTCGCGCCCGACCAGCGACGACCGCCTGGCCATTCTCAATGTCGGCGCGCGCTCGGCCACGCTGCTGCAGGTCGACGGCGCGCACTTCGCGGCCCGCTCGTGGACGCTCGGGCCGGGGGCGGGCGCCGCGCCGGAGGCCGGGGCGCTGGCGGTGCGACTGGCCCAGGAAACGATCCGGTCGCTGATGCACTTCAAGCGGCAGAACGGCCTTGAGGATCCGACCCGCGTCGTGCTCGCCGGCGGCGCCGCGCGCAGCCCGGAGCTGCCCGGCCTGCTGGCGGCGAAACTGAAGCTTCCCGTGGAGACGTTGCAGGTGTCCACCTCGCTCGAGCTGGCGCCCGCCGCGGCGGCGGTGGCCGCCACGTTTCCCGGGCTGACGGACCTGGCCGGCGCCGCCACGCTCCAGCTGCTGCCCAGCCAGCCGTCTTTGAACCTGATGCCCGTCGGCCTGCGCCGGCGCGCGAACATCCGGCAGCGCCGTCCGTGGCTGGCGGCGGCGGCCCTGCTGATCCTGGGCGCGCTGATCCCGCCGCTGCTCCACTACCGCGGCGTGGCCGACACCGCCCGCGCGGACACGGCGGCGATCGAGGAGACGCTGGTCCCGCTGCGGGCGCGCGATGCGCGCAATCGCACGGGCCTCGAGCAGCTGGCCGCGCTCAAACAGCAGGTGGCGCAGCTGCAGTCGGTGCAGGAGCGTCGCGCGGCGTGGCTGAAGCTTTTTGCCGACCTGCAGGAACGTTTCACGAAGGTCGAGGACGTCTGGCTCGAGAACCTGCAGACGATTCCCGCGGCCGGTGACGCACCGATGAAGCTCGTGATCTCCGGCCGCATGCTCGACAAGACGAACCCGCTGGCGAAGGTGAGCCCGGAGACATTCACGCGCGTGAAGGCCCTGCTCGCGGGCATCGTGGATTCGCCGTTTGTCTCGGCCGTGGAGAACGAGCGCTTCGACAACAGCCGCCCGGGCATCCTGAAGTTCGATTTTGTCCTGGTGACCGACCCCGCGCACCCGCTCTGACCATGATCCGCCTCAAGCCCAGCCTCTCGCTCGTCCTGGTCGCCGCCTTCGTGGCCGCGCTCGGGGCGGAGCTCTGGTACCTGCAGCGCGCGCGGCAGCAGGCGGCGCGGGCGGTGGCGGCGCTGCAGCAGAAGGTCGCGGAGCGCGACTGGCTGGCGAAACAGTCGCCGGCGCTGAACCCGGAGAACGAACAGGCGATCGCAGAGGAACTCGTGCAGGCGGCGCGGACGCTGGCCGACTTGCGCGCCGGGCTGAAAGGCCAGGACGCCGACTGGCTGAACGTGGCGCCGCCGGCCAAGCCGCTGGACGCATTTTTCGACATTGCCAGTTTTGTCGAGAAAACCCGGACCGCCACGGGACAGGCGAAGGTCGGCTTCTCGCCCGACGACCATTTTGGATTCGCGGCCTACGCCAACGAAGGTCCGGCGCCGGAGCTCGTTCCCGCGGTCTTCCGCCAGCGCCTGCTTGTCCAGCGGCTGGTCGACACCCTGCTCGAGGCGCGCCCGCTGGCGCTGCTCGGCCTGCGGCGCGAATCCGTCGTCGCGGGCCAGTCGCCGGCCAAGAACGCGGCGGTGGACTACTTCGCCATGGATCGCGCGCTTTCGCTGCGGCAGCCCGGCCAGCTCGACACCATGGCGTTCCGGCTGGAGTTCAGCGGCCAGACCGCGACCCTGCGCAATTTCCTGAACAGCCTGGCGGCGTTCTCCCAGCCGTTTGTGGTGCGCAGCGTGGAGGTGGAGCCGCTGGCGGCGCCCGGTGTGACCCCGGCGGCCGTGGCGGGCGCGGCGGTGCCGCTGGTGCGGCAGAATCTTTCGAAGTTTGCGGTGGTCGTGGAATTCGTTCTGCTGAACACAGCCCCGGCGCCGTCAACCCCATGAGCCAGTTCCTCAAGACCAACTACGAGAAGATCCTCGTCGGCCTCGCCGCCGGGGCCGTGGTGCTGAGCGTCGGCTGGGCCTGGCGGCAGCAGCGGGAAATCCGCGCGCTGGACGAGGCACGCGACGCCCATGTGGCCATGACCGGCCGCACTTATGCTGCTTCGGCCTGGCGCGTGGCGGCGGCCGAGCGCCCGGTGTGGCCGAAGGCGCCCGAGCAGTCCGCCGGCAGCGGCTGGCTCTACGAGTTGTTCACCCCGCCCGTGATTTACTACAACACGGGCGCGCATTCCTTCGCCGTGACGCCGCCGCAATATCCCGCGCTGGAAGGCGACGCCTCGTTCGGGCCGCAGCTGGTCGGCGTGAAGCGCGGCCTTTTCCGCCTGCAGCTCGTCGGCTACTTCGGCTCGCCGGACAACTACCTGCTGGCGTTCGAATCGCCGGGCTCGCCGGAAACGATGCTGGCCCGCGTGGGCCGCCGTTTCGAGGACCTTGGCCTGACCTTGAAGAGTTTCGAGGTGAAGAAGGTGCCGGTCGAGCACGACGAACCGTGGCCCGTCTACGATGTGGCGGGACTCGCCACGCTGGTCGACGAGCGCACGGGCCAGGAGGTGGTGCTCGACACGCGCATGCGCAAATACACCGATGCCGCGCTGGCGGTTTTCCAGCCCGCGGGCGGCAAGCCGCGCGAACTGCGCGAAGGCGACAGCTACGGCGACGAGGGCGCCAGCTACCGCGTCGAACGCATCCAGCTCGATCCCGCCGAAGTGGTGGTGAGCCGGACCGTGCCGGGCCTGCCGGTGCCCGAGACCCGCGCCCTGCACCCGGCGATGTCCACCGGCACGCAGGTCGCGGACAAAGCCGCGCGTGCCCCAGAACTTTCCTCGCCCCCGAAACGGGGTGTGGCCAACAACGGGCCCTAACCCCGCATGAATCGTCCGACCAAACTGATCTGCGCCTTCGTGGCCCTTTGCGCCGTCTCCTTCGCGGCGGCTCCCGCCGAAACCCGCCTGCGTCTTCTCACCGAGGCGCTCCATGCCCGTGATGCCGGCGACCAGCAGGTGGCCCGGCAGAAACTCGAGGAACTGCTGGCGCTCGACCCGGCCGACGAGACGGCCAAGGGATTGCTTTCCAGCCTTGGGGGCGAGTCGCAGAAAACCGTGAGCACGTCGGCGGCTCCCGCCGACGTCGCGGCGCTGGTGGCCCAGGGACGCAGCCAGTACCTCGCGGGCGATTCCGAGGCGGCGGGCGCGACCTTCCGGCAGGTGGCGGAGCGTGACGCCGGCAACGCCGACAGCGCCTATTTCCTGAAGCGGATCGACGCCGACCGGGCGCAAACCAGCCGCCAGATGCTCAAGGAAGTGGATGCGGCGTGGCAGCGTCCGGGAGTGGCCGCGCCGAAGACGTCCGCGGGGGCCGCCACCGCCGGCCCGTCGCCGTTGCTGGCGAAGCTCAACAGCATCGTGCTGCCGAACGTCAATTTCAGCGGCATGGAACTGGGCCGTGTCGTCAACACCCTCAGCGTGATTTCCGAGGAGTTCGACCAGACGGACCAGACGCCGAAGGGCGTCAACATCGTGCTGATCGACCAGGCGAACGCGAATCCCACCGTCAGCATCACGCTGCGCAACCTCACGCTGAAGCGCGTGCTCGACTTCATCACCGACGCGGTCGGCTACCAATACGAGGTGCAGGCCGACGCCGTGGTGGTGCGCCCGGGCGGCGAAAAATCCTCGCTGGAGACCCAGTTCTTCCCGGTCTCGCGCTCGACCGTGCTGCGGATGACCGGCCGCCTGACGCCCGCCAATGGCACCACGCCGGCGCCGACACCCGAGAATGAAGGGCAGGCGATCAAGGGTTTCCTCCAGCTGGCGGGCGTGACCTTCGACGGGCTGCCGGGCGCCACGCTGGCCTTCGACGGCTCGCAGCTCATCGCGACGCAGACGCCGCGCAATCTCGAGCGCATCCGCACCATCCTGACCCGCTACAACGACGTGCGGCAGGTCGAGATCGAGGCCAAGTTCATGGAAGTGCAGCAGGGTGCGCTCGAGGAACTCGGCGTGCAGTGGAACGTCGCCACGAAGCCGACCCAGCTCAACGGCGCGCAGGCGGTCTATACCACGGGCGGCGGCATCAACCGCACGCTCGCCGGCGCGTTCAACAACTCAACCTCCTCGCAGCAGATCTCCATTACCGGCACGGGCGCCCCCGACGGCGGCCTGAACGTGCCGACCTCGGCGCCCTCGATCCCCGGCGGCGTGCTGCTGGGAGCCAACGCCGGACCATTGGCGAACATCACCGGGATCATCGGCGAGTTCGACGTGAACGCGATCGTCCGGGCCCTTTCCCAGAAGAGCGGCACCGAGTTGCTCAGCGCGCCGAAGCTGACGGTGCTGTCGGGCAATCCGGCCACCATCACCGTCGCGCAGGAACTGCGCTATCCGCAATCCTACGGCCAGATCCAGTCGCAGGTCGGCACGGGCAGCCTCTCGGGCGGCGGCTCGGCGGGCGTCTCGATCACCTCCGGCACGCCGCAGGAATTCACCACGCGCAACGTCGGCGTCGAGCTGAAGGTCACGCCGACGGTGGAGGAGGACGACTACAGCGTCAGCCTCGACCTGAACCCGAAGGTCACGGAGTTCGAAGGCTTCGTGGAGTACGGCGGACCGAGCATCGCGATCTCGGGCGGCACGACCGTGACGGTGCCGCCGGGTTTCTATCAGCCGATTTTCGCAGTGCGCGAGGTCACGACGAAGGTAACGCTGTGGGATGGGGCGACGCTGGTCATGGGCGGCCTGACGCGGGAGGACGTCAAGAAGGTGAACGACAAGGTCCCCGTGCTGGGCAGCGTGCCGATCATCGGCCGGTTGTTCCGCAGCCAGGGCGAGAGCACGCAGAAGCGCAATCTGCTGATCTTTGTGACGGCCAACCTCGTTAGCCCCGGCGGCTCGCTGAAAAAGCAGGCGGTGGCGGGCGGTCCGGCGGGTTCGCTCTACCAGAATCCCACGCTTGTCACGCCCGCCGGAGCCGTGGAGCGCGGCAAGTAGCCGTCGCTATTTGCGATTGCCGGTGAAGGACGTGCCTTGGGCGGCACGCCGCATGTCTGCGGCTTCCTCGCGCAATTCGCTGGGCGTCTTGTAAGGAATGCCGGCTTCGGCGAATTCGGCGCGCTTTTTCTGCTCCTGCTTCCACTCGGAGTAACTCATCGGGACGGTCTCGCATCCCGCCGCCAGCAGGCAGGTGAGAATCGCAATGCCAATGATCCCGCATCTGGGTTTCACGCGACGCCATGCTGCGCCGGCGCCGTCGCGGGGCAAGCACGGTTTGGGTTTGTACCCGGACGGCGCCGTGCCTGAGCATGCGGCATGGCGAAATGGCTTCTGGTGGATGGATACAACATGGCCTTCCGGGCCTTCTATGGCATGCCGGAGCTCACCCGAACCGACGGGTTTCCCACCGGCGCGCTGCACGGCTGGATCAAGACGATGTGGAAGCTGCAGGACCAGGAGAAGCCCGACGGCATGCTGGTGTTCTTCGACCTGGGCGGTTCGACGCACCGCCTCGCGTTGCATCCCGAATACAAGGCGCAGCGCAAGGAAACGCCCGAGCCGCTGGAGAAGCAGATTCCCGTCATCAAGGAGATGACCCGCGCCATGGGGCTCGTCGGCGTCGAACTCGACGGCATCGAGTCCGACGACCTGCTGGCTTCGCACGGGCGCATGCTCGCCAACGCCGGCCACGATGTGCTGATCGTGAGCGCCGACAAGGATTTCGCCCAGTGCGTGAACGAGCGCATCAAGATCCTGCAGCCGCCGCCGACCGCCAACCCCAAGCTCGGCTGGCGCGTGCTGGATGCCGCCGGCGTGGTGGAAAAGTTCGGCGTGCCGCCGGCGCAGATCGCCGAGTACCTCGCGCTGATCGGCGACACCTCCGACAACATTCCCGGCATCGACGGGGTGGGGCCCAAGACGGCGGCCAAGTGGTTTGCCGAGCACAAGACCCTGGAGGGCATCATCGCCGGCGCGGCCGCGCTCAAGCCCGACCGGTTTCGCGACCTCGTGGCCGGCTCGGCGGCGCGCCTGCGCATGAACCTCGAGCTGACGACCCTGCATCCGCAGGCGGCCCTGCCGCACGTGGCGCCGACGCCCCCGCAGCGGGAGAAACTTTTCGAGCTGCTGGAGAGGCTCGAGATGAAGTCTTCGCTGGTCGAGGCGCAGAAGCGCTATGCGGGGCAGGCGGAATTGTTCTGAGTTGCGGGCGGGAAAGGGAATCCGCTCTTGCGTGAAGCCCGCCGCCGTGGAGTAATCGGGCCAAGGAGAACCCCATGCCTGCGCCCAAAAAGGAATACGATAAAAACGAGGCGATGATGGAGATCATCGCGAAAGTCGGCAAAGAGAAGGCGATCGACCTGGTGATGCAGTCGTACAACACCGAGCTGTTGACGACCCGCCTGCGCCGCCTGGAGGAAGGAACGCCCGGCATCGGTGCGTATACGCGCCGCGATCACCTCGCGGACGCCCTGCGGCGCGTGGTCGAAGTCTGCAACCTGACCTGATTACAGGGGACAGGAGCCAGAGGTCAGGGACCAGGAGTCGCCGGAGACTGTCCTCCGTCCTCTGATCACGAGGCTGGCGGCTCGAACATGTAGCCGATGCCGTGGACGGTCTTGAAGCAGTCGAGCGAGATGCCGTTCTTGTCGAACGCCGCGCGCACCTTGACGATGTACTGGTCGAGCGAACGGCTGCGGATGTCGGCGTGGATGCCCCAGACGGAATGGATGAGCTCCTTGCGGGTGATCACGACGTTCCGGTGCGAGTGCAGGTAGGCCAGGATGCCGAGTTCCTTGCGGCCCGTCTTGAAAATGGTGCCGTTGGGAAATTCGATCTCGAGGCGCTCGGGATGGACCTTGGCGCCGAGGAACTCGAACGGGCCGTCGACGGTGCGCAGGTTCTTCGTGACGTTGAAATCGGCGTGCGATTCCGTGCGGCGCAGCACCGCGCGGATGCGGGCGGTGAGTTCGTTGTAGCTGAAAGGCTTCGTGATGTAGTCGTCGCCGCCCATGTTCAGGCCTTGGATCTTGGCCTCGTCGTGGGTGTTGGCGGTGAGGAAGACGACCGGGGTGTTGATGTCCTCCTCCTTCATCTGCTTGAGCAAATCGAAGCCCGTGCCGTCCGGCAGGTTCACATCGAGCAACAGCAGGTTGGCGAAATTATGCTGAAGGAATCGCAGCGCCGGCAAGATGCGCGGATAGACCTGCACGTTCATGCCCGCTTCCTCCAAGTGCTGGGCGATCAGCTTGGAAAGTTCGACTTCGTCTTCGACGACGACGATCAGGGGGCGGGGTTCGGCACACATGGGATGAGCGAAAGGAGATTGGGGTGACGGGCCTTGTTTTTACAATTCACAGGGCCTTTGTCAAAGCCAACTTATGCCTACCTAAAGGATGAGAATACTTGTCATTCCGCGCCCCGGGCGTTCGCTCCTCTTATGACAGTCACCCTTGGATTGCTTCAACATGCGTGCTCGAAGTCGCCGGCGGAAAACTTGCGCAAGACCCTCGCCCTGACTGAGCAAGCTGCCAAGCGGGGGGCCAAAATCATCTGCACCCAGGAGCTGTTCCGGTCGCAATATTTCTGCCAAAGCGAGGACCACGAGCAGTTCAAGCTGGCCGAATCGATCCCCGGACCGAGCACCGACGCTTTCTGCAAATTGGCGAAAAAGCACAAGGTCGTGATCATCGCCTCGCTGTTCGAGAAGCGCGCGGGCGGGCTTTATCACAACACTGCGGCAATCATCGACGCCGACGGAAAGCTTCTCGGCGTCTATCGGAAGATGCATATCCCGGACGACCCGCTCTACTACGAGAAATTTTATTTCACTCCCGGTGACACGGGCTTCAGGGCGTGGCAGACGAAGTACGGCAAGATTGGCGTGCTCGTTTGCTGGGACCAGTGGTATCCGGAAGGCGCACGCCTGACCGCATTGCAAGGCGCGGAGATCATTTTCTATCCCACCGCAATCGGCTGGCATCCGAAGGAAAAGAAAAAGTTCGGCGCCAACCAGCATGGTGCCTGGGAAACGATCCAGCGCGCGCACGCCGTCGCGAACGGCTGCTTTGTTGCCGTCACGAACCGCATCGGCACGGAACGTCCGGTCGGCGGCGACGGCATCGAGTTCTGGGGCCAGAGCTTTGTCGCCGGCACCAGCGGCGAAATCCTGGCGAAGGGCAGTGTCGACCAGGAGGAGATCCTGCTCGTGCCGGTGGAACTCGGCAAAGTCGACGAGACGCGCACGCACTGGCCGTTCCTGCGCGACCGGCGCATCGACGCCTACGGCGACATCACGAAGCGCTACATCGACTGAAGGTGGAACCCGACCTCCGGGCGGGTTTAAAGCGATCCAGCGCGCCCGGAGGTTACGCTCCACCCAATGCCCTTGCAAAAAATCCACCCATTTACTCCAAAAACACCCGCCGCACTCGGTTTCCGCATGCCGGCCGAGTGGGAGCCGCAGGAAGCCGTCTGGCTGTCCTGGCCGCACAAGCGCACGACCTGGCCCGGGCGTTTTCGTCCGATCCCGTATGTCTTCGCGGAGATCGCGAAGCAGATTAGCCGGTTTCAAGCCGTACGCATCAATTGCGACTCCAAGCTGCAGCCGCGAGCCCGGCGGCTGTGCGAGGCGGCGGGCGCGGACATGCAGCGCGTCACGTTCTACGCCCATCCGACGAACGATACGTGGTGTCGCGACCACGGCCCGATCTTCGTGAAGCACCGGCGGACCGGCGAGGTGGCCGTGACGGACTGGGTGTTCAACATGTGGGGCGACAAATACCGGCCTTACGATCTCGATAACAGGATTCCCGGACGCATCGCGCAAAAGCTGAAGCTGCGCCGCTTCGTGAACCGCATGGTGCTGGAGGGCGGTTCCATCGACGTGAACGGCACGGGCCTGTTGCTGACGAGCGAGCAGTGCCTTCTGAACAAGAACCGCAACCCACGGCTGTTCCGCAGCGACATCGAGCAGAACCTGTGCGATTATCTTGGCGTGAAACAGGTGCTGTGGGTGGGCGAGGGGATTGTGGGCGACGACACCGACGGCCACATCGACGACATCACGCGTTTCTACAAGGCCGATGGCTTCATCACATGCGTCGAGCCGAACCAGCGCGATCCGAACCACGGCTATCTGGCGGACAACCTGGCGCGCCTGCGCGCGTTTCGCACGCCAGCCGGGAGGAAATTCGACATCGTCGAGCTGCCCATGCCGAAGCCGATGGCGGTGGACGGCCAGCGCGTGCCGGCGAGCTACGCGAATTTTCTCATCATCAACGGTGCCGTGCTCGTGCCGCAGTTCCGGCAGAAGGAACGCGATGCGCAGGCCAGGGCCATAATCGGGGATTGCTTCCCCGGCCGGGAAATCGTTCCCATCGACTGCTCCGACCTGATCTGGGGTCTCGGCACCCTGCATTGCATCTCTCAACAACAGCCAACCTCCGCCAAGCCTACGGCTGGCAAGCCAGCCTGACTTCCGTGCGCCTCCCTGCCTTTCTCGCGATTCTCTCCTCCCTGTTTCTCGCCGCCTGCAATTCCCTGCCGGAGCGATTCAACGCCGGGGTCGACAGCGCGCCGCCGCAGGTGCACGACTTCGACGGCACGGTCGAACAGGTGTACACGGCGGCGAAGAAGGCCTTCCGCCAGCTCGACTTCAACGTCACGCACGCGTCGATGGGCGACATCGAGGCGGCCAGCATCATCCACACGAGTACGGCATTTGCCGATTCGCGCCAGCTGGTGGCCCGGATCGAGATTCACGAAGTCGGCCCCGGGAAGTGCGAAGTGGAGATGTGGCTGACGGAGGACGTCTCCAGCCAGTCGGTCGGCGGCACTCACCGGACGGCGCTTCCCAATCACGGTTTCTACGCGACGTATTTTGCTGAACTGCAGGAAGTTTTACAGGCGACGGCGGCCGCCGTCGGAACTGAGAAAAAGTGATTTTTCTCTTGCGAGGGCGGGACTGATACAGGACTTTCTGGCCCCTTTCGCGGCGTTCTTAGGTCAGGCCGGTTTTGCCGCGGTGCTCCGACCGGTCTGCAGACAGTTCAACCCTCAACCAATCGGGTCCGCAAGGATCCACCCGGAAACGACGGATGTGCCGGAGCACACGGCCGAAATTTCCGAAATTGAAAGTCATGAGTTCGTTAATGCAGGACCTGCTCGCGCAGAGCACGTTCGACAAACTGAAGGCCGGCACGATCGTTCCCGGCGTCATCACCGAAATCCGCGCCAATGAAGTCGTCGTCGATATCGGCGGCAAAGCGGAAGGCGTCATCCCCGCCAATGAGTTCTCCGATCTCGGCGAGCTCCAGATCGGCTCCACCATCGAGGTCATCCTCGAGAAGCTCGAGGACAAGGAGGGCAACCCCGTCCTGTCGTACGAGCAGGCGCAGCAGAAGAAGAATTGGGAGAACATCCTCTCGAAGTGCCAGGAGGGCGCCATCGTCCCCGGCCGCGTGAAGACCAAGGTCAAGGGCGGCCTGATTGTTTCGATCGGCGTCGACTCCTTCCTCCCGGCCTCGCACATCGACATCCAGCCCCCGAAGAACCTCGACCAGTACGTCGGCCAGACCTACGACTTCAAGGTTCTCAAGATCAATCACGAGCGGAAGAACATCGTCCTTTCGCGCCGCGAGCTCATCGAAGAGCAGCGCGTCACGAAGCGCCGCGACCTCCTCGAGAAGCTCCAGCCCGGCCAGGTCCGCAAGGGCGTGGTCAAGAACATCACCGACTTCGGTGCGTTCATCGACCTCGACGGCATGGACGGCCTGCTGCACATCACCGACATGAGCTGGGGCCGCATCGGCCACCCG
>JBEHYX010000030.1:0-40767 GCA_048497945.1 Verrucomicrobiota bacterium | reverse complement strand
TGTTTGTAATACGAACATTCCGCCCGGTCATCATGCAACCGGCGGGCGACGCGCCCGCACCGCAGGTGATCGTCGGCATGGAAGCCGGCGCCCTCTCCTGTATCATTTACGGAAAACCCCGCAGCGGCTGTCTGGGACGGCAGCTGCGCATCTCCCAATCGGCCGAACCGCCCCGACGTCGATGTTCGTATTACGAACATCAGCGCGTCATCGCGCCGGAATTCCAAGAAGGGCGAGGGCCGGCACCGATGTTCGTAATACGAACATCGGCGCGGGAGGAGGAAATCGCATCGACGCCCGGGACCGGGAGTGGCTGGATGCTGCCGCCCGCGCCATCCCCCCGCCATGACCTTTTCCCGCCTTCTTCTCGCCGCGCTGCTGCTCGCCCAGGCCAGCGCGACGGAGAATCTCGCCGAGCAACCGCTCGCGCCGCGCTCGGGGCCGCGGGGCGCGACGCTGTTCGTCCAGCTGCCGCCGGAACAGACCGGCCTCGTCACCGAGAACAAGTACGACGACCCCGAGATGTGGGGCCGGCGCTACCGCGAGATCGAACTCGGCGCCATCGGCACCGGCGTGACCATCGGTGACTACGACAACGACGGCCGGCCCGACGTCTTCGTGGTCAGCAAGACGGAAAGCTGCCGGCTCTTCCGCAACCTCGGCGGCTGGAAGTTCGAGGATGTCACCGCGAAGGCCGGGGTCGGCGACGCGGGCGACGCCGCGAAGACCTGGAAGCAGGGCGCCACGTTCGCGGACGTAAACAACGACGGGCTCCTCGACCTCTACGTCTGCCGCTTCGATGCGCCGAATCTCCTCTATATCAACCAGGGCGACGGCACGTTCAAGGAATGCGCGCATGCCTACGGCCTCGACGTCAAGGACGCCTCGGTCATGGCGGCGTTCTGCGACTACGACCGTGACGGCCGGCTCGACGTGTTCATCCAGACGAGCCTGCTCGACAGCAATGCCCGGCCCGAGGGCCAGCGCGACCACCTGTTCCACCAGAATCCCGACGGCACCTTCGCCGACGTGACCGCGCGGGCCGGCGTCGCCCCGGCGCCGACGCACGGGAACTCCGCCACCTGGTGGGATTTCGACGGCGACGGCTGGCCGGATCTCTATGTCGCGAACGATTTCGAAAATCCCGACGCGCTCTACCGCAACAACCACGACGGCACCTTCACCGACGTGATCGCGCACGCCATGCCCCGCATCCCCTACTCCTCCATGGGCGCCGACCTGGGCGACATCGACAACGACGGACGCACCGACCTGATCGTCGCGGACATGGCCCCGAGCACGCATGTCCTCGACCAGCGCACGATGGCGGAAACCCGCGCGCAGCAGCGCGACCCGCGTGAGGACTCCCCGGACGTCCCCCAGTTTTCGCGCAGCACGGTCTTCCTCAACACCGGCACCGGCCGCTGCCTCGAGGCCGCGCAGCTCGCCGGCCTCGCCGCCACCGACTGGACATGGTCGGTGCGCTTCGAGGATCTCGACGACGACGGCCGCCTCGATCTCCACGTCACCAACGGCATGCACCGCGAGATCCACAACGCCGACCTGCTCAGGCGCCGCATGGCGGCGGAGAGCGCCGCCGAGCGCGTGCGCGTCATGCAAGCCAGCCCCGTTTTCGCCCAGCGGCACCTTGCCTACCGCAACCGGGGGGATTTCCAATTCGAGGAGGTGTCCGCGGCGTGGGGCCTCGACCAAAAGTCCGTCGGCTTCGGCGCGGCCTTCGGCGATCTGGACGGCGACGGCGACCTCGACCTCATTTACGCCAACTACAACGAGCCGCCGACCGTGTTGCGCAACGACAGCGACTCCGGCCACCGCGTGGTCCTCGCGCTGCGCGGCACGCGCTCGAACCGCTTCGGCATCGGCGCCAAGGTCCGGCTCGAAAGCGCCGCCGGCGTACAGGTGCGCGAGCTGACGCTGGCCCGCGGGTACATGTCGAGCAGCGAACCCATCGTGCATTTCGGCCTCGGGGCCGACGCCACGATCCGGCGCCTGACTGTTTCCTGGCCGAGCGGCCAGGAGCAGGTCTTCACCGACCTCGCCGCCGACCGCCGCTACACCCTCACCGAACCCGCCGCAGCGGTGCCGGCCGCGCCACCGGCTGCACCGCCCGCGCCGCTGTTCACGGAAGTGGGCGACGCCACCGGGCTCGCGCTGGCGTCGCGCGAGGAAACCTTCGACGAGCTGCTGACCCAGCCGCTGCTGCCGTGGCGCTTCAACCGCCGCGGGCCGGCGCTCGCCGCCGGCGATCTGGACGGCGGCGGCCGGGCCGCTCTCATGCTCGGCGGCACGACGCTCGACCCGCTGCGCATCCTGCGGCCGGACGCCAGTGGAAAATTCGCCGCCGCGCCGCTCATCGCCGGCATGGCCCCCGCCGCGCTCAACGACGGCCCGCTGCTGCTCTTCGACGCCGCGGGCCACGGCCGGCAAGACCTCCTCGTCACGCGCGGCGGCGCCAGCCAGCCGGCGGAATCACCGGATTACCAGCCGCAGCTTTTCCTCAACGACGGCCACGGCCGGTTCCAACCCGCGCCCGCCGGCGCACTACCCCCACTGCCCATTTGCGCTGGCGCCGTGACCGCGGCGGATTTCGACCGCGACGGGCAAAGCGACGTCTTCCTCGGTGGTCGCGCCTCACCTGGCGATTACCCGCGCACACCCCGCAGCGCTCTGCTCCGCAACCTCGGCGGGAAATTCCAGGATGTGACGGACACGCTCGCTCCCGCATTGCGGGAGGTCGGCATGGTCACCGCCGCGCTCTGGAGCGACGTGGATGGCGACGGGTGGCCCGACCTGCTGCTCACGCTCGAGTGGGGCCAGGTGAAATGCTTCCACAATCGCGGCGGCAAGGGGTTCGACGACTGGACCGAGCGCCTCGGTTTCGCCGCCGCCGGCACCGGTTGGTGGAGCGCGCTCGCGACGGGCGACTTCAACGGCGACGGGCGCCCCGACTATGTGGTCGGCAACGTCGGCCTGAACACCCCTTATCACGCCGACCCCGCGCACCCCGCCCTGTTGTTCGCCGGCGATTTCAGCGGGCGTGGCGCGACCGACCTGATCGAAGGCTGCTACGAAGGCGAGATCCTCTATCCCCGCCGCAGCCGGAGCGAACTCGCCACCGCCCTGCCGTCCGTGCTCCGGCGTTTCCCGAAAATCGACGCCTACGCGCGCGCAAGCCTTGAGGAAATCGTGGGTCGCGAACCGCTCGCCGCCGCCACGCGGCTTGCGGCCACCGAGCTGCGCAGCGGCGTGTTCCTCAGCCAGCCCGACGGCACCTGGCGCTTTCAGCCGCTGCCGCGACTCGCGCAGATCGCGCCGCTGAATGGGCTCGCCGTCACCGACTTCAACGGCGACGGGCACCCGGACATCTGCGCCGTCCAGAACTCGTACGCCCCCGCGCCGGCCATCGGGCGTTTCGACGGCGGCCTCGGCCAGCTGCTCCTCGGCGATGGACGCGGCAATTTCACCGCCGCGCCCGCCGCGGAAAGCGGTTTCATCGTGCCGGGCGACGCCCGGGCGATCGCGGCGATTGACCTCGATCAGGACGGACGGATGGATGTGGTCGTATCCCGCAACAACGGGACCACGCTGGCGTTTCGCAACACCGGCACACCGGCCAGACCTTAGGAGGTCATTTCAAAACCTGTCATTGCGAGGAGACTCGGAACGGGCTGACGCAGCAATCAAGCAAGCTGGATCGCCATGCCCGGCTGCGCCGGGCTCGCGATGACCAGGCAGGTTTTGAACTCTAAGTCCCTTCGGAGCGCCCTGGCCTGCGTCCGGGCCGGTGAAAAGCAACGACCCCGGCGGACGCCAGCCCGCCGGGGTCGCAACCCAAAATAGAACCGTAACACTTTCTGCCCCCACCCTGCCCGCCCGCGAAAAAAAGAAAAGCCGGGCGGGACGAAGCGCCGCACCGCAGGGACCAAACGCGAGGAGTGGCGGTTCACCCCGACTATCCGGCAACCAGTCCCAGACGACTTTTCGCCACAACTTTTCCCCGCCACACACACGGCACATTCGCCGGCGCCCCAACACCGCCGGGAATTCCCAACCCCATGCAGTCCCAGCAGAACACACCCAAGCCCCTCCTCCGCCTGGCCGCCCTGTGCGGCCTCCTCACCCTCCTCCTGCCCGCCTCCCTGTCCGGCCAGGGCTGCGTCATCGCCCGTGGCGGCGGTGCCGCCGCCATCACCGATAGCAGCGGCTACCTCGAGAAGGGCGACTGGCAGCTCAACCTCAACCTGCGCCACTTCAAGTCGCACCGCCACTTCGCCGGCGACGACGAGCAGACCATCCGCTCCGACCAGGGCACCGAGGTCTACAACAACTCGTATTTCTACGACGTGAACCTCACGTACGCGTGGTCGAAGCGCATCAACCTCTTCCTCACGGTGCCGTTCGTGAACCACGACCGCTCCTCGATGTACGAGCACCTGGGCAACAATTCCGGCCAGCGCTTCAGCACGCAGGCCTCCGGCCTCGCCGACGTGCAGGCCGGCGCCGGCTTCTGGGTCATCGACCCGGACAAGGCGGGCAAGTGGAACCTCCAGATCAGCGCCGCCATCAAGTTCCCGACCGGCGATGCGGAGGCGCAGGACATCTTCGTGAAGTCCACCGGCCCGAGCCTCCGCTACGTCGACTCCTCCATCCAGCCGGGCGACGGCGGCACCGGTTTCAGCATCTCGATGAACGGCTTCTACAGCCTCCAGCAGTGGGTGAAGAACCTCTCGCTCTACGGCGGCGGCTTCTATCTCTTCAATCCCGAGGAGCGGAACGAGAAAACCGGCTACTCCATTCCCGACGGCTACATGGTGCGCGGCGGCTTCGAGTATCGCATCGAGGGTGTCCAGGGCCTCTCCGTCAGCCTCGGCATGCGCAACGAGGGCGTCATCGCCCACGACCTGTTCGGCGGCAGCCGCGGCTCGCGCCGCCCGGGCTTCGCCGTCGCGGTCGAGCCGGGCATCACCTACGCCAAGGGCCGCTACAGCGGCACGCTCACGGTGCCGATCGCCGTCCACCGCAACCGCGTGACGAGCTTCGGCTCGGCCAAGGCCGGCGACGCCGCCTTCGCGGACTACACGATCAACCTGAGCCTCTCGATGAAGCTCTGATTTTCGTCCGATCCTTGCCGGTGCCAGGCGGCGGCGATCTTCGCCGCCGTCTTTTTTTTGTGGCTTGGCAATCTTCCTGGAGGCGGGACTACCAGTCCCGCGGGATTTCAGCACCGATACGCACGCCTGCCTCGCGGGACGGGTAGTCCCGCCTCCATTTCCGGGCCGGTTTTCAGGCGTCGAACGCGAACAGGGCCTTCAGCCGGGCGCTCATGTTGCGGCCAAGCGGCAGCCGCGTGCCGTCGCGCAACAGGATCGTGTAGTCGCCGTGCGGCGCGGGCTGCAGCTCCTTGATCTGGTCGATCTGCACCACGGTCGAACGGTTGACACGGACGAACAGGCTGGGATCCAGCCGCGCCTCGAGGGCCGTGAGCGTGTCGCGCAGCGTCAGGCGGCCGGTCGCGAGGTGCAGGATGACGTGGTTGTCGTCCGCCTCCGCCCGGATGATCTCGTTCAACCGCAGGAAAACGATGCGCCCGTCGGTGCGCACCGCCAGCCGGTCCACCTTGTGCGGCCCGGACGCTTCCCCCGCCGGCAGTCCTCCCGGCGCCACCCGCACCTGCAGGTGCTCCCGCACGCGCTGCAGCGCGAGGCGCAGGCGGTCCAGGTCGAACGGCTTGAGCAGGTAATCCACCGCGGCCACGTCGAAGGCGTTCACCGCGTATTGGTCGTACGCCGTCGCGAAAATGATCGCGGGCCGGCGGTCGGCCGGCAGCTGGGCGACAACCTGCAGCCCGTCGCCGCCGGGCATCTGCATGTCGAGGAAGACCAGGTCGGGCGCGCCGACGCGGATCGCCGCGAGCGCCTCCTCCCCGCTGGCGCACTCGCCGATGATCTCGAGGTCCGGTTCCTGCCGCAGCAGGCCGCGCAGGCGGTCCCGCGCCAGCGCCTCGTCATCGACGATCAGGATGCGCAGCCGGTTCATTTCAATGCGCCGCCACCACCTCGTGCAGCGTGACTGTGTAGATCAGCGGCTGGCCTGGCGACACGCCGTCCGGCCATTTGCCGGTGCCATAGGAGAGATCGGGCGGGAGCACGAACAGGCCGCGGCCCTTCGGCGTCAGCAGCTGCAGGCCCTCCACCAGCCCGGGCAGCAGGTCCGAGACCTTGCAGCGGAGCTCCTTCTGGGTCAGCTGCGGCAGCGAGGTGCGCTCGTCGGCGCAGGTGACCTCGCAGCTGAACACCACGGTGTCATCCGGGCCGGGCCGGAACCCGGTGCCGCCGGGCATGATGACAAAGCCGAGGCCCGAGTCGGAAATCTGCAGCCCGTACTGCTTGGACATCTCCTTCATGTAGGCCTGCACGCGGCCCGGCTGGGAAAAATCGAGGCGCGCGGCCATCGCCTGCTCCGCCAGCTCGTTCAGCCGCTTGGCGATCTCGACCTGCAGCTGCTGGGCGCGCGCGTCCAGCTTGTAGGGCTGCCCGCGAAAGGTGGCGCGGAGGCCGTCGAGGAAGGCGTTGAACTGCTCCTCATTCCAGCCGAGTTGCGACAGCCGGGTGACGCGGGCGAAATCCGACCCCACCGCGGCGTAGGCCTCGGGCGGGTAGTTCGGCGCCGGCGCCACGGGGTCCGCGGCGCGAACGGCCGGCAACGGCAGCATCAGGAGCAGGAATGACGGGAGCAGGCGGGCGTACTTCATGGCGGGAAGGGATGAGGGGGCTACTGGTGGTGATGGTGGTGCGCGCCACCCGGCGGGGTGGCCAGCAGGTGGAAGGTCTTCAGCGTGACCGGATCGGCCTTCGCCTGGCCCTCGCAGATGTGGTAGGCGTGGTCGATCTCCAGGCCGGTGATCACCTGGGTGACGCCGGTGACCGGCCAGAAGATTTCCACGCGCTCGACCGCCGTCGCCTGCCCGAGGCCGATTTCCTGGCGGAACGTCTGGGAACCGAACGAGGCGCCGGAGCCGACCACGCGGTGGATGGCGCGCTCGGCGCCGTTTTCGCGGATGACGACCTTGACGCGGGCGCCGATCGCCACGCGGTTGGTCTTCACGCCCTCGAGCATCAGCTTGAGCCAGTGGTTGCCGTGGCCCGGGTTCTCGAAAAGCTGGTTGTGGTAGTGGTCGGCCTCGAGCGCGCCGCCGACGACCGAGTAGATGTCCTGGTCGCCGTCGTTGTCGATGTCGCCGAACGCGATGCCGTGGCCCTTCTGCAGCTGGCCGAAGCCGCCGGAGGTCGTGACATCCTGGAAGTGTCCCTGGCCGTCGTTGCGGAACATGCGGTTCGGGATGAGCGTGGCGAAGTCCGGGTTGCCGGTGCCGACGTAGAAGTCGAGCCAGCCGTCGTTGTCGAGGTCGCCGAAGTTCGTGCCCATCGCGTGCAGCAGCTTGCTCACGCCGGCCGCGCGGCTGACATCGGTGAACGTGCCGTCGTGGTTGTTGTGGTAAAGCTTGGCCTTCTGCGCGAGGTGCGGGCGGCCGAGGTAGTCCGACGCGATGTCGCCGGAATTCTGGATCGAGTAGCCGGTGACCATGACGTCGAGCCAGCCGTCGTTGTCGTAATCCCAGAACCAGCACGGGAAGGTGTTGGAAGGACCGCTCATGCCCGCGTCCTCGGTGACGTCGGTGAAGCGCCAGAGCGCCTTGGGCGAATGGTCGGCGCCGGCGGGACCGTCGTTGCGCAGCAGCATTTTCCGGCCGCTCTGCGTCGAGAGCATCAGGTCGGGCCGCCCGTCGTTGTTGTAGTCGCCGCTCGCCACGCCCTTCACGAAGAGGGTGAGGTCGAGGCCGCAATCCTTCGCGACGTCGGTGAACGTGCCGTCGCCGTTGTTCCGGAAAAGCTCGCACGGGATGATGTCCGGGCCGTCGGACTCCGTGCCGACGAAAAGGTCGAGCCAGCCGTCGCCGTTGTAGTCGAACCACACGGCGGTCTGCGTCGACTTGAAGTGCATCAGCCCGGCCTCCTCCGTCACGTCGGTGAAGGTGAAGTCGCCGTTGTTGCGCAGGAGCGAGAACGGGTAATGGCCCTCGCCATGGAGCCAGCCGCCGCGGAGGATCAGCACGTCGGCGAAGCCGTCGTTGTTGTAGTCGCCGTGGATCATGTTCAGGCCGCTGTAGAGGCCGGTGAGCCCGGCCTTTTCCGTGCGGTCCTCGAACGTGCCGTCGCCGTTGTTCCGGAAGACGTGCACCTGGTCCTTGTCGGTGAAGCCCCAGGACGAAACCATGAGGTCGAGCAGCCCGTCGTGGTCGAAATCCTCCAACACCACGCCGCCCGCCAGCGCATCCACATCCAGGCCGGCGGCCGCGGCCACGTCGGGGAAGCGCTTGATGTCGTAGCCGGAGGCGAAGTACTTCGGGTCGATCACCCACTGCGGCGGCACGCCCGCGGGGTACTCGCCGAGGGTCTGGGCGGCGATGTTGAGCAGCCAGCGCGCGCGCATGTCGCCGGGATAGGCGGTGAGCAGCTCCTTCAGGATGGTGGTGGCCGAGCGCGAGCCCTCGGGCAGCTGGTGGATGCCGCCGCCCTGGATCGGGAAGATGCACGAGTCGGCGTTGTGGTTGAGGAGGCAGTTGGCCTGCTCGCCGGCGCGGAGGTAGCACATCGCCTTCGAGGTCAGCAGCGTCACCTTCATCTCCTCGTTCGGCGACAGGCTGTATTCCTTCATGAACGCCTCGCACTCCTCGTAGGCGTGCAGCGCGCCCTCGGTGTCGCCCTGCTGCAGCAGGTTGTCCGCGATCTGCATCTTGAGGTTGAGGCGCAGCACCGGGTCCTTCTGCGCCTGTTCCCTCGCCCGCAGCAGCGGGAGGCGGTCCGTCGCGCGGAACGGATTCTTCATCGGGTCGGCCTCGCGGTAGATCTTCTGGATGAGCGCGGCCATCTTCTTCGTGCTCTCGGGCTGCACGAAGTGGTCGTTGAGCTTCACGCCGCCGGTCGGCGGGGTGCCGGGCTCGGGGGCCGCCGGGGCGGCGGGGGCCATGACCGCGGCGAGCCAGAGGCTGCCGGCGAAAAACAGGCCGCGGGGCCGCGGCCGGAAGGGGGAAAAGGGGGAAAGCACAGCCTGCCGAGGATAAGCCGCACCGGGGGCCGGCAACGGTTCTGTGGCCAGCTGCCGGGCCGGCGGGGCGAACCGCGCCGGGGGTTATCGCCCCAGGAAGCGCTCCAGCTGGCCGCGGAGGCTGCGGCTGAGCGGCAGCTTGGTGCCGTCGCGCAGCACCACGGTGTAGTCGCCGTGCTGCGCGGGCTGGATCTCGCGGATCTGGTCGAGGTGGACGATCGCGGAGCGGTTCACGCGGACGAAGCTGGTCGTGCCGAGGCGCGCCTCGATCGCGGTCATCGTCTCGCGCAGCATCAGGCGGCCGGAGACGAGGTGGAGCATCACGTAGTTGTCCGCCGCCTCGACGCGCACGATCTCGTCGGGCCTGAGGAAGACGAGCCGGCCGTCGGCCTTCACCGTGATGCGGTCGGCCTTCGGCGCCGGGAGGGGCGCGGGCGCCTCAGGTTCGCGCCGGCGCTGCAGGTGTTCCTGCACGCGCCGCAGCGCCTGCTGGAGCCGGTCGCGGTCGAAGGGTTTCAGCAGGTAGTCGACCGCCGCCACGTCAAAGGCGTCGACGGCGAACTTCTCGTGCGCCGTGGCGAAGACGATCGCGGGGCGCTTCTCCTCGGGCAGCTCGGCCAGCACCTGCAGGCCGTCGCAACCCGGCATCTGCATGTCGAGGAACACCAGGTCGGGCGCGGCCGACCGGATCGCCGCGATGGCGTCGGTGCCGCTGCCGCATTCGCCGATGACCTCCACCGCCGCCTCGGCCTTGAGGAAGCCGCGGAGGCGGTCCCGGGCGAGCGGTTCGTCGTCGACGATGAGGGCGCGGAGGGGAACGGGCATTGGTCCTGTAGGTCTTGCGGGGCCGGTGGAACCTATACGGGAATGGTGATCCGCACCTCAAGCCCGCCTTCGGACGCGTTGGCCAGCTCGAAGCGGTGCCGGTCGCCGTAGAGTTCCCGGAGACGGGCGCGGGTGTTGGCCAGGCCGATGCCCTCGCGGGTGAAGCCGCCCTCCGGCACGCCGCGGCCGTTGTCGCGGACCAGCAGCACCACGCCGCCGCCCTCGCGCTTCACCTCGACCGCGATCCGGCCGGGGCGGTTCTGCGGCTCCGTGCCGTGGCGGATGGCGTTCTCGACCAGCGGCTGGATGATCAGGCTCGGCACCGGCGCGTCGAGCAGGTCGGGCGCGACCTTGATCTCCGTGGCGAGGCGGTCGCGGAAGCGGATGCGCTCGATCTCGAAATATTTCTCGATGAAGGCGATCTCCTCGCGCAGCGGCGTGAGCGGCTGGCCGCGGTGGTGCATCGTCAGGCGCAGCAGCTCGCTCAGGCGCACGAGCATCCTGTCGGCGGCATGGACGTCGCTGTGCATGAGCGAGGCGATGCCGTTCAGCGTGTTGAAGAGGAAGTGCGGCTTGAGCTGGCGCAGCAGCGACTGCAGGCGCGCCTCGGTCAGGTGCTTCTCCAGCTCGAGCGCGTGCACGGTGCGCTCGTGGTACTTGCGGTAATAGTCGAGCGCGTGGCTGATCGTGACGATCACGCCGTAGATCAGGAGGTTGAACGGGAAGGTGCGGGCCAGCAGCGGGCGGAACACCTCGGCGAACGTCACCGGCTCGTCGATGATCAGGCTGTGCACCTGGCCGACGACCGCGCGCAGCAGCACGTACACCAGCGACGTGACCAGGGCCGCCACGAGGTGGATGACGGCGGTGCGCCACGGCTGCGCGCCCTCGGGCGGGAAGCGCCGCGCCAGCCAGATGACCGGCACCGAGAGCACGGCCCAGACATACCAGTCCCCGAGCGAGTAGCTGATCGCCTGGCCCCACGTGACCGAGCGGCCGAGGAAGGTGCTCGAGAGGTAGAACTGGCTGGCGAACGCCAGGCCCACGAGCGTCCAGAACGCGCCCAGCCCCGCGAGGCGGAGGAACGAGCGGCCGGGGGCAGGCGGGACGGACATGGCGGGAAGAGTGTTATCTTGGTTCGTCATTGCGAGGAGCGAAAGCGACGAAGCAATCCGGCCATTTCGACGAGCTCAAGGCCCAGAGCCTGTCGATGGGCTGGATCGCCACGCCCGCCGAGGGCGGGCTCGCGATGACAAATTCAAATTGGAATCTGATCGAGGAAATGGGGTTGCGGCTTATGTAGGGAGCCGGGCATTTGGTGTCCACGTCCATTCGGCCTTTCCCGTGTCTTCATCCCCCACGCTCGAGCCCCCGCCGTCGCCCGTCACCCAGCCGGTGCGGTCGGTGGTGTCGCCGCTGGTGCCGGTGGTGCTCCCGCTGGTGGTCGCGGCCATCGTGCTCGGCGCGGTGTTCGCGTGGCTGTTCCCGCCCGCCCCGGCCCAGGCGGCCCCGGCGGCGCGCTTCACCGACGCCACCGCGGAGTCGGGCCTGCGCTTCACCCACCAGCAGGGCGGCGCCGGGGCGCCGACGACGCTCGGCGGCGCGGTCGCGGTGCTGGACTTCAATCACGACGGCCTGCCCGACCTGTTCTTCGTCAACGGCGCGCCGTGGCCGTGGGAGGAGTCGCTCGAGAAGCGCCTCACGCGCAGCAGCGCGCTGTTCCGCAACGACGGGCACGGCCGCTTCACCGACGTCACCGCCGCCGCCGGCCTCAACGTCGAGATGCAGGGCATGGCGGCGGTCGCCGGCGACTTCGACAACGACGGGCTCCCCGACCTCTTCGTCACCTGCGTCGGGCCGAACCACCTTTTCCGCAACCTCGGCCAGGGGCGCTTCGAGGACGTCACCGCGGAGGCCGGCGTCGCCGGCAACGAAAACACCTGGAGCAGCGGCGCGGCGTGGATCGACCTCGACAACGACGGCAAGCTCGACCTCGTCGTGCTGCACTACGCGCGCTGGCCGCAGGAGGTGCCGCTCGGGCAGGCGTTCACGATCGCCGATGTCGGCCGCTCGTACGGCGCGGCCCTCGGCTTCGTCAGCGCCTTCCCCACCGTGTACCGCAACCTCGGCCGCGGCCGCTTCGCCGAGGTCCACGGCGGCGCGGGCCTGCGCGACCTCGATCCCGACACGCGGCGCCCGGCGGCCCAGCCGCTGGCGATCGTGCCGGTGGATGCCGACGGCGACACGCGCCTCGACCTGCTCGTTTCCTACCACCTTGCCCCGCCCGCGCTTTTCCTGAACCAGGGCGACGGCACCTTCCGCAAGGCGGCGCGCGCGCCCGACCGCCGCCAGGAGGGCGCGGCCGCCGGCTTCGCGCCGTCGTCGTCGCTGGCCTTCGCCCGCACCGACGGCGCCGACGAGCGCTTCCTCGCGCTGCGGGCGTCCGCCGCGCGCGGCGCCGGCCCCGCTGCGCTCGCCTCGCGCTTCGGCGTGGCGACGGCCGACTTCGACCTGAGCGGCCGGCTCGAGCTTTTCTCCGGCGAGGGCGCGCTGGAGCCCAACATCAACAAATTCGAGGACGGCCGGGATTTCGCCCGCCCGCCCGCGCTGCTCTGGAACGACGGCTCGGCGTGGCAACCCGCCACCACCCTGCCGGCGGCCACCGCGCGCGGCATCGCCGTCGCGGACTTCGACGGCGACGGCGATCCCGACATCGTGGTCGCGCAGAACAACGGCAGCCCGCTCTTTCTCCGCAACGACCAGCGCCTCGGCCTGCCGTGGCTGCGCGTACACCTCACCGCGACCCGCAGCCAGCCCGAGGCCGGCGGCGCGCGCGTCGAGATCCACACGCCGCGCCGCGTCCTCGTGCAAACCGTCGCCCCGCAGCTCGGCTTCATGGCGCAGTCGGAATCGACGCTGACCTTCGGCCTCGGCGAGGATGCGCGCGTGCGCCGCATCGTGATCCACTGGCCGTCCGGCCGGTTGCAGGAGGTGAAGCCCGAGGGTCTGAACCGCACTTTGGAAATCCGCGAGCCGTAGGCTCGCAACGTTCAACGCTCAACGTTGAACAGCAAACGTCCAAGTCTGAGACCGGTGGGCAGTGTCCTAATTTGTCATTGCGAGGAGCGGAAGCGACGAAGCAATCCAGCTGGATCGCCACGCCCGCCTACGGCGGACTCGCGATGACAATGCAAATTTGGACACTGCCGACCGGTGGCTCGTCTTTCAAAGTTGAGCGTTGCACGTTGAAGGTTGGACGTTGAATCCGGGGATTTACACGGTTCGCCCCCGCACGAGGGCATTTAACCCCAGCTTGATTGTCCGGATGCGGCCGCTGGGCCATGCCTGCCGCACCCCATGAGCCACCCCCTGCTTCGCGCCACCCTCACCCTGGGCGCGCTGTTCGCCATCCTCCCCGCCCTCCCCGCCTACTCGCCCAAGTCCGCTCCCGATCTCACGATCTACGGCGACCTGCGCGTGCGCTATGAATGGGACTGGGATTCGCAGAATGCCGCCGGCGTCGCCCGGCTCGACCGTGACCGCGCCCGCGGCCGCGCCCGCGCCGGTTTTACCTACAAGCTCGGCCCGCAGTGGACCCTCGGCGCGCGCGTGCGCACCGGCAACCCGCTCAGCCAGCAGTCGCCGCACCTGACTTTCCACGCGAACGACGGCCTCAACGACGACTTCAAGGTCCAGGCGGACCGCTATTTCATCCAGTTCAAGCAGGACGCCCTCACCGTCTGGGGCGGCCGCAACACCACGCCGTTCTGGCAGCAGAACGAAATGTGGTGGGACGAGGACGTGACGCCCACCGGCGTCGCCGCGACGTACGACGCCAAGGTGCCGACCGGCACGCTCACGTCGACCGGCGCCATCGTCGCCCTGCCCGACGGCATGAAGCGCCTCAACGGCAGCCTCGTCGGCGCCCAGCTGAAGTACGTCCACCCCGTGAAGCCCTCGCAGTTCACGCTCGCCGGCGGCCTCTACGGCTTCCACGGCAAGGACGGCGCGCAGAATCTCCGCAACCGCAACGGCGCGCGCGACTACCTGCTCGGGGTCGTCAGCGCCCAGTGGACGACGCCGGTCGCCGACGCCCGCCCGCTCGCGCTCGGCGTCGACCTGATCAAGAACTTCCAGTCATACAGCGCGGCCGACGTCGCCCCGTTCGCCGCCAGCCAGCGCGGCGAGAGGAACGGCTACGTCTTCTCCGCCCTGCTCGGCCAGCTGAAAAACCCGTACGACTGGCAGGTCGGCTATTTCTACGCGCACATCGAGACGCTCGCCGTCAACGCCTCCTACTCGCAGGACGACTGGGCGCGCTTCGGCAGCGGCCCGCAGTCCGACGTCAGCGATTTCAAGGGCCATGAGTTCCGCGCCACCGTGATGCTGACCAAGAGCATCAACGTCCAGGCGCGCCTGTTCCTGGTCGACGCCATCACCAGCATCCAGGACGGCAAGCGCCTCCGCGTGGACCTGAACTGGAAATTCTGACCGCCCGGCATGCGCCGGGCGCAACGTCCGACATCCAACGCTCAACTTTCAACGTCCAAAAATAACCCGCTCCCCTGAACGTTGAACGTTCAATGTTGAATGTTGAACGTTCGGTTCGCCTCTCCCTTCCATGAAACTCGCCTCGTCCCTCCTCGCCTCGGCCGCCTTCGCCGGCGGCCTGCTGGCCGCCGATCCCGTCCCGCCCAAGACCGTCACGTACCGCGTCGAGCAGAACGTCACGCTGTCGGAAATCCCCGCCGGCGCGAAGCACGTGAAGCTCTGGATTTCGATTCCCGACAACGACCGCTACCAGGACGTGCTCGACTTCCAGGTCACGGCCGGCCCGTCGTCCTGGCGGGCGGTGCGCGACGCCGACCGCGGCAACCGCTTCCTGCTGGTCGAGGCGGACAACCCGGCCGCCGGCAACCTCGTCGTGAAGGCCGAATTCACCGTGCGCCGCACCTCGGTGTTCACCGAGATCGATCCGGCGCAGGTCGGTCCGGTCACCGACTCGCTGCGCATGCTCTACGCCGAGGAACTGCGCACCGACGCCCCGCACATGGTGGTGACGCCGAAGATCCGCGAGATGGCCGACAAGGCCGCCGGCGCCGAGACCAACGTCGCGCTTCAGGCCCGGTTGCTCCTCGGCGCGGTCGACGACTTCGCCAACCACTATTCCATCGATCCGACCAAGCCCGCCACGAGCGTCGGTGACGCCGAGTCCTGCATGGCGAACGCCGGCGGCACCTGCACCGACATGCACTCGCTCTTCATCGCCATGGCGCGTGCCCGCGGCATCCCGGCCCGTCTGCAGATGGGCTACCGCCTGCGCGAGGCCAATGTCGGCAAGGAGACCAACCCCGGCTACCGCTGCTGGGTCGAGTACCTCGTGCCGAACTACGGCTGGATCTCCGCCGACGCCGTCGAGGCCGACGACCCCAAGGGCCTCGGCCGCGACCGCTGGTTCACCGGCCTGACCGAACGCCGCATCTGGCTCAACGAGGGCCGCGAGTTCAACCTCGCCGGCCGCGCCGTCACCAGCCACCGCGTCAATACGATGATCATCGGGTACGCCGAGATCGACGACGTCGAGGCCCGCGTGCTGCCGGAAGGCGACAAGAAAGCCCAGCTCTCCCGCACGGTGAAGTTCACCGAGATCGCCCCCACGGCGGCCGCCCCGAAGGTCGCCGGAAACTGACTTCAAACCGAACGTTCAACCTTCAACGTTCAACTTCCAACGTCCAGGCTTTCAAGGTTGCCGGGCAATGGACGTTGAACGTTCGATGTTGAGCGTTGGACGTTCGGATCGGAGGCACCCGATTGGGTGTTGCCAAATGCACCGGAGGCACGGTTAAACGTCCCTTCCATGAGCAACTGTCCCTGTGGTTCCGGTAAGTCCTATGAAGCCTGCTGCGGCCCGATCATCGCCGGCGCGCCCGCGCCGACGGCCGAGGCCCTGATGCGCTCGCGCTACTCGGCGTACGTGAAGCACGACATGGCCCACCTCGAGCGCTCGCTCAGCGCCGACCAGCGCAAGGACTTCGCCGCCGAGGAGGCGAAGAAGTGGGCCGAGAACTCCGAGTGGCTCGGCCTCACCATCCTCCGCACCGAGAAGGGTGGCGAGCAGGACGACATCGGCGCCGTGGAATTTTCCGCCAAGTTCAAGTCCGACGGCAAGGAGCACGAGCACGTCGAGGCCGCGCTCTTCGGCCGCGAGGAAGGCCGCTGGGTCTACACCGGCCAGCTCAACGAGCCCGGCAAGACCGTGAAGCGCGAGGGCCCGAAGATCGGCCGCAACGACCCCTGCCCCTGCGGCAGCGGCAAGAAGTACAAGAAGTGCTGCGGCGTGGCGGCGTGACGCCACCCGTCCGGGCGGCGGAACGTTCAACCTTCAACGTTGAACTTCCAACGTCCAACGAAGCAGCTGGCCGAAAGTTTTTCGGCCTTGGACGTTGAGCGTTGGATGTTGAACGTTGAGCGTTCAGGCGCGCTGCGCGCCGCTCAAAGGTTCGCCTGGCGGTAGCGTTCGTTGACGCTGGCGACGAATTCCTGGAGCGAGAAGGGCTTGGCGAGGTAGTCGTCGGCCGCGATGTCGATGCTCGCCTGGCGCGAGGCGCCGACCCAGTCGCCGGTCATCAGCACGAACTGGCAGTCGGCCAGCGCGTCGCTTTCGCGAAAGCGCGTGAGCAGCTTGCGCCCGTCGCCCTCGGGCAGGTGGACGTCGCAGTAGATCAGCGTCGGCTTCTGCTGTTCCGCGAGCGCCAGGCCCTCCTTCGCCGTGCCGCAGCCCGTGGCTTCGTAGCCGAGCGAGCGGAGCGTCGCCACCAGCGTGGCCTGGAGGCCGATGTCATCCTCGATGATGAGGGCGGTCTTGGGCAGGGGTGTTTTCATGATGTGCGCGTGGTTTCACGGGATTCGTTGCATCTCCGGCGGCCCCACCGGAGCGGTTCCTAAAGCTAAAGCACAGACCCGGGAAATCCCCGATCGGGTTCCCATCTTTCTTTCAATAACCGCCGACGCAAACGGAATAATTACGGCCAATGCCTCGACCGACCGGGAAGATTGGTCATTCGCCATCACCCAATCGGCAATGGTCATATCGAACCCTGGAGCAAAAGGCATTCCGCGCCGCCGCAGCCCAGCTCGAAATAACGACCAGCGAATAAATAATCCCCATTAGTTATTGGCGCGGCGCAGCCGCGCCACCGCTTCCAGGCCCATGCGGCCGTTGTGGTAGGGGCATTTCCAGAAGCCGGCTTTCTCGAACGTGCCGATCACGTGCCCGTCGCGGGTCACGCCGCGGAACCACTCGCCGTTTTTCTTATCCACGAGGTACGCCTCGATGAACGCCCAGGTCTTTTCCGCGGCGGCCAGGTAGCGCGCTTCGCCGGAAACCTGCCACGCATCGATGAAGCCCACCACGGCCTCGGCCTGCGGCCACCATTCCTTGGTGTCGTCGGTCACGCCCGCCGGGCCGCCCAGGTTGAAGACGCCGCCGTCGGCGTCGACGCCCTCGGCCAGCGTGGTGTCCACGATCCGCAGCGCGGCGGCCTTCGTGCGCTCCACCAGCGCGGCCTCGCCGATCGTCGCCGCGGCGCGGTTGAGCAGCCACGCCGCCTCGACGTCATGGCCGTAGGAAATCCTGTCCGACGTCGGCTGCCAGTCCGCGGTGAAAAACAGGCCGAGATGGCACGTCTTCGCATCGAGGATGCGCGTGAGCATCAGCTCGACCACGTCGCGCAGCGCCGCGCGCAGGCCGGCGTCGGGCCAGACCGCGAGCAGCCGGGTGTAGGCCTCCATCACGTGCAGCATCGTGTTCTGCGACTTCGGATCGTTCTGGTCCGCCGGGCTGAGCCGCAGGTCCGCGATCGGCGACCAGTCGCGTGCGCGCGCCTCGAAATAGCCGCCGGACCTGGGGTCGCGCGCGTGCTTTTCGAGCAGCCGGAAAATGGCGACGGCCTCGTCGAACGCGGCGCGCTCCCGGGTGGCGGCGTGATACTCCGCCAGCGCGTAGAGCGCGAAGACCTGCCCGTACACCTGCTTGCGGTCGCGCCCGACCTTGCCGTCGGCGCCGAGCGACCAGAAGAAGCCGCCGTGCTCCTTGTCGCGGTGGTGCGTCATCAGGTCCTCCAGCGCGAGGTCCGCCATGTCGCGGTAGAGCGGGTCGCCGTAATGCCGGAAGGCGGCGGCGTAGGTCCAGAGGATGCGGCTCGTCAGCAGCGCGCCGCGTTCCGCCGCGGGATCGACGATGCCGTCGTTTGTCAGGTGGCCGTGGAAGCAGCGGGCCGCGCGGTTCGCCACGCGCCGGCTCCAGAATGGCAGGATGTTGCCGCGCAGGTCGGTTTCGATGCGGTGCCGGAGACTGGACGGTGAATGGAGGCTCGCCACGGGGCGCACACTGAGAGCCAAGCGCCGGGGCATGGCAACCCCCGGCGTGTAATATCGCTGGGAAAAAGGGCATCGCGTCCGCGCGGGGTTACGCGGATAACCCCCCCATGCCCTCTCCCACCCCGCATCCCTGGAAGGCGATCCTCTGGGGCGGCCTGCTCGGCGGCGCCGGCGACTTCTTCTTCGCCTTCTTTTTCTACGGTTGGAAAATCCGCGTGTTCCAGTCGGTCGCCGCGGGCCTGATCGGGCGCGACGCCGCCTTCGCCGGCGGCGTGCCGACGTTCCTGCTCGGCGTGCTCCTGCACTACGCGATCGGAATCATCTGGGCTGCGCTTTTCTGGCTGGTGGCCCGGCCGGTGCCGGCGCAGCTCAACCGCGCCGTGGCGGCGGGCCTGGCGTGGGGCAGCGTCGTCTTCTACGGGATGAACTGCGTCGTGCTGCCGCTGTCGGCGTTGCACGCCAAGGCCTGGCCGCCGCCGTGGCCGTGGGTGGCGCCATGGCCGCTCGCCGGACACATGCTGCTCGTCGGCCTGCCGATCGCACTGGTGGCGCGGCGCTACGCAGCGCACCGGAGTGAAGGAAGAAGCAAGAATTGAGAACGATTCGGCCGCGTTCTTAATTCATCCTTCTTCCTTCTTACTTCAGTTATGGCTGCCAGCGATAAGCGCGGATCAGGTTCTCGTTCATCGAGGGAATCACGAGCAGGTGCGTGTCCGCGAGGTAGGTCAGGTCGGCGGTGCCCTGCACGAGTTTCATGATCGGCGTCGGCTCGCCGTCCGCGGACACGTGCAGCACGTCGCCGGTCAGCCAGTCGCTCACGACGTAGCCGCCCTTCCCGTCCGGCTCGAGGCCGTCGATGTGGCAGACCGGCTTGGTGCCGAGGCGGCCCAGCGCCTGGTCGGCGTAGGCGACGGTCGAGAGGTGGCCGACCTGCTCCTTGCCGTCGGTGCCGCGGACCGACCAGCCGCCGAGCAGCAGGCGGTCCTTCTCCGCCTTGAGGCCGTTGAGGCCGCCGGTCTTGGACTTGTCGAGTTTGTACCACGCGGCGAATTTGCCGTCGTGCAGGCGGAAGATCGTGCCGAGGCGGCCGCTGCAGACGTAGACGTTGCCCGCGGCGTCGGCGGTGGAGTCGTTGAAATCGCCCGGGCCGTCGTCCGGCGCGTAGCGGTGCGCAACCTTGCCGGCGGCGACGTCGATCTCGACGAGGTCCTTGTCGTCGCCGACGTAGAGCTTGTCGCCCACGAGCGCGAGGCCCTTGGGATTGTCGAAGCCCGTGACCCACTTCTGCTCGACCAGCTTGCCGGACGCGTCGAGGCGGGCGATGAAGCCGTCGCCCGGCGTGGCGTCCTTGCCGTGCGTGCCCATGTTGGAGACGTAGTACTGGTGGCGGGCGGCGTCGAAGACGACGGACTCGGGCCCGAGGAGGCCGGTGGTTTCCCAGAGCAGTTCGGGAGCGGCGGAAGCGGCCAGCGCAGCCGCGAGGACGGAAACGGTGAGGAGGGGGATTTTCATGGGGTAAGAACCGACAACCTGTCCGGCAAGCGCGCGCGCGCAAGCGGCGGCCAAGACATACTATAGAGCGCTTGGTTCGCTACTTCCCGGTTCGAAATGGTAGATTCCGAATCGATTCCACTAAGGAGCGGAGGTCTTGATGTTTTGCTGAGGAAAAAAAGCATCCCATGGTAGACCTTTGTTTCGATAGTGAAGCAGATTTCCATCGGACATCTCCGCGAAATACCAGACGGTTCCCAAGTCGCTGAGATCAAAATCCAATGGTAGATTACTCAACCGCCTACCAATTGTCCGTGCGGTCCAAAACGCGATGAAATCCGAAAGCTCTACGCACGACGTAACCGTCGGCTTAACAAACGACGGCTTGGGAATGGGGATTCCACGAGTGAGGAACGGAAAAAGCAACAGATGCCGTTGCTCATTAATCACCTCTTCCGACCATGCTGTAAGTTGGCTTTCAATCGAGGAGAGCCGCTCCGCGTCTATGCGTATGTCAGGCGCACTGTCTAGCTGTGTCACACATTCGATTGTCTGAATAAGCATCGCTTGAAACGCAGTTCGCTTGGCGTTCCCAAGCTCGGACTTTGCGCGGATAGAGAAAGAGACAATCTTGAAGAGATTCTTTTCCTCTCTAACGAAAGTCGCTACTTGCTGCACAAGCTGCCTCACATCCGAAAAACTAAGGCGAGAGAAAAGCGGATGATCTTTGCGCTCACTGCCATGCCACAATTCGGTCATATGCAACTGCCAAGCATCCGGATCGACTGACGGGAAAATAGACTTCTTTAACTCTCGTAGCCGTTCGCAAACCTCCGACAAGGCACGCGCGTCTGCTCCGCTCGCTGCAAATAACCAAAGCTCGCGGTTGTCCACAGACCGCTGCGCCTCGTCGACAAATAAAGATATTTTCGCTCCCGGCTTTCGCTGAGGCAGCGAGAGCGTAACTTTGCTTCCGCAGTGAGGGCAACTGACCTGAGTAGATTCGCAAACCCAATACCGGTCGTTTGTCTCTTTATTGTAGTCTAGAGGGTAGACAGGTTCGATAGGTTCCGCCTGCTTCTGCTTAAAAGGAATCGGGAAATCACGTCCGCAACTAATCGCTGAACACTTTAACCTAAGCTCGAGTAGGTTTTGTGGGACGTAGATTGGCATACGGCAAAGAGTATTCACAGGTTCGGGCACCGGTTTCAGGCTAAATATGGCTTCAATTCCTGTTCCACGAAGGCGGCGAGAATACACGTACATCAGAGCTCCTGGCCGGCTGAGACGGCGTAATGCCTCCGAATCGTTGCAGATCAATGCCTCCTTCTTGGGCCGAGTCCTCACATGTGGTCAGGTCTTGTGGCTTGGGGCCCGAGCGAAATTGGCTGCCCGGCATGGATTCGAACCATGACTAGGCGAGTCAAAGTCGCCTGTGCTACCATTACACCACCAGGCAGTGATGGGGGTGCGAAGGAAGCTCCCGCCCTCCGGGCGGTCAAGGGCGGAAAATCGCTACGGCTAAACAACGGGTGAAGAGCTTCTTCGCGGGGGAATAGTCATCGCGAGGGGCGCGAAGCGCGCCGTGACGACCCAGCTAGATGGATTGCTTCGTCGCCCGCTTCGCGGGCCCCTCGCAATGACAGATTCGGACCGAGCGCCATCCTCACGAGCCACACACCCCGCCCTGCGGGCATCAGCCGTCGCCAAGGCTATGGCCGACAAGCCCCTCTTGAGAGAGGGGATTCAAAACCTACTCACTGATGTTCGTGATCTCCGTCTGCGGAGACGAGGAGCACGAGGGCGGCGAGGATGAAGACAACAGGCAGCATGGCGGCGGGGGGCGCTCAGCGGGTGGCGACGACGGCCGGGACCGTCGCGGTCCAGCCGCCGCCGAGGGCTTTGATCAGGAGGACGCCGTTGTTGAGGCGCTGCGCGGCGAGCCGGGCGGAGGCGCGTTCCGTGGTGAGGACCGTGCGTTGCGCGTCGATGATCTCGAAATAGTTCACGAAGCCGGCGTCATAGCGCTTCTGGGCCAGCGCCCCGGCGCGGCGGGCGGCGGCAAGCGCGCGGTCCTGCGCGGCGGATTGCTCGGCCAGCAGCTGCGTGGCGGTCAGCGCATCCTGCACCTCGCGGAACGCGACGAGCACGCTCTGGCGGAATTCCGCGACCGATTCCTCATAGGCCGCCTTGCTGCGGGCGAGGTTCGCGCGGTTGCGTCCGCCCTGGAAGATCGGCAGGTAGAGGCTCGGCCCGACGGACCACGTGCGGGAGTCGGTCTTGAACAGGTTGTCGATGTCCCCGCTCGCGAAACCCGCGCTGCCCGTCAGCGAGATCGCCGGGAAGAACGCCGCCTTGGCCACGCCGATGCGCGCATTGGCCGCAGCCAGCGAGCGTTCGGCGGCGGCAACGTCGGGACGACGCTCGAGGAGATCGCTCGGCAGACCCGCCGGCACGGCCGGCAGGTTGGCTTGGAGCTGAGCGCTGACCGCTGACAGTTGAAAGCCCGGCGCGTCCGCGCCGACGAGCACGGCGAGTGCGTTCTGCAGCGCGGCGCGGCGGTTGGCGGTGGCGGCGGCCTCGGCTTCCGTCGTGGCGAGTTCGGTCTCGGCGCGGGCAACATCGAAGTCGGTCGACGCGCCGCTCTGGCGGCGGGACGAGATAAGGTCGAGCGCGCGCTGGCGCAGCGCGACGCCGTCGGCGATGAGGGCGGATTCCTGGTCGAGTGCGCGGAGCGAGAAGTACGTCGTCGCCACCTCGGCGGCCAGCGACAGGCGCACCGCCTCGAACGTCGCGGCGCTGGCGTCGGCTTCCGCGCGGGCGCCCTCGCTCAGGCGGCGCACGCGGCCGAAGAGATCGAGCTCCCACGAGGCCGCGAGCGGAGCGCGGTAGGTCGTGGCCAGCGGGTCCGGCAGCGAGTTCGGCGCGGTGAGCGAGGCCTGGTCGCGCGAGACGGACGGGGTGATCCCGACCTGCGGCCAGTAGGCGCTGCGGGCTTCACCGGTGGCGGCGCGCGCCTCGGCGACGCGCGCGGCGGCGGCCTGGAGGTCCTGGTTGGCGCTGAGCGCGCGGGCCTCGAGGTCGTCGAGCACCGGGTCGCCGAAAAGCTTCCACCATTCGCCGCGGGCGAAGGCGTCGGCCGGCGCGCCGGCTTTCCAGGCGGGGCCGGCGGCGCTGTCGCGCCAGGCCGGGGCCGCAGGCGCGGTTGGACGAACATAGTCGGGACCGACGGCGGCATTGAGCGACGCGACCGTCAGGAGGGAGATCAGGAATGTTTTCATGGGAGGAGAATTTTTGGCCTCACGCCAAGGGCGCAAAGGTCGCAATGGATTGGATTGGGTTTACTTCGCGTCCTTCGCGGACTTCGCGTGAGGAACGGTTCGTGGGTTGGGTCAGGCTTTGCCGCCGAAGGACACGTGGTCGTCGAGGTCGAGCAGGTCGAACCAGGTGCGGATGTCCTCGCGGGTGGTGGTGAATTTGCCGACGTCCGCCGCGAAATCGGCGAGTGTCTCGGCGTCGCTGTCGGGGCCGCGCGCCTCGAGCCACGCGCTCCAGGCATGGATCTCCCACGGCTGGCGGCGGTGCTTCGCGTTGGCCTCGACCCAGGCGAGCATCTCGCCATCGCCCTCGGCCAGTTTGACCGCGGCCTGGAAGGCCTCGGGCTCGATGCCGGTGAAGCCGAAGAAGTGGCGGTCCATGCTCTTCAGGCCGAAACGGTATTCGCCGGCCGTGCCGGCGTTGCGAGCGCGGGCCTTGTCGAGGATGCGTGGCAGGAAGGCGTAGCCGCCGAGGCGGAGCCGCGGGCTGCGGGGCGGGCGCTGCGTGAGATCGGTGGCGGGAAGCGGAGTGGTCATGAGGGAAGGTTTTCGGAGGAGGCTTCGAGGCGGCGCAGGTCCGTCTCCATTCTGAGCGCCGTGAGGCGGTTGTTGATTTCGTGGCCGAGCGCCTGCACCCGTTCGAGGTCACACGGCTGCTCGGCCGAGGTGCCCAGCCGGCCCTGCATGAACTGCAGCATCATCCGGAGGAACCCGAGATCGAGTCCCGGCAGACGGCGCGCGAAGTCGTCCGCGACGGCCTGGCAGTCGGGCGGGGATTCGGGCGCATCCGGCAGGGCGGTCATGGCAAGACAGGTTTCAGGTGTCGGGTGTCAGGTTTCAGGGGCCTGATTCCGGACATCAATTGCGCGTCGGGCCGTCGTCGACGGAGACGAGCAGGACCATGGCGCCGAGGAGAATGGTGACGATGATCATGGGAGGGTTGGTTCAGGTGCCTCACGCCAAGGACGCAAAGGGCGCAAAGGATTGGGATTTCCTGGCGAACTTGGCGGACTTTGCGTGAGGCCTGCTGGTTGAATCGTCGGACTCAGTAGATGCCGCCGCCGACGCGGAGCTGTTCGCCGGTGACCCAGCCGGAGTCGTCGGAGGCGAGGAAGACCGCGGCCTTGGCGATGTCGTCGGGCCGGCCGGCGCGGCCGAGCGGCGTGTTCTTCACGGCGTCCTTCTCGAAGTCGGAGCCGGCGATGCCCGCGGTGTGCGTGCCCTCGGTGATGGTCAGGCCCGGGTTGAGCGCATTGACCCGGATGTTTTTCGACCCGAGTTCCTTGGCGAGGACGCCGGTGATGGCATCGACCGCGCCCTTCGTGGCGGTGTAGACGGAGCTGGCGGGCGGGAGGACGTCGGTGACGACGGAGCCGACGTTGATGACACTGCCGCCGGTCGCCGGGAAGTGCTTCAGCGCCTCCTGGGTGGTGAGCAGCAGGCCGCGCACGTTGATGTCGAAGATGCGCTGGTAGTGCTCGGCGGTGATGGCCTCGATCGGCAGGAATTCGTACACGCCCGCGTTGTTGACGAGGATGTCGATCTTGCCGCCGAAGGCGGCCTTGGCTTCGCCGACGAAGCGCGCGATGTCGGCGGGCTTGGCAACGTCGCCCTGGACCGCGACGGCCTTGCCGCCGGCGGCCTTGATCTCGGCGACGGTCTGGTCGGCACCGGCCTTGCTGGAGGAATAATTGACGACGACGGAAGCGCCCGCAGCGGCAAGGTGCTTGGCGATGGCGGCGCCGATGCCCTTGGAGGCACCGGTGACGAGGGCGGTTTTGTTGGCGAGTTTCTGGTTATTGGCGGACATGGTGATGTTGGGTTATCGGTTATTTGCTGTTTATGGTTGGGAGAATGGTTACGCGGCCCGCGCGAGTTCGGGCTCGGCGGGCACCGCCGGCGCCGCGGCCGGGCGCCGCTGGAGCAGGACGTGGATGGCCAGCGCGAGGACGTTCAGGCCGATGGTGATCGCGATGACGGCCGGCCAGCGGCCGAGCGACCAGGCGTAGGCGCCGGCGAGCGAGCCGAGGGCGCCGCCGATGAAGCGGGCGACCATGTAGAGCGTGTTGAGGCGCGAGCGGGCCTCGGGCAGCAGCGCGAGCACGTTCCCCTGCTCCGCCACCTGCACGGATTGCACGCCCACATCCATGAGCAGCACGCCGAGGATCAGAGCCGGGATCGTGACCCAGAAGCCCATCAAACCGAACGACAGCACGGTGGCGGCCAGCGCGATCGTGACAGTGAACGTAGGACCGCGCTTGTCGGCAAGCTTGCCAGCATACGGGGCGGCCAGCGCGCCCACCAGACCGACCAGGCCGAACATGCCGGTCTCGGTCGCGCCCCGGTGGAAATACTCCGCCATCAGGAACGACAGGGTCGTCCAGAAGGCCGTGAAGCTGCCGAACGACAGCGCGGTCACGAGCGACGGACGCCAGAGCCGCGGCTGGGTCCTCAAGACCTGCCAGAGCGAGGCGAGCAGCTGGCCATACGGCATCTGCACCGCGGGCCGGCGGTGCGGGAGGCGGCCGCGGAGCGCGAGCGCCAGCGTCACCATCATCGCCGCCGCGATGCCGAACACCGCGCGCCAGCCGAGATATTCGCCGAGGATGCCGCCGACGGTGCGGCCGACGAGGATGCCGCCCAGAATGCCGGTCATCATCACGCCGATCGTCTGGCTGCGCTGCGACGCCGGCGAAAGCTCCACCGCGAACGGGATCAGCACCTGCGCGCTCATCGCGGTCGCGCCGATCAGCAGGTTGCCCGCGATGAGCAGGCCGAGCGTCGGCGCCAGCGCGGTGGCGGCGAGCGCGACCGCGCAGAGCAGGATGAGCGTGAGCACGAGGCGGCCGCGCTCGAGGATGTCGCCGAGCGGCAGGAAGAACAGCAGGCCCAGCCCGTAGCCCGCCTGCGAAGCCATCGCCACCCAGCCGACCTGCGCCGGCGTCGCGTGGAAATAGGCCGCGAAATCGCCGAGCAGCGGCTGGTTGTAGCAGATGTTGGCGACGCTGACGCCGCAGGCGACGGCCATCAGCCAGAGCGTCTGGCGGCTGAGCGAGGGTGTGTGGGTGGTGGCGGACATGGAGAGGAAATAGCTAATCGTTATTAGTGATTAATTATTAGCTATTGGGTCGGAGGGTTTCGTTTAGGTGGACTGATGCGCCGGCTCGGGCGTCATGACCGGCGCGGACTTCTTCAGGCCGAGCTTTTCGAGGACCGAGTAGAAGACCGGCGTCAGGTAGAGGCCGAAGAAGGTCACGCCGATCATGCCGGCGAAGACGGCGACACCCATCGCGCGGCGCATCTCGGCGCCGGCGCCGGTGGAGGTGACGAGCGGGAAGACGCCGGCGATGAACGCGATCGACGTCATCAGGATCGGGCGCAGGCGGAGGCGGGCGGCGTCGAGCGCGGCCTCGGTGACCGAGGCGCCCTCCTCGCGGCGCTTGACCGCGAACTCGACGATCAGGATCGCGTTCTTGGCCGCGAGGCCGATGAGCACGATCAGGCCGATCTGGGTGAAGACGTTGTTCTCGCCGTGCGTGACCCAGAGGCCGATGAGCGCGGAGAACAGCGCCATCGGGACGACGAGGATGACGGCGAACGGGAGGCGGAAGCTCTCGTACTGCGCGGCGAGCACGAGGAACACCAGGAGGATGCTCAGCGGGTAGACCCAGAGGCCGGCGTTGCCCGCGATGATCTTCTGGAACGTGAGTTCGGTCCACTCGAGGTTCATGCCCTTGGGCAGGTTTTCCTGCGCGAGCTTTCCCATGATGGCCTCGGCCTGGCCGGAGCTGAAGCCCGGCGCGGGCGCGCCGTTGATCTCGGCCGCGGGGTAGCCGTTGTAGTGGACGACGCGGTCCGGGCCGTAGGCGTCGCGGACGGTGACGATGGTGCCGAGCGGGACGAGTTCGCCCTTCGCGTTGCGGGTCTTGAGGCGCGTGATGTCGTCGGCGTGGGCGCGGAACTTCGCGTCGGCCTGGGCCACGACCTGGTAGGTGCGGCCGAAGCGGTTGAAGTCGTTCACGTAGAGCGAGCCGAGGTTGATCTGCATCGTCTCGAAGACGTTTTGCAGCGGGATGCCCTGCGCCTTGGCCTTGGCGCGGTCGACGCTGGCCTCGAGCTGCGGCGTGTTGATGGTGAAGCCGCTGAAGACACCGGCGAGGCCGGGGGTCTGCCAGGCCTTGCCGACCAGGCCCTGCGTGGCGCCGTAGAGGGCGTCGAGGCCGTTGTCGCCGCGGTCCTCGACGTAGAGCTTGAAGCCGCCGATGGTGCCGAGGCCCTGCACGGGCGGCGGCGGGAAGATGGCGATGAAGGCGTCCTGGATCTGCGCGAACTCCGCCTGGAGCTCGTTGGCGATGGCCTGGCCGGAGAGCGCCGGGTCCTTGCGCTCCTCGAACGGCGTCAGCTTCACGAAGACGATGCCGCTGCTCGGGGAGTTGGTGAAGCCGTTGATCGAGAGGCCCGGGAAGGCGATGCTGCCCTCGACGCCCTTGTGCTTCAGCGCGATCTCGCCCATGCGGCGGATGACCTTGTCGGTGCGGTCGAGCGACGACGCGTCCGGCAGCTGCGCGAAGGCGACGAGGTACTGCTTGTCCTGCGTCGGCACGAAGCCGGTCGGGATCTTGTTGAAGGAGAACCCGGTGAAGGCGAGCAGGCCGGCGTAGACGACGAGCGCGACGATCGAGAAGCGCAGCAGGCGCGAGACGCCGTTGGAATACTTGTGCGCGGCCCAGTCGAAGAAACGGTTGAACGGGCGGAAGAACCAGCCGAAGGCCCAGTCCATGGCGCGGGCGAGCGCGTCCTTGGGGGCGTGGTGGTCCTTGAGCAGCAGCGCGCTGAGCGCCGGCGAAAGCGTGAGCGAGTTGAACGCCGAGATGACGGTCGAGATCGCGATCGTGATGGCGAACTGCTTGTAGAACTGGCCGGTCAGGCCGGTGATGAAGGCGGTCGGCACGAACACGGCCGAGAGCACGAGCGCGGTGGCGATGATCGGGCCGGTCACCTCGCGCATCGCCTGGCGCGTCGCCTCGAGCGGCGACTTGCCGAGCGAGATGTTGCGCTCGACGTTCTCGACCACGACGATGGCGTCGTCGACCACGATGCCGATCGCCAGCACGAGGCCGAAGAGCGACAGCGCGTTGATCGAGAAGCCCAGCGCGTGCATCACCGCGAAGGTGCCGACGAGCGACACCGGCACGGCGACCAGCGGGATGATCGAGGCGCGCCAGGTCTGGAGGAAGAGGATGACCACGATCACGACGAGGACGATGGCCTCGAGGAGCGTGTGCACGACGGCCTCGATGGAGCGGCGCACGAAGACGGTCGGGTCGTACACGATGTTGTAGTCGAGCCCGTCCGGGAAATTCTTCTTCAGCTCGGCCATGGTGGCGCGCACCTGGTTGGAAACGTCGATGGCGTTGGAGCCCGGCATCTGGAAGATCGGCATCGCGACCGCGGTGCGGTTGTTGAGCAGCGAGCGCAGCGCGTAGTCGGAGGCGCCGAGCTCGACCCGGGCGACGTCGCGCAGGCGGACGAGCTCGCCGTGCTCGCCGGTCTTCACGACGATGCCGCCGAACTCCTCCTCGTTGGCGAGGCGGCCCTTGGTGTTGATCAGCAGCTCGGTGTCGACCGCCGCGCCCGTGGGCTGCTGGCCGACGCCGCCGGCGGCGACCTGGACGTTCTGCTCGCGGATGGCGGCGACGACGTCGGAGGCGGTCAGGCCCTTGGCCGCGACCTTGTGCGGGTCGAGCCAGACGCGCATCGCGTAGTCGCCCGAGCCGAAGAGCTGCACCTGGCCGACGCCGGGGAGGCGGGCGATGGTGTCCTTCACCTGGATCGCGGCGTAGTTGCGGACGTAGATGTCGTCGTAGCGGTCGTTCGGCGAGAAGAGGTGCACGACCATCGTGAGGTCGGGCGAGCTCTTGACCGTCGTGATGCCGAGGCGGCGGACCTCCTCCGGCAGCTTCGGCTGCGCCTGCGAGACGCGGTTCTGCACCTGGACCTGCGCGTTATCGAGGTCGGTGCCGAGCTTGAACGTGATGGTGAGCGTCATCACGCCGTCGCTCGTGGCCTGCGACGACATGTAGAGGGAGTTCTCCACGCCGTTGATCGCCTGCTCGAGCGGCGCGGCGACCGTCTCGGCGATGGTCTTGGGATTGGCGCCCGGGTAGACCGCGCGGACGACGACCGTCGGCGGGACGACCTCCGGGTATTCGCTCACCGGCAGGCGGAAGAGCGAGATCGCGCCGACGAGGAAGATGACGATCGACAGCACGCCGGCGAAGATCGGTCGCTTGATGAAGAAATCGGAGAAGTTCATGGGAGGAGCGGATTTTTGGGCAAAGCGGTGGCTAGGGAGGCCGCCGCGAGGCGGTCCAAACGGTGCGGTGTGTGGTTAGGTGCGGTTAGTGGGCGCCTGTCTTGTGTAGGGCCGTCGCTTGCGACGTGCCTCGCGGCCGAGGTCAGGCGCAAGCGCCGACCCTACATTTAAAACAGGTTTAGCGGCTGGCGACCGTGGCCGCAGTGGTGGTCGGAACGGAGGCGACCTCGAGCTCGGGCGCGACGGTCATGCCGGGACGCACTTTCTGAAGGCCGTTGACGATGATCTGGTCGCCGGCGTGCAGCCCGTCGCGGACCGCGCGCTTGTCGTTGACGAACGCGCCGAGTTTCACGGTGCGGTAGGCCACGACGTTGTCCGCGCCGACGGCGAGGACGAACTTCTGGCTCTGGTCGGTGCCGATGGCGCGCTCGCTGACGAGCAGCGTCTCGGTCGGCGCGCTGACCGGCACGCGGACGCGGGCGAACAGGCCGGGGACGAGGGCGTCGTCCGGGTTCGCGAACACCATGCGCAGCACGAGCGAGCCGGTCGCGGGATTCACGCGGTTGTCGGCGGACTCGATGTAGCCGTGGCGCGGGTAGCCGGTCTCGTCGGCGAGCTGCAGGTCGACCGGGATGCGGCCACCCTGAGTGACGAGGCGGTTGTCGCGGAGGAGGCGGTTAAACTTGAGCAGCGTGGACTCGTCGAGGTCGGCGTAGACGTAGGCGTCGCCGACGGAGACGATGGTGGTCAGCAGCGTGGCGTTGCCCGGCGCGCCGGAGACGAGGTTGCCGGCGGTGACGATGGCGCGGGAGACACGGCCGTCGATCGGCGCGCGGACTTCCGTGTGCTCGAGGTCGAGGCGGGCGGTGGCGAGGTCGGCGCGCGCCTCGGCGGCGCGGGCGCGGCGGGCCTCGGCTTCCTCGTTCGAGATGGCGGAGGCGGCGAGCAGGTCCTCGGCGCGCTTGGCCTCGCGCTCGGCGACCTCGGCGCGGGCGGTCGCGAGGTCGAACTGCGCCTGGTACCAGCGCGGGTCGATGGTGAAGAGGACGTCGCCCTTCTTCACGAGCTCGCCCGCCTGGAAGTGGACGGACTCGAGGTGGCCGGAGACGCGGGCGCGCAGCTCGACGGTTTCCTTGGCGTCAATGCGGCCGGTGATCTCCTCGTACTCGGTGACCATCTTTTCCTCGACGGGGGCGACGGTGACCTTGGTCGCGGGCGGCGCGACGGGCGTGGACGGCTTTTCCGCCTGGGCGGAAGTCGGACGGAAGAGCAGCGCGGCGACGCCGGCGAGCACGACGGCGCCGAGGCCCGCGAGGGCGAATCGGCGGCGAACGGAAGAGGAGCGGTTGATGGAGTCAGGATTCATGCGGATGCGTGGTTGGCGTGGAAATGAATGGAGAACGGAAGCGGTTCAGTAGTGGCGGCGCGTGACCGGCGTGTGCAGGCGGTCGAGCAGCGACGCATCCCAAAGGTCATCGATGCGGAGCGCCGCGTTGAGGGAGGAGACCGTGAGACCGACGGACGGACGCGCGAGGCGGCGCGAGAAACCCGGCAGGATGAGGCGCGGACCCGGGCTGGTGCGAGAGGTGGAAGCGGCGGAAAATTCGGTCTTCATGGCGGTAATAGTTGACTGTTTAGTTAAGTTTGAGGTTAAAAAAAGACCGCATAAAGCGGCAATGGTTAGGATATTACAAAAACGGAGAGCTGCGGAAACGGGCGGAAAACGATCAGGCTTTCGTGGCGGCGGTTTGCTTGGCACCCAGGATGCGAAGCGCGAGGCCCGGGAGGGTCTTGAGAACGGCGGGATCGTTGAGAATGCGGGCCTGGGTGAGCGTGCCTTCGATGAGGCCGTTCAGCGCGCTGGCTTTCTCGGCCGGGTCGCCGGCTTCGATCGAGCCATCGGCGAGCGCGTCGCGGATCGCGGACTCGTAGTACTTGCGCTTCCGGAGAAACATCTCGCGCATCTTGTTGCCGACGGCGCTTTCCTCGCTGCACGCGCAGGTTTCGGAACCGACGGAGGCGACGGGGCAGCCGAGCACCTTGCCATGCTGGGCGTGCATTTCCCTCTGCTTTTCGGCCATGAACTCCAGATAGGAAGTGATGCGGGCCAGCGGCTCCACGGACGGCGAAAACAGGCTGTCCATCTTCGGCTTGCTCTCCTCGTTCCACATCCGCTCGAGCGCGGCGATGGCGAGTTCGGACTTCGAGCTGAAGAAATAATAGAAACTGCCCTTCTTCACCTCGGCCTTCTTGCAGATGTCATCGATCGTGACGGCGCCGTAGCTCTCTTCCCAGATCAGGTCGAGGGCGGCGTCCATCAATCTTTCGTTGGCGTCTGAGGTGCGTCCCATGAGGCGATTTAGATAGTTGACCGTTTAGTCAAGTCAAGCGGGTTTTCGGATTTTTCTTTCCGACCCTGTCCCGAACCTTACGCCGGCGCCTTGATGGCGCGATGCACCGAGTCGAGCAAGTCTTCACCGGTGAACGGTTTGGGCAACATGACGGAACCAGCGGGCGCCGGCTCCCCGGCGACGGAAAGATCGCCGCCGCTGATGAACATCACGCGCACGCCCGGATTCAACTCCTTCAATTTGGCCGCCAATTTCGCACCTCCGATGCCGGGCATGCCGAGGTCCGTGATGACGAGCGAAACCTCATCCTTGCGCGGCGTGTAGAGATCCATCGCCTCGCGATCGTTGCCGGCGGTGAGCACGCGGTAGCCGAAACGGCCGAGGATCATCACGCCGAGGTCGCGGATGGTTTGCTCGTCGTCCACCAGGAGCACCAGTTCGCCCTGGCCGCGGGCGAGGAACGGGTGCGTGCTGCCCGACGCGCCTTTCTGCGCCTGGTTCGTCTGGTCGACCGACGGCAGGAAAACGCGGAAGGTGGTCCCCTTCCCCGCGTCCGTGTCGAGCGTCACGAATCCGTTGTGGCTCGCCACGATGCCGCGCACGGTGGAGAGGCCGAGGCCGGTTCCCTTGCCCTCGCCCTTCGTGGTGAAGAACGGATCCCAGATGCGCGGCAGCACGTCGGCCGGGATGCCGGTGCCGGTGTCCGCCACCTCGACCACCACGAAGTTGCCGGGGCGGCCGTCGGCGAGCGCCCTGGCCTCGTCGGCCTCGATCCGCCGGTTTTCCGCGCGCAGGCGCAGCACGCCGCCGTTCGGCATCGCGTCGCGCGCGTTCACGCAGAGGTTGAGCACGACCTGGTGCAGCTGGGTCGGGTTGCCCTGCAGCGGCCAGAGGTTGTTGACGACCATCTCGTCGAGCCGGATCGATTTGGGGAAGGTCTGCTTCATCAGGTCGCTGATGTCGCGGATCAGGTGCTTCACCTGGATGAGCGCCTTGCCGCCGCCGCCCGCGCCGTGCGCGAAGGACAGGATCTGGCGCACGAGCGCCGCGCCGCGCGCCGCGCTGTTCTCGATGCTTTCGAGGATCTGCAGGTCCGCCTGCGACAGCATGCGGCTGCGCAGCAGCGGCGCGCCCATGAGGACGGGCGCCAGCACGTTGTTCAGGTCGTGCGCGATGCCCGCCGCGAGCATGCCGAGGCTTTCCAGGCGCTGGGCGCGGAGGAACTGCGCCTCGAGCTTCTTCTTTTCCGTGACGTCGATCGCGATGCAGAGGCACGCCTGCACCTTGCCGGCGGCATCCTTGATCGCGGACAGGTGAAGCTCGGCGTCGAACTGCCGCATCGAGCGCATGCTGACCGGCACCTCGCCGGTCCAGTGGCCGCCCGCCAGCGCCGCCGCCCGGCCGGCATCGAACAGGTCGACGGTGTCCGAGGTCAGGAGCTCGTCGTGATTGCGCCCCATCAGCTGCTCGCGCTCCAGGCCGTACAGCCGGCAGGCGCTGGAATTGCAGTAGGTCACGACGTGGTTGAGGTCGGTGATCAGGATGGCCACCGGCGCATAGTCGATGATCTCGGCCTGCTCGCGGATGCGGGCCTCGGATTCCTTGCGCGAGGTGATGTCGTGGGAAATGCCGAACGTGCCGATGATCTTGCCGGCGGCGTCGCGCAGCGGGAGCTTCGTCGCGGACATCCACGAGATCCGGCCGTCGGGCCAGACGATGCGCTCCTCGACGTCCACGAGGTTCTCGCCGGTGGCGATGATGTGCTGCTCGTCGTTGAAGGCCCGGCGCGCGTGTCCCGGCCCGAAGACCTCGAAGTCGCTCTTGCCCTTGAGCTGCTCCGGCTCGAGGCCGTGGCTCTGGGCCTTCGAGCGGCTCACGGACAGGTAGGCGGAATGCAGGTCCTTGAAATAGACGTGCGCGGGCAGGTTCTCCATCAGCAGGCGCAGCAGGTACTGCTCCTGCGCCAGCGCCTGCTCGACGCCGCGGCGCGTGCGCTGCTCGGCGGCCTCGCGCAGCACGCGCGAGACCGACATCGGCAGCCGCTGCATGCGGTCCTTGATCACGTAGTCGGCGGCGCCCGAGCGCACGGCGTCGATCGCACTCTCCTCGCCGAGCGTGCCGGAGAAGAACACGAAGGGGATGTCCGGCGCGATCTCGCGCGCGATCTGCAGGGCCTCGAGCCCGTTGAAGCCCGGCAGCTGGTAATCCGACAGGATGAGGTCGTAGCCGCCGAGCTTGAGCAGCGAGATGAAATCGGCGCGCGCCACCACGACACTGATGAAGCAGTCGGGCCATTCCGCGGCCAGCATGTCCCGCACGAGCGCCGCGTCGCGGGGATTGTCCTCCAGGTGCAGAATCTTCATGGTCAGGGCGCCGGCATGGGCGGGTTGGAGTTGCGGGGCGCGGATTCGTTCAGCACCATCCAGAAGGCGCCGAGCACCTTGATGGCCTCGATGAATTCGTGGAAGCTGAGCGGCTTGACGACATAGGCGTTCACCCCGAGCTGGTAGCTGTTGGCGAGGTCCTGGTCCTCCCGGGACGAGGTCATCATCACCACGGGGATCGTCTTGAGCTGGGGGTCGGCCTTGAGCTGGCGCAGGACCTCGAGGCCGTTGACGCGCGGCATCTTCAGGTCGAGGAGGATGACGGCCGGATCCTCGTCGGTGCGCCCCGCGAAATCCCCGCGGCGGTAGAGGTAGTCCAGCGCCTCCGCCCCGTCGCGCAGGGTGATGACCTCGTTGGCGACGCGGTATTGCTGCAGCGCGTCGAGGGCCAGTTCGGTATCGCGGATGCTGTCATCGACCAGGAGGATTCGTTTCGGTTTCATGGGGCAACGGGAGTTGGTGTCGGAATGGGATGGAGTGAAAAATAGAAGGTGGCGCCCGCCTGCGGCCGGCCCTCGGCCCAGGTGCGCCCGCCATGGCGGGCGACGATGCGGCGCACGCTGGCCAGCCCGATGCCGGTGCCCTCGAACTCATCGGCACGATGCAGCCGCTGGAACACCCCGAAAAGCTTGTCGGCGTACTTCATCTCGAAGCCGGCGCCGTTGTCGCGGACGAAGAACACGGTGCGCCCCTCCTCCGTGCCCGCGCAGCCGATCTCGATTTCCGCGGGGGCGCGGCCGCGAGTGTACTTGACGGCGTTGCCCAGCAGGTTGGCCAGCACCTGCCGCAGCATCGCGGCGTCGCCGCGCACCCGGGGCAGCGGGCCGGTCTTCCAGGAAATCTCGCGGCCCTGCGTGGCCAGCTCGAGCCCGCGCCGGACCTCCGCGACGATGGGGGCGAGGTCGACCTCGCCCTCCGCCATCTCGGCCCGGCCCATGCGGGAAAAGGCCAGCAGGTCGTCGATCAGTTCGCCCATCTCGCGGCCGGCGTCGGCAATCGTCTTGAGGTAGCGGGCGGCCTTGTCCGACAGCTGGCCCTGCAGGTCGCGCGTCAGCATCTCGACATAACCCTGGATGTGGCGGAGCGGCGCGCGCAGGTCGTGCGACACCGAATAGGAAAACGACTCGAGCTCCTTGTTGGCGAGGTGCAGCTGCGCGTTGGCCGCCGCCACCTGCTGCGAGCTGGCGTAGATCTCCATCTCCATCTGTTCCAGCCGGCGGCGCAGGGCGGTGCCGTCGGCGCTGGCGCCCTCCCGGTGCTTGACGAATTCGGTGACGTCCTCCGCGCGGTGGATGATGTACCGGATCCTGCGGTCCGAGCCGAAAAGCGGCGAGTTGATCGGGCTCCAGTAGCGCTCCTCGAAGACGCCGTCGGGCCGGCGGACATCGTACTTCTGGATGGACATGGTGTCGGGCGCCCCGGTCTGCGCGACGCGTTCGAGCGAAGCGCGCAGGTTGCGCACGCCGTCGGCCTTGGGGTCACCGGGATTGTCGGGGAAGACGTCGAAGAGGTTCCGGTGGAGGATGCCTTCGCGCGTGGTCATCGTCGCCTTCAGGTAGGCGTCGCTCACGCCGACGATGACGTGCGCCGGGGTGAGCACGAGGTAGAGGCCCGGCAGCGACTCGAAGAGGCTCTGCAGCTCGGCCCGGCGCTCGTTCAATTCCACGTTGGCCGACTCGAGCCGGGCGTTGGCCTCGCGCACCCGGTCCTCCGCCTGCTGGCGCTGCGTGATGTCGTTGAAAAGAATGCCCACGCGGCGGTCCTCGGGAGCGCCGAAGCGGAATGCATAGACGTCGTAGGTGCGGCCCAGCTGTTCGGCGCGATGCTGGAAGCGGGCCGGTTCGCCCGTCAGCGCGATGCGGCCGTAGACCTCGAACCAGTGCGCCTCGTGCTGCGGCGCCAGCTCGCGCATGCGCTTGCCCTGTGCGTCGCGCAACCCGGTCTGCTTTTCGAACGACTGGTTGATTTCGAGGAAGCGGTAGTCGGCGGGCTCTCCGGCGGCGTCGAAGATCATCCCGATGATGCAGAACCCCTCGTCGATCGAGTTGAAGAGGCTGCGGTAGCGCGCCTCGCTTTCCTCCAGCGCCTTCTGCGCGGCGTATTTCCCCGTCACGTCGCGGAACACCAGCACGACGCCGAGCAGGTGCCCCCCGGCATCCCGGATCGGCGCGGCGCTGTCCGCAATCGGGCGTTCCGTGCCGTCGCGCGCGATCAGGAGCGTGTGGTTGGCCAGTTCCATGGTCCGGCCGGTGGCCAGCACCTCGGCCACGGGGATCGTCGCCGCCTGGCGCGTGTGCTCGTGGATGATCCGGAAGACCTCCTCCACCGGGCGGCCGTGCGCCGCGGCGATGGTCCAGCCGGTCAGCTGTTCCGCCACCGGGTTCAGCCGGATGATGCGGCCCGCCGTATCCGTGGCCAGCACGCCGTCGCCGATGGAATTGAGCGTGATGGCCAGGCTTTCCTCGCTGCGCTGCAGCGCCGCGGCCAGCTCGGTGCGCCGCACGACCTCGCGCCGGAGCCGCGAGAAGCTGCCGAGCAGCAGCAGGCACGCGGCGCCCAGCCCGGTCGCCAGCGTGATGAGCGTCCGGCCGGTGCTGGCCTCCAGGTTGTTGCCGCGCTCGAGCAGCAGCCGCCCCTCCTCGGCGCGCAACTCCGCGATGCCGCGGCGCACGACCTCCATCGCGCGCCGGCCGCGGCCGTCCGCCACCAGCTCCTGGGCCGCGGCCAGGTCACCGCGCCGGCGCAAGGCGACCTGCTCGGCGTTGGCCGCCAGCTTGCGGTCCACCTGCGTCTGCAGGGCATACAGCCGGCGCTGCTGCACCGGGTTGTCGCGGGTGAGATCGCGCAGCTCCGTCTCGAGGCGGGCCACTTCCGCCGGCGCGGACCCGGCGCTTTCCAGAAAAACGGGGTCGCCGGTCAGCACGTAGCCCCGGGCCGAACTTTCGATGTCCTGCAGCAGGGTGAACATCCGCCCCAGCCGGTCGAGCACCTCATAGGTGTGCGTGACGCGGCGGCCGTTGCTGATCAGCCCGGCCGTGCTGCGCGCCACCCCGCCGCCGAGCAGGAGCAGCAGGAACAAGCCGCCCAGGAGCGCCGCCATCGGTCCCGACCGCTGCAAGCCGGCGATCAATTCGCCACCCGCCGCCAGGGCGAGGCCGGCGCCGATGGCCAGCAGGGTGACACCCACGGGCGGCGCCATGGGAGTGAATATCCCGAAGGTGGTCAGCACCGGCAGGTCGTAGAGGTAACCGACGAAAGCCAGCCCGGCCAGCACGACGGCGGGCAGGGCCAGCACGCCCGCCACGGCCCGCCGCGGGGAATCGAGCCCGAGGACGCCCAGCCCCAGCAGCAGCAGGCACGCCGCCGCCGGCAATGCCATCCGCCCGGGATAGGTCAGGCCGGCCGTGGTTTCCCGGAAAAACAGCTGGTCGATGCCAAGGTTCCGCTGGAACAGGTATTCCGCCAGCGTCAGCAACGCGATGAGGACGGCTCCCGCGGCGCAAAGATTCGCCGCCCGCACCCGGCGCGTGCGCCCGGTCTTCAGCGCCAGGGCCACGCCGATCAGGACGAAACAAATGGCCGCATTCGGCTTGGCCGCCACCCGGATGGGATGGGAAATCCAATCGCGCAAAAGCGGCGACCCCGAGGCCCATCCAGCCAGCACCAGCATCCCGATTCCCGCGGCGATCCAACCCAGGAACGCGGCGATCCGCAAAATGCCTCCGTCCGGCTTCGCCCCTGGGGCGGGCACGGCCGTGCCCCTGCTCGAGGCGTGTTCGCTCGGCTGGCGTAGAGGCATGGGATCCTTTCGCGATTCGCCGGCGCTTGTGGCACCCGCTGATCGGTTTACATGGGCGGCCCGTGGGGTTAGCTGTCTTGCGTGGAGACAATCCGGGCTAAGCGCAGATGCGCTTAACTCAGCGAGGTGACGTGAGATTGAGTGTGTAGGTTTTGTAAAAGCAATCAACCATCCTTTTGCATTAGCGCACCTCGGATGGTTCTTTCAATTGAGCAAGGCCCGGCAGTCGAGGTTCCGGGTTTTCGGAACCCCGTTTCCGGGTTTCGTTTGGCCCAAAAGTGAGTCCTATTTTCCCCACCCCACCGCCCATGAAACGCCTCCTGTTGCTGTTCCCCGTCCTCAGTCTCCTGGCCTCCGGCCTTTTCGCCGCCTCGCTGCCCGAAGCGCCGCTCGTCAACGCACCGGCGCGCACCGTCCTGTCGCTCAACGGCCGCTGGCACACGATCATCGACCCGTACGACAACGGTTACTTCAACTACCGCCTCCAGCCGCACGACACGCAGAAGAATCCCAGCCCGGCCAACGCCTACTTCCTCGACCTGCCGCACACCGACCCGTCCGCGCTGATCGAATACGACTTCGACCACAGCCCGTCGCTCGCCGTGCCGGGCGACTGGAATTCCCAGGACGACAAGCTCCTCTATTACGAGGGCACGCTCTGGTACCGGACGAAGTTCGACTACACGCCGTCCGCCGCCGGCACGCGCCAGTTCCTCCGCTTCGGCGCCGCCAACTACGAGGCGCACGTCTACCTCAACGGCAAAAAGCTCGGCGTGCACATCGGCGGCTTCACGCCGTTCGAGTTCGAGGTCACGGGCCAGCTGAAGCCCGCGGGCAACTCCCTCGTCGTCCGCGTCAACAACCAGCGCCACGCCGACGGCGTGCCGACCGTCAACACCGACTGGTGGAACTACGGCGGCCTCACGCGCGACGTCGCGCTGCTCGAGACGCCCGGCCTGTTCATCCGCGACTACACGCTGGCGCTCGCGCGCGGTTCCGCCGACCGCCTCACCGCCACCGTCCGGCTCGACCACTACGCCGGCGACCAGAAGGTGAAGATCGAGATCCCCGAGCTGCACGTCGCCACCGAGGTGGCCGTCGACCGCAGCGGCGCCGCGAAGTTCGACTTCACCGCCCCCGGCCTCGTGCGCTGGTCGCCGTCCAACCCGAGGCGCTACGATGTCGTCGTCTCGACCGACGGCGACCGCCTCGCCGAGCAGATCGGCTTCCGCACGATCGAGACGCGCGGCCACGACATCCTGCTCAACGGCGAACCCGTCTTCCTCCGCGGCATCTGCCTGCACGACGAGAACCCGCTGCGCGGCGGCCGCGTCACCACCGAGGCCGAGGCGCGCCAGCTGCTCGGCTGGGCCAAGGAGCTCGGCTGCAATTTCGTCCGCCTCGCCCACTACCCGCACAACGACGCCACCGCCCGCGTCGCCGACGAGCTCGGCCTCATGGTCTGGGCCGAGGTGCCGGTGTACTGGACGATCCACTGGGAGGATCCCGCCACGTTCCAGAACGCCAGCAACCAGCTCGCCGAGCTGATCCAGCGCGACAAGAACCGCGCGAGCATCGTCATCTGGTCGATGGCCAACGAGACGCCGGTGTCGGCGCCGCGCACCGATTTTCTCAAGCGCCTCGTCGCCATGACGCGCGGCCTCGACCCGACGCGCCTGATCTCGGCCGCCATGGAGGTCCACGCCGACCCGGCCGACATCAACACCAAGATCGTCGAGGACCCGCTCGCCGAGGTCACCGACCTCTGCAGCTTCAACCAGTACACCGGCTGGTACGTCGGCCTCCCGGCCGACTGCGCCAAGGTCAACTGGGTGGTGAAGTACGACAAGCCGGTCCTCATCAGCGAATTTGGCGCCGACGCCCTGCAGGGCCTGCACGGCGACAAGACCGCGCGCTTCACCGAGGAATTCCAGGAGGACCTGTACAAGCAGACGCTGCCCATGCTGGAGAAGATTCCCCAGCTGCGCGGCATGACGCCGTGGATCCTGTGCGACTTCCGCTCGCCCCGCCGCCCGCTGCCCAACATCCAGGACGGCTGGAACCGCAAGGGCCTCATCGGCGAGAACGGCACCAGGAAGAAGGCGTTCTATATCCTGCAGGATTACTACGCGAAGAAGGCCGCCGCGGCCACGCCCTGAGTTTTGTCATCGCGAGCCCCGCCGCCGCGGGGCGTGGCGATCCAGCTGGATTGCTTCGGCCTCCCGCTCGCGCGGGAGCCTCGCAATGACTTTCAGCCGGTTTTCAGCGCTGATTTACCCCCGGGGATGGCCCCGGGAATCTTCCCGATATCTCCGCCATTGACGCGGCATTTCCGCGCCCGTTTCCTTGGCGTCGCATGTGCGCCAAACCCGCCTCCTCCGTCAAATACAAGCGCGTCATCCTGAAGCTCAGCGGTGAAGTGCTCCGCGGCAAGGGCACCGAGCCCATCGACGCCGCCACCCTCGAGCGGATGTGCGAGCAGGTGAAGGAAATCCACGACCTCGGCGTGCACGTCGGCGTCGTCATCGGCGGCGGCAACATCTTCCGCGGCCTCCAGGGCGCCAAGCGCGGCGTCGACCGCACCACCGGCGACTACATGGGCATGCTCGCCACCGTCATCAACGGCCTCGCGATCATGGACTGCCTCGAGAAGATGGGCGTCAAGACGCGCGTCCAGTCCGCCATCCCGATGAACCAGATCGCCGAGCCGTTCATCATGCGCCGCGCCATGCGCCACCTCGAGAAGGGCCGCGTCGTCATCTTCGTCGCCGGCACCGGC
>JBEHYX010000029.1:0-41628 GCA_048497945.1 Verrucomicrobiota bacterium | reverse complement strand
CACCAGGCCGCCGTTGGCGAAGTCCTGCTTGCCGTAGCTGTAATCCACCGCGCTTTCCCAAGTCCACGTATCGCTCAGTGCCCCCTTGAGCCCGCCGACGATGCGGTAGGAATCGGTGGCCTGGCGGTAGGTGCGCGGCGTGCTGACGAAGCGATTGCGCACGCTGAGATCCTGGCCGAAGATGTTGTTCGGGTCGGAGGCCGCCATCGTGAGCGTCAGGGGCTGGGCGTTGAGCTGCGAGGCGGTGTACGTGTGCGAGTAGAGGACATCCGCGAAATAGCTGGTCCGGTCAGACAGTTTCCCCGCGAAGGAAAGCGTGCCGATCTTCTTCTCGTTGCCGATGATCATGGTCACGTACTGCGAGAGGTTGAAGAACGTGGAAATCGTGCCGGCCCCGTAGGGACCGCCGTAGCCGCGCTCGGCCGGGGTGACGCCGGCCTTGGGGGCATTCAGGCTCGGGTCGAGGTAGTAGTAAGCCTGGCTGTTGCCGACGAAGTTGCCGTCGGCGTCGATCGCCCCGAATTGGACCACGCCCGCGAAGTTGGTGGTGCCGTACACCGGCGTGGCGAACGGGCGCTCGTAATTATAGAGCGGGTCGGTCTTCACCCATTCGAAGGAGGCGGTGACCTTGGGGCCTTTCTCGCCGATCTGGCCACCAACGACGCCGTAGGCCGAGCGTTCCTCGTAGTGCCGCCCTTGGTTGCTGTTCACCGCATAGCGGCCGCCGACCTCGGAGCCCTGGAAATCGGACTTGAGGATGATGTTCACCACGCCGCTGACCGCGTCGGTGCCGTAGATGGCGGACGCGCCGTCGGTGAGGATTTCGATGCGCTCGATCGCGGACACCGGGATGGCGTTGACGTCGACGAACACGCCGCCGCCGGTCGCGCCCACGGGCGCGGCCGCCAGGCGCCGGCCGTTGACCAGCACGAGCGTCGGCAGGTTGCGCAGCGCCAGGGCCGAGCCGCCGTTGGTCGCACCGCTGTTGATGTTGCCGTTGTCGCCGCCGAGGTTGGCGTTGCCGGTGAACTGCGGCGCGGACTTGCGGATGACCTGCAGGAGGTCGTTCGTGATGCCGGTGTGCTCGATGATGTCGGGCGTCAGCAGCGTGATCGGGGCCACCGGGGTTTCACCCGCCGTCGGCAGGTTGGAGCCGGTGACCACGTACTTCTCGAGTTTGACGGTGTCGTTTTCCTCCGCGGCGGCAGGCGGGGTGGCGTTCTGCGCGGAGGCGGTCAGGCCGAGGGAAAGTACGGTGCCGGCCAGGCCGAATGCACGCAGGACCTTCCCGAACTTAACGGGAGTGTAGTTCTTCATGATGGTGTGTTTGTGGCGGATTCCAGGGGACGCCCCGGACCGCGGTGCTGCGTAAAAACAACCCGCACCCCACCCTGCCGCTCAACGGCGATACGACGGCCCTACACAATCACGCGCCGAAACGCCGCGCCCCCGCGCCGGGCATGGCAATCCGCCCTTCGCGCGTCATATCGCGTAATACGAACGTCCTTAGCGGGCTTCCTGCTGCCAGATCAGCGCGGCCCCGACGATCCCCGCGTCGTTGTGCAGGCGGGCCGGCACGACCTTCGCCTTCGCCTTGATGTGGGGCATGAACTTCGCGGCCTTCTTGCTGATGCCACCGCCGATGATGATGAGGCTCGGCGAAAAGAGACGCTCCATCACGGCGAGATAGACGTTCACGCGGTGCGCCCACTGCTTCCAGTCGAGCCGCGCGCGCTTGCGCACCGAGGCGGCCGCATAGCGCTCGAACGGCTTGCCCCGCCACGGGACGTGGCCGAGTTCGGCATTGGGGAAAAGCTTGCCGTCGAAAAACAGCGCCGAGCCGATGCCGGTGCCGAACGTCAGCAGCAGCACGGTGTTCTTCTTGTTGCGGCCCCGGCCGAACCTCACCTCGGCCAGGCCGGCCGCGTCCGCGTCATTGAGCAGTTTCACGGGGCAGCCCGTCGCCTGGCGGAAAAGCACGGCGCCGTTCCGCCCTTCCCACATGTGGCCGAGGTTGCCGACGGCGCCGATATGTCCGCCTTGGATGATGCCGGGAAAGCCGATGCCGACCGGGCCCTTCCAGTTGAAATGGCGGACGATCTCGCGCGCGGCGGCGAGGCCTTCCTTCAGCGAGCACGGGGAACCCACCTCCACGCGGTGGCGTTCGGCGAGGAGCTTGCCGGTCTTGGTGTCCACGGGCGCGCCCTTGAAGGCCGACCCGCCGATGTCGATGCCGAGAACTTTCATGCGAAGGGGACGAAATTACGGGGCCTCCCCCGCCGCTGGCAACTCCTCAGGCGTGGCGGGGCGCACCGCCACGAGTTCCACCTCGAAATGCAACTCCTCGCCCGCCAGCGGGTGGTTGGCGTCGAGCACGATGTCGTCGCCCTCGATCGCCATGACCGTGACGATCGGCGACGAACGGTCGGGGCCGGTCTGGAACTGGTCGCCCACCCGCGCGTCACCCACGGGCAGCAGCGCCTTCGGCACCTTCTGGATCAGCGCATCCTCGCGCACGCCGTAGGCCCGCTCCGGCGGCACCACGACCTGGCGCTTCTCCCCCGGCAGCATCTCCCGCAGCGCGGACTCGAGGCCCTCGATGATCTGGCCGGCGCCCTCGATGCAGCGGAGCGGCTCGGCTCCGCGCGAGGTGTCGAGGATGCGGCCGGCGCGGTTGCGCAGGGTGTAGTGAAAGGTGAGGTGGCGTGGGGCGGACATCGTCCGCCAAGTGACAAGTCACAGGTAGCAAGTGACAAGACCAAAGCCTGTGACTCACTTGATACTTGTTACCTGCCACTTGCCGCGCAGGCCGGGTCAGCCGGAATCACGCAGTTGCCCCCCGCTTTTACTTGATGGCAGGATAAATCGAAAGGTGGAGCGCGGTGACCCCACCGCGCTGAGGGAACTCCGCCGGCAAGAAGCGCCTTGGGACAAGTCGCTCCACCTGCAACGGCATGATCCCGGCCTATGCTTCCTCGCGGAGCACCGCGAGGGGCGGATGGTCGCAAACCCCGCGGTTGGACAGCAAGCCCGTCGTTATCGTCAGGGCGCTGACCACCGCCCAGCCGCCGAGCAGCACCAGGCCCGACGGGGTTGTCCATTTCACGTCGAAGACAAAGTACGCCATCGCCCAGTTGGCCCCCACCGCCAGGAGCGCGCCCACGGCCGCGCCCAGCGTGCCCAGGGCGAGGTATTCGGCGAAGAGGATGCGGTTCACCTGCGCCTTGGTGGCGCCGAGCGTGCGCAACAGCACGCTTTCGCGCACGCGCTGCGAGCGCCCGATCAGCACCGCGCCGGCCAGCACCACGCCGCCGGTGACGACGGTGAAGAGCGCGAGGAACTCGACGACAAACGACGCCTTCGCATAGACGCCGTCGATCGTCTGCATGATGACCGCGAGGTCGATGGCCGACACGTTCGGGAAGTCGCGCACCACCGCCTGCTGGATGTGCGCCGACTGCGCGGCATCGGCGGCGCGCAGCGCCATGACATGGAACTTCGGGGCGGATTCGAGCACGCCGGCGGGAAACACGATGAAAAAGTTCGGCTGCATGCGGCGCCAGTCGACCTCGCGCAGGCTGCCAACCCTGGTCTTCACCGGCACGCCCTGCACGTCGAACACGATCTCGTCACCGAGCCCGACCTGCAGGTCGCCGGCCAGCGATTGCTCGACGGAAATCGGCGCCACGTCCGTGCCCGGTCCGACCCGGCCGGTGAATGTGCCGGCCGTGACCTTTTCGGTGTCGCCCAGTTTTTCGCGGAAGGTCGACCGATACTCGCGCCGGATGGTCCAGCCCGGCACGCGTGACGCCTTGTCCTTGAGGAGGTCCGCCACCGCCCGGCCCTTCACCGAAGTGATGCGCATCGTCACGATCGCCGCCCCCTGCTGGACCGGCGCGCCGTGGTCGCGCAGCAGCTTCTCCATGGGCGCGACCTGGTCGTCCTGGATGTCGAACAGCATCAGGTTCGGCCGCTCGTTGCTGCCGACGACGCGCAGCTGCCCCAGGAGGGTCTCGCGCGAAAGGTAGAGGGTCATCATCAGGAACGTCCCGAGCCCGAGCGAAACCAGCAGCAGCAGCGTGCGGTTGCCCGGACGGTGCAGGTTCGCCACGCCCTGCCGCCAAGCAAACGGCAGCCCGCGGGGCGTGAAGCGCCGCGCCAGCCATGACACCGCCTGTGCCAGGCTCACCAGCACCGCGAAGCTCACCAGCAGCGCGAGCCCGAAGCCCACGCCCCACCGCAACCGGCCGGTCTGCCATGTCGCGAACGCGAAGACCACCAGCACGATGACGCCGAACAGCGCGAACTGCGCCCAGTCGCGGCGGCGCCCGTTGTCCGCAAAGGCCGACCGCAGCGTCAGCAAGGGCGACACACGGCGAACCTCCAGCAGCGGGAGCAGCGCGAACAGCACGCTGACCACCACGCCCGCGCCCAGGCCGCGCGCGAGCGCCGGCCACGAAACCGACAGCTCGAGGGCAAACGGCAGCAGGTCGTGCAGCAACGCGGGCAGCGCCAGCTGCGCCACGAGCCCAAGTCCTGCACCAAACACGGCGCCGAGCAGCCCGAGCCCCAGGCCCTGCACCAGGTAGATCGCGAACGCCTGGCCGGAAGTCGCCCCCAGGCAGCGCAGCACGGCGACCGTGGGGATCTTCTGGCGGATGTGCGCGTGGATCGCGCTGGCCACGCCGATGGCGCCGAGGAAGAGCGACGCGAAGCCGACAAGGCTGAGGAACGCGTTCACATTGCGGATCGACTGGCCGAGGTCGCGCTTGCGGTCCTCGACCGTGTCGTAGCCCAGCTGCAAATCGCGGAACTTCTCGCGCAGGTCGCGCACGAGGGCGTCCACGTTGTAGTTCTTCGGGAATTTGAAATAAAGCCGGTGGCGCGCGAGGCTGCCCGGCTGCAGCAGGCCGGTGCCGCCGACCGTCGAGAGCGGCACGAAGATGCGCGGCGCGAGCGCCGTCACCGCCGCCGCCTCGCCCGGCACGGCGCGCAGGCTGCCGGCCACGGTGTACTCGGCGGTGCCGAGCCGCACCTTGTCGCCGGGCTTCAGGTCAAACTGCACCATCAGGCTCTCCTCGAGCAGCGCGTTCATGCCGCCGGCCAGCACGGTGCGGATGCCCTTGGGCTTCGTGTCGAGGTCGCCATAGAACGGAAACCCGCCCTCGATGGCCCGCACCTGCACAAGGCGCGTCGGGCTGCCGCCCTCGCGCGGGACGATCAGCATCGAGTTGAAGGCGATCTCGCGCGCCCGCTCCTCGCCGAGCGTGGCGAAATACTTGGCCGCCTCCTCGGTCAGGCGCGCCCGCGAGTTCACGGTTAGGTCGGCGCCGAGCAGGGATTTCGTCTGCTCCTCGATTGCAAAGCGCAGATTGTCGCGGAGGGAGCCCACGGCCACGAGCGCCGCCACGCCGAGCACGATCGCCAGCGAGAACAGCAGCAGCCGGCGGCGCGAGGCCCGCGTGTCCCGCCACGCCATTTTCAGGATGAAGCTCATGAATGATCGTTAACCACGAAATACACCAAATACACGAAAACCTCAGAGAACGATTCGCTCGTACTCGACCTTGGGAAAATACCCAAAATTGACCAGGAGTCCCAAGCGGTGGCCGGTTGCGCGAAGGTAATTGTGCACTTGTGCACGATGCTCATCCGCGAGCTTCGAGACCGCCTTCAATTCCACCACAATCCGATCGAAGCAGACCAAATCCGGTGAATACGTTTGTTTGAGGGGACGCCCCTTGTAAGCCAGGCTCAGCAGCGGATGAGCACTGAACGGAATTCCTTGGCTGGAAAGCTCGAACTCCAAGCATTCCTGAAAAACCGCCTCAAGAAAGCCGCAGCCTTTTTCCCGATAGACTTCAAAGCATGCGCCCATGATTCGGTACGATTCCTCGCGATAGATAATTCCATTCATAGTCGGACTCCTTTCGTGTATTTGGTGTTTTTCGTGGTAGCCCGGTTTTGAAAATATTAAGTGGTTTCGTCGGCGACCACGTGACCGGAGCGCAGGCGCAGGATGCGCTGCGTCTTGCGCGCGAGCTCCAGGTCGTGGGTCACGAGCACCAGCGCGGTGCCGCGCTCGCGGTTGAGCCCGAAGATCAGGTCCACCATCGCGTGCGCCGTGTCGCCGTCGAGGTTGCCGGTCGGCTCGTCGCAGAACAGGATGCGCGGCCGGTTGATGAAGGCGCGCGCCAGCGCGACGCGCTGCTGTTCGCCGCCCGACAGCTGCGCGGGATAGTGGTCGAGCCGGTCGCCGAGGCCCACGCGCTTGAGCAGGTCGACGGCATCGGCCTCGCTGACGCCGTTGCCGCGCAGTTCGAGCGGGACGAGGACGTTCTCGCGCGCCGTGAGGGTCGGGATCAGCTGGAAATTCTGGAAAACGAAGCCGACGCTCTCGTTGCGGGCCAGCGCGCGCTGGTCCTCGGACAGGCCGCCGATCTCGCGCCCGTCGAGATGCACGCTCCCGGTCGAGGGCTGGTCCAGCCCGGCGCACAGGCCGAGCAGGGTCGTCTTGCCGCTGCCCGAGGGCCCGACGATCGCCAGGGTGCCGCCGGCCGGCAGGCTGAAGGACACTTCGTGCAGCACCGTGAGCGGGCCCGCGGCGGTCGCGTACGTTTTGGTCAGGCGCTGGACATTTAGGATGGTTTGGTCACTCATTCCGGGAACAAGATGCGCCTGAAGAAGATGGAACTTACCCCAAAGCGCAAAAGCCAAACATGGCGAATGGTTGTACTTGCCCTGTGGCTGGTCACCGGAGCCGTGGCAGCGGAGAAAACGAAGACCGTGCTCTTCTTCGGCGACAGCCTGACCGCCGGTTATGGCGTGGAACCCGACGAGGCCTACCCCGCCCTCATCCAGCGCAAGATCGATAACGCCGGGTTGCCCTGGCGCGTGGTCAATGCGGGGCTGAGTGGCGAGACAACGTCCGGCGGCTTGCGCCGGCTGGATTGGATCCTGCGGCAGCAGGTGGACATTTTCGTCATCGAGCTCGGAGGGAACGACGGCCTGCGGGGAATCGCCCCCTCCCTGACCCGCTCCAACCTCACCGCGATGATCGACCGCATCCGCCAGCGCTATCCGGACGTAAGAATCGTAGTCGCCGGCATGCAGCTGCCCACCAACATGGGGCCCGAGTACACCCGGGAGTTCGCCGCCATTTATCCCGACGTGGCGCGGGCCGGCGGAGCCGTGCTGATCCCCTTTCTGCTCGACCGGGTCGGAGGCGTGCCCACCCTGAATCAAGCCGACGGCATCCATCCCACCGCCGAGGGCCACCGTATCGTCGCAGACACCGTATGGCGCACGCTCCAACCCCTGCTTTGAACCGTCTGGCGCTGGCCGCCACGCTGGCCGGTCTCCTGACCGCGGGCGCCACGGCCCAGGAAAGTTCCGGGAGCGGCGCGTGGATCGAAAGCCTCCATCTCGCCGCCAGCGGCACCGCGGCCTGGACGGAAAACCTCAGCCGGACTTCCTACGAACCGACGCGCAAGGACGCCGCCTCCTATGATTTCAGCCTGGGCGGCACCGTACCGCGCCAGCTGGCGCCGAGCGTGCTGCTGGTCGGGAGCGGCGAAATCGACGCGCTGTTCGTGCAGGACTACAGCCTGACCAACCGCACCACCTTCACCGGCCGCGTTTCCCTCCAGAAGAAGTTCGGCCTCGGCCCGCAGGCCTGGGTACTGCAGGGCAGCGTCGGCGCCGGCTACAAGGCGGCGCGCTTCGACGGTGACCGGGGCGTCACGACCGAGGCCGGCGTCCAGCTTTCGAAACGCCTCCTGCCCAACCTGCGCGTCGCCGCCTCGGGGCACTGGCTCGAGCACGACGCCAAGAGCGCGAGCTTCGACCTCGACCAGCATTCCTACGGGTTCGAGGCCCAATGGGACATCGACGAACACTGGACGCTCAGCGGCAGCGCCTCGCGCCTGACCGGCGATATTGTCGCCAGCGCCGCCTGGTCCGTCTGGGCGCAGGCGATCAGCGGCGGCTTCGGTCCCAAGATCTTCAACTACTACACCTCGCGCCCCTGGTCGGTGACCAACCTCTATGGCGATGGCTGGGTGTCGTACAACGTGGAGGCCGACGTCGACCTGTGGTCGGTGGCCCTGACGTACGCGTGGAGCGATCACACTTCGCTCGAATTGCGCAAGGGAGCGGCTTACGTGGTCAACCGGGCCGGCGTGGCCTATCCGACGAACAGCTGGTCGCTCGGCCTCACCCATCGCTTCTAAGCCCGCTGCATGAAAACGACCTTCCTCTGTCTCTTCCTCGGCCTGTCGCTCGCGGCCCGCGCCGCGGAGATCTCGCTCGTCGTGAAAAGCGCCAAGGGCGACGCGGTCGCCGATGCGGTGGTCTCGATCGTGCCGCTCAATGCCGCGGTGCCACCGGTCTCGCCCGAGGCCAAGGTCGAGATCGAACAGGCGGGCCAGGAATTCGAGCCCTTCGTCACGGTCGTGCAGGCCGGCACCCGCGTCGTGTTCCCCAACCACGACAATGTGCAGCACCACGTCTATTCGCTTTCCAAGGCGAAGAAGTTCGAGCTGCCGCTCTACAATCCCGGCCAGAAGGAATCGATGGTGTTCGACGTGCCGGGCCTGGTGACCGTGGGCTGCAACATCCACGACTGGATGATCTCGCACCTCGTCGTCGTGCCAACGCCGTGGTTCGCCAAGTCCGACGCCAAGGGCGCCGCCGTCATCACCGCCCCCGCCGGCCGCTACCGTCTGGAGCTGTGGCATCCGCGTCTCGCCGCCCCGCAGACCCGCGAGGTCGTGCTGGCCGAGGGCACGCCGGCCCGCGAGGACTTCACGCTCACCCTGAAGCCCGACCGCCGCGTCCGCCGGCCCGCGGGCGGCAAGGGCACCGGCTATTGATCCCGTGCCCCTGCGCCTTCCCCGGTTCCGCAAGTTCAGCCGGCAGCTGATGTTGCTGCTGGCCGGCCTCATCGCGATCGTCCAGGTCGCCGTCTACCTGCTCATCTCCCGCGCGAACGAGCGCAACGCCGTCGAGCACATCGAGCAGAACCTCCAGACCGGCGCGAAGATCTTCCGCCAGAACCTGAGCGAGCGCATCGACTTTCTTGCCGGCAGCGCGAAGGTCATGAGCAACGACTACGCGATCAAGCCGCTGCTCATGCAGGAGCGCATGGACAAGGCCACGCTGCGCTCGACCCTGCAAAGCTACACCAGCCGCGTGAAGGCGCCGGTGATCAGCCTCTTTTCCCCCGAGGGCGAGCTCATCGGCGCAACGGATGACATGCTTGGCGCCGAGAATGTCCGCCCCTTTGCCTACCTCATCCGCACCGCCGGGGAACAGGACATGGAGCAGGCCAGCGGCTACTCCTACCTCGGCGGCAAGCTGTATGTGCTCGTGGTCGTGCCGCTCTACGCCCCCTATCCCACGATCGCCGCGTGGTTCGGCCTCGCCTACCCGATCGACACCGATTTCGCCAACGCCATCAAGAACACGACGCTTCTGGATGTGACGTTCATGTCGAACGCCAAGGAGCCCGCTCCGCGTGTCCTTTCGACCACGCTCAACCCCGCGATGGCGGACGGCGTCTTCCGGCACCACACCACGATGGCCGGCAGCACGTCGGCCCAGACCGAGGTGCTGACGCTGGAAGGCGAACCTTACGTCACGCTGTTCGAGCCGCTCGAGCTGCTCGGGGAATATCCCGTCCGCATCGCGCTGCAACGCTCCCTGACCGCGGAGCTGGCGCCGGCCCGCGAGTTGGAACGCACGGTGCTGCTGATCTCCCTGGCGGCGCTCCTGGCCGCCACCGTCGTGGCCATCGGCATCGCCCGCGGCGTCAGCCGCCCGCTGCAGCAGCTGGCCGAGCACACCAAGCTTGTCGCCGCCGGCGACTACACGCAGCAGATCGCGCTGCCGCGCCAGGACGAGTTCGGCCAGCTCGCCACGGCCTTCAACCAGATGACCGCCGGCCTCGCCGAGCGCGACCGCGTACGCAACCTCCTTGGCATGGTCGTGTCGCCCGAGATCGCCACGCAGCTGCTGCATTCCGACCTCCAGCTGGGTGGCGAGGAACGCGAGGTGACGATCCTGTTCTGCGACCTGCGCGACTTCACCAGCTTCAGCGAGAAGATGGCGCCGGCCGACGTGCTGACCCTGCTCAACCGCTACCTCGACCGCATGAGCGGCATCATCGAGCGCCACGGCGGCGTCATCGACAAGTACATCGGTGACGCGATCATGGCGCTGTTCGGCGCCCCGGTGGCCGCGGCCGATGCGCCGGCCCGCGCCGTGGCGGCGGCCCGCGACATGGCCCGCGCCCTCGAGAGCCTCAACGCCGAGCTCCGCGCGGAGGGCCGGCCCGCCCTCGCCTTCGGCGTCGGCATCAACACCGCCCGCGTCGTCGCCGGCAACATGGGCTCCAAGACCCGCCTCAATTACACCGTCATCGGCGATGGCGTGAACCTGGCGTCACGCCTCGAAGGCCTCACCAAGGACCCGGCCTACGGCACGCCGATCATCGTCAGCGAGGCCACGCTCGCCGGCATCAGTCCCCGTCCGTTCGCCCGCGAACTCGGCGAAGTGAAGGTGAAGGGCAAGGCCGAGGCCGTGAAGATCTTCGCGCTCACCGCCAAGGGCGAAACCAAGATGCCCTACAACGTGTAGGCCGCGGGCGCCGCCGGCTCGAGCTTCGCCTTCACGTCCGCCGGGATCGGCTGCGCGATCATCCGGCCCGTCGCATCGGACGTCACGCACACCGCCGCGATTTCGCCCTGCGCGAGCACGTCGGGCAGCACGCGGCCGGCATCGACCTTGCGGAACTGGAAGACGAAAAGCACGGCCTTGGTGCGGACCTCCTTGATCAGCAGCCGCACCTCGATCACGTCGTTGAACCGCAGCGGCGACTTGTACTCGCACGAGGCCTTCACGCGCGGCCAGCCGACCACGTTGCCCGGCACGAAGGAGATCAGCGGCAGCCCCAGCGCGCGATAGAACGCCGCCTCGCACGCCTCCATCCAGCAGAAGAAATTCGAGAAGTGCATGATGCCGGCCATGTCGGTCTCGCTGAACTCGACCGTGCGGGTGATGCGGAATTCGGAAGGCATGGGGCAGGATTTTTCAGGGCAGCCGGCAAGGCAAACCGTTTAAGCCGCCCGCAGGCGGGGCACCAGGGCCCGCACCCAGCGGCCGAGATGGATCAGCAGGAAACGCGTCAGGCACGCCACCAGGGCCCAGCCCAGAAGCTGCTGCACCACCAAGGTCGCCTTGAGCATATCCACGTGCACCGGCTGTCCCAGGAAACGGGCGGCCAGGTTGAAACCCGTGGCCATCAGGCCTTCGAACCAGAGCACGACGAGCAGGAGATACCAGGTGACCCGACGCCAGCGTGCTTCGGCCGCGCCGGCCGGTTTTTCCCAGAGCCACGGCAGCAACCACACGGCAAAGATCAGTTTGTACACGAAGGAGGCCCCGAGGAAAAAGAGGCCGACCAACATGAGCGCACCGCAGACAAAATCGCGCTCCCGATCATGCCCTTCACCCGTCGTCTCCGGAATTGGCGTGTGCCGGTCTCGCCAGGCGGCGGCAAGCGCCCAGAGACCCAGCAGCACGGAAGGCGCGAGCCAGAGGATCGGCTGCTTCAGTTCGAAATCGCGCATGAGCACCGGCGCCCCGAAGGCATACAGCCAGACCGGCTCCGGCGCGTAGAGCGATGCGCTCTTCAGGCCCGGCGCCAGGCCCGGCAGGGCCAGCAGCAGGACCGCCACGTACAGCGCCAGCCCGAGCACGAAGTCACGCCGGCTGCGGAGGTCGAGCAGCAGCACCAGCGTCACCAGCGGGAAATATTTCAGCACCGCGGAAAGCGCGAACAGGACGATGCCGGCCGCACGCCAGCCGAAGCCCGGCCGCCGGAAGCAAAGCAGGCCGAGGCTTACCAGCATCAGGATGTTCAGGTCGGGATTGGCCCGGTTCGCCGCGAGCAGGAAAGCGGGCGACAGCAGCACCGCCAGCAGCGCGCCACATTCGCGCCATGTGCGCGGGCGCACCATCGCCACCACATTGGCGATCAGGATGCCGACCAGCAGCGTGCCGACCCAGTAGACGTCCTTGCGGCCCAACCCCAGGTCGCTGAAAATCAGCCACCATGCGCTGTAGACGTGCGGCCGCCGGTAGGGATCGAGGCTGCTGGGCACGAAGGGATCCAGCCCCAGCGCCTTGGCGTCGAATGCCACCAGCAGCCCGTAGAGGTCGATGAACGGCCGGTTTGGTTCGCCCATGCCCGTGGTCACCCAGAACATCGGCGATCGGAAACACAGCCACCAAACCGCGGCCGTCAGCGCCCCCACCAGCAGCCATCCCTGCCAGGGTTTCAGGGCGGAAAGACGTGGCGGGGTGGTCTCGTTCATCACACGGCGGCGTGGCCATGGTTATAGGCCTGTGAAGATTGGCAACGTCCTTCAACCGCGGCTTGAGTCGCCCGGCCCCTGCCCTAGTCTGGCCGGCATGAACCCCCTCCTCCGTTTCCTCGCCGCGGGCACGTTCGTGCTTGCGGCCGTTGTCGCCCACGCCGCCTCGTCCTTTGAAGGCAAGGTCACCCAGACCCTGACCGACGGCAAAGGCAAGTCGCACGACGTGAACTATTCCATCAAGAGCCCGAAGATGCGCATGGAAGTGAACGAAGGCCAGCATGCCGCCACCATGATCATGGACACGGAGAAGCTGGAGATGCTCGTCCTGATCGAGCAGCAGCACATGTACATGGTCATGCCGATGAAGAAGCCGGTCGAGCAGGCCATCGACAAGTCGGGCGACCGTGACGTGGATATCCAGGTCACGGGCAAGACGGACACCATCCTCGGTTACAAGTGCAACCAGGTCCTCATCACCGACAAGAGCTCCGGCACCGTCACCGAGTGCTGGCTCGCGTCCGACCTGGGCACGTTCATGGGCTTCGGCAGCGGTGGTGGTGGCGGCGGCCCCTTCGGCGGGCGCAAAGCCGCGGCCGGCGCCAAGTGGGAGGAAGCCCTCAAGGGCAAGGTCGGCTTCCCGCTGCGCATCATCGCCCACGACGCGAAGGGCAAGGAGACTTTCAAGCTGGAGACCACCAAGCTCGAGCCCGGTTCGCTCCCGGCCGCGCTGTTTGTGCCGCCCGCGGACTACAAGAAGTTCAACATGCCCAACCTGGGCGACATGATGAAGGGCATGGGCGGCGGGAACTGAGCCAGTTCCCCATCCCCAAAGGAAACCGGCCGGGCACCCTGCCCGGCCTTTGTTTTGCCCGCGTGTGCCGCCCGGACCAATGAACCCCAGGCCACTGTTGCGCGAGGCCGCTCATCCCCGCGGCAAGTGTCCGGGCGATGAACCGCATTTCAAATTGAACTGTAGCCGCCTTGTGGATTGTAGGGCGGGATCGCTGATCCCGCCTGTTTGGACGTACGCGGAGCAGGCGGGATCAGCGATCCCGCCCTACAATTCGATCCATCGGCTACGATATTTTCGGAAATGTCCTGGCACGGGCTCCCGGCCGCCGGGCAACCGGTGGCGCGGAAAATGAAAAGGCCGGGCGCAGGCCCGGCCTCGTGTCAGGGAACGCTAGGCTCGGCTCAATCGTGACCGATCTTCTTCAACTCGGCGGAGGTCCAGGCGGTCGTGCGGCTGGCGGTTTCGCCGCGAACCTTGGAAACCGTCTCGGGCTCGACGTCCGGCGCCTTGTTGCCCCACTCCTGGCGAACATAAGACAGAACGTTAGCGATCTGTTCATCCTTCAGCGCGGCGCCAAGCGGCGGCATGACATTGTTGAAATCCTTGCCCTCGACCGTGATCGGGCCGCTGAGACCGTTCAGGACGATGCGGATGATGCGCTGCTCGTCGCCTTGGGCCCACTCGGAACGGGCCAGCGGGGGGAAGGCGCCGGGGACACCCTCGCCGTTCAGCTGGTGACAGGTCGCGCAATTGGCCACGAAGATCTTTTTGCCGAGATCGTGCCGGGAAAGCTGCTGCTGAGGACCAGCGCCGGGCTTCTCGCGGTTGGCGTGCTGGTTGGTGACCAGCGGGTCGAAGCGGATGGAATTGTGCGCCATGTAGATCGATCCGAAGAAGATCGCGCAGCACATGATGCCGAGGAGGACGAGCGGCAGCAGCGAGTAGCCATTGGCCTTCTCGGGCTTCGTCTTCTGGAGCCTGGCGTGGACCTGCTGGATGCTCTCATCGCTCGCACCGGCGGCTTCCACCTTGGGGGTGTTGTCGGGAGTCGCGCTCATCTTAGTGGTGCTGGCCCTCCTTCGCCGGGGCCGCGGGCGCGTTCAGCTGGCGCTCCGTGGGATAGTCGTAGGTGTCCTTCAAACTCAGCAGGTAGGCCGCGAGGGCTTCGGCCCGGCGCGTCGGCACCACCTCGTAATCGCCGGTCACCGGCACCTGGACGGCCTTGTAGGACGGCTGGTTGCCGGCGAGCGGGCGTTCCTCGAAGAGGAACTTGTAAGCCGGCATGCCGTGCGCGAGGGCGCCGGTGCCGAGCTTCGACTCGGGCGCGTAAAGCAGGCGGTACAGATACTGGGCGCCCTCTTCCTTTTCCGGCAGGCGCTTGGCCACGTTGCGCAGGTCGGGCCCGAGGCGGCTCTGGCCGATCAGCGCGGCGTGGTCGCGGATGTAGTCGCGGGCATAGCTGCCGCGCTCGCCCCAGCCGCGAGAGTCCTTGCCCACGTCGTTGCCGAAGCCTTCGCGGCGCACCTGCTGTGTGTGGCAGGTGACGCAACCGAGGTCCTGGTAGACCATGCGGCCCTGCTCGGCGATGCCGGAGAGCGGCGCCGGGTTGAGGGTGTCCTCCACCGGGTCCTTGAACTGCGGCAGGCTGCCGAGCTGCTTGTGCGAGGACAGCAGCAGGGCCGCCCAGGAAACCGCCAGGGTGGCGAAGACGCCGAGGAAAAGGGTCAGTCCGTTTTTCATGCGTGGCCCTCCTTGCCGGCCAGGCTCATCGCCGGGGGCACGGGAATCTGCGCGGCGGCCGTGCCGCGCGAGTTGATCGGGCAGGAAATCCAAATGAAATTCAGGAGGAACGCGGCGTTGCCGACGAGCAGGAGGCCGAGGGCGACGGAGTTGAGCGCGTGCCAGCCGGCCAGGCCGTCCGTGATCGCGCGGAAGGGCACGCTGGCATCGGCGAGCAGGTGGCCCTGCTTGCAGCCGGCGCCCGCGAGGCCGATGAAGAGCACCACGAGGCCCAGCGCGGTGGCGCCGAAGTGCAGGCCGGTCAGCGCGGAGGAGCGCCAGACCTTGCCCGTCAGGCGCGGCAGGAAGAAGTAGGCGGCGCCGAACATCGCGGTCGAGAAGCAGGCGGTGAACGTGAGCGTGTCGCGCAGGCGCTCGACGAGCGTGAACTGCACGACCTCGGCGAACGAGTTCAGGGCGAAGAGCAGGCCGAGGATCGCGGCGGCGAAGAAGCCGAGGATGCTCAGCGCGATGAAGCGGAGCGTCAGGCTGCCGGCGACCGCGCCGGTTTTGCCGGACAGCGTGCCGAAGAAATTCAGGCCGAGGATGACCAGCGGCAGCACGAGCATCATGTTGGCGACGACGCCGAGGGTCGGCAGCCACACCGGCACCGGGGCGCCGATCAGGCGGCTGCCCGCGGCGAGGCCGGAGGCGGCGACCAGCCACCAGAACGCGAGCGGCGCGAGGTAGTAGTTGCTGACCGGCTTGCCGAGGATCTTGGGCAGGAAGTAGTAGATGGCCGCCAGCGCGACCGGCACGAACCACAGGCTATAGAGGCCCTGCACGTACCAGGCGTTGACGATCGGCTGGAGCACGCCGCGCACCGGGGAGCGGAAGAGCATGATCTGCGCGATCGAGTAGAGCCACGGGAACCAGAAGGCCGCGCCAAAGAGGTACCACTGCGAGGCGTAGACGTTCTCCGTGTTGCGGATGCTGAAGGTCGTGACCGCCCAGACGCCGACGAGCGCGTAGGCCGCGAGCAGCAGGAGCACCACGAAGCGGGGCATCTCGAGCAGCTCGAAGGAGGTGGAGTAACCGGCGAGGATGCCGCCGATGCCGAACGTGACGCCGAGGTTCCAGAACTTGGCGGCGACGAAGAGCCAGCCGCCGTGGCGGAGCGTGGTGGCGGACAGGCGGGCCATCAGCCAGAGGCCGAAGGCGAAGGCGGCGTTGAAGCCCCAGCCGTAGATGAGGGCGTTCTGCGCAGCGGGCGCGAGGCGGCCGTGCGTGGTCCACTCGCAGTCCGCGAGGAAGGCCGGGTTGTGCAGCTGGAGGTTGGCCGCCAGCTGGAGGACGCCGCCGAGCAGCAGCCACAGGAGCGCGGAACCGAAGAACACGAGCACCGGCCACTTCGCGGAAGCGTCGATCTCCTGCTGTTCGATCCGGCTGTTGGAGGGAGTGGAATTCATCACCGGGAATTACTTCTTCGCGTGGTCGCGGACCGTGAGCTCGATGGCGCGGTCGATCGGCAGGCGGGCAACACCGGCCTTCTGGTCCACCCAGCCATAGCTGGTGGCATCGGCGTGCTCCTTGGTGCGGTGTTCCTTGAGCAGGTCGGCGCGCTCCTGCGGGGTGCGCACGCCCTCGACCGCCTGGACCTCGGCGGCATGCGGCGTGTAGATCTTCCGGGCCAGCCAGACAAAGCCGGCGAAGCACAGGATCACGACCAGCGCGGTGAAGACCGGCGTGCGATGCGGAAACGAAAACTGGGCGGAGGAATCACTCATGGGGCGGTGGCCTCGTGGTGGGTGAGGGACTCGACGATGCGGGGATCGCGGATCGGGATGAGCTTCGTCGTGGCAAAGCTTTTCAGGTAGGCCCAGACGCAGATGCCGCCGACGCCGACGACGGACGTCAGGACCCACAGGAGATTGAGGGAAAGGAAGGGCAGCGGTTCGCCGTGCTCGCTCTTGAGCGCAGGCAGGACGTTGTAGCAGAGGTCCACCAGGATGATGACGGCGATCCACATGCTGATGATCATGGCCGGCCGGCGCCGGGACTTGTTGCGATACCACAGCCACGCAATGAACGGCACGAAGAAATGGCCGAAGAGAATCAGCATGCCGACATACCACCAATCGCCGTGCTCGCGGATGTTATACCAGAAGGTTTCCTCGGGCACGTTGGCGTTCCAGATCAGGAAGTATTGCGAAAACGTGACGTAGGCCCAGAACACCACGAAGGCGAAAGCCAGGGACACGAGCGTGTGAAATTGAGTGGTGGTATAGATCCCCTTGTAGTCGCCGCGGGCATACAGCCAGCAGGTGATAAACACGGCGAAGGCCAGCGCGGCGCGCATGCAATTCGCAAAGAACCAGACGCCGTACATGGTCGAGAACCAGTGGTACTCGAGGCTCTTCATCCAATAAATGGCCGCGCCGGTCAGCGAAAGCGCCGTGAGCACGAGGCCGAAGGCCGCGGTCTTGCGGTTCATGAACGTCCACTTGGGGCTGCCATCCTGGTCCTGGCTGAAGGAGGCCTTGCGCAGGCGGGCCGACAGCCACATCCAGATCAGAAAGAAAACGACGGTCGCAACGATGAAGGCGTTCGGGTTAAGGAAGCCGGCCTTCTTGAGGTAAAGCGGGTCGCTGCCGACCACACCGCCATGCACCTCGTGGTGCAGGTCCATCCACGGCCAGATAAAGCCCGGCTGGAACCACGCCGAAGCCAGCAGCGGAAGAAAAAGCAAGAGCAGCCACTTGAAGGCGGCCAGGCTGTGTTCCCACTGGCGGCGAATGACCACCGACCAGCCGGCATCCGTAATGTGGTGGATGAAGCAGAGCAGCAGCATGCCGATCGCGGTGGCGGTCCAGTAGGCGATGCCCACGAGATAAGACAGGGCGACGCCCTGCCGCCCGGCGGCCGAGGAGGCCAGGAGACCCACGGCGGTCAGGCCGAGGCCGGCGGCGCCGGCGATCAGGAAGCGGGTCGCCAGCGAGGCGACGGGCAAGGGAGTGGCGGTAGGCGCGCTCATGTTACTTCAGGCCTCCGCGTTGTTCGAGGGGCACATCGTCAAGCGTGGCATGGTGCGCGCGCTGCAGGGCGCGCACGTAGGCGATCACCGCCCAGCGATCCTGGACGCTGAGCTTGTCGGCGTACGGGAACATCGTGTTCTTGCCGTTGGTGATCGTGTTGAAGATCTCGCCCTCGGGCATGCCGCGCAGGCGGTCGTCGTGGTAGGTGGGCGTGGCGACCATGCCGTAGGACTTGGTGATGCCCTGGCCGTCGCCGAGGGCGCCGTGGCACGGGGCGCAGTAAATCTGGAAGCGGTTCTGGCCGCGCTGCACGAAAGCCTGGTCGACGACGATGTCGGACGGGAAGCCCTTGAGGAACGAACCGTCGGCATTCTTGCCGGCGTAATGCGCGTCATCGGCCTTCAGGAAGTCCGGATCGGCCTTCCCGGTGGAACGGCCGTACGGCACGGTGCCGGCGGGAATCGGGCGGTCGGCGCGGCCATCGGCGAAGAACTTGGACTCCGCCTGCGGCTTGTACTTGGCCTGGTGGTCCATGTCCGGGAACACTTCGATCGGCGGGCGCGTGGCGGTCATGCCGCGGAAGCCCATGACCGAAACCAGGAGCACGACGACGAATGCGAGGGTGTAGTAGGCGAAGCGCATCTTATTCGTCGATTTCGACAATGTCCTTGCCGCCGGCCTTCGCGAGCAGGGCGCGGGTCTCGGCAGCGTTGAATTTCGGGTCGGCGGACTCGATCACAATGTAGAAACGGTCGTCCATGGCGCGGACAAAACCGGGAGCCTTCATCACCGGATGGTAATGCATCGGCAGCCGGTTCAGGAAAAACATGCCGCCGATCGTGGCGAACGCGGTGAACAGGATGGTGAGCTCGTAAGACGGCGGGAAGGCGAACATCGGGCTGAACAGCGGCTTGCCACCCACCACCAAGGGGTACTCGAACCAGCCGAGCCAGGCGATGAAGGTCATGCCGGTACAGAAGCCGGTGATGCCACCGACGAGCGAGAAACGCGGCACCTTGGAGCGGGGCATGCCCATGGCGTAATCGAGGCCGTGCACCGGGAAGGGCGTGAGCGCGTCCCAGCGGGAGTACCCGGCGTCGCGCACCTGTTCGCAGGCATGGTAAACGTCCGGCACGGTGTCGAACGCGGCGATGAGTCCGTATGGCTGGCTCATGAGTGGGAAGTCGCGGCCTCCGTCCGCAAGGGAGTGTGCTTCGGATCATGCCCATGCGCGTCGGCCTGGGGGATGACCGTCTTGATCTCCGACATCGGCATGATGGGCACGAAGCGGATGAACAGCAGGAACAGCACGGAGAAGACGCCGAACGTGCCGAAGAACGTGAAGATCTCGACGATCGACGGGGAGTAGTAACCCCAGCTCGAGGGCAGGAAGTCGCGGGCGAGCGAAGTCGCGATGATCACGAAGCGCTCGAACCACATGCCGACGTTCACGAAAATGCAGAGGAACCAGACCAGCGCCGTGTTCTGGCGGACCGCCTTGAACCAGAAAAACTGCGGCGTGACCACGTTGCAGCTGATCATGATCCAGTACGCCCACGCGTAGTGGCCGAACGCGCGGTTGATGAAGGTGAAGCCCTCGTACGGGTTGGCGCCGTACCACGCGATGAAGAACTCCATCGAGTAGGCGTAGCCGACCATCGTGCCCGTCGCCAGGGTGATCTTGCACATGCAGTCGATGTGATACTGCGTAATCAGGTCCTCGAGACGGTAGATGGCGCGCAGCGGCAGCATCAGCGTCATCACCATGCCGAAGCCGGAGAAGATGGCGCCCGCGACGAAGTACGGCGGGAAGATCGTGGTGTGCCAGCCCGGGATCAGCGCGACCGCGAAGTCGAACGACACCACCGTGTGCACGGACAGCACCAGCGGCGTCGCGATGCCGGCCAGGATCAGGTAGGCCATTTCGTAATTGCTCCACTGGCGGTTGGAACCGCGCCAGCCCATGGCGAAGAACCCGTAGATGCGCGCCCGGACGACATTGCCCGCTGCGGTGAAACGGTCGCGGATCGTGCCCAGGTCGGGGATCAGGCCGACATACCAGAAAAGCACGGAGACCGTGCCGTATGTCGACACGGCGAACACGTCCCACTCCAGGGGCGAGCGGAAATTCTGCCAGATGCCGTTGGCGTTCGGGAACGGAAACAGGAAGCCGGGCAGCACCGCGAACCAGATGCGGCCGACGTGGAAGACCGGGAAGATCGCGGCGCACACGACCGCGAAGATCGTCATCGCCTCGGCCGGCCGGTTGATCGACGTGCGCCATTTCTGGCGCAGAAGGCAAAGGATGGCCGAGATGAGCGTGCCGGCGTGGCCGATGCCGATCCAGAACACGAAGTTGACGATGTCCCACGCCCAATTGACGGGATTGGCATGGCCCCACACACCGACGCCCGTGGCGACGAGATAGATGAGGCCGATGATCGTAAACGAGGCGACGAACCCCGCGACGGCGAAACACCACCACCACCAGGTCGGGGTCGGGCCTTCGACGATGCCGCAGATCTTGTCGGTGATCCACTTGAAGTCGCGGTGGTTCTCCACGAGCACGGCGCGCGGCACCACCGCCGGTTGCACCTCGGAAAGAATGGCGGGAGCCGGATGATCAGAAGCGGGCGCGCTCATTATTCATGCCCTCCCTGCTTTTCGGCGTGCGTTTCGTGCCCGGCGCCATGTTCAACGTGGCCGTTCTTCTTGTTATATTCGACGCGGCTGAGGGGAAGTGCGGCGTAATCCGGCATGAGCGGGTTCGGGTTGCGCAGCTTGCCCAAGTAGGTCGTGCGCGGGCGGATGTTGAGATAACCCAGGACGGCGTAGTCGCGCTTCTGCGTCTTCAACCGGGAGACCCGGCTGGTCTCGTCCTTGACGTCACCGAAGACGATGGCCTCGACCGGACACACCTGCTGGCAGGCGGTCTTGACGGTGCCGTCCGGAATGTGGACGTCACCGCTGGCGCCGGCCTTCCGCTTCTGGGCGATCTTGGCCTGCTGGACGCGCTGCACGCAGTAGGTGCACTTCTCCATCACGCCGCGCATGCGGACGGTGACGTCGGGGTTCTTCACCATCTTCACGAGTTCCGGCATTTCGGACTGGTGGCCGAGCGGGCCCATGTAGAGGGAGTCGGTGGCGCGCTTGTTGAAATCGAAGAAATTGAACCGGCGGACCTTGTACGGACAGTTGTTCGCACAATAGCGGGTGCCGATGCAGCGGTTGTAGGCCATCACGTTGATGCCCTCGTCGTCGTGCACCGTGGCATTGACCGGGCACACCGTCTCGCACGGGGCGAGCTCGCAGTGCTGGCAGGTCATGGGCTGCATCGAAACCTGCGGGTCTTCCGGCAGGATCTTGTTGCCCTCGGCGCCGAACGCCTCGGCGTCGGCCTGGCCGTCGGAATAGTAGCGGTCGAGCCGGATCCACTGCATTTCGCGGCCGCGCTGCACCTGGTCGCGACCCACGATCGGGATGTTGTTCTCCGCCTGGCACGCGATGATGCAGGCGTTGCAGCCGATGCACGTGTTCAGGTCGATCGACATGCCCCACTGGTGGATGCCGGAGAAATCAGGGGTTTCGTAGAGCGAGTTGCCACGCGGGGTATGGGTGGAGCGGGCCGCATCGAGCTTCGCCCGTTCCTCGGCGGAAAGCTTGGCGAACTGCTCGGGCGTGTAATCGCCGTAAACCGCCGGCGAGTGGCCTTCCATGCCGATGCCCGTGACGAAAGCCGCGTTATGCTTGAATTCCTCGACGTTGGCTTCGCGCACGATGTCGCGGCCTTCCATCGACCAGTGTTCCTGGGTGTTGGCGAGGAGCTTGCGCTCGCCGGTCACGACCAGCTTGGCGCCGGTGGCAAAACCCTGGCTGTCCACGGTGCGCAGCGGGTACGCGTCGAAGCCCGCGCCGGTGCCGACGTGGCCCGTGCGGCTGCGGCCGTAGCCGAGCGGGAGCACGATGGTGTAATTCGAGAGACCCGGCTGGATGTGCAGCGGGCCGGTGATCTTGCGGCCATTGAGGGTGACCTCGCCGATATAGGCCTTCTCCTTGCCCATCTCGAACTCGGCCTCTTCCTTGCGCGCGACCTGCAGCGCGCTGCCGGCCGGCGTGATGCCGAGTTCCTTGCCGAGACGCGGGCTGACGAGGATCGCATTGTCCCAGGCGATCTTGGTCATCGGGTCCGGGCACTCCTGCAACCAGCCGTTGTTGGCGAAGCGGCCGTCGTCCATCTTGTGGTCGGTGGCGAAGCGGACCTCGAGGTTGTCCTTTGACAGCGCGACCGCGGGAGCGGAGCGCTTGGCCATGTCATACGTCAGGTTGCCGAGCGTGACGCTGACCACCGGGTAGGCCGAGCCTTCGAGGAGGCCGTCGTGGAGGAATTTTTCGAAACCCTTCCTGTCGCGGCCGAGCGTCGCGTAGACCTGCTCGTAGGCGTCGGGCTTCGCCTCGTTGGCGAGGCGGGCCAGCAGCTCGACCTCGGAGAGGCCGTTGAACAGCGGCATGATCATCGGCTGGATCGGGAGGATCGTGCCGTCGACCGTGCGGGCGTCGCCCCACGACTCGAGATAGTGCGTGGCCGCGAGGTGCGTGCCGGAAAGCGCGGAGGTCTCGTCCTCGTAATAGCCGAAGCGGATCACGTCCGGCACCGACTTCAGCGACGCGCCGAAATCGAGGTCGGCCGGGGCGTTGTAGGCGGGATTGCCGTTGAGGATGACCAGCGTCTTGACGGAACCGGCCTTGATGGCGGCGGTGAGCGTCGAGATGGAGGCGGCAGTCGGAGCGTCGACCGCGACAAAATCGACCGTCTTGCCGATGGCGCCGAGCTTGGCGTTCATGGCGTGCACCATCAGGTGCACTTCGACCGGTTGGTGCGCACCCGCGACTACGAGACTCTCACCCGGATGTGCGAGGAGATCGGCGGCGCACTGCTCGATCCACTCCGGCTTCACGTCGAGCTTGTCGACCATGAGGAAGGGATTCGGGGCGACGCTGCCGCTGATGCGTTGGTTCAGGGCGGCGGCCAGCGTCACGATCTGGCTGCTCGCGATGCGCAGGCGGTGGTCCGCCATGGAGCCGGTCAACGAGAATCCGCTCTCCGCCACATAGAGGCGGTTCATCTTGTCGGCATCTTCGGTCGAGGACACGCGACGGCCGTCGGCAAAGGAACGCGCGTAGTAGAGCGAGCCGGCTTCGGAGTGGAGGAAATCGGCGTCGAGGCTCAGGATGCGCTTGGCCTTCGCGAAGCGATAGAGCGGCTTGACGCTCCGGCCGAAGGCGGCCTGTGCGGCGGCGGCGGGCGCCTCGTCCTGCACGGGCTCGTACTCGGCCCAGATCATGCCGGGGAATTCGGCCTTCAGCTTCGCCACGAGGCGGGCGCGCGTCGGCGAAGAGGATTCATCGGCGAGAACCGCCAGGCCCGCACCCTTGCCGGCGTAGGTGGAGTGAATCTTGGCGAGGAGGTCGTTGACGTCCGCGACCGCCAGCTTCTGCGTGCCCTTGTGATGGTAGGTGGCGCGTTCCGGGTCGTAGAGGTCGAGCACCGAGGCCTGCGCGAGCAGCGAGGTGGCGCCGCCGTGCGGCGTGTAGGTCGGGTTGCCCTCGAGCTTGGTCGGGCGGCCCTGGTGCGTCTCGGCCAGCAGCGGGATGGCCGTCTTGCGCAGCGGCATCGCGGTGGCGAAATAAAGCGGGAGGCCCGGGACGGTGTACTCGACGGACTTGCCGTACGGGAGGATGTGCTTTTCGGGGCGACGGCAGCCGGCCAGGCCGAGGCCGCCGAGCGCGAACGAAGCCGCCATCAGGCGCATGAACTGGCGGCGGTCGACGCCGTTCAGCTGGGACGCGCCCTCCGGGAATTCGCGGGCCAGGTGCTCGCGGAAACCGGGCGTGTCGGTCAGTTCGTCGAGACTGCGCCAGTATTTCGGGCCGGCGAGTTCGCGCTGCGAGGGGGCGGGATGATCAAATTTGCGTTTCATCAGCGATGGCAGCCGGAGCAGCTGGTGGGCGGCATGAGCTTCCAATTGTGGACAAAGTTTTCGGCGGCCTTCACGCCCTCGGGGCCCTGGTCAACCAGGCGCTTCGAATCGAGGTTGAACACATCCTCCGGGTTGCGGATGCGGGCGGCCGGGTTGCGATGGCAGTCCAGGCACCAGCTCATGCTCTGCGGCTGGTCCTGATGGACGACCTTCATCTCGTTGATCTTGCCGTGGCACTCGACGCAGCTGACGCCGCGGTTCACGTGGACGGAGTGGTTGAAATAAACGTAGTCCGGCACGGCGTGGATCTTCACCCACGGCACGGGCTCGCCGGTCTGGTAGCTCTGGCGCACCACCTCGAGCAGCGGGCTCTGGGTCTTGATGATGCTGTGGCAGTTCATGCACGTCTGCGCGGCGGGGAGGCTGGAGGTGCCGGACTTCTCGACGCCGGCATGGCAGTAGCGGCAGTCGATGCCGAGCTGGCCGGCGTGCAGGCTGTGTTCAAACGGGACCGGCTGGACCGGCGCGTAGCCGACGCGCGTGTACTTCGGGGTCGCGTAGTAGTTGATGCCGGCAGCCGCGATGCCACCCAGCACGCCCAAAAAGATCAGGATCTGCAGAGGCAGTGCGTTGGCGGATTTTGGGAAAATCTTGGACATGGTGGCTTGTCTGGAACTCGCCGGGAACAAAGGGCATCGGCAGCGAAGCCCCTCAGTTGAACGTAGAATTCAGGCTAGCAGAGGTGTGCGGTAAAATGTGTCCCCCAGCAAAGAGCGGGCCGTAGGGGGATGTAAAACAAATTTTCCATTCCATCCCTGTCACCACCGCCTATTAGCAAACTCCCCGGCGGTAAAATCCGCTGCTAATCGTCTTTTCGCGCGCCCACACCCGCGGAGCCCCTCCGCCGCGCGGCGGGAATCAGACAAACTGGCCGTCGCGCATCGGCTTGATCTCGTCGCACCGGTTGGCGATGTCGGGATTGTGCGTCACGAGCACGACCGCCTGCCCGTTTTCCTTCGCGAGGCGCGTCAGCATGTCGAAAACGAGCGTGGAATTCGCGGCATCCAGGTTGCCCGTGGGCTCGTCCGCGAGGATGATCGCCGGCTCGTTCGCGAGGGCACGGGCGATGGCGACACGCTGCTGCTCGCCGCCGGAAAGCTGCGTCGCGAGGCGGTGCGTCTTGGCGCCGAGGCCGACGTCGCCGAGCAGGCTCTTCGCCCGCGCGGCCATCTCCTCGTCGGAGAGGCGGCCGAGCTTGCGCATCGGCATCATCACGTTCTCCAGCGCGGTGAATTCCTGCATCAGGAAGTGGAACTGGAACACGAAGCCGATGTGCTCGCCGCGCGCCGCCGTGCGCAGCAGGTCGCCGCTGTTGGACATCAGCTGGTCGCGAATCCAGATCGAGCCGCCGTCGGGCTGGTCGAGGAGGCCGAGGAGATAAAGCAGCGTGCTCTTGCCGCAACCCGACGGACCCACGATCGCCGTGGTGTTGCCGCGCCGGGCCTCGAAGGAAACGCCGCGCAGCACATGCACGCGCCCCTCCCCCTGCCCGAGGTAGCGGTGCAGGCCCTCGCAGCGGAGCGCGACATCGGCCGTGGAGGCGGATTTCCTGGGCCCCACGTTCATTGCGAGGTCCCCCGGATGATGTCGCCCGGCTCGAGCTTGGCGGCGCGGCGCGCGGGAATCACGGCGGCCGTCATGACGACGATCGCGGCGGTGACGGTGGCCACCACATAGTGCCAGATGGACCAGTGCACCTGGAAGCTGTCGGCGGAGAAAATGCCGCGGATCTTGATCGGGTACTTCGAGACGCCGTAAGTGACCGCCGCGCCGAGCCCCCACCCGCCGATCGTGCCGATCACGAGGACGGTGGCGCCGAGCCAGATGAAGATGCGGGCGATGTCCTGCCGCGTATAGCCCATCGAGCGCAGGATCGCGATCTCCTTGGTCTTCTCGATGACGATCATCGCGAGCGTGTTGAACATGCCGAGGCCGGAAATCAGGATGATGGTGGACACGGTCAGCGCCGCCGAGATCTGCAGGGCGGCGAAGGCGGACAGCCAGCTCTCCTCGCGCTCCTGCCAGCTCTTGGCGCTGTGCTTGAAGACGTCCTCCATCTGCAGCGCGTCCTGCGGGGCGCGGTCGCGGTCGAAGAGCGCGACCTGGATGAAGGACGCGCCGGTCGTCTTCTTGAGAAGCGAGCGCGCCTCGCCGAGGTGCATGTAGATGCGCACCCGGTCGATGTCGCTCACGCCGGTCGAGTAGATGGCGGAAACCTTGTAGCGGCGCTGCTCGAGGCCCGCGCGCAGGATGAGCGAGTCGCCGACGCTCAGGCCCAGGCGGTCGGCCAGCACCTTGCCGACCAGCAGGCCCTGCGGTGAAGTGCGGAAATCCTCGAGGCTGCCGACGCCGCGCGCGACCTGCGCCGCCAAGTCGGACACCGCAAGGTGGTCCTGCAACCGGATGCCCATCGCCTTGGCCGTGTCGTTCTTGAAGGAGCTGTCCGCGATCACGGAGCCCTCGACGACGATCGAGACGCCGGAGACGTTCTGGAACTTGCGCAGCGCCTCCATCATCGCGTCGGGCTCCTCGACGCCCTCGATGTATTTCCGGGCCTCGCGGGCGGAGGCGACCTCGAACTTGCTCTCCGCGTGGCTGCCGCCGGCGCGGTAGAAGAAGGTCGTGGCCTGGAAGCGGTCCTCGATGCGGATGGCGCCGTTGGTGCCGAGGATGGTCTTGACGAAGAACTCCTCGAAGCCGCTGGTCTGCGCCTGCGTGACGATGAAAAAGCCGACGCCAAACACGATGCCGGTCAGGCTCATGAGCATCGAACGGCGCTTGGCCGTGAGGAAACGAAGGGCGATGCGGAAATTGGTGGACACTGCGTGGCCGGCGCCGGGGGCGCTTAGTTCTCGAGCACCTTCTCGCGGACCCGGTCGCCTGACTTGAAGCGGTCCTGCTGTTCGACAATCACCACTTCATCGGCGTTCAGGCCTTTGACGATCTCAACCATGTTCAGGCTGTCGTAGCCTTTCTCGACCTTGCGCAATTCCACCCGGCCGCCCGAGACGACGTAAAGGTAGTCGCCCACGAGGGCGCGACGCGGGACCACGATGGCGTTGGGGCGCTCGGCGACGATGATGCCCACCTCGCCCGTCAGGCCGGGCAGGAGCTCGCGGCCTTCCGGCAGCTGGACATCGAGATAGATCGAGTAGCGCTGCGTGGTCGGGTCGGCCGAGGGCAGCACCTTGGAGATCGTGGCGGGATATTGCTCGTTGCCAAAGGTCAGGAAGCGCACGGTCGCCTTCTGGCCGAGGCGGACGGCCGCGAAGTTGTCCTCGCTCAGGCGGCCCTCGATGGTGCGGGTGATGGAAATCAGGGAGGCAATCGGCGAGTTGCTGCCGATCAGGTCGCCGACACGGGCGTAAACGGCGGTCACGGTGGCGTCGGACGGCGCCACGATTGTCATCTTGGTCTTCTCGCGCTGCTTGGCACGCAGGGCGTTCTCAAGCGTGTCGAGGGCGCTCTTTAGATTCACTTCCTCGATCTCGCGGCGCTGCACCATCTGCTGGTACAGGCGTTTCTGCTTCTCGAAGTCGGCGGCGGCGTAGGCACCGGCCTTGGTCTGGCGCTCAAGATTTTCGAGCGTGTCCTTCATGTTCTCCTCGTCGGCACGAAGCGTGGAGCCAATCTCGACACGCCGCTTGGCGGCGACGATGTCATTGGTAATGCGCTCGATGTCCAGGTCGACGTCGCCGGGGTTGATGGTGACGAGGGTGTCGCCCTTGAAAACCTTGCCGCCGACGGTGAGTTCGCTCGAGAGCACCCGGCCGCCGACCTCGCTCTTGAGCTCGATGTTGTACTCCGATTTCACCTCGACGGTGCCGGGCACGCTGCGGATGGCCTTGGTGCGCGAGGCGGCCACCACCTGGGCGACGGGCCGCATAAGGTAGCTGACTGTGTAGGCCGCAACGGCCAGCACGATGAGGGCGACGGCCGATTTCACCAGCCAGCCGCTGCCGGACTTGGGGGAGGAATTGCTCATTGGTTCTTCAGATTGGCCAGCACCGGGTCCTCCACCACCGTCCCGAGGAAGACCCCGAGCTGGTTGAAGTAGTCGCCGCGCGCGGCCATGGCGTTGTACTGCGAATCGTAGGTGGCAATCTGCGTGAGGCTCAGGTCCTCCTCGGAGATGACACCCCGCTTGAAATCATCCTGGCGCGTCTTCAAGCCGCTTTGGGCCGCCTCGTAGAGCCGGTCGGTGACGACCGCCAGCCGGGTGGAAAAAGTCAGCGCCTGGGCTTGCGTCTGCGCCTGCTGGGCCAGCCGCTCGGTCAGGTCGCGGTAGGCCACCTCGTCCTGCCGCAGCTTGGCGTTGTAGGAGCGGATGCTCGCCCCGGTCGCAAAGCCGTCGAAGATGGTCCAATAAACGGACACGCCGCCGTAGAGGGATTGGACCCGGTACTTCTGGGTCGAGGTCACCTTGTAGCTTTGCTCGTCCTGGCTGGCGCCCACCACGAGGTTGAACTTCGGGCGCAGGCGGGTCTTCTGGCTGGCCAGGTTCAACCGGTCGATGCTCACGTTCTGGCGGTAGAGGACCGCCTCGGCCGTGGGGGATTCCTTTTGGGACAGATAGCCGGCCAGCAGCCGCTGGACCACCTCGGCCTGGGCCGGGATCGCCGGGACGGCGTCGGGAATCTCCTCGTCCTTCGGCACCGGGCCGCCGGTCAGGCGGGCGAAGGACGTCTTGTCATTCTCGAAATTGAAACGGATTTGTTCCGCCGTGATCTGCGCCCGCTCCGCATCGAGGCGGATGTTGAAGATCTGGCTCTCGGCGATCACCTTTTTGGCCAGCTTGTCCTCGGCCAGCTTCTGCTGGTTGACGGAATAGTCGCGGTAATAATCGGCCCGCCGGGAGCGGATCTTGTCGAGGACCAGGGTCAGGTAAAGCGTGCGGACCTCGTTCGCCAGCTGGCGGTAACCCTCGCGGTATTGGCCCTTGCTCATTTGGTTCCGGATCTCGCCGATGCGGACGGCATTGCGGCGCTCGCCCCAGTGGAAAACCGGCTGCGCGAGGCTGAAATCGTAGTACTGCTTGGCGACGTTGGTGGGCTCGAGAAGATCAGAGCGATCGTCGCGCGACTCCACGACGCGGTACGAACCGGCCACCGATGGCAGGATCGCCGCCCGGGAGGCGATGCGGTCCTGTTCCGCCATTTCCAAATCGAGCGCCCGGGTCACCATGCGCGGCGACTGGGCGACCGTCTGCTTCAGGATGACATCGAGCTGGGGGAAGAGTTTTTCCGGCGTGACGATGTCGTCCGCCGCCATCGCGGAAACGCACCAACCGATGCCCAACATCGCCACTATCAATGATCTGGAATTCATGAGGGGAAGAAGGAGACAAGCCGTCTTAAAGGTGGTGCCTTGGCAACCAGTAAATTTTTCGGCACCCCGCGGACCGCAGGCGGATGCCGCCCCACCAATTGTCATGACAAAATCCCTTCTTCCCGTTTCCTGAGCGCCGCCTCGTGAGGAGATTAATCATCATACCTGAAGCGGTGGAAGCCGGCCCCGATGGGCGCGGGACCGGCGAGCCCAGCTTCGTCTACCGGCAGGTGCTCGACTTCACGCTGCGCTTCGCCCGGCCGGCGGACGAAGTCTACCTCGCCCCGGCCAACGCCTTCGGCGGCCCGCTGCGCGAGGAGGAAACGGCTCGGCTCTATCTTGAGCGCCACGCCGCCCCGTTCCGTTGCGCGCATCCCGGCTTCAAACTGCCCGCCAACCCGGTCCGTCCGCGTTATGTCGATACCCTGGACAACGCCCGCCTGCTGCAGGAAGCGCTGGGGCCGGTCGCCACGGGCGAATTCGAGCTGGTTTGCTCGGAGCACCACGCACCGCGCGCGGAGTGGTGTTTCCGCCGGGCCGGTTTCCGCCTCATGGCGGTGCACCGCGTGCCCTACGTGCTCCAACCCGGGCCGGTGCCCCCGCGGGTTTTCTATTACCGCCATCCCCTGCTCTACCGCCTCTACGAAGCGGCCGCCCTGCTGCGGGACCGGCTGGGCTCCGCGCTGGGAATCCGCCCGCGAAGTTGAAGGTTGAACGCTCCATCCGCTTCCCGCATCAGCTAGCCAACCGTCCTTGTCCGACCACCGCATGCTCCGCCGCCTCGTCCCCTTTGCCGCCGATCTCTGGCAACACCGCGAACTGCTCTGGCAATTCACCCTGCGCAACGTCGAGCTCCGCCACAAAGGCAGCCACCTTGGGCTGGTGTGGTCCTTCCTGAACCCGCTCCTGATGCTAGGCCTGTACGTGATGGTGTTCGGTTACATTCTCGGCGGAAAATTCGGCATCGTGCCCAACGAAACCCACGTGGAGTACGCCCTCGGCATCTTCGTGGGCCTGACGTTCCTGCATTTCGTCTCGGAGGCGCTCGCGACGTCGCCCGCGATCATCGTGGGCAATCCCAACTTCGTGAAGAAGGTGGTGTTTCCGCTCGAAATCCTGCCCGCGGCCGCCGTGGGCGGGGCGGTTTTCCATCTGTTGATCAGCCTGGTCCTGGCGCTGGTCGCGATGCTTGTGGGCGGCGTGCATTTCACCCCGGCCGTGCTGTGGCTGCCCTTGATTGCCCTGCCTCTGATTCCACTGGGCCTGGGCATCGCGTGGTTCTTTTCCGCCTTGGGCGTCTTTTTTCGCGATATCAATCAGGTGATCCAGTTCCTTTCCATGAGCCTGATGTGGTGTTCGGGCGTGTTTTTCTCCGGGGAAAAATATCCCGCCGCCTGGATGTACCTCCGTTACAATCCGCTCCTTCTGGCCATCGAGGCCGCCCGCGACGCGCTGCTGTGGCACCGGCCGGTCAACGTCACCCATCTCGGCTACGTTTATCTGGTCAGCTTGGTCGCTTGCTACATTGGCCACGCCGCCTTCCGGAGGATGCGCCCGGCATTCGCAGACGTGCTATGAACGCGAGCATGCCTTCAGGCCACCAGCCTGCCCCGGCGGTTCTCGTTTCTTGGGTCAGGGCTTATTTCTATTCCGGCTGGGGGTTCCTGGTTCCCTATCTTTTCGTCTACCTGCTTTATGCGGGGCTGGGCTGGCCGGTGCATTCCAGCGGGCATGTCCCCTCGCTGCTCACGGTGTACTGGGGATTGCACGTATTTCATACGCTGGGTGCGGCTCTCGCACTTTGGTCCTGGTGGCGGATTCCAAATCAAGGACGCTTCACGGCGCGGCTGTGGCCCGCAATTCCCTGGGTGTTGCTGGGAATGTTCCTCCTGCTGCCCGGCATCTATTGGGAATATCCCGGCGACAACTGGGCGCATTTTGGCCGGATCAATGCGTGGGCGCAGTTTGATACGGTACGAGGCAACAGCGACTGGGCAAAATCCAGTTACTTCCTCGCCTACAGTTTCAACCGGCTCTCTCCCCACAATGCTTCATCGCTCGAGCTCTACTATGCGGGCGCCAGCCTATTGTTGTGCTGGCAATATCGCCAGCTGGCGCGCGGCGCGGGACTACGACCGGCCGCAGCGTTCCTGATGGCGGTGCTGCCGGTGATTTTTGCGGGCAACAGCACCTTCTCCTTTCATCGATATTATGGCATTTCGTCCACGGTGCTGGCCCAGCTCGCCGCGGTCGCATTCGTCCGCGTATGCGCGAACGCGGCCCCCACCCCAGGGCGGCCGGGGTGGAGGTTCGCGCGGGCCACACAAGCGGGGCTACTGCTTTTGCTGATGGCTTTCGAACACAAGCAGGCGGTCGCCCTCGCCGGGGTCGGTTTGGCGGCCGTTGCCCTCTGGCGCCTGCAGGAGTGGCGTCCTGCCGCCACCTTGTGGGCGATGGGAATGGCCTTAGGTTCCAGCGTGCTGGTTGCTGCCTGGCAGGGTCCCCAGTCGGAATCGATCGCTTCTCTGCGGGCCGGCGGCTGGCTCTCCGCCGTTGGTGGCTTCAACCTCGCCCCCGGCTCAATCGCCTATGCGCAGGCAATGCAGGTGTTGGGCTGGTTTGGCTTGGCCAATGTGATCGCCGGCCTTTTCCTGTTGCGGAAAAACCATCTTGCCGGGTGGCTGACCGTGACACCGGTCGCTGCGGTCGTGCTGCCGGTGACCGGCATGCCGCTCGCCGAATATCTTTTTCATCTTTCGCCGCTCCATGTGCCGGTCTTCAGCCGGCTGTTCTTCGCCATACCAACCGGTTTTGCCCTGGTTGCGTGGCTCGACCTGAAAACAAGCGGCAAAGGAACGCTGAACCAGTCCACGCATCCGGCCGGCGCATTTATGTGGCCCGTCGCACTGGCTCTGCTGCTGGTCCTGCCCGCAGACGCACCGTCATTCAATCGTTTCTGGCATGCTGTCGCTGTTCCACCAGCCGACCTGACCCTACGGGAGATTCCACCAGAATTTTCGACGCCCGCCGTGGAGAGATTGCGAGCACAATCCGGCTGGTTCATGACGCGACCCGCCGCGGGTGTTGTGGCGATGGCGTCAGGCCAGCCAATCGTCCTGATCCACGGACAGCGCCTGATCCAATATCCGGACTTGGTTCCACCGGCAGTTTTTGCGGCCCGCGACCAGGCGGAATTGTCGGCTGATCGCAGTCGACCGCTACTTGTCTTTATCCCTGCGCCCGAACTGATCCATAGCCCGCTATCGTTGGCCGCCTGTCTTTCGGAACATTGGCTCGCACAGGAAGTCGCGCTAAACCTGGCCGGAGAGCGAGAGGCCAAGCGCCAAGCGACATCATTGTCAGTCCAGTCGCAGGTTGTCCGGCCGGCCGGGACCTATTATCTTCTCGGCCCGCGCTAAAGCCGGCATGCTCTTGCACGATTCCGCCTACACCTCTTCCGCCTAATGTCGCATTTCATGTCAGGCGAAGAAGCTCTTTATGTCGGCACAGGGCTGGTGATCCTGGCGCTCGTACTCTTCATCTGGTGGAATCTCCCGCGATCGGGCCGCCAGCTTGGCCGTTCAGGAGTCATCGCCATCGGGGCGGTTTGGACAGCCGCCTGCACTTTTGAATATTGGCTGCTGGGGCCTCATTCGGCCATGGGTCGGGGCGATACCTTTTACGTGAGCGTCCCGTGGTTATATTATACGACGCATATTCACGAGGGCGGCGCCTACGCCCATGCTTATGCAGGGGGCGTCGATGCCGGCGCTGGGGTCGCCTTGGGAGTTCAGGCTTTTTCGATTGAACGGCTCATCTATAGCGCTCTCCCGCCCTGGATGGCCATTTCCGTGATGAACATTGGAGCCATATCCCTGGCTTATGCCGGGGGTTATCGCGTGGCGCGCAAAGCCTTCGAGCTTTCCCGCGGCAAAGCGGCGATCGTAGGGATCGTGGCCAGCGGAACGCATTACTTCAATCTGGCTTCCGTCACCGGCGGACTGGGTTGGGGCACGGCCTTCCTGCCGTGGGGATTTTATTTGCTATGCCTCCGCGCCGACCGGCCACGCTATTTCGCCACCGTGGGGTTGTTCGCCCTGTTGTATTCGGGAGCCACGGGAATCATTCATTCGCTGCCGGCTTTCTTTTCGGGCCTATTGATTAGCAGTTGTTTTCTGCCGTGGAAGAACCGGCTCCGCCTGCTGCTCGCCTGCATGCTGTTTGCCCTGATTTGCGTGCTGAATTGGGTCGATCTGCTGTACGCATTCGTGCAATTCGGCGGCGAATCCGCCCGCTCCAACGCGACGATCCCGCTTTCCACGCTGCGCGAACACCTGAGCGAACACTGGAATGTATTGCTATTCCCCGCCGGCCTTTTCGCCTTAGCCACCTTTGTTTGGCGTCGGGATCGGCGCGGCATCTGCATGGTGTTTGCCTTCTGGGCTAGCTACGCAATCGGCCATGTACTCGCCCTTTTGCCGTGGCAGGCCACCGGGATCCCATTTTTCGCCGCCTATCGTTGGCCCCTGGTTTCCGAAGGATATCTGCTGGTGGGGCTGCTCATGGTTTCCCGGGTGCTGACGCTCTTGGAGTGGTCCCCACCATGGCGGATTCACAAGCTTCTCCTGCCGTCGTTCAGTGCTTTTTATTTCCCGGCGCTGGCGGTGCTCGCGGTTGCGCACCACCAGCTCATCACTGTGCAGACCTACCGCGAAAACCTCGGGGTTTCGACGTTGACGCAGGCACCGCTGCTGGGTTCGGAGGCGTGGCGCGCCCCAGAACCATTCCGGGTGGTGACCGATTACGCCTTGTTGCCGCCGGGTTTGGTCACGGCCTATCGCTTGGACACCTTCGATGGCTCCGTTCAGGCGTTCTCCAGGCGCCAGAATAGTTTCTACGGCTGGGCGGTCCTCCGGCCGCCGGACCCCACCCCTCACACTCATGTGCACTTCCTGCGAATGCCGCGCGACAGCGCGCTCTTCGCCACCAACGTCAACCTCGATGCGCTGCGCATTGCCAATGTGCGCTACATCCTGAGCGCGCGCCCGCTGGCCGATCCCACGGTGCGGCTGGTCGCCCATCATGTCGATCCGCCGCCCGATCCCTCTACCTTTGCCGGTTGGCTTCGCCGCTGGGCGCCGGGCGAATCGGTGCACAGCGTCTACATTTCTGAAATTGAGTCCGCATGGCCCCGCGCCTTTGCTCCCTCCGCAATCGATGTCGCCCGTCATGGCATTGAAGGGCCGGCGTTCTACGACGAGCTTCTGGCCCGCTCAACCACGCCCTCGATGCTGATCGCCCCGGATGATCTGGGCCGCCTCCATGGCGTCATGCCCGTTGTCGGCGTCGTGCAGCTCCAGTCCTTTTGCCTTACGCCCGATGGCTTCGATCTCACGCTCGCTCCCGGACCCGTCACGGACCCCGGCCTGAGCGGGGCGGTGGTGGTCAATGCGCCCTACTCCGCACTTTGGCAGGCAACCAGCCGCGGGAAGTCCCTGCCGGTCGTGCCGGTCAACGGCATTCACATGGCGGTGGTGGCCGGGCCCGACGATCGCCAGGTGGAACTCCGCTATCAGCGGCGCACCTTACGTACCGCGCTCTTCGGCCGGCCGGCCGTCGGACGCTAAAGTGTCGGCCCGCGGCGCCAGCACGTCCTCCACCACATAAGGCGGACGGCGGCGCGCCTCGTCGAGGATCCGCAACAGATACTCGCTCACGATCCCGAGTGAGAAAAGAATCAGGGCGCCCAGTAGCAGCAGCAAACCGACCACGGTCGCCCAACCCTGAGGTGCGGCGCGCAGCACGTACCATTGCCCGACCACGAACAATAGATAAAGCAGGCAAAGCATGGCGCTGGCCAGCCCGCAAAACGTTATGAGCCGCGCCGGCACATACGTGAACCCCAGCAGCGTGTCGGTGGTGAAGCTGATCTTCTTGCCGAACCGCCACTGCGAACGGCCCTGCCGGCGCAATTCACGCCGGATCGGCAGGCGACAAGGCCGGTAACCCAGCCAGTAAACGAGCACGAAGATGGATGAGTTCTTTTCGTTGATCCGATTCACATCCTCGACGACCTGCCGGTCGAGCAGACAGAAATCATACCCCAGCGGAGGAAAGTCGGGAAAGGCAAAATGCCGGACGAGCCGCCAGTAAACGCTCGAAACGACCTGATGCCCATGGTCCTCAGCCCGGGCGACCCGCTCGCCGATCACGAATTTTTCCCCGCGTTCCCACATCCGCACCATCTCGACAAATAGGGTGTGCGGCTCCTGCAAGTCGCAGGAAATAATACCGACGCAGTCGCCGGTCGCGTGCCGTAGTCCGGCTTGGGTCGCGGGAGTCTGGCCAAAATTGCGCGTAAGCAGAACCACCCGGACTTTCCCGGGATGAGCCTGGGCGGCTTCACGCAACAACTCGCGGGAACCGTCCTTCGAGCCGTCGTCCACCAGCACCAGTTCCAACCGGTACCCCGGCAACGCAGCTTCCAGTTCCAAGAGCGCGGGAATCGTCACCGGCAGGTTGTCCCGGTTCTGATAAACCGGTACCACGATGGAAAAGGTCTTCATACGGCGGATGGGGGCGAGCGCCAGCCCCAAATGTGATCGGCGGCGGCCGGACCGGTATGAAAGAGAAGATCGAGAATGGAAACGGCGTGCACGAAGGGCGGATGCGGTTGCGCATACTCGGGATATCCGGAGTAATCCTTCCAGACCAGCCCGATTCCGGCCTCCCGAAACCGCACCTCCTCGAGGTAGTCCTTGGCCGCCGGTCCGGAAATGTACGTCGTGGCCCCGGTGGCGCGCAACAGGTCGAGCACCCGTTCCTGCTTGCGGCTCGTCAGCTTGAATTCCGTCGAATTCGCAAACCGGGTGGTGAGGCCGAGGTGATCGCGGGCGATGGTGGTGATCAGCGCCTGGTTCAAAGCGGAGAGGCCGGACCAAGTCCGGCGCAGTAGCATGTCTTCGAGCCACGGGGCATGCCGGGCATAGTACGCCGAGCTACGATAGTTCTCGCGGATCAGCTGCCAGTGTTTCTTCGCCCACGCGTTGTCAGCCGGCAGCGTCACCTCGTTGATCAGCCGGTGCTCGTCTGTGCCGACGGGAACGGTCAGCCACTGGAGCCCGGCTGCCGTCTTGATGCGGTTGCGATTCCGCCAGTCGTTCTTCGTGTACTGTAGATCGTCGTGAAAAACGAAGAGGTCGGCATCATGGATCAGGTCGAAGTAGCCCTTCCAAGGCAGGTAATTCGACTGGTTGATGACGACCTTCACGCGTGATCAACGATCGCCGGGCTTGCCCTGCACGCTCTGCACCAAATCTGCGTAGCTCAGGCCGGTGCCGGGCCAGCGAGTGGTCCGCCAGTCGGGGCATTGCCCGCAAAACTTGTGGTCGCAAAAATTGTTCTTCAGGTGCGCTTCCCGCAGGCGCCGGAAGAATTCACCCGTCCAGGTCTCGCGAATCGTCGTGTGGCGGTAATCGGCCACGGCCGAGGCGTGGATCCAATCCTGCGGACAGAACGCCAGCCAGCCGGTCGGTGTCAGCAGGATGCGCTCCCACGGGTAAAGACAGGGACGGCGTGCTTCGACGGAAACGTCCCCCGCGGCCAGGTGCGGCGTCGAGTTGGCGTTGGTGTGCATGCGGCGGACGACAACCTGGTCCGCACCCGCGGCCCTCCAGTAGGCTTCGAACGCAGGGATCTCGGCCACGTTCGACGGCTGCTCGATAAAGCTCACGACAATCTTGGTCGCCGCGCGGCGGGCACGAGCAGCGGCGAGTAAGCGCTTCACGTTGGCGGTGGTTTCGGCCAAGTCACCGTTCACGCGGATTTTCGCGTAGGTCTCGGGCCGGTGCGCATCGAGGCTGATGTCGATGAGATGCACGCCTGTGTCGAGTACCTGCGCCACGCGCGCGTCGTTGAGCAGCGTGCCGTTGGTGGTCAGAGTGACGGTTGTGCCGGAATGCTCTGCCGCGTAGCCGAGCATTGTATAAATGTGGCGGTTGAGCAGCGGTTCGCCGTTGCCAGAGTAGCGGATGTATTGGGTGATCCCCCGTCCGTGATCACGGACTTCGTCAACCATCTTCCGGTTGAGATCCGGCGTCAGCAATCGGGCCGCATAGTGCTCGGATTTTTTGAATTCGGGATGCGTGCAGTGCGTGCAGGCGAGGTTGCAGATCTCGGTCGTGTCCGCCACCACCTGCGAGGGAAAGCCGGGATTGAGACGGTCATAAAAACCGTAACGGGGCGAAGCGGAAGCGGCGGGGATCATAAAGCAAGGAGCTCGCGAAGGTGACGGCACACATAACGCGCGTCGGCGACGGTCATGCTGGCGCTGATCGGCAGCGTGAGGAGGGTGGCTACGACCCTTTCGGTAACGGGCAGGCTGCGCGGGCGGCGGCCGGCCAGATAGAGCGGCATCGTGTGCAAAGGCGCATAATGCACGGTGGCGCCGATGTTGCGCGCCCGCAGCGCCAGGATGAGCTCTTCGCGTCCCCGTCGCACCGTCGCAGCACCGAGGCGGATGACGGCCAGGTGCTTGGCGTGCCGCGGCAGGTCGAAATCCGCCTGCCAGGTCACCTCGCGCGCAACAGCGCTTAGTTCCTGACGATAGGTCCGGGCGATTTGGTCGCGGCGCCGCTGCATGGCGGCAAAGCGCGCAAGCTGCACGCGGCCCAGCGCGGCCTGCAGGTCGGTATAGTTCATCTTGTAACCGAGCTCGCAAAGCTGGTTGGAGAGCAGCATCGACTTTGGCTGAGTGAAGCGCTTCCAGGCGTCGATGGGCAGCGCATGCTGCCGGAGCGAACGGACGCGGTCGGCCAGCGCGCCATCTGCCAGCGCCAGCGCCCCGCCCTCCCCGGTGGAGAGATTTTTGTTGGCGTAGAAGCTGAAGCAGGTCGCGTTGCCGGACGAACCGACCGGCCGGCCCGAAGTGAAGCGCGCGCCGAAGGCGTGCGCCGCATCCTCGATGATCGCCACCCGCGCCGGCAGCACCTTGCGGAGGGCCGCTACGTCCACCGCTCGGCCGCCGTAATGCACCGCCATCACCGCCTTCGTGCGCGCCGTCAGCACCGCCCGCACCGTCGCCGGCGTGAGGCAGAGCGCGTCGGGATCGATGTCGCAAAATACCGGCCGCGCTCCGAGATAAAGCGCGGCGTTCGCCGTGCTGCACCACGTCAGGCTGGGGCAGATCACTTCGTCGCCGCGACCAACCCCGTGTACCAGCAGCGCCAGATGCAGGGCCGAGGTGCATGAATTGACCGTGACGACATGCGGGGCGCCCACACAGGCCGCCAGTTCATGTTCGAAGGCGATCGTTTCCGGCCCCATCCCGATCCAACCCGAGCGCAGCACCCGGCTCACGGCCGCTATTTCATCATCGGAAAAATCCGGGCGGCCGAACGGCAAATACTGGGAACGCATGCGCATGGAACTTGGGAAAGTCGCTGCATTTGCACTGCTGTTGCAGGCGCAACGCAAGCAAACAAGGCACCGGCCGCCACCGGCAGACCTCGCAGGTCCCTCGGTCTTTGTGATTGATGAGTCCTGCGTTCACCCCCAATCCAGAGAACCTGCACGCACCCAAGCCAACCTCCATGGATATCCTCGAAAACAAATCGGTCCTCGTCACGGGCGGAACCGGCTCCTTCGGCAAACAATTCGTGCGCCGCCTCCTCGCTTCGACCCAGGTGCGCAAGGTGATCGTCTTCAGCCGGGACGAACTGAAGCAGTTCGAGATGGAGCAGCATTTTCCCAATGAAGAGCGGATCCGGTTTTTCATCGGGGATGTCCGCGACCGCGACCGCCTGCAGCGCGCCTTCGAGGGCGTCGACTTTGTGATCCATGCCGCCGCCCTGAAGCAGGTGCCCGCCGCCGAGTACAACCCTTTCGAGGCGATCAAGACCAACGTGATGGGCGCGCAGAACGTCATCGACGCCGCCATCGATTGCGGCGTGACGCGCGTCGTGGCCTTGAGCACCGACAAAGCGGCCGCCCCCATCAACCTGTACGGCGCCACCAAGCTTTGTTCCGACAAGCTTTTCACCGCAGCCAACAATTTCAAGGGAGCCCGCGACATCCGTTTTTCCGTGGTCCGCTACGGCAACGTTATGGGCAGCCGAGGCAGCGTCATCCCCTTTTTCCTGGGCCGCCGGGCCAGCGGAGTGCTGCCCATCACCGACGAGCGCATGACCCGTTTCAACCTCTCCCTCGACGAAGGCGTCGACCTCGTGCTCCACGCGCTCGAGCACATGTGGGGCGGCGAAACCTTCGTGCCCAAGATCCCCAGCTATCGCATCACGGATGTCGCGGAAGCCATCGGCCCCAACTGCCGCCGTGAAGTGGTCGGCATCCGGCCGGGCGAAAAGCTGCACGAGGAAATGATCACGGAAACCGACGGCCTCACCACGCTCGAATTCGAACGCTATTTCGTGCTGCCGCCGTCTATGAGCCAATGGAACGTGGAAAAATACCAGCAGGCGTTCCGGGGCAAGCCTTGCCCCGCGGGTTTCAGCTACAACAGCGGCACCAACACCGACTGGCTGACGGTCCCGCAACTTCGCGCCCTGATCCGGCAGCACGTAGACCCGGCGTTTTCCGTCTGATTTTCCCCGGCTTGCCCGCCGCATGACCGCCCCGTCCAAGCTCGCCCTCGGCACCGTCCAGTGGGGCATGCCGTATGGCATCGCCAATCGCACCGGCCGTCCGGACTTGGAAACCGTCGCCGCCATCCTCCAACGGGGCCGGACCGGCGGCATCCGGCTCCTGGATACGGCCCAGGCGTATGGCGAAGCGGAAGCCCGGCTGGGCCAGCTCCAGGCGGCCAAGATGTTTCAGGTGGTGACGAAGCTTCCGCGCGTGCCGGAAAAGGAGATCACCGCCCCCGGGGCCGCGGCGATCGGCGAAAGCCTGCGCCAGTCGCTGGACCGGCTGCAAGCGCCGCAGGTGCACGGCCTGATGCTCCATCACGCGGACGATCTGCTGCTGCCCGGAGCCGCCCACCTGTGGGCGGCGCTCGCGCGGGAAAAGGCGGCGGGCCGGGTCGGCAAGATCGGCGTCTCCCTCTACCATCCGCGCCAGCTCGAACAGCTCTGGCCCCGCTGGCCGCTCGAAATCGTCCAGCTCCCCTTCAATCTGTATGACCAGCGGTTCCTCGCCTCCGGCTGGCTGGACCGCCTCAAATCCGCCGGGGTTGAAATCCACGCCCGCAGCGCGTTTCTCCAAGGCCTGCTGCTGCTCGACGACGGGGAACTGCCCGCGCACTTCGCGCCCGTCCGGCAGCATCACCGGCGGGTGCGGGGGCGGCTGCAGGCCGCGGGCTTCTCCCCGCTTGCCGGCGCCCTGAACTTTGCGCTGCTGCAACCGGCTATTGACCAAGTCGTGGTTGGCTGCGAAAGACTCGAACAACTCGAGGAGTTGCTCTCAGTGCCGGGGCAGAACCGGGCGTTTCCCACGGACTATGCCACTTTCGCTCTGGCCCAGGAGCGTTATCTCGATCCCTCCCAATGGCCTTGAACGAAACCTCCTCCCAACATGCCGCCTGGAGCGAAGGCGCTGCCGCCAACGAATGGTTCCGGAGAAACGCCGCGGTGCTTGATCCGCAGACGCTGGACAACAAATCGATCCGTCTTTTCTCGGGCCACTTGCGGTGCGGCGAACGCCTGCTCGAAATCGGCTGCGCCAACGGCTACCAGAGCGAGCGGCTGCGCACCCTCTGCCAGTGCGAAGTCTGGGGGCTCGATCCGTCCACCGAGGCGATCGCCCAGGGCAGCGCCCGATTCCCGCAATTGAAGCTGTCGGTGGGCACGGCCGACCGCCTGCCCTTTGCCGACGGCCACTTCAACGCCGTGCTTTTCGGCTTCTGCCTCTATCTCGTCGATCGCCGCCTGCTGCCGCAGGTGGTGGCCGAAGCGGACCGCGTGCTGGCTCCCGGCGGCCGCCTGATGATCACCGACTTTGATCCGCCCCAAGCGCATCGCCGGCCCTTCAAGCACCAGGCCGGGCTGTGGAGCTACAAGATGCAGTACCCTCAACTCTGGCTGGCTTCACCCGCCTATGCCCTCGCGGAAAAAGTCGCGTTCAGCCACGAGGGACAGGAATTTCATTCCGACCCGTCGAAACGCGTCGCCTCCTGGGTGCTGGTGAAACAGCCGGAGGACACCCTGCCCGTGGCGGAATAGCCCTTCCCTTTGTCATGATCACCACCCTGGCCATAGTCCAAGCGCGCATGGGTTCGACGCGCTTCCCCAACAAAGTCCTGCAGCAGATCGGCGGCGTATCCCTGATTGAAATCCTGCTGCGCCGTCTGGCCCGCGCCAAGCGCGTGGACCGGGTCGTGGTGG
>JBEHYX010000028.1:0-41792 GCA_048497945.1 Verrucomicrobiota bacterium | reverse complement strand
GCCGACCAGGCCCGCACCATCCGCATCCCGGTCCACATGATCGAGACGCTGAACAAGGTGATGCAGGTCCAGAAGCAGCTCCTCCAGGAATTCGGCCACGAGCCGACGCCGGAGGAGGTCGCCGAGGAGATGAACCTGCCCGTCGAGCGCGTGCAGCAGATCATGAAGATGGCGCAGCAGCCCATCTCGCTCCAGTCGCCCGTCGGCGACGGCGACGACACCAGCTTCGGCGACTTCATCGAGGACAAGTCCGCCGACAACCCGTACGACATGACCGCCTTCTCGCTCCTGCGCGAAAAGATCATGGACGTCCTCGACTCCCTCACCGAGCGCGAGCGCCGCGTCCTCACGCTGCGCTTCGGCCTCGTCGACGGCTACAGCCGCACGCTCGAGGAGGTCGGCAAGCAGTTCAAGGTCACCCGCGAGCGCATCCGCCAGATCGAGGCGAAGGCGCTGCGCAAGATGCGCCACCCGACGCGCATCCGCCAGCTGCACGGCTTCTTCGACGCCGAGCAGATCGACAATCCGCAGAACCTGCTCAAGAAGCCGCCGGCCATCCCGCCGCAGTTCATCAAGCAGGGCGGCCCCCTCGTGAAGGCGCTCTTTCCTCAAAACTGAGTAACGCTTTGCGCCTTTACTCGTCTTCCCCTCAACCTAGCCTCCCTTTATGTCCTCCACCCTCCTCATCGCCGGCATCCTCGGTCTCGGCGGCCCTGAACTGCTGATCATCCTGGTGATCTTGCTGCTGCTCTTCGGCGGCGCCAAGCTCCCGGCCCTCGCCAAGGGGCTCGGTCAGTCCATCAAGGAGTTCAAGAACGCTGCGAAGGACGACCCCGTCGAGCCCAAGAAGCCCGACGCCCCCGGCAAGAACTGAACCCACGGTTCAGCCTGACAGATCCAGCGCACCCAGCCAGGTGCGCTTTTTTTGTGCCCGAACCAAGCGCGCCCAGCCGCGCATTCGCTATCACTCAATCGCTATTCGGCATAGGCTATTTCGAACCGGCCAAGGGAGCAGCGAATCACCACGAAGCGGCCAGATATAGCCACTGCCCAATTAGTGATAGCTATTAACTATTTTTGCAGCGTCGTCTTGAACGCCTTGATCTGGTCGGGGCTGCCGAGCACCAGCACGTTGTCGCCCGTGAAGAGCTTCTCGTCGCCGCCCGGGTTGAGGATGCGGCGCCCGTAACGGTTGATGCCGGCCACCTGCAGGCCGAACTCCTTGCTGAGGGCGAGCTCCGCCAGGGTGCGGTCGTGCAGCCCGCTGCCCGGCGGCAGCTCGACCGACTCCATGCGCACCTCGTCGAAGTTCGACGTGACCGGGGTGCCCGAGGCGTGGTGCAGGAACTCCTTGCCGGCCGCCACCTGCTCGGGCGTCCCGAGCAGCAGCACCTTGTCGCGGGGATAAAGGATCATGTCGCCGGTCGGGTTGCCGACCATCACGCCCTGCCGCTCGACGCCGGCCACCGTGCAGCCGAACTTCGTGCGCAGCGCCAGCTCGCCGAGCGTGTGGCCGCGCGCGTCAGCCAGGTCCGGCAGCACGCAATCCGAGAGCGTCAGGTTCCAGTCGGCGTGCGCCGCCATCCACGGCGCGGTGGTGCCGGTGAATTTCTGGTCGCCCTGCGTCAGCATGCCCTCGAGCTCCACCTCCAGCATGCTGTGCCAGTAGACGAGCCGGCGGCGCAGCAGGAAGAAACCCGTGGCGATCACCAGCAGGGCCACGACCGGCAGCCAGCGCGCCAGGCCGCTGATCGGCAGCAGCGCCGTCAGCCAGAGGAACAGCAGCAGGCTCGCGCCGATCTTCAAGCCGGTCTCCACGACGGGCGCCAGCTTGGCGGCCTTCGGGTGCCCCTGCGTGCTGACCTGCGCGTAGAGCAGCGACAGCGCCGAGACGTTGCGCCAGATCGCCACCACCGGCGCGAGGGCGATCAGGATCAGCACGCTCCAGAAGATCAGCTCCGCGCCCCGCGGGAAGTTGCTGTTCACCGGCAGGTAGTCGTGCACCAGGCCGAACATCTGCTCCGAGAACACGAACAGGCCGGTCACGAGCAGCACCTCGACGCCGATCTGGATGAAGCGCTTCTTGCTCAGCTGCCAGAGGATGCTCTTGCGCTCGCGCTGCTGCAGTCGCTCGAGCCAGCGGTGGTAGAAGCCCTCGATGTCCTCGAGCCATTTCGGCTGGCGCTGGGCGATCCAGTCGCTGATCGCCTCCGAGCGCTTCATCAGCAGCGGGCTCACCAGGGTCGTGAGCAGCGACACGCCGACGGCGATCGCCTGGAACTTCGGCGGCAGCACCTTGGCGCTCACGCCGAGCTGCGCGATGATGAAGGAGAATTCGCCGAGGGCCGTGACCGACAGGCCGACGCGCAGCGACTCCCGCGTGGAGCCGCCGATCAGCAGGATGCCGAGCGTCACGGCAAACGGGCGCGCGACCAGCACGAAGACCGTGATGCCCACGATCAGCAGCCATGACTCCGCCACGGCGTGCAGGTCGATCAGCATGCCGATCGAGACGAAGAACACGGCGCTGAACACGTCGCGCATGCCCTCGAAGGCGCGGCCGACCTGCGTCTTGTGCGGCGTCTCGGCCACGATCGCCCCGAGCATGAACGCGCCGAGCGCGAGGGAGAAGCCGGCCTCGTTGGCGAGGAACGCCAGCACGAAGAGAAGGCCGGCGACGACGATGGTCGGCAGCTCCTCGCCGGCGCTGAGGCTCAGCTTGCGCAGCAGCCACGGCACCACCAGCAGGCCTCCGATGCCCGCCAGCGCGATGAAGGCGCCGAGCATGCTGAGCGTCCGGCCGAGCGACGTCTGCGCGCCGTCGATGTGGATCAGCGAATTGAGCACCGCCAGCATCACGATGGCCACGACGTCCTCGAGCACCGAGATGCCGAGCGCCATCTGGCCGGTCTTCTCGTGCATGGCGCCGATGTCCTGCAGCACCTTGCTGATGATGGCGGAGCTGGACACCATGAGCATGCCCGCGAGGAAGGCGGTGTGCTCGGCGCTCCAGCCCATGGCGCCGCCAAAGGCCCGCGTGAGGTTGTACATCACGATCGCGCCGATGAAGGTCGCCAGCACCAGCGACACGCCCAGCCGCCGCAGCTTGCGGAGGCTCAGGCCCATGCCGATCGAGAACATCAGGAAGATCAGGCCGATCTGCGCGAGGGTCTCGATGTTCTCCGGGCTGGAGACGAGGGAGAACGGCGGCGTATTGGGCCCGATGACCATGCCCGCCACCAGGAAACCGACGACCGCCGACAGGCCGGCCCGGTGGCAGGCCCAGCCCACCAAGCCAGCCACCAGCATGACCACCGCGAGGTCCTTGATGAAATCGATCCCGTGCATGTGCGCGGCTTTCAGGACGCCACACCTCGTAAAATCGTCAAGCCCGGTTCATTCGCCATTAATCAATGGCCAACGACCCTCGGTCCTTTCGCACCGGGAAATGGCGATCGAGCGGGCACCGCGCTTTGGTCCGAGATACCCAATGACTAACGACCAATGATTAATGGTCATTTTCCCGCCCGTTCCCCCTCCGCTTCCCCTGTTGACAGGCACCCCCACCTCTCCTCTAACGTCTGCCCCTTTCCCCCATGATTTCCTGGATTCAAAAGTACTTTCAGAAGCACTTCCGCCTGGTGTTCATCCTCGTGCTGATCGCGATCGGCCTGCCGATGATCGTCATCTACAGCACCGGCGGCGGTGGCAATTCGAACAGCATCAGGGCCCTCGAGCGCCCCTTCTTCAACGTCAACCTCGACAACCCGGAGCAGAACCTCCGCATGTCCCGCGACGCCGAGCTGAGCGTGCTGCTCCGCGTCGGCTACCCCGCCCTCCAGGCGGGCCAGCTCCAGCAGTACGCCTTGCAGCGCGTCGCCGCCCTCGCCCTCGCCGAGCAGCTCCACCTCCCGGAGCCGACCGCCGACCAGGTCTCGAAGTTCATCCAGACGCTGCGCGCGTTCCAAAACCAGCAGGGCCAGTTCGATCCGTCGATGTACACCCGCTTCGGCGACGAGATCAAGGCCGGCCGCATCCCGTTCACGCTGGCGGATGTGAACCGCGTGCTGCGCGAGGATGCGCTCGCGGCCAGCCTCGCCGCGCTTGCCAGCGGCCCGGGTTACCTCCTGCCGGCTGACGTCAGGCAGCAGCTCAGCCGCGCCGACTCCTCCTGGAGCATCCAGATCGCCTCGCTCGACTACGCCGCGTTCAACCCGTCGCTCAGCCCGTCCGAGGAATCGCTGAAAAAATTCCAGGCCGACAACGCCTTCCGGTACGACGTCCCGGCCCGCCCGCGCGTCAGCCTCATCGAGTTCCGCACCGCCGATTTCCCGCCGCCGCGCGCCGCCACCGAGGCCGAGCTGCGTAATTTCTACAACGCCAACCTCTCCGCCTTCCCCGTCCCGGCCGAGGCCGACAAGAAGGACGCCATCGCCCCCGCCGCGCCCGTCGACAACTTCCCGAAGGTCCGCGCGAAGGTCGAGGCCGCCATCAACGAGGCCGTGAGCCGCCGCATGGCCTCCGACGCCGCCAACAAGCTCACCGTCGCGCTGTATGACCACCGCACGACCGCCCCGGCCAACTCGCCGGAGCTCGCCCAGTTCCTTTCCGGCCTGCGCCATCCGCCGGTCGCCCTGGCGCCGTTCGCGCCGGCCAACCCGCCCGCCGACAAGCCCTGGCTCGCCCGCTACGCCGGCGCCCTTGCCGGCCTGACCCGCGACCGCTTCTTCACCGACCCGCTCGCCAGCCCCGAAGGCTACGTCGTGCTGCTCTGGAACGAGGACCTCCCGGGCTACACCCCGACCCTCACCGAGGTGCGCGAGCGCGTGCTGGCCGACTACAAGGAGAACGAGAAGCGCCGCCTCTTCATCGAGCGCGGCCAGTCGCTCAAGGGGCAGCTGCAGGCCGCCGCCAAGTCGCCGACCGGTTTCGCCGACAAGGCCGCCGCCGAGAAGCTCGAGGTCAAGAGCTACGCCAACTTCACCCTCCGCTCCGCCCCGCAGGATTTCCCGCGCAACGCCCTCGAAGCGCTCGCGCTCCTCGACCAGGGCCAGGTGTCGGACATGATCGCGACCGAGGATGGCAAGGGCCTGCTGGTCTTCGTGCAGCAGAAGAAGCTGCCCGACCTCACCCCGGCCAACCCGCGCTACGCCGAAACCCAGACGCAGTTCGCCGCCCTGCTCGCCAGCAACAGCGAAAACGCCGTGCTGGGCGAACTCGTCGACGAGGAGCTCAGGAAAACCAGCCCGAAAACGACCCCCTGAGGCCGCCGCTCATCCTGCCAATACGCCATCCGGCTATTGCCCCACTGCCACCGTTCCGGACGGTGGCATTTTTGTTGGGAAAGAAACCTTTACGTGCGCCCGCCGTCACAAAAAGCTTAAACTTTTCGCCAAATCCGGTGTTCTTCTCCCTGTATCACTTAACCATGAGCCACCCGCTTCGCCGCCTCGCCGCCGTTTTCAGCCTCGGCCTCCTTGTTGCCGTCCGCCTCCCCGCCCAGGAGTCCGCCCCGAAGACCCCGGTTGGCGACGTTCCGCCTCCGCCCGCCCAAGAGCTGCCGGCCCAGCCCGCCGCGCCCGAACTTACCTTGGAGGAGTGCATCAAGCGCGCCCTGGCCAAAAACTTCGACCTCGAGATCGGCCGCTACAACCCGCAGATCGCCCAGGACGACATCGCCGTCGCCAAGGGCCCCTATGAAACGAAGCTCTCCGTCACCGGCAGCGTCGGCGGCGTGAAGAATCCCGCGGGCACCCTCAGCGGCATCTCCTCCAGCCACACCCGCGACGTCCGCATCGGCGTCACGCAGGAACTTTACACCGGCACCACGCTCAGCGCCAGCAGCGAGCTCGACCGCACGTCGACCAATCCGGCGCTGACCCTCAACCCGGCGTACGACGCCGACGTCACGCTCGGCATCCGCCAGTCCCTGCTGCGCGGCTTCGGCTACGGAGTCGGCCACGCGCTGGTGGAACGGGCCAAGATCGGCCTCGACCGCGCCAACCTCGACTACAAGGCCCAGGCGCTCGACGTCATCCAGGCCACCGAAAACGCCTATTTCGACCTCGCCTACGTCCGCGAGCAGCTCACGGTCCGCAACTTCTCCCTCGCGCTCGCGCAACGCCTTTACGACGAGGCCCAGACCCGCCGCCAGACCGGCGTCGCCACCGACCTCGACGTGCTGACCGGCGAAGTCGGCGTCGCCAACGCCCGCCGCGGCGTCATTCTCGCCGAGCAGCAGGTGAAGGACAGCCAGGACGCCCTCCTCGCCCTCATCGGCCAGTTCGAACTCGATGCCCCGGTCGGCACGGTGCATTTCAACGAAATCTCCGATGCCACGCCGGTCTTCGCCTCCTCCTTCGACATGGCGAAGAAGAACCAGCCCGACTTCCTGTCCTCCGAGGCGGCGATCGAGCAGTACAAGCTCGACCTGCGCCTGGCCAAGGACGCCGCCAAGCCCGACCTCAGCGTCGGTGGCGCCGTCGGCCTCAACGGTTCCGACCGGAACACCTCCGATGCCTACGGCAACGCCTTCGACCGGGAAAGCAACTCCTGGCAGGTGGATGTCGCGTTCAACTATTCGCTCGGCCGCGGCGCCGACCGCGCCCGCCAGCGCCAGAGCCTCGCCGTGCTCAACCGCGAGCAGACGCGCCTGCGCCAGATCGAGCAGAACATCGCGGTGCAGGTCCGCGCCGCGGTCCGCTCCGTCGAGGCCAACCTCGAGAGCGTGAAGATCGCCACCCTCGCCTCTTCGCTCAGCCAGAAGCAATACGAACTGGAGAAGGCCCGCTTCGACGCCGGCCTGTCCACCAGCCGCCGCGTGCTCGAGGCCCAGGACGACCTCGAAACCGCCCGCATCGCCGAGTTGCAGGCCAAGGTCGCGCTCCACACCTCGATCACCGCCCTGCACCGCCTCGAAGGCAGCTCGCTGCAGCGCTACGCCATCCAGCTGCCGTAAGGGCTGCAAGGCAGGGCGGCGAGTCCCTTCGTCACCGCGGCGCGGAACGGAGTCCGCGCCCTACCGGTTGAGATTTCCATCGACGCTGGCCGCGGGGATTTCTTCACTGGCCTTCCGCCCGTGTGACCACCTCCGCCAACAGCACTTCCGTCCTCGCCCCCGGCTTGAAATACGGCCTGATCGCCGCCGCCGGCATGGCCGCCTCGCTGCTGGTATCCTACGCGCTCGGCCTGCACACGAAGCACCTCGCCCTCGGATCCTACACCGATGGCGTCACCGCGGTCATCCTCGTCGCCGCGCTCTGGTGCATGCTGCATCACCTGCTGTATGGGGCCAACCGCTACTGGCTGCCGGTCTGGGTGGGCCTGCTGCAGGGACTGTTCGCGAGCCTCATCGCCGCGATGGGCTTCTACGTCGCGTTCTCGCTCTACCTGCACTTCGTCAATCCGAACTACCCGGACCTCTATCTGGAGTGGCGCTTCGCGCAGATGCGCGCGGCCGGCCGGCCGGAATCCGAGATCGGCGCCATGGCCCGCGCGTTCCGCTGGAGCATGGGGCCGACCGGCCTGCCCGTGACCATCCTGGGCTTCTACCTGCTCGTCGGCACCATCGCCTCGCCCCTCATCACCCTCTGGCTAAACTGGCGCCGCAAAGAGGTCGCCCACGCGGGCTGAGGCCGCGTCCACCGTCCGGTGGGCGGGCAGCTGGGTCTTGAACCACGTGTGCTGCTTCTTCACCAGCGCGCGGGTGTTCTTCGCGATCGCGGCGGCCAGGTCTTTCTCCGCCAGGCGCCCCGCGATGAAATCCACCGTCTCGCGGTAACCGATGGCGCCGGCGGCGCTCGGGTTTTGCGCGAGCCCCTGCGCCAGCAGGCCGCGCACTTCCGCCACCAGGCCGGCCGCCAGCATGGCGTCGACACGGCGCGTGATGCGCACCTCGAGGTCGGCCGGTTCGCGCCCGAGTTCGCCCAGGCGGACCTCGTAATCCGCGAACGGCGCCGGCTGCGCCGCGAAATCCGCCTGCATTTCCGCCAGCGTGCGGCCCGAGGCCAGGCTGCGCTCGAGCGCCCGCGCGACGCGCCGGGGGTTGTTGGTGTCCAGGGCGCCGAGGCCCGCGGGATTCAACCGGTGCAATTCCGCCACCAGCGGCGCGAGCCCCTCCTGTTCGAAGCGCCGGCGCACGGCGTCGCGGATCTCCGCCGGGACGTCCACCTCGTCCGCCACGGGCGCAAAGAAGGCCTTCAGGTAGAATCCGCTGCCTCCCGTCACGAGCACCGCGCGCCCGCGCCGGACGATGTCCTCGATCGCCGCCCGCGCCCGGGCAACGTAGCCCGTGATGTCCATGCGTTCCGTGATGCCGCAGATGTCGATCAGGTGGTGCGGCACGCGCGCCAGCTCCGCCTTCGTGGGCTTGGCCGTACCGATGTCCGCCCCGCGGTAGAACAGCAGCGAATCGCAGGACACAATCTCCGCGCCGTGCGCCTCCGCCCACCGCAGGGCCAGCTCGGTCTTGCCGACGGCGGTGCAACCGGTGAGGACATGGATGACGCGGGACATGCCGCGATGGAACCACGCGAGAGCGAACCCGCAACGCCTGAAACACACCCCGCCCTATCGGGCACCCCTCTTCATAGAGGGGACTTCGGCTGCGAAGGATTGAATCCCCTCCATGAAGAGGGGTGGCGCGCAGCGCCGGGGTGTGTCGGAATCGTCACAACAAAATCCGTGCAATCGGGGGCATCCGCGGCTTGTCTTGGCGACCTTCGCTTGAAAGCCCGGTTCATCTTCAATCCGCACTCCGGCAGCAACCGTCGCAACCCGCACCTCCGCGACCGGGCCGCGGAATTCATCGCCAGGCACGGCTGGAACGCGAAGGTCGTGCCGACGGAACGGCCGCGCCACGCCACCGAACTGGCCCGGCGCGCGGTGGACGACGGCTGCACGCTGGTCGTGGCCATCGGCGGCGACGGCACGATGAACGAAGTCGCCACCGGCCTGGTCGACACCCCGGCCTGCTTCGGCCTCATCCCGTGCGGCTCGGGCAACGGCCTCGGCCGGCACCTCGGCATCCGGTACGGCCAGAAGGCGTTTCCCAACCTGCTCGAGGGACGGCCGATCATGATCGACACCGGCATGGTCAACCGCGACCCGTTCTTCTGCGCCGCCGGCACGGGCTTCGAGTCGCTCATCGCCAGCCGCTTCGCCACCCTCACCTCCCGCGGCTTCGGCGGCTACCTCCGCACCAGTGCGGACGCCTGGCGTTCCTACAAGCCCGAGCGCTACGTGCTGCACCACGAGCACGGCAAGGACGCGATCGAGGCCTTCACCCTCGCGATCACCAACTCGTCGCAATACGGCAACAACGCCCTGATCGCACCGAAGGCCTCGGTGCAGGACGGCCTGCTCGACGTCACCGCCGTGCCGCGGGTGAACCTGCTCAACGCCGTGCCCCTGCTCTACCGGCTCTTCAGCGGCTCGCTGCACCGCGTGGCCAGCGTGCGGCGCTGGCAGGGCCACACCTTCACGCTCGAGCGCGAGAAGCCGGGCTGGATCCACACCGACGGCGAACCGCGCGCCGAAATCTCGCGCCTCGATATCACCATCCGCCCGCGCAGCCTGCGGATCATGGTCCCGACGACGACCGTCAGGATTTGACCGCCAAGGTGGAGCCTGACCTCCCCGGGCGGAATCATGCGGTTGAAGGTGGAGCGACTTGTCCCCAAGGCGCTTTTTCCCGGCGGTGGCGCCCCAGCGCGGTGGGGGCACCGCGCTCCACCTTTCGGTGCACTCGGCCGCAAAGCCAGCCTGCCCGGCCTGTCGGCCATAGCCTTGGCGACGGTCGAAGGTCAGGTTCCACCTCGATCCCGTTCACGACTTGACTGCAGACCGGCTCGGCGCGGTGACGAGCCGGTTGCGGCCCGTGCGCTTGGCGGTGTAGAGCGCCTTGTCGGCCGCCTCGAAAAGTTCCGCGGTGGTGTCCGCGTCGTCCGGCATCATGGCGATGCCGGCGCTGAGGGTGACGGTGAGCGGCTCGGGCACGCCCGGCAGCGCGCAGGGCGACTCGCCCAGCAACACCAGCAGGCGCTGGATCGTCAGGACCGCCTCCTCGCGGTTCGTCTCCACCATGATGATGGCGAACTCCTCGCCGCCGACGCGCGCCAGGTGGTCGACCGTGCGGAGCTGGCCGCCGAGCAGGCTGGCCACGTGCCGCAGCACGATGTCGCCGGCCGCGTGGCCGTAGGTGTCGTTGACCTTCTTGAAATGGTCGATGTCGCACACGACGAGCGCGAAGGCGCGCTGGAAGCGCGCGCAGCGCTGCCACTCGTCGGCGATCAGCCGCTCGAACTCCCGGCGGTTCTTGAGGCCGGTCAGCTGGTCGTGCGTGGCCAGCTGGCGCAGCTGGCTGAGCGTGTCGCCGAGCTTGCGCGCGTAGCGCACCGAGCGTGCGAGCATGCGCGGGGTGAACTCGGATTTGACCAGGAAGTCCATCGCGCCGGCCTGCAGCGCCGCCTCGTCGAGCGCGGGGTCGGTTTCCGCCGTGAGGAAAACCACGGGCGTGGTGTTGCCGAGCGAACGGGCCTCCTTGAGCAGCGCCAGGCCGTCTTTGCCGTCGTCAAGGCGGTAGTCGAGCAGGCACACCGCAAATTTTCCGGTCATCAGCTGCTTGAGGCCCGCGACGTACGTGTCCGCCCACTCCAGCTCCCACGGGCCGTCGCCAAACCGCACGACCATGCGGGAGAGCATCTCCTGCGCCGTGGGGTTGTCGTCGATCAACAGCAGTTTCTTCACGCTGCGGGGTACGATGCAGAATCAGCGGATTCCTGCAACCAAGTCCGCAGCGACGCCGCGCAACTTCCCCGGCACGCCGGGACGGTCGCCCAGGCCCGCCTTGATCACGTTGACCAGCGCGCTGCCCACGACGACGCCGTCGGCGGACTGCGCGACCTGCTTCACCTGGTCGCGGGTCGAGATGCCGAAACCCACCACCACCGGCAGCGCCGTGTGCTTGCGGATGGCGGCCACGGCATCGGGGATGTTGGCCGCAACCTGGTCGCGCACGCCGGTCACGCCCTCGCGCGACACGTAGTAGATGAAACCCGTCGCGGCGGCGCCCAGCACCGGCAGGCGGCTGGCGGGCGTCGTCGGGGCGACGATGAACACCGTCTTCACGTCGTGCTTCCTGCAGGCCGCGAGAAAATCGGCGGCTTCCTCCGGCGGCAGATCGAGGACGAGCATGCCGTCCACACCGGCGTCCCTGGCGGCCTTGACGTAGGCGTCGACGCCGTTCGAGAACACGAGGTTGTAGTACGTGTAGAAAACCACCGGCACCTGGCTCGTCTCGCGCACCTTGCGCACCAGCTCGAAGACCCGGGCGGCGGTCATGCCGCCGTCGAGCGCGCGCTGGGCGGCCAGCTGGTTGGTCAGGCCGTCGGCCAGCGGGTCGGAGAACGGCACGCCGAGTTCGAGCACGTCGGCGCCGGCGTCGACCAGGGCGCGGCAGGCCGCCACCGAGGTGTCGAAATCCGGGTCGCCCGCGCACAGGTACGCCACGAAGGCGGCGCGTTTCTCGCGTTTGGCGCGGGCAAAGGTGTCGGCAATGCGGTCCATGGGAGCGAAAGCGTCCCCAGCCGCCCGGTGGTGGTCGAGCGCAAATTGCGTCCCAAGCGATACAGTGGCCTGCGCGGTGGAACCTGGCCTCCGGCCGTCGCCAGGGCTATGGCCGACAGGCCGGGCAGGCTGGCTTTGCGGCCGAGTGCACCGAAAGGTGGAGCGCGGTGACCCCACCGCGCTGGGGCGCCACCGCCGGGAAAAAGCGCCTTGGGGACAAGTCGCTCCACCTTCAACCGCATGATTCCGCCCGGAGGCCGGGCTCCGCCTTACTCCGCGGCAAACTCCACCAGCACGGGCTGGTGGTCCGACAGCAGGCTGCGGATGATCTTCGCCCGCGGCTCGCGGCACTGCTCGGGCAGCAGCACGTAATCGAGCGCGCGCGCCGGCAGCACCGAGGGGAACGTGCGGCCGGTCTTGGGCAGCAGCGTGTAGTTGTTCGTCTGCTCGAAGTAACCCAGCAGCATCGCCACGGCATCCGGCAGGTGCGACGGCGTGTTGAAGTCGCCGCACAGCACCGGCTCCAGCCGCCATTGCGCCGACCGGTCGCGGCGCAGGCCGCCGAGGTGGTGCATCAGCTGCGTCGCCTGCTTCAGGCGCAGGCGGCGCGAGCGGTGGTTGAGATGGATGTTTAACACCGGCATCCGCCCGCCCGGCGTCTCGATTTCCGCGAACAGGAATCCCTTTTCGCCGAACGTGCCGCGGCCGAAGGGCACCGTTTCGTGGTGCGAGATCGGAAAGCGCGACAGGAACGCGTTGCCGTAGTTGAGATGGAAGTGGCCCAGCCGGCGGTTGGTGACCCCGTGCACCGCGTGCTTCAGCCCGGTGTGCTCGGCGAGGAAGGCCAGGTGGTCGAAGCTGCCCGCCCAGCGCGAATTCTCGTCGATCTCCTGCAGCGCCGCGACGTCGACCTTGAGGCGGGTGATGAGGTTGGCGATCTTCAGCAGGTTGGCGCGCAGCGCCCGGGCCCGGCGGAAAGCCTGCGGGATCGGCGACGGCCCCCGGGCATGGGCGATGTTGAAGGTCAGCAAACGCAGTCGCGCCATGCACATACGGGGAAGCCCCTGCCGGACATCCGCAAGGGCAAATCTTCCGGGGGCAGTGTCCTAATTTGTCATTGCGAGGAGCGGAAGCGACGAAGCAATCCAGCTGGATCGCCACGCCCGCCTACGGCGGACTCGCGATGACAATGCAAATTAGGACACTGCCTTCCGGGGAATTTGTTGACAGCCGCCGCCCCGGTATGGATGTTCGCCGCTCCCAATTTTACGGCGGTCATAGCTCAGCTGGTTAGAGCACAAGATTGTGATTCTTGGGGTCGCGGGTTCGAATCCCGTTGACCGCCCCACTTTTAGATGGAGGCGGGGTGCCCTCACCCCGCGGTTCGAAATTCGCGGCAGGTTTTTGCGGGGCGAGGGCACCCCGACTCCATCCGACGGCAACCGCGTTTTTGCCGTAACATTTGTCAAAATTCCCTCGCCACCCCGGGGGCTTCACGTTTCGTTCCGCCCCATGATCTCCTTCAAGAAGCTCCTGGGCAAAGACGAGAAGTTCTACGATCTGCTCGAGGCCAGCGCCGAGGAAGCGAAGATGAGCGCCGACCTCCTCGCCAAGATCCTCAAGGACGAAAATTCCGGCCGCGCGTCGAACATCCACGACATCATCAATTCGCGCCGCAAGGACAAGCGCATCACCCAGAAGATCACCGAGGAGCTCTGCAAGACGTTCGTCACGCCGATCGAGCGCGAGGACATCGAGGCCCTCTCCCTCGCCCTCTACAAGATTCCCAAGACCGTCGAGAAGCTCGTCGAGCGCCTCACCATCTGCCCGGCCCGCGTGCCGCGCGAGAGCATGCAGCGCCAGATCGTCCTGCTGGTCGAGGCCGTCGACGCCGTGGACTTCATGGTCAAACAGCTCCGCAAGGGCGCGCAGGTCGACCGCATCCAGGATGCGCAGACCCGCCTGCAGTTCGCCGAGGGCGAGGCCGACAAGGTCATGCTCTCCCTCGTGAAGGAGCTCTACAACGGCCCCTACGACGCCAAGGAAGTCGTCATCCTCATGGAACTCTACGACCTGATCGAAAGCGCCGTCGACCGCGCCCGCGACGCCGGCCAGGTGGTGTTCCAGATCATGCTGAAGTACGCCTGAGCCCGTCCCGCCCGACGCCCACCCCGCCGCCGAGCCCATGACCATTTTCCTGATCGTCCTCCTGACGGCGCTGGTCTTCGAGTACATCAACGGGTTTCACGACGCCGCCAACGCGATCGCGACCGTCGTTTCGACCAAGGTCCTCACGCCGCGCCAGGCCATCTGGCTCGCCGTGTTCTTCAACCTGGTCGGCGCGCTCGCCGGCACCGCGGTGGCCAAGACCATCAGCGGCGGCATCGTCGAGACCGGCGTGGTCACGATGATCACGATCTTCAGCGCGCTGCTGGCGGCGATCATCTGGGGCATCCTCACCTGGTGGCTCGGCCTGCCCTCCAGTTCCAGCCACGCGCTGATCGGCGGCCTCTGCGGCGCCGCCCTCGCCACCGCCAAGGGCGACTGGAACGTCCTGATCTGGTCCATGACCGACGCCAAGGGCAATGCCATCGGCCTCTGGCCGAAGGTCGTCCTGCCGATGTTCTCCTCGCCCGTGATCGGCTTCTTCGGCGGCGCGTTCCTGATGTTCCTGCTGCTGATTTTCATCCACCGCCTCACCCCGCGCACGGTCAACAGCGTGTTCGGCAAGCTCCAGCTGGTGAGCGCCGGCCTCATGGGCTACAGCCACGGTTCCAACGATGCCCAGAAGACGATGGGCATCATCGCGCTCGCGCTCTTCACCGGCACCAAGGCCGGCGCGTTCAAGGACCTGCCCGACTGGGCCTCCTTCCTGCGCCTCGCCGAGTTCAAGGACATCCCCACGTGGGTCGTCGTCCTGTGCGCCCTCACCATGGCGGCGGGCACGGCCGCGGGCGGCTGGCGCATCATCCGCACCATGGGCCACAAGATGGTCCGCCTGCAGCCGGTCCACGGCTTCGCCGCCGAGACCACCGCCGCGATCATCATCCACGGTGCCTCGACCCTCGGCATCCCGGTTTCCACGACGCACGTCATCTCCACCTCGATCATGGGCGTGGGCGCCGTGAAGCGCTTTGGCGCCGTCAAGTGGGGCATCGTCGAGCGCATCCTCTGGGCCTGGACCCTCACCCTGCCCGTCTGCGGCTTCCTCGGCTACGGCATCGAGAAACTCTGCAATCATTTCGGGCTGCACTGATGGGTGGAGGCGGGACGCCCTCGTCCCGCATGGCATTCCGCCGGCCCCGAAATTCGATCCGGTTTGAACCACTAATGCATTACCTACCGGTAATGCTACTTGGTGCGCTCCGCCTAATCGGCTCCGCATTGGGCTTCGGGGGTCGGCTGATCGCCGACTGAAAATCAAACCCATGCTTAAGCGGCGATTAGCCGCTCCCCGGAACCAAAACCGGAGCCAATTAGGCGGAGGGGGCTTTCAAGCAGGGCCGGCAGGCGATGCATTAGGGCGTGTTTTCAAACCGCCGGAAGGATTGACCACGAATGCTCTGCCTACCGGCTCCGCTACTTGGTGCGCTCCGCCTGATCGGCTCCGCCGTGGGTTCCGGGGGTCGGCTAATCGCCGACGGGAGATACGAACGCCTTCCCCAACGGCGATTAGCCGTTCCCCGGAACCCAAACCGGAACCGATCAGGTGCAGGGGATCTACAAGCGCAGCCGGTAGGCGGAGCATTCGTGGTTAAACCCGGATCGGTTCCTTGGCCCTGCGGCCTCGTCGCTTTATGCGATGTGCGGGGTTTGAAGACACTCCCTAGTGGTGAAACTCTCTGGGGGATTTGTGTCATGGCACTTGTTACCTGATACTTGCTACTTGCGCGTGGATTCGCGGAACGCGAATCTACGCGCCCCATGAGCTCACCTCACCAAGGCGTTTACATCGGCACCGACAGCGGCGCCACCACCTCCAAGACCGGCGGCGTGTGGGCCGACGGCAGCATCATCTCGACCAAGCTCCGCCAGAGTTCGACGAACTCCCAGGCCGGCACCGCCGCGGTGGTCAAGGGCTGGGTCGAGGGCGTGGTCGGCTTCCTCGCCGACAACCAGCTCAAGTGGGACCAGGTCCAGAGCGTGGGCCTCGCCCTGCCCGGCCCGTACCAGAGCTACGGCGTGCTCGGCCGCTCCGCCAACCTGCCGCAGAGTTTCGAAAACTGGAATTTCCACGCCGACTACGGCGCCGCGCTCCAGGCGGCCGCCGGCCGGCACATCCCGCTCGTCGTCGGCAACGACGGCAACTACGGCGGCGTCGGCGAAGCCCAGCGCGTGCGCGGCGGCAGCCGCGCCACCGTGCTGATGCTCGCCCCCGGCTCCGGCCTCGGCGTGGCCTACGTCGACGCCAACGGCCTGCCGCTCGACGGCGACACCCTCAACGGCATGGAGGGCGGCCACATGCCCGCCGCGCTGCACCTGCTCGGCAACATGAAGGCCCTGAAGTGCGGCTGCGGCCGCGACTGGGGCTGCATCGAGCCGTACACCACGATCTCCGGCCTGCCGCAGCTGCTCGAGGAGTTCCTGCCGAAGCACCCGGCGCATCCCTTCCACACCTCCAACGCCCCGATCAAGGAGAAGGCCTTCTCGCTGCGCACGCTCGCGCAGAAAGGCGATCCGCTCGCGGTTGACATCTTCAACTTCCAGGCCAAGGCGCTCGGCCTGCACATGGCCTCGCTGCTCGTCGCGGTGGACGCCGAGTACGTCGTCATCGGCGGCGGCCTGATCGACCCCGAGGCCACGACGCCGGAATTCCGCGAGCGGTACCTGCGCATCATCCGCGAGACCGCCCTGCCCTACCTCTGGCCGCAGCAGCGCGAGAAGCTCAAGGTCCTCCCCGCCACCCTCGGCGAGCTCTCCCAGGCCATCGGCGCCGCCCTCGTCGCGCTCTACACGAGCAAGAAGGTGAGCTGAGCGGCGGTCGGCCTTGCGGCCGACCGAACGTCGAACGTTCAACACTCAACTTTCAACGTTCAAAGCCGGATAATTCCCATGGACGTCCAAACCACGCTGAATTTTTTCGGACGAACGGAGGAAGCCGTCGCATTCTACAACCGGGCGATCGAGGCCGAGACGCTCTTCCTGCTGCGCTTCCGCGATTGCCCCGACCCCACCCTGCGCCGGGCGGGCTTCGAGAATAAGATCTTCCACGCCACGATCCGCGTTGGCTCGACCATCGTCATGGCGTCCGACTGCGGCTGCGAGCACCCATCGAATGTCGCCCGCTTTGCCGGCTTTTTCCTGGCCATCCGCACGGACACGCCGGAGCAAGCCGAGCGCTTCTTCGCCGCGCTCAGCGCCGACGGCCGGGTCCAGCAGCCCATGGCGGAAACCTTTTTTGCCAAGCGCTACGGCATCGTCACCGACCGCTTCGACGTCTCGTGGAAGATCATGACGGAGACGAACCAGCCCGCGAAGTGAGCCGCCAGCTTCGGCGGCCCCAAGCCCGCCGTTTCAGGTCTCAGGTTTCAAGTTTCCGGTCTCTCGCGCCGCGTCCAGCGGCGACCGCACGCCCAAGCCCGGCTTCTGCATGACATGCGTGTAGATCTGCGTGGTCTCGACGCTGGCATGGCCGAGCAACTCCTGCACGGTCCGGATATCCGCGCCGCCCTCGAGCAGGTGCGTGGCGAAACTGTGCCTGAGGACATGCGGAGTGACCCGCTTGTGGAGACCGGCCCGGGCAGCCGCATCGCGGATGGCCTTCTGGACAAGGTTGTCGGTGACATGATGACGCCGGCGCACTCCGCTCGCAGGATCGACGCTGGCCTCGCGCGAGGGGAAAACCCATTGCCATTCCCAGCGCTCGCCTGCCTTGGGATATTTCCTGGCCAAACCCTCCGGCAACCACACTCCCGGCAACCCCGCCGCCCGATCCCGCTCCCAGCCGATCCTCGCGGCTTTCGAACCAGGCGTTACAGCTGACAACGGCCCGCGCTTGTGTTCCGCTCCGGCTACAGTCATGGAAGAAAGCGTGCTTTCATCTGGTCAAAACGTCTCGAGTGGCCGTTGCAGCTGAACCTTATCGATGGGCAAAGAAATGAAGATTCTCCCAGCGATTTCCGCGGTTTCACTGCTTACGATGTTGGGATGCGTCGAGGCCCCATTGTCGTCGTCGCAAGCGAACGCTGAACTACGCAAGATACTGGCGGGGGATTTCGTTCTGTCTTCGATTCCGTCCGCGCAAAAGGAAGAATTCCATTTGGTCCTCGCAGCTTTCGCCAAGACTCGAAAGCCGACTGAGTTTGTGCGTGAGGTGACCATCAATGAGGCGATGGACGAGGCCAGCGTGGCTTTCACTTTTGAAGGAGGCATTCATCGTGGCGGGTATGCCTTTTTAAAGAAGAAAGGCGGCATCTGGATCGTGGCGGAAACCTACTACTCAACATGACTCCGAAAGTTCACAAAACGCCCAACCAGGCGATAGCGCCAACGCCACCATCCGTCCTTTCTCGCTCCTGTCTTCCTCGCTCTCGACTTTGTCCTCAATCCAGGTGAGCGTGGCGCACCCTTAACGTTGGCAGAAAAATGAAAGCGACCTGGTTATATCTCCTGCTAGGCCTCAACTCCGTGAGCTGGGCCGCTGGGCCAAACCCATCGGCCGGGGTGGTGACGGAAACTGTCGTCGTCATCCGGCTCGGCCCCTTCAGCGCAAAGGGCGCCCGAATCGGCTCGTATCCGCAAGAGCGGTACGTCGACCTGATCGAGAGTGATATTATTGAGCCGGAGGCTTTGCGAAAATACGGGGCCGCCTTGGTCTTGCCGCCCTCCCCGGCCAACGGGCGTTTTAAGAAGGAAGAAGGCCGGTATGCGAAGCTGCTGCTTGGAGAGAGCGAGCTGGGTGAGCGGTTGAGGGCGGGATTATTTATTTTTGTGCCCGCCTCGCTGCCGACCGCCAGTACGATGGACGCACTCGGCCGCGCCACACCAGTAACGATGAAAGAGCCTCCTCGCGAAAAGGAGGCCAACCGGTCGGCACAAACAACTCCGGGGCTCCAGCCCTCCGCGTCCGACCCCTGATGATCGGCAAAGGCAAGGCCGGCTGAGTGCCAAAGGGCACGAGCACGCTTTGCCCCTGCCCTGCCAGACATGCGGCTTCGGCATTGCCCCTCCCGCCCCGGGGATCGGGCTTTGAAAGTTGAACGTTCGATGTTGAAAGCTGGACGTTCAGCTCGATGCCGTCACATCGGCGGGGTCGTGTCGAGGAACGGCGTGGCGCCCTTGGCGATGGCGCTGTGGCGGATGTCCTGGCCGCCGGCGAGGAACACCATCTCCTCCGCGATGTTGGTCGCGTGGTCGGCGATGCGCTCGACGGACTTCGAAATGAACATGAGCTCGAGGGAGCGCGCGATCGTGTCGGGCTTCTCCAGCATGTAGCTCGTCAGGCGACGGTAAACGAGGCGGTTGAGGTTATCGACCTCGGAGTCGCGGCGGATGACCGCCAGCGCCTTCTGCTCGTCCTCCTGCACGAAGCAGTCGAGGGCGTCGCGCAGCATCTCCAGCGCGATGTTGTTCATGCGCGGCAGGTCGGCGTAGAGCTCGATCCGCGGCTCGATCGCCAGCTTGCGCGAACGGCGGGCGATGCTCGTCGCCTCGTCGCCCACGCGCTCGAGGTCGTGCGAGGCCTTCATGCCCACCACCACGAGCCGCAGCTCCGAGGCCACCGGGCCGCGCAGCGTCATGTAGCGGATCGCCTCGTCGTCGATCTTCACCTCGAGGCGGTCGATCTCGTCGTCGGCGACGATGACCTTGTCGGCGAGGGCGATGTCGGACTCGGTGAGCGAGCGCATGGCCAGGCGCGCCTGGTCGATGGCGCGCTCGCCCATCTGGAGGAGATTGGAGCGGAAGTTTTCCAGCTCGGCGTCGAAGAAGCGTTTCATGATTAGGAAAGATTTTGGACACCACTAATGCACACTAAGCAGACACTAATCCGGGCAGCCGGAAACCGTGAATGTCTTAAGACAATTAGTGAAACATCAGTGTGGATTAGTGGTTAACTGCCTTGGCCGATCAACCGAAGCGGCCGGAGACGTAAGCCTCGGTCTGCGGGTTGCCGGGGTTCATGAAGATCGTGCGGGTCTCGGCGAACTCGATGAGCTTGCCGAGGTAGAAGAACGCCGTGCGGTCGGAGCAGCGGGCGGCCTGCTGCATGTTGTGGGTCACGATGACGATGGTGAAATCCTTCTTCAACTCGTGAATCAGCTCCTCGACCTTGGCCGTGGCGATCGGGTCGAGCGCCGAGCAGGGCTCGTCCATCAGGATGATCTCCGGCTCGACCGCGATGGCGCGGGCGATGCAGAGGCGCTGCTGCTGGCCGCCGGACATGCCCAGGGCGCTCTCGTGCAGGCGGTCCTTGACCTCGTCCCAGAGGGCGGCGCCGCGCAGGCTCTTCTCGACGACCTCGTCGAGGCGGCTCTTGCGCTTCTCGCCCTGGATGCGGAGGCCGTAGGTGATGTTGTCATAAATGGACTTCGGGAACGGGTTGGACTTCTGGAAGACCATGCCGACGCGCTTGCGGAGCTCGATGACGTCCACGCGCGGATCGTAGATGTTCACCCCGTCGATGCGGATCTCGCCGGCGCCGATGCGGGTGCCGTCGATCAGGTCGTTCATGCGGTTCAGGCAGCGCAGGAGCGTGCTCTTGCCGCAACCGGAGGGACCGATGAAGGCCGTGACCTCGCGCTCGGCAATGTTGAGCGAGACGTCGTGCAGCGCCTGGCTCTTGCCATAGTAGAAATCGACATCGTCGATCTCGATCATCGGCTTGGCGGTGGCCGGGGCCGCGGCCGTCTTGTCAGCGGTGACCACGGGATTGGTCGGCACGGAAACGGAGCGGACCGTGGCGGAGGAAGTGGTGGGCTCGGACATGAGGGAGGTTACCATTTGTATTTTTTCCGGAGACGGACGCGCAGCACGATGGAAGTCATCGCGATGGCGGCCACGGTGAAGAGGAACACGAACGCCGTGCCGTACTGCACGTCGCGCGTGTATTCGTTTTGCGGGATCTTGGAGGCCACCACGTAGATGTGGTACGGCAGGGCCATGACGCCTTGGAAGAAGAAGTCGGTCCACTTGGCCACCTGCCACGGCAGCTCGTCGCGCACGACGAAGGCCGCGGTGAACATGATCGGCGCCGTCTCCCCCGCCACGCGGGCAATGGAGAGCACCGAGGAGGTCAGGATGCCCGGCAGCGCGTACGGCAGGACGTTGGTCACGATCGCCTGGAACTTGGTGGCGCCGAGGGCGAGCGAGGCCTCCCGGTAGCCCTTGGGCACGGCCTTGAGGGCCTCCTCGGAGGCGGTGATGATGATCGGCAGCACCATGAACGCGAGGGTCAGCCAGCCCGCGAGGAGCGAGACGCCGAATTTCATCGCGATGACAAACATGCCGAAGCCGAACAGGCCGAAGACGATCGAAGGCACGCCGGCGAGGTTGACGATCGACAGGCGCAGGAAATGGATGAACGGGCCGTCGGTGGCGTACTCATTGAGATAGATCGCGCTCATCACGCCGAGGACCAGCGCGATGATGATCGAGCCCGCCACGAGCAGCACGGTGCCGACGATGTTCGGGAAGATGCCGCCCGCCGAGTAGACGTAGCTTTCGGTGCGGACGTTTTTCATCTGCTCGGCGTGCTCGGCCTTGAACTGCCGGAAGGCGCGGTCGCCCATCGTGACCTTCTTCCCTTCCCACTCGAAGACATTGAGCGTCTCGGGCGATTCGGTGAGGAACGGGACGTTGATGAACGGCGCGCTGGTGCGGAAGATGACCGCGCCGCCCTTGAGGCCGATGTCGAGGAAGACGAACGCGGCGCAGGACAGCACGAAGTACGTGCCGAGGCGCAGGAGCCAGAAGACACCCTTCTCGGCGCGCTTGGCCGCCGTCGGCCGGGCAAAGATCCGGGGAACGGGGGCGCTCATGGGCGGCCTCCCTGCTTGGTGTAGGGTCGGCGCTTGTCGCCGGACCTCGCGCGAGGGCAAGCCGGCCCGTCGACGAGCGACGGCCCTACATTTTCGGAATTTAGGCCGGCGGTCTTCATCCGATGGAGATGCGGTAGCGGCGCACGATTTTCTGCGCCAGCCAGTTGATCAGGAGGGAAATCATGAAGAGGACGACGCCGACCATGAAGAGCGCGCGGTAGTGGATGCTGTAGCGCACCACCTCGCCCATTTCCTGGGCGATGATGCCGGTCATCGTGTGGACCGGCTGGAAGATCGCGCCGACCCCGTGCGAGAAGTCCGGGATCTGGATGCGGTTGCCGGCGCAGAGCAGCACCACCATCGTCTCGCCCACCACCCGGCCGAAGCCGAGCAGGATGGCGGCGACGATGCCGGACAACGCCGCGGGGATCGTGATGCGCACGATGGTTTGCAGGCGGGTGGCGCCGAGGGCGAGCGACGCCTCCTTGAAGTGGCGCGGCACGTTGTTGATGGCGTCCTCGGCGAGCGAGAAGATCGTCGGGATGGCCATGAGCGCGAGGAGGCACGCGGCGGTCGTGGCGTTGAGGCGTTCGGCCATCGGAAAACCGGGCACCCAGTCGAGCCACGGCACCTGCGAGACCCGGCGGAGGGTCTCGCCCAGCATCGCGATGCCGAAGAAACCGAGGACGACGCTCGGGATGGCGGAGATGAACTCGATGTAGGGCTTGATGAACCTCTGCTCGGCCGGACGGGCGACCTGGTTGACGTAGACCGCGGCGGCAACCCCGAGCGGCAGCGCGATCAGCAGCGCGAGGAAGGCGATGAGCAGCGAGCCGGTGAGCAGCGGGATGATGCCGTACCAGTCCTGCCAGAAGCTGGCCGTCACCCACTCGCGCCCGAAGGCAAAGGCGTTGAACGCGGCCAAGAAGCCGATGGGCTTCATCTGGTCCCAGGCGGCCATCGCCCGGGTGGTCTCCGCCATTTCGGCCAGGTAGCCCTTCACGAACTCCGGGAACTTGGCCAGCTGGCGGTTCAGCGCGGGATCGGGCAGCGCCGGCAGGTGCGCGACGAGCGCGTTCAGCGCCTCGGTCTGCTTCGCGTTGGCGGCGGCCACGTCGGGCTGCATCGCGAGCAACGGCCGGATCTCGGCCTTGAAATCGATCACCTCGACCACCGTGGCGTCGGCCTGCTTCTGCAATTCGGCGGCGTGCTGCGGCGTCGCGCCCGCCATGCCGTCGAGCAGGTTGCGCTTCGACTCGGCCATGTCCTCGGACACCTTCTGGCGTTCCTTCAGCGACGTGACGAGGTCGCTCATGGAGCCGAGCAGCGTCTCCTGGTCGTCGATGGTGTCGGCGTAGCGGTTGGCAAAATCGTCGAACCCCGCCAGCTTCGCCGTGGCGGCGGCGGGCGCGAGGCCCTGCCCCTTGGTGAGGAGCGCGTACTGCTTCTGGCGCAAGTCGGCCAGGAAACGGGACAGCGCGCTGTGCGCGGTCACCTGCGCGCGGTAGAGGTCGACATATTCGAGGCCGGCGCGGCGGTAGAGGACGAGATTGGCGTGGTTCTGCGGGATGAAGCCGATCGCGTCGCGGAAAATGGTGAACGTGATCAGGCCCAGCACGAGGATCGAGATCGTGGCATTGCCCTGGAAGACGTATTTGACGAACTGGTCGCCGGTCAGGCCGAAGAACCAGCCGCGCGGCTTGCGCAGGAGGGCCTCGCGCGTCGGAAGGCGGGCCAAAGGGGGAGCGTTTTCAGTGGAAACGGACATGCCGGAACGTGGGCAGAAGCATCGGTGCGGCCCGGAGGACCGGTCAACCGGCGCAGGTTACAGTTGCGTGACAAAGCGGAAAACAAAGGGCGGGACCGTCCGTCCCGCCCCGTGAAATGTGTCATCGCGAGGCCCTCTGAGGGCCGTGGCGATCCAGCTGGATTGCTTCGCCGGCTCACTGATGTGAGCCGACTCGCAATGACTGCGCCGCCTGCTCAGAGCTTGCGGACCGGGACGAAGCCGACCTTGCGGACGATCTTCTGTCCCTCGTCGCTGAGCGTGAACTCGAGGAACTTCGCGGCCTCCCCCGTGGGCTCGCCGTTCGTGTAGTAGAACGTCGGGCGGGCATAGGGATAGCTCTTGGCGATCACCGATTCCTCCGACGGCAGCGAACCTTCGATCGCCACGGTCTTGATGCCCGGGTCAGTGAGGTAGGCCAGGCCGACATAGCCGATGCCATTCGGGTTCTTGGCGACCTCGGAGGCGATCTGCTCGTTGCCGGCCATCTTCTGGGAGGACGCGGCGTAATCGCGCTTCTTCATCGCGAGCTCCTTGAAGTCGGCGTAGGTGCCGGACGAAGTGTTGCGGGTGTAGACCGAGATCGGGCCCGGGCTGCCGCCGACCTGCGACCAGTCGGTGATGTCGCCGGCGAAGATCTGCTCCACCTGGCGCTTCGTGAGGGAGCTGAGCGGGTTGCCGGCGTTCATGATGACGCCGATGCCGTCGAAGGCGACAATCGTGGGCTTGAGCGAGACGCCCTTGGCCGTGCCGGCCGACATTTCGGTGGCCTTGGCGCGACGGGAGGACATGCCGATCTGCGCGGTGCCGTCGACGATGGCGGCGATGCCGGTGGTCGAACCCTCGGCGGCGATCTCAAAGGTCACGCCCGAGTTGCGGGCCTTGTAGTCCTCGGCCAGCATGGGCACGAGCTTGGCGCCGAGCGTGTCGGAGCCCTTGATGACGAGCTTCTGGGCGGAGGCGACCGAGACGGCGGCCAGCGCAATGAGAGCGAGAGTGAGTTTTTTCATGATCTGATTGGGTTGAATGGAAATGTTTTCGGAGCCGCCACACACCCCGCCCTGTCGGGCACCCTCTTGACAGAGGGGACTTCGGCCGCGGCGATGGAATCCCCTCTATGAAGAGGGGTGGCGCGCAGCGCCGGGGTGTGTTGGTGAGGCATCAGTGACGTAGCTTAGAATTTCACGACGAGGTCGGCCTGGAGCAGCCAGTACTTGTCGAGGGCATTGTTGGAACCGACATCGCCGGCGCCGGGAGCGATGAGGGCGTCGTTCTTCCGCTCGCCGTTGGCGAGGGTGAGCGTGAACATGGTGGCGGAGCCGAGGGCGTAGTTGCCGGTCAGCACCCAGCCGCGCATGTTCGTGCGGCTGTCGAAGATGTCGGAATCGACGAGGTTGGGATCGAGGGCGAAGGCGCCGACGGACTGGTAGGCGATGCGCGCATCCCACTCGCCCTTGTTGGCGGCCTTGCCGTACGAAGCGCCGATCTGCCAGGCGGTGTTTTCGCCATCGAGGTCGGGACGGCCCCACTTGGCGGCGCGGTCGTCGCCCTCGGTGTTGATCGCAAAGTCGCCGAAGATGCGGATCGGGGCGCCGTTCGCCGCCACGAAGTCATATTCCAGCGGCACGTCGACGACGAGGAGGTTGTTGACGGCCGTCGTGTTGGCCGCGGTGAAGGAGCCTTTGAAGGCGGCCGGGTTGTACTTGTTGTTGTGAACGTAGTGGTAGACGGTCGGGTTGACCTGGAAGAACTTTGTGGCGCCGTCGAGGTAGTACTTGATGCCGCCCTGCCACGCGAAGAGGAACAGGTCCTGGACGTTGGCGGTGGCGCCGAAGGTGTTCTGCGTGCCGGCGGCGCTGTACAGGAACTGCGCCGCGGTGGCGGAGTACTCGAGGTTGCCGTCGCGGTGCTTGTAGGACTCGGCGAGGCCTTCCGGGTTGATGTCGGCGTCCCAGGTCATGGCGCTCGTGACAAGCGGATTGGCCATGCGGCCGCCGGTGAAGGTCCATTCCGGTGTCGGGGTCCACTGGGCCCAGATCTGGCCGACGTTGACGGCATCGCTCGTCTTGGCGAACGGACCGGCGTCATCGCCCATCGTCACGTTGCTCGAGCGGCTGCCCGTGGCGGTCTCGAGGCGCACGCCCCAGGACCAGTTGTTGGCCATCTTCCCGGTCAGGCCGGTGCGGAAACGGTAGCGGAAGCGGTCGCGCTCCTGGTGGTCGCCGGTCGCGAGGGAGCCGGTGCGGCTCTCGTAGCGCACGCGGACGTCGCCGGAAAGCTTCAGCTCGGTCATCGCGCCCGCAAGGTTCATCTTGCCCGCGGGCGACTGGGCGAAGTCCTTCGACAGCTCGGCGCGGAGGTCCTCGCCCTCCTGGTCGTTGATGATGCCCTTCTTGACCAGGAGGTCGATGAGCGGGCCGCTGTCTTGCGCGAGGGCTGCGGTGGCACATACGACGGCGGCCAGCGCGGCGAACACTTTGGATTTAAGGTTGAACATGATCGGATGGATGGATGCTTGGATGAACAATAAGGCCCGGCGGGTTGCCGGGACGGGCCGCAGACTAGAGGGATCATGTTACGGTTTCGTGACGGCCGTGTGACGAAGGCGCAAATTGGCCCACCGCCGCACGAACTTCCGCGGATTTTTCCGGACGCGGCGCGCCGACACACCCCGCCCTTCGGGCACCCCTCTTCATAGAGGGGATCAAAATGCCGCTTTCCGAATCCCCTCTATCAAGAGGGGTGGCGCGCAGCGCCGGGGTGTGTTCGTCCGCCTACCCCTTGCCCGGAAACGGCACCGCCGTGCCGCCGCTGCGCTGCTTGTTCGTCGCGCTCCGGCCCTCCAGCAGCGCGAGCAACAGGTCGTTCTTCACCAAAATGCCGGCGAGGTGCTTGCTCGACGGTTCCACCACGGGCAGCGTCTGCCCGCTGCACTGCGCGAAGACGCGCAGCGCATCCGCCAGCGTCGCCGTCGGGGCCACCGTCGGGATGTCCTCGCGCCGGATGTCGTCCGCGATCACGTGCGCCGCGACCTCCGGGTCGCTGAGGTGCGGCTTGATGTCGTGCAGCGAAATCACGCCGGCGTAGCGGCCGTTGTGCGTCACGTAGATCTCCTCCTGCCGGGTCGACAGGAACTGGCCGGCGATCTCCTCGAAGCGCGCGGTCTGCGACACCGCCGACGCCTGGCCGCGCACGAGGTCGGCCACGATGCCGGGCAGCGTCGCCGCGGCCTGCGGTTCCGCCGCCGCCTTCTTGTGCAGCGCCTCGCTGTACAGCGACTGGTTCTCGATGCCGCGCGCCGTGTAGTACGCGATCACGCTGCAGAGCATCAGCGGCATGATGATGTCGTAGCTCAGCGTCATCTCGAACAGCATGATGATCGCCATGACCGGCGCGTGGCTGGCCGCGGCGAGCAGCGCGCCCATGCCGACGAGCGCGAAGGCGCGCGGGTCCGCCGCGCCCTGCGGCCAGACCGCGTGGACGCCGAAACCGTAGAGATAGCCCAGCGCCGCGCCCATGAAGAGCGTCGGCGTGAACACGCCGCCGGGCGCGCCCGAGCCGAACGACGCGGCCGTGGCGACCCATTTGCAGACGAGCACGAGCAGCAGGACCTTCCAGACCAGCTGGCCGTTGAGGATCGCGACCACGACGCTGTAGCCGTTGCCGCACACCTGCGGCACCCACACGGCCAGCGCGCCCACGATGAGGCCGCCCAGCATCATGCGCACCGGCACGCCGAGGTTGGTCCAGGTGAACAGCGCCTCCGCCTTGCGCAGCGAACGCAGGAACCACGGCGCCACGATGCCCGACAGGACGCCGAGCACCACGAACGGCCCGATCTCCCACAGCGAATGCAGCGTGAACGCCGGCACGGTGTACAACGTGTGCGCATCGGAGAGCGTGCGCATCGTCAGGGTCGCCGCCACGGCGGACACCGCCAGCGGCCCGAGGCTCTCCATCGCGATGGTCCCGAGGATGATCTCCGCCACGAAGAACGAGCCCGCGATCGGGGCGTTGTAGGCCGAGGCGATGCCCGAGGCGGCGCCGCACGCCACCAGCAGGCGCACCTGCGGCGCGGACAGCCGCCGCCAGTGGCCGAACCACGACGACGCCACCGCCGCCAGCTGCACCATCGGGCCTTCGCGGCCGATCGAGCCGCCGGAGGCGATGGAGAACATCGCCGCCGTGCTTTTCACCAGGCTCGACCTGACCGGCAGTTCGCCGCTGCCGATGAGGATCGCCTCCATGTAGTCCGTGGAGCTTTCGCCGCGATGCAGGCGCTTGCCGAAAAGCAGGACGAGGCCGGCCATGAGGCCGCCCACCGCCGGGACCGCCAGGCGCTGCCACCATTCCAAATCCTCGAAGGTGACCACGATCGCCTCGCGCGTGCCCGTGAGCAGGTAGTGGACGAACTCCACGCCCCAGCGAAAGCCCAGGGCCACCAGCGCGCCCATGATGCCCGCCAGGGCGGCGTAGGCGAGCGTCTCCTGCCAGGGGGAGGGCCGCAGCTTCTCGATGACCCACAGCCGCAGGCGCAACAGACGCAACAGCCTATAATAGATTTGCGGCACGACTTCCTTCACGCGCCGTCCGGTATGCCCATACACGGCGTGGCTGACAAGGATTGATGCCGGAAGGTTCCCGCTCCGGCGGGCGGGCGTAGGGGTGCAGGCTTGCTGCGCCCAATGTTCGCAACGCGAACATTCCCTCCACGTTCGAATGTGCTTGGAATCCCGCTTCCGCGGGATTGGGCGCAGCAAGTCTGCGCCCCTACCCTCACACCGCCGGCGCCGCGTCGGGCGCGGCCTCGGCCTCGGGCGCCGGCACCGCAACGGCCTCCACTGGCGCCGCCGGCCCGATCGGGCCCTCCGGCTCCGCGGTCTCGACCGCGCTCAGCTGGATGAGGCTGTTCAGCGAACTGAAGTGCTTCGTCCACTCGAAGTCGCCGCTGTGCCCGCCGACGACCTGGTTGAAGAGCTGCTTTTTCTCGCCCTTCAGCGCCTGGATGCGCTCCTCGATCGTGCCGGCCGTCACCATGCGGTAGACGAACACGGTGTTCGTCTGGCCGATGCGGTGCACGCGGTCGATGGCCTGGTCCTCGACCGCCGGGTTCCACCACGGGTCGAGCAGGAAGACGTAATCCGCCGCGTGCAGCGTGATGCCGGTGCCGGCGGCCTTGAGGCTCACGAGCATCGCGGCCGCACCCTGCGCGGACTGGAAATCCTTCACCGGCTTCTGCCGGTCGACCGTCATGCCGGTGATCTCGTAGCGCGGCAGCTCCGGGTAGTGCTGCACCAGCGCCGCGCGCACGCGGTCGAGCAGCGTCACGAACTGGGAGAAGATCACGACCTTGTGGCCGCTGGCCACGACTTCCTGCAGCTTCTCGATCAGGAGCTGCAGCTTGCCGCTGTCGGTGAGCGGCGAATTGAGCCACGGCAGCAGGTCCGGGTCGCAGCACACCTGGCGCAGGCGCGTGAGCAGCGCGAGGAAGCCGAAGGACTTTTCGCGCAGCGCGAGGCCGATGTCCTCGCCGAGGCGCGCCAGGCCCTCGGTGCAGATGCGGGCGTACTCGGCGCGCTGCACCTCGGTGAGCGGGCAAAGCAGGTCCATCTCGACCTTGGGCGGCAGTTCGGTGGCGACCTCGTTCTTCGTGCGGCGGAGGATGAACGGCGCGACCTGCTGGCGCAGGCGGTTCATCGTGCCGTCGCGGTCCTGCACGAGCGCGGCCTCGAAGCCCGTGCGCGAGCCGAGCAGGCCGGGCAGCAGGTAGCGGAAGATCGACCACAGGTCCAGCTGGCGGTTCTCCAGCGGCGTGCCGGTCATGACCAGGCGGTGCTCGGCGCGCAGCGCGAAGCAGGCCTGCGTGACCTTGGCGTCGGGGTTCTTGATGAACTGGCCCTCGTCGAGGATGGCGTAGCCGAAATCGGTGTGGTCCAGCAGCGTGCGGTGCTTGCGCAGCTGCGTGTAGCTCGCGAGCCAGATGCACGGCGTGCGGATGCCCTTGAAGTCGTGGCCCGACTTGAGCGTCTCGACCTTGGCGTCGGGATAAAAGCGCAGGAGCTCGTCGCGCCACACCGGGACGACGCTGGCCGGGCACACCACGATGTGGCGCTTGCGCACCATCGGGCGGGAACGCAGCAGCGCGATCATCTGCGCGGTCTTGCCGAGGCCCATCTCGTCGGCGAGCAGGCCGTGGCAGCCGGTCTCGCAGAGGTGGTGCATCCACTCGACGCCGCGGCGCTGGTAGTTGCGGAGATACTCGGGCAGGAACGGCGGCGTGGTCGGCGCCGTCATGACCTTCTGGCGCCAGGTGTCGATCTCGGCGCCGAGCGTGACCTTGATGCGCTGGTCGTTGAACAGGGAGAAGATCAGGTACGGCGGGATCTCGCCGTCGACCTGGGTTTCCTCGAGGTTCTTCTTCCACTGCTGGTAGCTCTCCCACTTCTCGGGGGAAATCGTGACGATGCCGAGGTCGGGCAGCAGCATCGGCGTGCGGCCGTGCTTGAGCAGCGCGGCGGCCTGCTCGTCGGTGAGCAGCTTCTCGCCCGCGCGGAAGATCCAGCGCAGGTCCAGGCCGCCGTCGGAGCCGGGGCGGCGGTTGGCGACGGCCTCGATCTCGATGACGCGCGCGCCCTGCTTGATGTTGTCGACCTTCACGTCGAGCTCGATGGCGAACTGCTTTTTCCAGTGCGGCAGCAGGTCGCGGAGGAAGCCCGGGATGTCCGCCAGCGCGTCGAGCGCGTAGGCGTGCGTGGTCTGGTTGTAGCGGAAGTGGGCCTTGCGCGCGTACGTCGCGAGGGCAATCAGCTTGGCGCGCTCCGCCGGCGTCGGGTGGTAGGCGCTGTTGCCCAGCGCCGGGATGCGGTTGCGGCCGTGCTTCCAGAACGCGAGGAACACCAGGCCCTCGTTGTTGGCGGTGAAGCTGAGCAGCAGGTCGCGGGTGGACGCCGCCGCGCCCGCCTCGGCTTTGGCGCCGTTGCCGTTGCCCGCGGTGACGTGGCCGTGATGGAGGTCCTGGCCGTTCGCCACATGGGCGTGGGCGGTCGCGGCATGGCCCTTGGCGGCGCCGCTGCCATTGCCGTTGCCCTTCGGGCCGCCCGGCAGGAGCGCGTTGATCTCGTCCACCAGCAGCTCCTCGATCTCGTGGAGGCCGGCGACGGCGATGGCGTTGGCAAGGAGGGTGTCGGTCGAGGAGGAGCGGACCTTGATGGCGTCGCCCTCCCACTCGATCACCGCGTACTCTTCCTTTTTGTCCACGCGGCGGTGAATAATCGCATCCTTGGCCCCGAGCTCGACCTCCCGGATCTCGCTGTCGCGGTACATCGCATGGCCCCGCTCCACGTGGTGGGCGTCAAACTGACCCTCCCACTCCACATCCATGCGGCTGAACCAGAACTCCAGGGACTGCGGAGTGTAGATGCGCTTTGGGCCGTGGGATTGCATCAAACTAAAAGAGCGACGTTAGAAACTTACGCCGACGCGGCGCAACACCTATTTGGCTCTTATGCTAGGACCGGATGGCGACCCGGGGCGAAAGACGAGAGTCGAGGGTCGAAGGCCGGACAAACCACGGAAGATAAGCGTGTTCCCCAGCCCAGCCTTCGACTTCGACCCTCGGACCTTCGACTGCCTGATGCGGATTTACCGGTTCGTCACGCGTCCGGCACGGGTTTGTCACGCAGGCCCGCCAAGATGACGCCGCGCTCGACGGCTGGCAGGTCGCCGCCGCCCGGGCCACAACGATTGAATCTCACCCTCGTAACCGAAACCTACTCTCCCGAAATCAACGGCGTCGCGATGACGCTCGGCCGCTTGGTTGATGGCCTCGCGCGCCACGGCCACCGCCTCACGATCGTCCGCCCGCGCCAGCGGCACGAATCGCCCCGCTTCAGCGTCACGCACCGCGTGGCCTGCCGCCAGATCCGCCTCCCCGGCGTCCCCATTCCCGGTTACCCGCAGCTCCGCCTCGGCCTGCCCGCCGCGCGCCGCCTGCGCCAGCAGTGGAAGCTCAACCGGCCCGACCTCGTCCACGTCGCCACCGAGGGACCGCTCGGCGCCTCGGCCATCACGACCGCCAAGGAAATGGGCATCCCGGTCACGTCCAGCTTCCACACCAACTTCGACCAGTACACGCGCGATTACCGCATCGGCTGGTTCAAACCCGTCGTCGCCGCCTGGCTGCGCCGCGTCCACAATCGCACGCTGCGCACCTTCGTCCCGACCCGCGACCTGCTCGTGCGCCTCGAGCGCGAGGGCTATGAAAACCTCCGCCTGCTCTCGCGCGGCGTGGACACCGAGCTCTTCAACCCGGCGCGCCGCGACGCCGCCCTGCGTGCGTCGTGGGGCGTCGAGCCCGACGGGCTCGCCGTGATCCACGTCGGCCGCATGGCCCACGAGAAAAACTACCCCCTGCTCTTCCGCGGCTTCGACGCCATCAAGGCCGTGCAGCCCAAGGCCCGTCTCGTCCTCGTCGGCGACGGCCCGCTGCTCGCCGCGCTGCAGAAGCAGCGGCCCGATGTCATCTTCACCGGTTTCTACACCGGCGCCAACCTCGCCCGCCACTACGCCTCGGGCGACATCTACCTCCACACGAGCATCACCGAGACCTTCGGCAATGTCGTGACCGAGGCCATGGGCAGCGGCCTCGCCGTCGCGGCCTTCGACTACGCCGCCGCGCACGAGTTCATCCGCCACGGCGAGAACGGCCTGCTCGCCCAAGTCGGCGACGAAACGACCTTCCTCGCCAACTCCGTCCGCCTCGCCACCGAGCCCGCGCTGCGCGCGCGCCTGGCTGCGGCCGGCCCCGCCACGACGCGCACCATGTCGTGGGAGGCGATCGTGGACCGCTTCGCCGCTGATCTGAAGGAAGCCGCGGATGAGTTCCATGGAGGCGGGACTATCAGTCCCGCAAACTCATCCGCTCCCACCTCGCAACCCGCGGGACTGATAGTCCCGCCTCCAATCCGAGCGTCCGGCTCTCAGCTCTAAACTCCCAGCTCTCAGCTTTTCGCACACCCACCATGAAACCCGCCCTTCGAGTCCGCACCGTCATCCTCTCCGACGTCCATCTCGGCACGCCGCACAGCAAGGCCGACGAAGTCACCCACTTCCTGAAGCATGTGCGCTGCGACCGCCTGATCCTCAACGGCGACATCATCGACGGCTGGCGCCTCGGCCGCGACGGCCGGTGGACCAAGCCGCACACGCGCTTCATCCGCCGCGTGCTCACCATGGTCCAGAAGAAGGACACGGAGGTCATCTACCTCCGCGGCAACCACGACGACTTCCTTGCCCGGCTGCTCCCGATGCAGTTCGAGGGCATCAGCCTCGTCGAGGATTTCATCCACGAGACGCCGGCAGGCCGCTACCTCGTGCTCCACGGCGATGTCTTCGACGGCGTCGTGAAGAACATGGTCTTCCTCGCGCACCTCGGCGACATGGGCTACGCCCTGCTCCTCCGCCTCAACCGCGCCTACAACTGGTTCCGCAAGCTGCGCGGCAAGGAGTACTTCTCCCTCAGCCAGGCGATCAAGGCCCGCGTCAAGCAAGCCGTCAGCTTCATCGGCAAATTCGAGGACCAGGTCGCCGCGCTCGCCCGCGACAAGGGCTGCGTCGGCGTCATCTGCGGCCACATCCACACGCCGGCCGACAAGCAGATCGACGGCATCCACTACCTCAACTCCGGCGACTGGGTCGAGTCGCTCACCGCCATCGTCGAGCACCACGACGGCCGCTTCGAGCTGATCACCTTCAAGGAATTCTGCGCGCAGTTCCCGATGCCGGGGGATGAGTCTGCCGATCCCGAGGCCGATGAGCCGCTGCAATTCCCCGGGGTGGGCGCCCAGGCTGTGCTGTCGGCTGTCCGCTGATCCATTTGCGCAGGAGGGGCTCCATGCCCCGACGAGAGACGAACGTCGGGGCATAAAGCCCCTCCTACTTTTCAACCCGCCCCGCCTCTGCCATCCCACAGGTTTCAGGTCTCAAGTTTCAGGTTTCTCCCATGAAGATCCTCATCCTCACCGCCGGCTACGGCGAAGGTCACAACAGCGCGGCCCGCGCCCTCAAGTCCGCCTTCAACGAGCAGCCGGGAATCGAGGCCGAGCTCATCGACATCTTCGCCCTGCGCGCCCCGCGCTTCAACAACCTGTCCCGCCGCGGCTACCTGAAGCTCATCAACACCGCGCCGAAGATCTGGAGCGGCATCTACCGCTGGCTCGACGAGTCGCCGCGCGCCCCCGCGGTGCTGCGCACGCTCGCCAGCCACCGCCGGCTGCTCGAACGCATCATCCGGGAGCGGCAGCCGGTCGCGCTCGTCTCGACCTACCCGGTCTACTCCTGGCTGCTCAACCAGCTGCGCGCCGAGGGCCGCGCCTTCTGCCCGCACTTCACCGTCGTCACCGACGCGCTCACCATCAACTCGCTCTGGTACCGCGCGCCGTCCGACGGCTGGTTCGTGACCGACGCCGACTCCGCCGCCTTCCTGAAGGCGCGCGGCGTGCCGCCCGACAAGGTGCATGTCAGCGGCTTCCCGGTCGCGCTCGCGTTCGCCGACCGCCCCGCCGCGCTCCAGCCGCCCGAGCCCGTCGGTCCCGCCCAGTCCCGCCGCGTGCTCTACATGATCAACTCCAGCCGCGAGACCGCGCTGCCGATCGTGCGCGAGCTGCTGCAGCACGGCGACTGGAAGGTCACGTTCACCACCGGGCGCGACGCGAAGTTCCGCGCGGAGATCGAGCAGCTGGCCCGTTCCGCCCCGGGGCCGACCGAGGTCCTCGGCTGGACCGACCGCATCCCCGAGCTGCTCATGACGCACCACCTCGTTATCAGCAAGGCCGGCGGCGCCACCACGCAGGAATCGATCAACGCGCTCTGCCCGATGATCGTCAGCCAGATCGTGCCCGGCCAGGAGGAGGGCAATTACGAGCTGCTGCGCCGCAACGCGGCCGGCGCGCTCGCCACGACGCCCGCCGCCATCGCCGCGCAGGTCCAGGCCGCCTTCGCCAAGGAGGCCGCGCTTTGGTCGCATTGGCGCAAGAACCTCCGGAAAATCGCCCACCCCTCGGCTGCGCGCACCATCGCGGCGCACGTGCTGGCCGGCACCCCCGTTTCAACGTCTCAGGCCTTCTTCACGAAGCATGACTTGAGCGCCATCGCGACGCCGTCGATCCGGCAGTCGATGTCGTGATCGCCGTCCACCAGCCGGATATTCTTGGCCTTGGTGCCGCCTTTCAGCACGCCGCCGCCGCCGCGAAGCTTGAGGTCCTTGATCAGCACCACCGTGTCACCGTCGGCGAGCGGCGTCCCGTGGGCATCCTTGACCACCCGCGCCGCCTCGGGCGCGGCCGCGCGCGGCCACTCATGGCCGCAGGTCGCGCATTCCCAGTGATCGGGGTGCGCGAGGACATCATCGAGCGTGCAGGCGGGACAGGCGGGCTTTTCGGACATGGCGCCAGTGTGCGCCCGCGCGACTACTGCACAAGCCCGGGAAATCCCCATCCGCGCACCTTCGCAACGCTCGCCGTGGCCCGTTCCGCGCATACCGAACATGTCATCCAATAGATGACATTCCGTCGTGCGCGGCGCCGTGGTACTGCAATGTAATATATTACACTACGCCGGCCTCAGGCGCCCAGCAGCTCGCGAATGACGGCCAGCGTGCGGTCCGTGGCGCCGCGGTTGCCCGCGGCCCAGAGGCGGGCGTTGCCGATCAGTTCGGCGCGCTGGATTTCGTCCTGCAGGAGATTCACCGCGGTGTGCACCAGCTGCTCGGGCGTCTCCACCTTCCGCACCGCCTCGGCCTCGGCCAGCGTGCGGATGATCTCGCGGAAATTGGTCATGTGCGGCCCGTGCAGCGCCGGCTTGCCCAGCAGCGCGGCCTCGACGGGCGTCTGGCCGCCGTCGTGCGGCGGCAGGCTCTTGCCGATGAAGGCCAGGTCGGCGAGCTGGGTGAACTTGCGCAGCTCGCCCGTGGTGTCGCCGACCGCGACATCCACGACGGCCGGCGCCAGGCCCGCGGACCGGAAGTGAAACGTGAGGCCGGATTTTTCCAGCAGGCCGCGCAATTCCTCGCGGCGCTCGGCGTGGCGCGGCACGAGCAGGAGCGAAACCCTGAGGCCCTTGCTGCGCGCCTGGTGCAACGCGGCGACCAGCGCCTCCTCCTCGCCCGGCCAGGTCGAGGAGCCGAGCAGGATGAGTCCGTCGCCGAGGCCGATGTCCTGGCGCCGCTGCTTCAGTTCCGCGGCCGGGAGCAGCGGGATGTCCACGTCGAGCTTGAGGTTGCCGGTCGTCTGCAGGATCTCCGGCGGGAAGCCCAGCGACTTGAAGCGCTGCTCGTCGCGGCGCGAGGCGCACAGGATCCGCGTGATGCCGCGCGACAGCGGGCGCAGCAGGAAACCGAAGCGCATCGAACGCCGGTAGCTGCGGTCGGACAGGCGCGCGTTGACGCTCAGCACCGGCACGCCGCGGCTCGCCGCCTGGTGCACGTGCTCCGGCCAGCGCTCGCCTTCCATCAGGATGCAAAGGTCGGGCTGCACCGCGCTCCAGGCGCGGGCGCTGAAGAACCAGAAATCCAGCGGGAAGTAGCCGATGCCGATCGTGAGCGCGCCGTACCTCTCCTTCGCCAGCTGGTAGCCGGTGCTGGTGGTCGTGGTCAGGTAAACCTCGGCCAGGCCGTCGCGTTGCAGCGCCTCGAGCAGCGGCGCGATCGCCAGCATCTCGCCCACGCTCACCGCCTGGAGCCAGATGCGCTTCCGGCCGGGCGTCTTCGCCGGCAGCGGGTCCGTCCCGCCGAAGCGGTGGCTGAAGTTCTCCGCATACCCCCCGCGCCGCCGCATCCGCCACAGGTAATACGGCGATGCAAGAACCAGCAGCGGCAGGAACAGAAGTCTATAGAGCCAGATCACGAGATAGCACTGTTCTGACCGGAAAGCCTCACGCCAAGGACGCAAAGTGCGCCAAGGTTTGGGATACCTTTCCTTGGCGACCGTTGCGTCCTTTGCGCGATGCCATTCATCAACGAACAGCGATTATTGTCCGAGGACCCACGCAAAGACCAGCGGCGCCACGATCGTGGCGTCGGACTCGATGATGTACTTCGGCGTCCTCTGGCCGAGCTTGCCCCAGGTGATCTTCTCGTTCGGCACGGCGCCGGAGTAGCTGCCGTAGCTCGTGGTCGAGTCGCTGATCTGGCAGAAGTAGCCCCAGAGCGGCACGCTGCGGCGGCCGAGGTCCTGGTGCAGCATCGGCACGACGCAGATCGGGAAATCGCCCGCGATGCCGCCGGCGATCTGGAAGAAGCCGATCGAGCCCTCGCCCGTGCGCAGGGTCTTCGCGGTTTTCGTGTACCAGCCGGCGAGCCAGGTCATGTACTCGATGCCGGTGCGCACGGTGTGCACGCGCTTGATTTCGCCGGTGATGACGCGGCCGGCGTACATGTTGCCGAGCGTGGAATCCTCCCAGCCGGGGACGATGATCGGCAGGTTTTTCTCGCAGGCGGCGATCATCCACGAGTTCTTCAGGTCGATCTGGTAGAATTTCCTCAGCGCGCCGGAACGGAGCAGCTTGTAGAAAAACTCGTGCGGGAAGAACGACTCCCCCGCCCGGTCGGCAGCGACCCACTCCTTGGCGATGGCGGCCTCGATGCGGCGCATGGCCTCGCCTTCCGGGATGCAGGTGTCGGTCACCCGGTTCATGTGCCGGTCCAGCAGCTCCTGTTCGTCGGCGGCGGTCAGCTGGCGGTAGTGCGGCACGCGCTCGTAGTAATCGTGGGCGACGAGGTTGAAGATATCCTCCTCCAGGTTCGCGCCGGTGCAGACGATGGCGTGGACCTTGTCCCGGCGGATCATCTCGGCCAGCGAAAGGCCGAGCTCGGCGGTCGACATCGCGCCCGCGAGGGTCACCAGCATCTTGCCGCCGGCCTGCAGGTGGGACTCGTAGCCCTTCGCGGCATCGAGCAGGGCCGCCGCGTTGAAGTGCCGGTAGTGATGCGCGAGGAAGCGGGAAACAGGGCCCTTCTTGCCGGCCAACTTCGCGTTGGTCTTCTCCGGGAGGGTTTTGGCTTTCGTTTTCATGCCTTCAAAGGAAGCAAGTGCCCCACAGCTTTGGCCACTCTAATTTGGCTGCAAACGTCGCTAAACCAAGACTCCGAACCGGTTAACCACTAATGCATCGCCTAACGGCTCTGCTTGAAAATCCCCTCCGCCTTATCGGCTCCGGTTTTGGTTCCGGGGAGCGGCTAATCGCCGCTTGGATGACTGCCCTATTTCCCGTCGGCGATAAGCCGACTCCCGAAGCCTGGAGCGGAGCCGATCAGGCGGAGCGCTCCAACCAGCAGAGCCGTTAGGCGATGCATGAGTGGTTAATCCCTTCGGTTAGTTCGGCCTGCCTGAAACCTTGCGCCGGGCGCGCGGTCCGTGTGGATTCCTTCCCTCCATGACGCTCCCTCGCCTTGTTCGTGGTCCGGTTCTCTTTCTCGCCCTGTTGCTGGCCCCACTGGCCATTTTGGCCGCGGATTTCCCGTACCAGACGAGCGATCTCCCCGCCGATCCGGCAATCAAGTGGGGCAAGCTCGACAACGGCCTGCGCTACGCGCTCCTCCACAACGCCGAGCCCAAGGGCCGCGTCAGCGCCCGCCTCGTCGTCAAGGTCGGCTCGGTCTACGAGAACGAGAACCAGCGCGGCCTCGCCCACTTCCTCGAGCACATGGCGTTCAACGGCAGCAGGCACTTCCCCGCCGCCAACGTCGTGGAGTTCTTCCAGAAGCTCGGCATGGACTTCGGCGGCGACACCAACGCCTCCACCGGCTTCGACCGCACCGTCTACCAGCTCGAGCTGCCCGACACGAAGCCGGAGACGCTGCGCGAGGCGCTGACGTTCTTCGCCGATGTCGCCGGCGGCCTCACGCTCGACCCGAAGGAAATCGACAAGGAGCGCGGCATCATCTTCAGCGAAAAGCGCGCGCGCGATTCCGTCGGCCTGCGCACCTCCCTCGCCGAGCTGGAGTTCCTTATTCCCGACACCCGCTTCCCGCAGCGCCTGCCGATCGGCACCGACGAGGTGCTGAACACCGCCGACCACGCGCGCTTCCAGGAATTCTACGACGCGTGGTACCGGCCCGAGCGCATGATCCTCGTGCTCGCGGGCGACATCGAGCCCGCCGCGGTCGAGCCGCTCGTGCGCGAACTCTTTGCGCCGCTCGCCGCGCGCACCCCCGCCCTGCACGAACCGCGCCTGGGCACCGTCACCGCGCCGCTCGCGGTCGAATCCACGCTGCACACCGAGATGGAGGCCGGCAGCACCAACGTCGCGCTGGAGATCGTCACGCCCTACGCCTTCGAGGCCGACACCGCCGCCAACCGCCTCAAGTACCTCCCGCGCGGTCTCGCCTTGCGCATGCTCAACCGCCGCCTCTCGATCCTCGCGAAGCAGGAGGGCGCGCCGTTCGTCAGCGGCATCGTCGGCGTAACCGAGCAGTTCGACACCTTCCGCAACGCCTCGATCGAGATCAACTGCCGCCCCGACCAGTGGCAGGCCGCCCTCGCCGTGGCCGAGCAGGAACTCCGCCGCGCCCTCGAGCACGGCTTCCAGCCCGAGGAACTCGCCGAGGCCGTCGCCGAGATGCGCAACAACCTCGACCAGGCCGTGCGCACCGCCGCCACGCGCCATTCCGACCAGCTGGCCGACGAAATCGCCGGCGACCTCATCGACCAATCCGTCACCACCCATCCGACCGCCGAGCAGGCGCTTTACGGACCCGCACTGCAGGCCGTTACGCCCGAAATCTGCGCCGCCGCTCTGCGCGCCACGTGGAAGGAGGCGGCCGGCCGCAAGATCTTCGTCGCCGGCAACGTCGCCATACCCGACGCCAGCAAGGCGATCACCGACTCCTACCTCGCCAGCGCCAAGGTCGCCGTCGCCGCGCCGCCCAAGACCGCGCAGGCCGATTTCGCCTACACCGATTTCGGCCCGGCCGGAACAATTGCGGACCAGAAGGTCGTCGAGGACCTCGGCACCACGCTCATCCGTTTCCAGAACGGCGTCCGCCTCAACCTGAAGCCCACCGATTTCGAGGCCGGCCGCATCCGCGTGTCGGTGCGCCTCGGCGGCGGCATGCTCACCATGCCCGCCGACAAGCCCGGCCTCTCGCTGCTCGTCAACGTGGCCTTCGCCGCCGGCGGCCTGGGCAAGCACAGCGTCGACGACCTGCAGCGCCTGCTGGCCGGCAAAACAATCGGCCTGAGCTTCGGCGCGCAAAGCGATGCGTTTGCCTTCGGCGGCGCGACCAACCGCGACGACCTGTTGCTGCAGCTCCAGCTGTTCTGCGCGTTCCTCACCGACCCGGGCTACCGCCCCGAATCCATCCGCCAGGTCCACAAGTCCGCCGAGCAGCTTTACCTGCGCCTCGCCCACACGCCGGACGGCCCGCTGCAGCTCGAAGTCGCCGGCCTGCTGGCCAACGGCGACCCGCGCTTCGGCCTGCCGCAGAAGGACGTCATGCTCTCGCGTTCGCTCGACGAACTGAAGGCCTGGCTCGCGCCCCAGTTCGCCCGCGGCCCCATCGAGATCGCCATCGTCGGCGACTTCGATCCCGCCGCGACGATCGCGGCCGTCGCCCAAACCTTCGGCGCCCTGCCCGCGCGCGATGCCAAGCCCGCGTACACCGCCCAGCGCAAGGTCAGCGGCCCGGCCGCGCCGCTCGCGAAGCAGTATTCCGTCGAGAGCGAGATTCCCAAGGCGCTCGTCCGCCTCTACTGGCCCGCCACCGACGGCCGCGACATCAAGCTCACCCGCCGCCTGCGCCTGCTGTCCGAGGTGTTCTCCGACCGGCTGCGCGTGGAGATCCGCGAAAAGCTCGGCGGCACCTACAGCCCCAACGCCGGCGCCGACCTGAGCGACACCTATCCCGGCTACGGCTGGCTGATCGCCGACGCCACCGTCGCGCCGGACCAGGGCCGCGCCATCGCCGACGCCATCAAGGCCGTCGCCGCGTCGCTCCATGACCAGGGCGTGACCGACGAGGAACTGGTCCGCGCCAAGCAACCCGTGCTCACGCAGCTCCGAGAATCCGCCCGCACCAATCCCTACTGGCTCGGCAGCGTGCTCGCCGCCGCCCAGGAATTCCCCGAGCGCCTCGACTGGAGCCGCAACCGCTACACCGACAACGAGAGCGTGACCGCCGCCGAGCTCAGCGCGCTCGCGAAGCAGTACCTCGACCCGGCCCGCGCGTCCGAGTTCATCGTGGTGCCGACGGCCACCTCGCCCGCGCAAGGCACGCCCGCCGTGCCGCCGGCGAAATGATTTCCCTCTCCGTCATCCTGAGCCGTGCGAAGGATGATTGCCAACACCGGCCGCGAGAACGCGTCGCTCGACGGCCAGTCGCGATCGCTGCCACGGATGACGAAAATGCTGCGTAGGAGCGGGTTTACCCCGCGACCCGTCGGGGCATAAAGCCCCTCCTACTTTCAGGCGGTTTTCATCCAGTGAAGCCCTTGCCATTTCCCGCCGGCCGGATTTGCTCCCGGCATGCGCCCGCCCCGGCCTCTCCCCCGTTTCGCCGCCATGGCGTACGCGCTGCTGGCCGCCGGAGCCGCGCATGCCACGATAGACTTCGGCAAACTCGCGGACCGTTTCCTGCAGAAGGACGTGGATGTAATCACTGTGACCGACATGACCGAGGCCGGCCGGGCTTGTCCGGTGCCCACGCCGGACAAACCGGTCCGCTACAAGCTCGTCTATATCGGCCAAGTGAATTTCGGCCGCGCGTGGGCCGGCGAAACCCTGCCGACCAAGCAGAACACCATCGACTGGATCATGGCGGCGCTGAAGACGCAGGGTTACCTGCTGGCCGACGAAGTCCACCCGCCGGAGCAGCTGTTCGTCTTCGGGTGGGGCATGCTGGAAGGCGGCATCGGCCGGCCGGCCCTGGCCTTCCTTGGCGGCGACAAGGTCAACCTCATGTGGGAGCAGCAACAATACGGTGGGTCCGTTGACCCGCGCGTGCTGCTCCGTGGCCCGATCCGCATGGGCGTGGCCGGCAAGGTCTGGGACTTCGCCGAAAGCCCGCTCTTCATGGGCGTCGTGCGCTCCTTCACCATCGACTCGCTCGATGCCGCCCATCCGGTGGGCAAGCTTTGGGAAACCCGCTTCGCCTGCCCCGCCACCGGGCTGGCTTTCAACGAAACGATGCCGCTGCTGATCAAGGCCGCCGCGCCGAACTTCGGCCGCGAGACCCAGAAACCGGTTTCGCTCAACGCCACCGACGCCTTCGGCGGCACGGTCAACCTCCACGAACTCGAGATCCTCGGCGAGGAGAAGCGCGCGCCCGCCGGCCCCAACCTGGTGCCGGATGCAGACGAGAAACCGGACAAGCGCGTCGAGCAGCTGCAGCCCAAGCTGTAAGCGCAGGGATTGCGTAGGGGCCGAGCTTGCTCGGTCTTGGAATTGGGGTGCGATACCGGCGGACCGAGCAA
>JBEHYX010000027.1:0-42391 GCA_048497945.1 Verrucomicrobiota bacterium | reverse complement strand
CGCGACGCCCTGACGCCGCTGTGGGAACAACACATCCTGCCGGGCACTCTCTTTAATATCACGGTCCGCCGTCCCCTGAACATCACGGAATAAGGCACCCCGAAATACACGGAACACACGAAATGAATTCATCCGCCGGTTATGCGCCGCTTTCCCGTCACACCCGACTCTCCTTCGTGTATTTCGTGTGTTTCGTGGTCGGCGGTTTGGGCCTTCGGGCCGATCCGCTGACCAAGCAGCAGGAGATCGATTTCGGGCGCGATGTCGCCAGCCGCAACCTGAAGGGCCTCGCCACGCGCTCCGACGGGCGCATCCTGCCCGGCCCGGTGTTCACCGACCTCGCCGGCCCGAAGATCGGCGAGATCCTCTGGACCCTGAAGCCGCTCGGCGCGGAGCGCATCATGGTCAAGTCCGGGAAAGGCGTCACCGACCGCGTCGGCAGCTACCATTTCGTCGTCGGCACCGGCCCGGACGGCAAGGTGCAGGAGATCGCCTTCAACCCGGCCGACAACACCTACACCGTGAAGGAGCTCGTGGACGTCGCCGAGACCCACGCGATCTCGCTCCTGCCGCTGCCCGACGGCCGCCTGCTCGTCGGCACCTCGCCGACCGCCGTGATCTACCTCGTGAAGGACGGCAAGGTCGCCGCCCGCGTGCCGCTGCCCGCCGACTCCGTCTTCGATTTCCTGCCGCTGCCCGACGGGAGCGTGCTCGCGGCCACGGGCAATCCCGGCAAGATCTACAGGCTCGATCTCGCCAAGCTCGCCAAGGCCGGCGTGATCGAAGGCAAGGTCGACAACGACACCCTGCTCGGCGACCGCGGCATCTCGCTTTTCGGCGAGATCCGCGACCGCAACGTCCGCAGGCTCGCGCGCCTCGCCGACGGACGCGTCATCGCCGGCTCCTCGCCGAAGGGCAACGTGTACAGCTTCGGCGCGACCGGCGGCACGCCGGTCTTCCTGCAGGAGAACCGTGACGCCGAGGTGGTCGACCTGCTGCCGACCGACGACGGCGGTTTCTACGCGGCGCTTGTCTTCAGCGGCGGCGACCCGCTGCGGCTGGCGAAGTCCGAACCCAAGGACGACGCGCGCGACCGCGATCGTGACACCCCGAAGCCGACGTTCGGCGGCCGCAGCACCGTGGTGCGCTTCCCGGCCGATGGTTTTCCCGAGACCGTGGTCAGCAAGAGCGGCATCTCCCTTTATCGCGTCACGAAACGCGACGACTGGCTGCTCCTCACCGCTGGCGAACAGGGCGACGCCTTCGGCTACGACCCGGTCGCGCGCCGCTCGCTCACCTTCGCCGGCAGCGCCTCGACGCAGCTCAACGACCTCGCGCCGCTCGGCGACGGGCGCTTCCTGCTGCTGCGCAACAACGCCCCCGGCCTCGCCCTGATGAGCTTCACCCCGGCCACGACGCGCGAACTGGAAACCAAGCGCCTCGACCTCGGGCAGTCGTCGGAACTCGGCGCCCTGCGTTTCTCCCGGCTGCGCGGGCTCGACCTGTCGGCGATCAAGCTCGAGGCCAGCACCAACTTCGGCGCGGACGAACTCGAGGGCTGGTCGCCGTGGACCGAATTGAAGCTGCGCGACGAGGCCTTCCAGACCGGCGGCCTCCGCGGCCGCTACGTGCGCTACAAGCTGAGCCTCTCCGGCAAGGCGGCCGACTTCCAGATCGACAAGGCGACGCAGTATTACCTGCCGCAGAACCGCCGCCCGAGCCTGAGCGATTTCCGCATCTTCCCGCCCAACCAGGGCCTCATCCCGATGATCGAGCCCCCGGGCAATGCGGTCACCACGCTCGGCCAGATGCTTTTTCCGAACCAGCGCGACGGCAAGGACGACCTGCCCGACCGCCGCAAGGGCTCGTTCCTCAACAGCCAGATCGTGCCGCAGCCGGGCACGCAAATCGTCTACTGGTCGGTCAACGATCCCGACAGCGACACGCTCGCCTACACCTTCTCGATCAAGGCGGACAACAGCGACACCTGGACCGACATGGCGGTGCGCACGTCCGACACCTTCGCGCAGTTCGAGACCGGCGGCCTGCCCGAGGGCCTGTACCTGACCCGCCTCGTCGTGGCCGAGCAGGCGCCCCGCCCGCCCGCACAGCGCCTCACCTACACCTTTGAAACCGACAGCCTGCTCGTGGACCACACGCCGCCGGTCATCGTTTCCACCGACCTCAAGCGCGCCAACGGCAGCCTCACCGTCACGGTGGCCGGCCGCGATGCCCTGTCGCTGCTGGACGGCGTCGAATACATCCTGAACAACGGCACGCGCGAGATCGTCATGCACCCGGTGGACGGCGTGCTCGACGGCCGCGAGGAAACGTTCTCCGTCGACATCCCCGACGCCAAGACCGCCGGCGCCACCTCGATCGAGGTCATCCTCTACGACCAGTCGGGCAACGCCTCCTCGACGCGCCTGCCGATCAAGTAAGCGCATTGGGAACACCAAGCAGCGAAGCAGCCAAGAGTTCTGCCATGATCGATCTCCTTTTCACGGGCCACCCCCACCATGAATCGGAATCTGAAGTTGTCAGACGACGTGGAAGCGGTTGCCCGACAGACCGTCGATGCGATCTTCCACCTGCACCGCGCCTTGGGCCCGGGTTTGCTGGAAAGCGTCTACGCCTCCTGCCTTGAAGAGGAGCTGAAGTATCGCGGCCTGTCGTTCGTTCGCGAAATACCCATTCGCTTGACGTATCGAAACCGACTAATCGGGATCGGCTTCCGGGCCGACTGCATTGTCGAACAGAGTGTTCTTCTCGAACTGAAGGCGGTGGAGGGAATCCTGCCTGTCCATCAAGCTCAGGTGATCACCTATTTGAAGCTCACCGGCATTCCATTGGGTTTGCTGGTCAATTTCAACGTGCCGTTGGTCAAGGACGGCATCCACCGCCTCTTTAATCCGTCTCCGGCTTGGTTTCTTCGCTGCTTGGTGTTCCCTCCTGCTCGAAGGGCGTCAGCGAGTCCGTGGCTTCGAGCCGGTCGCGCAAGTCCGACGGCAGCTGTTGCGGCAGGATGTCCGCCACGATTGCCAGCATGCGGCGGATCGAGATGCGCAGCTTCAACCGGCGGCGCAGGAATCCCTTGTTCGCCGGATGGCTGAGATAACTCTCGGCGGCGTCGCCGAAGTCGGTGCGGCGGCGCAGCTGCCCGACGTCGACGATGAACTCGAGGTCCGCTTCGAAATGGCCCCGGTCCAGGTGCGTGAGCAGCCCGAACAGCGGCCGGGCGTGCGGATAGATGCTCCGGAGCAGCAGCTCGCGGGCGAAGGCGGACGGGGCGATGCCCCGTCTCCGGCAATACAGGGTGATGAACAAGGGCCTGTCTGTTTCCATGGGTGTTTAGGTTTTCTCACTGGGATCGACCGCGATGGGCAGGCTGATGTGACAGGAGGTACCCTCGCCCTTGGTGCTTTCGAAATGGATTTTGCCCCCGAAGCGCCGCAGCACCTGGTGGGCGATGAACAGGCCCACGCCGAGGCCCTGCTGTTCGTATTTGCTGCGCTCGAACTGCCGGAACAGCCCGAGGCTCTTGATCTGCGCCCGCGTCATCCCGCGGCCCCGGTCGCGCACCATGAGGTGGAACTCCGGGCCCACGCGCGAGGCGCGGACCTCCACCGTGGTCTCCGGCGACGAGAAGCTGAAGGCATTGTCCACCACCTCCTCGACGAGGAGCGTCAGTTCGTGGGCGCCGCCGGCGATCGCCTCACCCGCGATGCCGCTCACCAGGTCGCTCCGGCGGCCATGGCGGTCGGCGGCCGATTGCGCCGCGTGCTGCATGATCTGGGTCACGGACGCCGCGGAAAGCACCGGGAACGGCACGCCGGAATCGGGCGTGAGCCGGTCCAGCGCGTAGAGGTAATTGCGCAGCGTGCGCTGCAGGCGGCGGCCCGACATCAGGATGTTGCGCAACGCCTCCTTCTGCTCCGCGCGGTTCATGAGGTCGCCGTCCTGGTCGAGCATCTCGGCGAAGCCCATGATGCCCGTGAGCGGCGTGAAGAACTCGTGCGGCAGGCTGCGGCTCAATCCCTTCCTGAGGTGCTCCACCAGGCCGGCCTCGACGCTGCCGGCGATGTCGCTGCGCTTCAGGCGCGCGGACACGCACGCCACCAGCGTGTCGAGCGAGAACGGCTTGAGGAGGAAGTCGTCGGCCCCGAGGTTCATCGCGATCCGCGGATCGGCGAAATACGGGTTGCCGGTCATGAAGATGAACGGGCAGTTGCCGAGTTCCGGGTCCTGCCGGAGCTCCTGCAGCAGGCGGTGGCCGTTTTTTCCCGGCATGTTGATGTCGCAGAGGATCAGGTCGGGGTTCTGCTGGTGCGCGGCAGCCCATCCGCGGTCGACGCTGCTGGAGAAATTCACCCGGTAGCCGTGCGCCTCCAGCCCGGCGGAAAGGGCCGCGCCCAGCGCCGCATCATCGTCGATGATGTGGATGAGGCGGATCGCGTCGTCGACGTGATGGCTGTTGACGGGCGTCACGGCGACCTCGCGGTCGGCGGGGCTGAACGGCGGCTTGGTCATGACGGGAGACGGAACGGCTGGCCGGGCACGGCCGGCAGGCGCGGGTCGAAGATGGGCGGCACGTAGGCGGCGGCCCGCGCGGCGGAGGGTGCGACGAACACCAGGCGGATGCGGGTGCCGTGGCCCTCGCGGGTATGGACCGAGATGCGTCCGCCCATCGCCTCCAGCAGGCGGCGCACGGTGACCAGGCCGAGGCCGGTGCCGCGCCCCGGCGGCTTGGTCGTGAAGAACCGGGTGAACAGCCTCGCCTTCACCCGCGCCGGCATGCCGGCGCCGTTGTCCTCCACCTCGAACCACGGCCGGTTCGTGGCGTGCGCGGGGCCGACGCGAACGATGATGACGCCATTTTCGGGCGGCGTCGCGTCGCGCGAGTTCAACACGAGGTTGATCAGCATCTGCTCGACCTGCGACGGATCCGCGACGACCAGCACCGGGCCGGGATGCGTGCTCTCGAACACCAGCTTGCGGCCGATGATCTTCTCCAGCAGCCGGCAGGCGCCCTCGCAGATGGCGGCGAGGTCGACGACCTGCGACTGGGCCTCGACCGGGTGCGCGAGGTGGCGCAGCTGGCTGCACATGGTCGCGATCATGGTGGCGGCGTGGAGCAGCGGCTCGACGTAGCCCGTGACCTCGGGATTGCCCTTGTGGCGTTCGCGGAGGAGCGCGGCGTTGAAGAGCACGATCGTCTGCAGGTTGCTGATCTCGTGCACCGCGGTTGCGGCCAGCTCGCCCTGGATGACGAGGCGCTGCAGGCGCCGCAGGCGCTCGTTGCCGCGGTTCGGGTCGGATTTCCCGGCCCGGAGTTTTTGGCTCAGCGTGCGCATGGTCAGTGCTTGCCGCGGCGGCGGGAGGATTTGCGCTCGGGCCCCGACGGCACCGTCAGCAGGCCGTGGTTGGCCGCGTAGAGCGACAGCTGCGCGGCGCGATGCACGCCGATCTTGCGCATGAGCCGGTTGCGGTGGTTGGCCACGGTGTGCCGGCTGAGGCCCAGGGCGGAGGCGATCTCGCGGGAGCTCAACCCGCGGGCCAGGTAGCTGAGCACGGATTCCTCGCGCTTGGTCAGCAGCGCGGAGCGCGGCGATCCCGTCTGGCGGGAGTTCAGCACGAGGCGCCGGATGCATTCCGCGATCTCCGGGCTGAAATAGGTGCGCCCCTGCGCCACGGTGCGCAGCGCCGCCCGGAATTCCTCCAGCGTGGCGGACTTGTCGATCAGGCTGAACTCACCCGCGGACAGGATGCGCCGGATGACGGCCGGGGTCAGGTTGCCGGAAAAAACCAGGATGTGGGCGCCGTGCGCGGCGGCGCAGATGCGGTGCAGCGCCACCAGGCCCGAATCCGACGGCACCAGCAGCAGGTCGAGGATGATGATATGGGGACGCTGCCGGGACAAAAGCTGCACCGCCTCGGCCTCGGTCCGCGCCCATCCGACCACCCGGAGACCGGGGATGTTGTTGACCACGGTGGTGATCAATTCCTGGAAAAGGATGTGGTCGTCGACGATGACGACGCGCGCGGTTTCCGCAGCTAACTTGGCTTCCATGCAACACTTGTTGCGGGGCCTTTTCCAAATTTCTAATAAATACTCCGTGATTGTTCAAAAATGAGGGAAATGCCCAATCCGGCGTTAGCCTGATTGTGTCATGCCCTCCCTAGGGGGTTTTGATTCCCCCGAAAACTCACGTCATCGGGTTTGAAGTGGCCTTGCGCAGGCCCGGCACGCGCACGAGTCCGAGACGGGCCGCATACAGCACCAGCTTCGCCGTGCTGTGGAGTTCCGTCTTCTTCATGAGGCGGCTGCGGAACGCCGCGATCGTGTTCTGGCTCAATTCCATTTTCTCCGCGATCTGGCGCGAGCTGAGGCCCATCGCGATGTGCTGCAACACGGCGAGTTCGCGCCGGCTGAGCTCGGGACCGGGGCGCTTTTCCGGCGGCGGCGCGGCCACCACCTGGCGGCGGACCGCCTCGCAGGCCTGCGGGCAGAGGTACATCCCGCCCTGGGCCACGCGGTCGACGGCGTCCATGAGATCCTGCAGCTTGGCGGTCTTGCCCATGATGCCGCCGGCGCCGGCGAGCAACATGTCGGCGACGTTGCTGATCCTGCCGGTGAACACCAGCACGCGGGAACGCGGGCACTCCTGGTGCAGGCTCCTCAGGCAGGAAAGGTCGCTCGAGTCGAGCAGCACGATGTCCAGGATCACGAGCGCGGGCTTCAGCTTGCGGCAGAGCTCCAGGCCCTCGCGCGCCGTCTCGGCGCGGCCGACCAGCTGGTATTTGCCCTCGCGCTCCAGCACCTGGGTCAGGAATGAGACCAGCACCGGGTGGTCGTCGATGATGACGACCGAGACCGGCTTGACCGGCGGTTTCTGGGTGGTTTGTGGTGCCTGTGCAGTGTTCGTGGTCATGCGGTGTGGCGCCCGTTTTCGAAAGATCCTTCCTCAGGTCGTGCGTGGGATTGTTAACTTAAGTCGAATCTTTCTGGCCGGAATTTTTGCCGAAAAATTGACGCAAGCGAACCGCAATAAAGCAAAAATCCTGCACTAGAAAAGACCCGAATAGCACCGTACCGTTGCGTCTTATCAGGCCCCGGGCCGAAAGCCTCTAGCGGTGCGGGAGGCTTTCGCCTGTTCAGCCCCGCGGGTGGGCCTTGGCGTGGATTTCCTTGAGGCGCGCGACGCTGGTGTGGGTATAGATCTGCGTCGTGGTGAGGCTCGCATGGCCGAGCAATTCCTGCACCGAGCGCAGGTCCGCGCCGGCGTTGAGCAGGTGCGTGGCGTAGGAATGCCGCAGCTTGTGCGGCGTGATATCCATCGGCAGGTCGGCCAGCGCGAGGTATTTTTTCACGAGCTGCTGGATGAAACCGGCCGTGAGCCGGCGCTGGTTTTCGGTCACCAGCACCGGGTCGGCGAGGCCGTGCGACCTTGCCTCCGTGTCGCGGAATTTCTTCAGCACCGCCATCGCCGGCTGGCCGAGCGGGCAGATGCGCTCCTTGCGGCCCTTGCCGAGCACACGGGCGCTGCCGCTGCCAAAATCGATGGCGCCGTAGTTGAGCGCGACCGCCTCGCTGACGCGCAGGCCGCCGCCGTAAAGGATCTCGAGCACCAGCCGGTCGCGCAGCGCGGCGAACGCGCTGATCGCCTCGTTGGCGCGCAGTTTTTCGGGCCCGGCGAGCAGGCGCAGCATCTGGTCCTCGGTGAGAAACTTCGGCAGCGCCTTCTCCAGCTTCGGCAGCGGCACGCCGCTGAACGGGTTCCGCTCCAGTTTTCCCAGCCGCATCCAGTAGCGGTAGAACGAGCGCAGGCCGGAGACGTGGTTGTGCAGCGTGCGGCGGCCGAACCGGCGCTGGGCCTCGATCACGAAATCGCGCACGTCGCGCGAGGTCAGCGCCCCGAGGTCGGCGACGTTGCGCCCGCTCTGCGCCGCCCAGCGATGGAGGTCCTCGAACGCCTGCCGGTAGTTGCGCACGGTGTACGCCGAGTAGCGCCGCTCCTTCGCCAGGTGGTCGAGGAACGGCTGCAGCCACGCGGCGGCGACCGCCGGCGGCAGCGCGGGCTCAGTTGCGGGACTGGACGCGGGCTTCGACATCGCGCATCACGCGGTCGCATTCCTTGCGCAGGGCCGATTCCGGGTCGACGCCCGCCGCGCGGCAGGCCGCGGCGAGCTCGAACAGCAGGCGCCCGGCCGAGTCCTCGCGGAGGCCGGCGGCCAGCTTCGCGATGTGCGGCTGGTCCACCACGCCGTCCGCGGGGAGCGACTGCTTGGCGATGCGTTTCACGACCTCCTCCGCGAACATCAGCGAGGGCAGGCGCGGCGGGAGCTTCTTGAAGACGGCGGACTCGGTCTTGCCGGCTGCGGCCTTCTCCCCGGCCTTCACCTTCTCCCACACCTCGATCACCTCGGCGGAGTTGTCGGCCTTGCCGGTGCCGAACACGTGCGGATGGCGGCGGACGAGCTTGGCGTTGATGTCGCGCGCGACGTCGTCGAAATTGAAATCACCGCGCTCGGCGGCGAGCTGGGCGTGGAACACGACCTGGATCAGCACGTCGCCGAGCTCCTCGCGCATGTGCGTGATGTCCTGCTTGTCGATCGTCTCGAGCAGCTCGCTGCACTCGTCGATCAGGCAGCGCGTGAGCGTCTGGTGGGTTTGCTCGCGGTCCCAGGGGCAGCCGTCGGGCGCGCGCAGCCGGGCCATGGTCTGCCGGAGTTCGTCAATGGCGGTCATGCCGGTTGGTAACCACGAAACAACCGAAATACACGAAAAAAGCCCGGCATTTTCCTGTTCCTTTCGCGTATTTCGTGTGTTTCGTGGTGGACCTTCCCATGGACAAGCTGACGGAAATCATGGCCCACAAACGGCGCGAGATCGCCCCCCTGCTCCGCCCGGTCTTCGCCGACGAGCTCGCGGCCCTCCACCGCACGCTGCCGAAGCCGCCGTCGTTTGCGTCCGCCCTCCGCCGTCCCGACGGCAGGCTCGCGATCATCTCGGAGATCAAGCGCCGTTCGCCGTCCGCCGGCGCCATCAGGGAGAACGCCTCCGCGCTCGAGCAGGCGCGCCGCTACCGCGCCGCCGGCGCCGCCGCCCTTTCCATCCTGACCGACCAGGAATACTTCGGCGGCACGCTCGCCGACCTGATCGAGGTGACGGCGGACTTCAGCCGCCAGCCGCCCGCGGTGCCGTGCCTGCGCAAGGATTTCATGGTGCACCCGGTCCAGGTCGTGCAGGCCCGCGAGGCCGGCGCCAGCGCCATCCTGATCATCGTCCGCGCGCTGAACGACGATGAGATCGCCTCGCTGCACGCCGCAGCCACCGCCGCCGGGCTCGACGCGCTGTTCGAGATCCACACCGAGGACGAGCTCAAGCGCGCCCTGCAGCACCAGGCGAAGATCATCGGCGTGAACAACCGCGACCTCGCCGTCTTCAAGACCGACATCGGCCTGTCCGAGCGCCTGATCCCGCTGTTTCCGAAGGACGTGATCGCCGTGAGCGAAAGCGGTTTCTCGACCGGCGCCGATGCCGCCCGCGCCCGCGCCGCCGGCGCCCACGCCCTGCTGGTCGGCGAATCCCTGATGAAGGCCCCGGACCCCGCCGCGCTGGTCGCGGAGTTCCAGAACCATGTGGTTCGGTAAGCCTAACCCGAAGCTCCTGCCCCGGCGCGAATTCATCCGCCGCCTCGGCTGGAGCGTGGCCACCGGCGGGCTGCTCATCCTCATCTCCCTGACCCTCGGCGTCGCGGGCTACCACTTCCTGTGCGGCCTGCCGTGGCTCGACTCTTTCCTCGACGCCTCGATGATCCTCTCCGGCATGGGCCCGGTTTCGACCATCACCAGCAGCGCCGGGAAGGTTTTCGCCGGGCTGTATGCCATCTACTGCGGCGTGGCGCTGATCGGCACCACGGGCGTGATCATGGCCCCGGTCATCCACCGCGCGCTGCACAAGTTCCATCTGGAAGACAGCGACCAGAAGTAAGCAATGCCCCTCTCTCCCACGGCGACCCGCGACCTGCTGGCCAAGCTCGGCCACCAGCCCAAGCGCTTCCTCGGACAAAACTTCCTCGTCGACGGCAACATCGTCCGCAAATCCCTCGAGCTCGCCGGCATCGCTGCCGGCGACACGGTGGTCGAGGTCGGCCCGGGCCTGGGCACGCTGACCTCCGCCCTGCTCGAGGCCGGCGCGGAGGTGTGGGCCGTGGAAAAGGACCGCCAGCTGCACGCGCACCTGAACGAGACGCTCGTGCCCGCGCATCCGAAGCTCCACTTGATCGAAGGCGACGCCATGGAGCACCCGCTCGCAGGATTCAATCCCTTGGAGGCGGGGTGCCCTCACCCCGCTGGTTCGGTCGCTGCCTCGCGGGACGAGGGCGTCCCGCCTCCAACCAAATCATTCAAGATCGTGGCCAACCTGCCCTATGCGATTTCCACGCCGTGGATGGACGCCGTGCTCAGCGGTCCGCTGCCCGAGCGCATGGTGCTGATGCTGCAGGACGAGGCGGCCAAGCGCTATGTGGCGCCGCCGGGATCCAAACTCTTCGGCTCCATCTCCATTTTCCTCCAGTCGGCCTACGCCGTGGACCCCGGGCACCGGGTCGGCGCCGGCTGTTTTCATCCGCGCCCCGACGTCGAGTCGTTCCTGCTCAACCTCGGCCGCCTGCCCGTCCCGTTCGTCTTCCCGCCCGCCGCCAAGGCCGTGATCCGCGCCTGCTTCCAGCAGCGCCGCAAGCAGGTGGGCTCGATCCTGCGCGACAAGCTGCCCGCCCCGGCGGCCGAGGCCTGGTATGCCCGCCTGGCGGCGGCCGGCTTCGGGCCGCAATCCCGCGCCGAGCAAATCCCGGTGGCACTCTGGCGCGAACTTCAGGTCTGAGCGCGTTACCTGCCTGTTCCCCGGCGTCATTCCCTGCTCCTGATGTCCCGCCTTCTGCCGCTCGTTCTCTGCCTGGCCGCCTTCAGCGGCGTCGCCCACGCCGGCCCGCTGGTCGGCCGCATGGATGGCGAGAGCTACGTCTCGCCGACGGGTGAGTTCCGCATCCGGGCGCCCGTCCTCACCGAGCTCGGCGCGACCATCGAGGACAACCCGTCGGTCGTCACCTTTCACGACGACTTCGGCACGCATATCAGCATCGCCTGCTTCGAGTTCGACGCGACGCAGCGCTGGGAATTCGAAACCCGCGGGCTGCGCGACTACCTGCTGTATTTTTTCAGCGAGATCGTGATGACGAACTTCAAGGCCCGGTCGCCGGCCGCGACGATCGAGAGCGCCCGCTACCTGACGGAGTTCATGGACGGTTCGCTGATCGCGTACGCCCTGCTGCCGGGCGGCTCCTATTTCGAGGCGCGCAACAGCGTCACCGGCCTGCCGCCCGAAAACCCCGTCGTCGCCAAACGCGGCACGCTGCTGTTCGTCCGGCACCGCCACGTCTACGTCGTCAGCACCGAATTGTCCGAGCGCGCCCTGCAGCGCACGACCTACAGCCAGACGACCAAGCAGGAGGACGACCTGCTCTCCTCGCGCCTCACCGCGATCGTCGGGCGCATGACGTTCACCGACGACAAGCCGCGCACGCCCTGACGGCGCATCCGGGATTGCCTGCGCCGGGCAAAATGCGACGCTCCCGCCGTGAACAAACGCGACCTGCTCGCCGCCATCGTGGCCAAGCTCCAGTCCGAACTCGCCCTGCTGACCACCGCCGCGCTGGCGACCCACGCCGAGGCGACGGACGAGGAGAACAAGGCCGAGGACAAGTACGACACCCGCGGCCTCGAGGCTTCCTACCTTGCGCACGGGCAGTCCAAGGCCGCCGAGGAGGCGGCGCAGGCCGTGGCGCAGTTCCAGGCGCTCGCGCTGCGCGATTTCGCGGCCGCCGAGCCGATCGGCCTCGGGGCGCTCGTGACCCTCGAGGGCGGCGCGCGCTACTTTGTCGGACCCCGCGCCGGCGGCACGGAGGTCGAGGCCGGCGGCAAAGCCGTCATGGTGATCACGCCCCAGTCCCCGCTCGGGCGCCAGATACTGGGACGCAGGCAGGGTGACGTCGTCACGCTCGAACTCGGCGGCCGGCGCACCACCAGCCGGATCACCGCGGTGATTTGACGCTGGGCGCCTCTGAAGGCGGGACTGGCAGTCCCGCCGCGCTGCCAGCCCCGCCTCCAATCATGAGAATTGAATGTTGGGTGTTTCTCGATTGGCTTCGCCTGTCCTCCGTCTTCTGTCCTCTGTCATCCGTTCCACCATGTCCTCCCCCACCTACGACCAGCTCCGCGCCGACATCATCACGTCCATGAAAGCCCGCGACAGCGCCACGACCACGGCGCTGCGCACGGCGGACGCGCAGATCAAGCGCGCGGCCATGGACGCCAACAAGGACATCGACGAAGCCCTCGTCGTCGCCACCATGCGCAAGGCGGTCAAGAACCTGGTCGACGCCCGCACCGAATTTGAAAAGGGCGGCCGTGCCGACCTCGTCGCCGCGAACAGCGCCGAGATCGCCATCTTGGAAAAGTACCTGCCCAAGGGTCTCGACCCGGCGAAGCTCGAGGCCCTCGTGGCCGAGGTCATCGCCGCCACCGGCGCCACGACGAAGAAGGAAATGGGCAAGGTCATCGGCGCGCTGAAGGCCCGGCCGGAAGCCGGGCTCATCGACTTCGGCGCCGTCAGCAAGCTGGTCCAGTCGAAGCTGGTCTGAGGCGAATGCAGGACGGGATCGCTGATCCCGCCTTCGGTGCGCCAAGGCGGGGTCAGCGACCCCGCCCTACACCTGCGGCAGCTTCAGGTAGTTGTCCCGCCGGTTGCCGCGCGCGCCGCGTGACTTCGTGCGCGTGGCCGGATCGCTGTACGCCCGCCGCCGGTAGCCGGTGCGGTTGGGATCGGCGGCACACGCGAGCTGGATTTCCTGCATGCGCTGGAAAATGCCCAGCAGTTGCTCCGGCCGCTCGTAGCGGTCGAGGCCGCGCCGCTCGAACGCGAGCAGCAGCTCGTGCACGGCCTCGAGCGTGGACAGGCAGCCTTCCTGCGGCTGCTGCTTGATCACATACCGGCTCGGGGCGGTCGGCGTGAACATGATGCGCGGCAGGCGCTGCAGCGACGGGCTGAGCCGGAGCATCTTCCGGGCGCCGCTCCACGTCGCGTCGAGGAGGAAGACGACGAACTGGCGGCCGCCGGTTTGGGAATCGAGCGTTGAGAGATGGGAGTCGGAAGCCGTGCTGAGGTTCAGCGCTTCCGCGCCCGGATAAAGCAGCACACAGCGGTTCCGCGGGTCGGCGATCAGCGCCTGCACCGACTCGTCCCGGTCGAAGCCCACGCCCATGTGGATTTCGCTGTTGAGCAGGCAGAGATGCGTCAGGCGGCCCGTCCCCGCCTTCTCCTCCTTGAATTCCTTCGGGTGCATCAGGAACACAAAGCGCGTGCGGGTCGTCATAGGATGCAGCGCAGCGCACCAGCACAGCGGCTGGGGCCAGAAGCACCGGTAACACATCATCCTCATCGCGCGTCACTGTGCGCGGCTTCGTGACATACGCCAGCCCTTCATTTGACCGCGCGACAACCCTGACTAATCCAGTCCGATGACTTTCCCTGTCCTGCTTGGGACCTTTCCCACGACGAGCTCCGGCCTGAAGGCCTCGACCACGCTGAGCAATGGCGTCCGCATGCCGTGGCTCGGCTTGGGCGTCTTCCAGGTCCCCGCCGACGCGCAGGCCGCGGAGGCCGTGGGCACCGCGCTGCAGCAGGGCTACCGGCACATCGACACCGCCGCGCTCTACCGGAATGAACGCGGCGTGGGCCGGGCTGTGCGCGAGTCCGGCATCCCGCGCAACGAGATCTTCGTCACGACCAAGGTCTGGAACGACGACATCCGCGCCGGGCGGGTCGAGGCCGCCTGCGCCGAAAGCCTGAAGAAGCTCGGGCTCGATTATGTCGACCTCTACCTGCTGCACTGGCCGATCGCAGGCAAGCACCGCGAGGCGTGGCAGGCGATGGAGCGGATTTATCGCAGCGGCCGGGCGAAGGCCATCGGCGTCAGCAATTACATGATCCCGCACCTCGACGAATTGCTGCCCGGCGCGGAGGTACCGCCGGTCGTCAACCAGGTCGAGTTCCACCCCTACCTCCAGAGCAAGCCGCTGCACGCGTACTGCCGGCCGCGCGACATCCGCCTGACCGCCTGGAGCCCGCTGATGCAGGCCGGCCCGCTGCTGCGCGATCCCGTGCTCACGGGGATTGCGCGCAAAAACGACAAGACCGTCGCGCAGGTGATCCTGCGCTGGGACTTGCAGATGGGCGTGGTGACGATCCCGAAATCGGTGCGCCCGGAACGCATCGCGGAGAACGCCGCCATCTTCGACTTCGAGCTCGATGCGGCGGACATGGCCGTGATCGCCGCGCTCGACCGCAATCGGCGCAACGGCGCCGATCCGTTCAATTTCAGTTTTTGAACGCGCGCTGGGCCCGGGTTGGGTCGTGGCCGGGGACGTACATGTCGCGCCAGCCCAGCTTCAGCTTCTGCTGCATCTCGAGCAAGTAAGGCCAGTCGGCATAGTCGGTCGCATTCGCGGTGTCGCTGCCGATCGTGAAGCGGACGCCGGCACCCTTGGCCATCCTGATGAACGCTTCCGAGGGCGTGCGCAGGCGCGGGTTGATCTCGAAGGCCACGCCGTATTTTGCGGCCGCGGCGATCACCTTCTGCATGCGTTCCTCAGTCCAAAGCGCCTCGGATGAGGACGCCTGGCCGGCCGGCAGGAGCATGATGTTGGCGAAGACATCGATCGGCTGGGCCTCCATCATGTGGACGATGTCCTTCACGTAAGCGTCCATCTGCGCCTGCTCCACTGTTTCAGTGGCGGGTGCGGCGACGATGAAGTCGAACTTGGCTCGGGCCTCGGGTGTGAAGCGCGTGAGCCAGCCGTCGCCATTGACCTCCAGGCCGACAAACGCCGGTTCGTTGGCGAACTCCTTGGTGACGGCGTCGACGGTCGCATCATCGTGCACTCCGCCGGCTTCATCGGCCCGGTACACGATGCCGGCGAAGATGCCGGTGCGGTTGCGCAGGTCCTGGACGTCAGCGAGCGTGAAGTCCTTGGTCAGGTGCGTCCGCAGGTTGAGGATCGGGAAATTGTCGCGGGCGAGCACTTGGCGCTGGCGGTCCTGGTCGTTGTAGGTCGAGCGCGCCACCGTGGCGTCGGTGCCCGGCGGCAGGCGGCGCAGGCGGATGTTGCGGTAAAAGACCTGGCTCTTCTCGTCATGGCACTGCAGCGCGAACGTACCCTGCGTCAGCTGGTCGCGCGTCGCGCCCGCCACGAGGACCGGCACGTTGGTCGGTTCGATGTAGTCGATCATCAGCTTGCCATTGATGCGGACCTGCGCGCGCGGCTTGGTGACGCGGATGTTGAGCGTGAACCACTCGTCATCGCGGGTCATCGCCTTGTAGAGGTTGCGGAAGCCGTAGAGGCTGCCGGTCTTCTTGTTCTCGATGTAGTTCTTCTCGAAGGCCGGCTGGTCGTTGTTCACCTGGACCTCGGTGCCGGACAGCCGCGGCCAGCCTTCGTCCTGCCAGGTGGCGTGGAAGTAGACGCCCGAATTGGCGCGATTGACGGCCTTCACCTCCAGCTCGATCTCGAAGTTCTCGAACTCGGCCTTGCCGTCCGCACCGAGGTAGAAAAGATGCGCCCGCGCGCCGCTGCCGCGGATCATGCCGTCGACGACCGTGAACGACGCCGGATGCTCGGAGGCCTTCCAGCCGGCGAGGCTTTTCCCATCGAAGAGTGTTTCCCACTCCTCCACGGCAAAGGCGGCGCTGGTGGCGGCGAAAGTGACAAGGCCAAGGACGAGACGCAGGGTTTTCATGGGCGGTAGCGAATCAGACGGACGGGGTGCGGTCGGGGTTCCCGCAATCCATCGACGCCCGGGCGGCTGGCAAGCGGAAGCCGGGGCGTCGTCGGTCACACAATCGCGCATCCACCGGCCTTGTCAGTTATTGGTAAGAACGCGCACGGGCCGGGTCCGGGCTCGCGACAACCGGGGAGTTGCCCCAGCTTCGCGCCATGAAAATGACCCGCCTGCCCCTGCTGGGATTGCTCATCGCCCTCGGTTCGTCGCTCGCGGCCGAGGAGGTCACGCTGCGCCAGTCGGCCATGCTCAAGGGCGACCGCAGCATCGTCTCGCTCAAGCCCGGCACCGTCGTCGAACTGGTGTCGCGCGACGGCGACAAGCTGACGATCAAGTACAAGAACCTGACCGGCACGATCCCGGCCGACAAGGTCGAGGAGCCGAAGGCCGCCGAACCGTCCAAGTCCGACGCGCCCAAGGCGGCCGAACCCAAGGCCAAGGAAACCCCGCCCGCCGAGGCGCCCCCGGCGAAGCAACCGCCGCAAACCAACTACGGCAAGGCCGTGCAGAAGGCCAAGGACAGCGCGGCGGCGCATGACAAGAACGTGGCCAAGCCGGCGGACGACGTGATGAAGTAATCCGCGCCGCCGGAAGGCACAGGGTTGGCGCTTCGGCGGACGGCAATTGTGCCGATGAACGGGATGATGTCCCGTTTTCGCCCCGTGCTTTGCTCCTGGGCCGCGCTCCTCGCCGCGGACGTTTCCGCCGTGGCCGCGCCGGATTGGACGAAAGTGAAGGCCGGCATGAACGGCGACGAGGCGGTCAAACTCCTCGGCCAGCCGCTCCTGCGCACGGCCGCCCGCGGTTTCGATGTCTGGATCTATGACGGCCGCGGCGAAATGATTTTCTCCGGCGGTCCCCTCAAGGCCTGGACGATGGGAGCCCCGACCGCGGAGTCGCTCGCGCGCCCGGTCACGCAGGACGTGATGTTCCGCGCCAGCCACCGCAGCGTCCGACGCCTCCCGCCCACGCCATCCCTGCCGGCGCCGATCCGCACCTATCAGGAAATCAGCACGACCCGCTTCCGTTTCCTGGCGCAGTAGCGTCTCCCGGAACATGTCATCCAATAGATGACATGTTGCCTGGATTCGGTGGGTCGTTGGACGCGCAGACCGGGGCTCCGCCGAATACCTTTTGACGGCATCGGAACGCGGCCTAGGTTTGCGAAGCATGAAGCGCTTCCTTACCCTCGCGGCCGCGTTGCTGGCCGGTGCCGCCTCTTCCCTGCCCGCGGTCGCCCAGCCGCTGCCCCTGACCACGCCGGCCGATACCGGGTTTTCCGCCGAGCGGCTGGCCGCGATGCACCGCACCATCGACGGTTTCGTCGATGCGGGAAAATACTCGGGCTACATCACCCTCATCGCCCGCGACGGGCGCATCGTCGACTGGCAGGCCCATGGCTGGCAGGACATCGAGGCCAAGGTGCCGCTGCAGAAGGATTCGATCGTCCGCCTGCACTCGATGACGAAGATCATCACGTCGGTCGGGATCCTGATGCTGATCGAGGACGGCAAGCTCAAGCTCGGCGACCCGGTGGAGAAATACCTGCCGGCCTTGAAGGATCGCAAGGTGCTGGTCGGCGGCTCGGCGGACGCGCCGGTGCTCGAGCCTGCCGCCCGCCCGATCACGATCCGCGACCTGCTCACGCACACGGCCGGTTATTATTATCCCGAGTCGTGGTCCGCCGAGCCCGTGCCGATCGAGCTGATGAAGCGCGCGGATCCCTTTTCCGCGGACAACCTCGACGAGTTCGTCGCCCGCGTGGCCAAGATCCCGCTGCACCAGCAGCCGGGCACGAAATTCCGCTATGGCATCCATACCGACCTGCTCGGCGCCATCATCGAAAAGGTGTCCGGCCAGAAGCTGAGCCAGTTTCTCCAGGAACGGATCTTCGGGCCGCTCGGGATGACCGACACGGCGTTCTGGGTGCCGGCGGACAAGCGCACCCGCCTCGCCAAGACCTACTTCCATTCGCCGGACGGCAAGCTGGCGGCCACGCCCGCGGTCAACCGCACGCCCCCCACCGCCGAGCACGGCGTCCTGAGCGGCGGCGGCGGGCTCTTTTCGACCGCTGGCGACTACGTGCGCTTCGCCCAGATGCTGCTCAACGGCGGCGAACTCGACGGCAAGCGACTGCTCTCCCCGAAGTCGGTCGAGCTGATGCGCCAGAACCACATCGCGCACCTCGCCGACCCGCATCCGTTCGCGCGTCCCGAACTGGGCTTCGGCCTGGGCGTCCGCATGATCACCGACCTCGGCCGCAGCCCGTTCCTTGGTTCGGCCGGCATGTTCGGCTGGGACGGCGCGGCGACGACGATCGTCTGGATGGACCCGCAGGAACACACGGTCGCGATCTTCCTCGCGCAGCACATGCCCTTCGACGAGGACGCCATCTTCACGACCTTTGCCAACGGCTACAACGCCGCGATCGTCGAGGGCGCGAAGCCCGCGGCCAAATGACCCGCATGCGCTTCCCGGTCCTGGTTCTCCTGGTCGGCGCGGCCGCCGGCCTGCGCGCGGCCGAACCCGGCCCGCGGCCCCGACCCGCGGAATGGGCCGTGCCGATGATCAATCTCTCATTGGATAACTGCTACCGGGTCAGCGACGAACTCTACCGTTGCGAGCAACCCGGCATGGAGAACGCGACCAACCTGCGCGAGTTCGGCATCCGCTCGATCCTGAACCTGCGCAAACACCACTCGGACTCGCCACAGCTCTCCGCCGCCGGGTTCACCCTCCTGGTCCAGCGGATGGAGGCGGATGAGCTCACGACGGACGACCTCGTGGCCGCTCTGCGCCAGTTCCGCGCCGCACCGAAGCCGGTGCTGGTCCATTGCTGGCACGGCAGCGACCGCACGGGATCCGTCGTGGCCGCCTATCGCATCGTTTTCCAGGATTGGACGGCCGCCGCCGCCCTGGACGAATTGCGCCACGGCGGCTACGGCTACCACGAAAGCTGGTTCCCGAACATCATCGCCCTGTTCGAGCATCTCGACGTCGCCGAACTGCGGCGCCGCGTGCTGGCCGACGAACCGGCGGTGAGACCTTCGCGCTAGGCAGGGTTGGCGGGGTGGATCGGGCGATCGCTTACTTCACCTGGCCGAGGGCGAATTGATTGCCGGCCTGCGCCACCCGTCCGCCCTGGAAGTCGATTTCCAGCAGCTTCTCGCTGTGGACGGGCCCGGCCTTTTCGTCCTGCAGCGTGGCGACGATCCGTTTGGTGGCCACATCCACGACTTCGCCGGTGGAAATGTAGGCCAGCTTGCCGTCGTTGCTGAGCGTGATCCAACCGGGCTGGTCGCGCACCGGGAAGGACTTCACCTGTTTCGCCTGGTCGCCGTGCAGCTCGAAAACATGGATCATGGAATTGTGGCCGTCGGCAATCCACACCTCCTTCTCGTCCTGGGTCAGCGCGATGCCATGGCTCGGGCAGCCGTGGCGTTTGACCGGACCCGCTTCGAAACCGGCCACCTTGACCTGCTGCAGCACGCGGCCGCTCCCGAGGTCGGCGATCTCGAAGCCGAGCAACCCGTTCACGTTGCCGTAGAGGCGCGTGAGCCGGCCGTTGACGGTGAACGGCCGGACCGCCGCACTGAAAGGCCCGATGGTGCGCTTGACGGTGTGCTGCGTGGCATCGGCCACCGTGACGTACGGGGAACCGAGACCCTCCATGTAGACCTCCCGCCCGTCGGGGCTGATAATCGTGTTGTGGGCCTTGGAATTCAGGACGATTTTCTTGAGCACGCTGCCGTCGTTCGCGTCCACCACGAGCCAGTGGTCATTCTCGAAGGACGGCACGTAGAGGATCCTGCCGTCGAGCGTGATCGACAGGCGGTCGCACCCGGCCTCGTAGGTTTTCTCCCACAGCAGCTGGTCGGTCAGCAGGTCGAAGCACTGGAGCGTCTTGATCGTGCTGACGTAAAGCCGGTTGGTCACGGCGCTCGCGCAGATGCCCTTCACGTTGCTGTGCTCGCCCTTGGCGTCGATGCCACCCGAGGCCGGGATGCGCCGGACCAGTTTGTGACCGTGATCGATGTCGTAAACCAGCACGCCGTGGCCGCCGTACTCCATGTAATTGCGGATGCCCGGCACCGCGACGTAGAGGTAGCGGCCGTCGGCGGGCTTGGTTTCGGCCACGCCGGCCAGGACGGCTCCGAGCGTGAACAGGGCAAACAACACGACGCGGCACAGGAACGGGGTTTTCATGGGGTGGCATGATGCTAACCGTGAACCTCGTTCCAGCAAGGACGGGCCGGGTATATTAATGGAGCACGAAGCCAGGTTGCAAATTTCCGCGGCTTGCATGCGGTGATGTCTGCCGTTCCCCCGGCTCTACCCCCATGAAAAAAGCCCTGCCCGCCGTGCTGGCGGTCCTTGCCGGTTTTTGCCTCGGCCTGTGTTCCGTCTCCGCGGCCGCACCTTCCGCTCCCGAACTGAGACGTGTTTCCTACCACAGCGCCGCCACGGGCCTCGACCGCGACTACTACGTCTATCTGCCGGAAGGCTTCGCCCAAAAGGATCACTGGCCCGTCCTGCTTTTCCTGCAGGGCAACGGCGAGCGCGGCAACGGCAAGGATGAGCTCGACTGGCTGCTCGTCTCCGGGCCGCTGTTCGAGGCGTGGTCGCAGCAGCGGCACCTGCCCTTTGTCATCCTGGTTCCGCAGCTGCCGATGTTTCACCAGGGCAACCAGGGATTCATCACCGGACGGACCAAGGACCGGATCCGCTACCCGCGGCCCGAGGGTCCGTATCCGGAGGCCGCTCCCGGAAAATATCGCGGCCAGGTGGAAATGGAAGGCGCCCTCGCCGATCCGGCCATGCCCTACGGGCTCGATGGCACCGCGGAAGGCTGGAGCATGATCGAAGGCGAACTGCTCGCGATGCTCGACCGCACGCTCGCGGATTTCAAAGGCGACCCGGACCGCGTGTATCTGACCGGCCTGAGCACCGGCGGTTTCGGCACGTGGTACCTGGCCGGCAAACATGCCGACCGTTTTGCCGCCATCGCGCCCATCTCCGGATTTCCGCATCCCGATCTCATGCCCGCCATCGCCCAGGCGAAGCTGCCGGTGTGGTGCTTCACCGGCGGGCGCGACCCGTATTTCAAGCAGAAGTATTATTATCCCGGCCTGAACCTGCTCGAGAAACTCGGTCACCCGGACGTGCGCTTCACCATCGTGGCCGACATGGGTCATGACGTCTGGAACCGCATCTACGCCGGCCAGGATATCTACGACTGGTTGCTCCAGCAGAGGAAAGTCCACCCCAACCCGCCCCACTGATGAAACGCTGCCTTCTTCTCCCCGCCTTGCTGCTGGCTGCCCTCACCGCGCAGGCGCAGCCCGCCACCAACGCCCCGGACGCCCAGCAGGTCGTGTCGCCGCAAGTCGCGGCCGACCGTTCGGTCACGTTCCGGCTCTACGCCCCGAATGCCAAGGCTGTCAGCATCAACGGCGACGTGTTTCCCGAGCCAGCCAACGGCCCGGCCATGAACAAGGACGCCGGCGGCGTTTGGTCGTACACCCTGCCGCCGCAGGAGCCGGGCATCTACGGCTACTACTTCCGCGTGGATGGCGTGCGCATGATCGACCCGGGCAACCTGTTCATCTCCTCCAGCGCGCAGTATCTCAAAAGCTATGTCGAGGTGCCCGGCGACCAGCCGCAGTTCTGGTCGGTCAGGGACGTGCCGCACGGCCAGCTGCACGAGGTCTGGTATCGCAACGCCGATCTCGGCCAGCGCCGGGTCATTGTCTACACGCCGCCGGGTTACGATCCGGCCGCGGCGAAAACCTATCCCATCCTCGTGCTCCTGCACTCGACGACCGACAACGAGACCTTCTGGTCGCGCATCGGCCGCGCGAATTTCATTTTGGACAACCTGCTCGCCGAGGGGAAATCGCGGCCGATGCTGCTCGTGATGCCGTTCGGTCACACCTCGGTGCCGCGCGGCCCGGAGGAAGGCGCCGGCGGCAAGGACCTCTACGACGTCGCGGTCATCGGCCACGACGTGGTGGACAATGTGCTGCCGCTCGTCGTGGAGAAATTCCATGGCAGCCCGCAGGCGCGCGACCACGGCATCTTCGGCTTCGCCATGGGTGGCTACCAGGCCATGACGATCGGCCTGAATCATCCCCTGCAGTTCGGGTATGTGACGGCCTCGAGCGCGAACTTCCGCCCGGCCATGGACCTCGCGGCAAACTTCGCGTCGCTCCTGGCCAGTGACGCCCACCTTCGCCGGAACCTCGTTTACATCGCCATGATGACCGGCACCGGAGAGGCCGCGGCCCAGCCGCAGAGCAAGCGCGTGGTCGACTTCCTCAACGGCCACGGCCTGCGCGTGGATTGGGCGACCCCGAACGGCAATCACACCTGGCACAGCTGGCGTGGCTATTTCCGGGAGATGCTCGAACGGAAATTCTTCGCGGAGGATGCGTACGCCACGGCTCCGGTGGCTGGACGGAAGTAGTCGTCCAGGTTTCCCTGGCTTGAACGGCTATCGCGCGTCCGTCGCCTGCGGCTTGTCGGCGAGGTAGATCATGTAGGCGCTGCGCTTGGCCTGGGCGTAGAGCTTCGACGGCACCGCCCGGACCTGGAGCCCGGCCTTCTGCAGCCGGCGCTCGATGACCACGTCCGGACACGCCGACCACACGGCCGCGCGACCGCCGGGCTTCAGGGCCTTGGCGATCTGCTGCATGCCCCACTCGCTGTAGAGCTGGTGGTTCTCGTCCTTCACCATCGCCGTCGTGCCGTTGTCGATGTCGAGGACGATGGCGTCGTAGGGTTTCGTCGCGGCGCGGCGGATGACGAAGCGGACGTCGTCGACCAGCACCTTGACCCGCGGGTCGGACAGCGCGCCGCCGTTGAGCCCGGCCAGGTGCGTGCGGTTCCACTCGACGATTTCGGGAAAGAGCTCGGCCACCTGGACGACCGCGTTGCCGCCGACGGTGGCGAGGACGCTCTTGAGCGTAAAGCCGAGGCCCAGCCCGCCGATCAGGACGCGCGTGCCGTTGTTCTTCTTCGCGTGGTTCTCGCAACCCAGCTTGCCGAGCTCGATCTCGGAGAACGACACCGACGAGTGCATCAGCTGCTGGCCGTTGACCCGGATGCAGTAGCTGCCGTCCTGCTCGACAAGCGTCATGCGCGCGCCATTGGGCGCCTTGGTTTCGGCCAGCGTGATGTTGGGCTTCATCTGCTGGCAACCTGACGGTATTTTCAGCACGGTGGGAAACACAAAGCAGCGAAGCAGCAAAGAATCCGTATCCTTGGCTTCTTCGCTGCTTCGTGTTCTCTGACCCGATGTCCGCGCCCAAGCCCGCTCCTCTGGCCCCTCTGGCCCCGCTGCCGGGATCGCCCGATCCCGACGCGGTGCTCGACGCCTTCCTCCAGGCGATGGCGGCGCGCGGCATCAGCCTGTATCCCGAGCAGGAGGAGGCGATTCTCGAGCTGTTCGCCGGGCGGAATGTCATTCTCAACACCCCGACCGGCTCCGGCAAATCGCTCGTCGCCGCCGCGCTGCACTTCAAGGCCCTGTGCGCCGGCCGGCGCTCCGTCTACACCTGCCCGATCAAAGCGCTGGTGAACGAGAAATTCCTCAGCCTGTGCCGCGACTTCGGCCCGGAGCACGTCGGCATGATGACCGGCGACGCCTCGGTGAACCCCAAGGCGCTCGTGCTGTGCTGCACCGCCGAGATCCTCGCCAACATCGCGCTGACGCGCGGCGCGGAGGCGGACGTCGCCGCCGTGATCATGGACGAGTTCCATTACTATTCCGACTCTGAGCGCGGCTACGCATGGCAGGCGCCGCTGCTCACGCTGCCGCAGGCGCGCTTCCTCCTGATGTCGGCCACGCTCGGCTCGACCGATTTCTTCGAGAAGGACCTGACACGCCTGACGGGGGCGCCGACCCTGACCGTGCGCAGCGACCGCCGGCCGGTGCCGCTGTCTTTCGAATGGTCGGAGACCCCGCTCGCCGAGCGCGTGGGCCAGCTCCTCGCCGACCAGAAGGCGCCGGTGTACCTCGTGCATTTCACGCAGCGCGCCGCGTCCGAGGCCGCCCAGTCGCTGATGAGCCTGCCCGTCTCCTCGAAGGAGGAGAAGGCCGCGCTCGCGACCGAGCTCGAACGCGTGAAGTTCAACAGCCCGTTCGGCAAGGACATGAAGCGCTGGCTGCGCCACGGCATCGGCGTGCACCACGCCGGCTTGCTCCCGAAGTACCGCATCCTCGTCGAGCAGCTCGCGCAAAAAGGCCTGCTGAAGCTCATCTGCGGCACGGACACGCTCGGAGTGGGCATCAACGTCCCGATCCGCACCGTGCTGTTCACCCAGTTGTGGAAATACGGCGGCGAAAAGGCCGCCATCCTCAGCGTGCGCGATTTCCGTCAGGTCGCCGGCCGGGCCGGCCGCGCGGGTTTCGACAGTCAGGGTTACGTCATCGCGCAGGCGCCGGAATGGGCGATCGAGAACAAGCGCGCCGAGGAAAAGGCCGCCGCCGATCCCGCGAAGAAAAAGAAACTGGTGAAGGCGCGCGCACCCGAGGGTGCCATCGGCTGGGATGTGAAGACGTTCGAACGCCTGCGCGCCGCCGCGCCCGAGGAGCTGTCGTCCCATTTCGATGTCTCGCACGGCATGCTGCTGCTCGTGCTCAGCCGGGACAGCGACGGCTGCCGGGCCATGCGCCGGCTGATCGACGAGTGCCACGAGACCCCGACGCGGAAACGCGCGCTGCGCCGGCGCGCCTGGCAGCTGTTCCGCGCGCTGCTCGACCGCAAGATCGTCGAATTTCTTCCCGTGGGGTCGTCGCTCGCCGACGGACCTGGCCTGCCGACAAGCGGCAGCCCTACACCTGCCGGCCGAAAGCTGCGCGTGAACGTCGAGCTGCAGGACGATTTCTCGCTGCACCAGGCCCTGTCGCTGTTCCTGATCGACACGCTGCCGCTGCTGGACCGCGAGTCGCCCGACTACCCGTTCGACGTGCTGACGCTGTGCGAGGCGATCGTGGAGGACCCCGACCAGATCCTGCGCAAGCAGGTCGACAAGCAAAAGACCCTGAAGCTGCAGGAATGGAAGGCCGCGGACATGCCCTACGAGGAACGCATGGCCAAGCTGGAGGAGGTCGAACATCCCAAGCCGCTGCGCGATTTCCTGTACAACCAGTTCAACGCCTTCGCTACCGCGCATCCGTGGGTCGAGGACGAGAATGTCCGCCCCAAGTCCATCGCGCGCGAGATGTTCGAGCGCTACCAGTCCTTCTCCGCCTACGTGCGCGAGTACGGCCTCGAACGCAGCGAGGGTCTGCTGCTGCGCCACCTCATGCAGGTTTTCAAGGTGCTGGCGCAGACCGTGCCCGACTCGGCCAAGACACCCGAGGTCGCCGAGATGGAGGACTATTTCCACGAGCTGATCCGCGGGATCGACTCCAGCCTGCTCGACGAATGGGAGCGGCTGCGCAATCCGGACTTCGTCGCCGCCGACGCGACCGACAAGCCCGCGCAACCCGCCAGCTTCGACATTACGCGCGACGACGCGGCGTTCCGACGCCTCGTCCGGACGACAATCCTTGGCTTCCTGCAGGACGTGGCCGCGCGGGACTACGAAGCGGCCCGCATCCGGCTGCTTCCGGAGAATGCGCCGTCGAGCGACGAAATGGCCGCGCTGGCCGAAACCCGCCGCATCGAAAAGCAGTTCGTTCCCTACTTCGACGCCCGCACCCGCTTCCGGCTGGATCCGGAAGGACGTTCGGCGAAACACACCCATATCGCCGAGGACGGTCCAACCTGGTCTGTGGCGCAGGTGCTGCTCGACGTCGAGGAGCAGAACGACTGGGAGGCGCGTTTCACCGTCTCGCTGGAGAAATCCCGGGCCGAGAACCGAGCCGTCTTGGAATTCAGAGATGTCAGTCCGGTGGGCGCATGAACCGATTTGAACCACAGAGGCACGGAGACACAGAGAAAGGCTTGGGGCTCGGCCTCAGTGTCCCTGTGCCTCTGTGGTTAATCCACTGGGTTCGGCTAGTAGCTGTGCTCACAGCGAAAATTTGAATTTATTCAGCCTGCTTCCAGCGGGCGCCGGAAGCAGAATTGCTTTTGACCGGGGCGCGCCCGGCGGCTTAGGTGACAGCTCCTTTCCCACATGTCCCAGCCGACCATTATCTACACCAAGACCGACGAAGCCCCGGCTCTTGCCACCTACTCCCTCCTGCCGATTGTGCAGGCCTTCACGAAGCACGCGGGCATCAAGGTCGAGACGCGCGACATCTCCCTCGCCGGCCGCATCCTGGCGGTTTTTGCGGACAAACTGCCCGCCGCCCAGAAGACGGGCGACGCCCTCGCCGAGCTCGGCGCCCTCACGCTCAAACCCGAGGCCAACATCATCAAGCTGCCGAACATCAGCGCGTCCGTCCCGCAGTTGAAAGAGGCCATCGCCGAACTGCAGTCGCACGGCTATGCGGTGCCGGATTATCCCGAGGTCCCGAAGAACGACGACGAGAAGGACGCCAAGGCCCGCTACGACAAGGTCAAGGGTTCCGCCGTCAACCCGGTCCTCCGTGAGGGCAACTCCGACCGCCGCGCCCCCAAGGCCGTGAAGGACTACGCCAAGGCCCACCCGCACGCCATGGGCAAGTGGTCGGCCGATTCCAAGACGGTCGTCGCCACCATGGGCCGCCACGATTTCTTCTCCAACGAGAAGTCTGTCACCGTCCCCGCCGCCACCACGGTGAAAATCGAGTTCGTCGGCGCCGACGGCGCCGTGAAGGTGCTCAAGGACAAGACCACCCTCAAGGCCGGCGAGATCATTGACGCCACGTCGCTGAACATCTGGTCGCTCAATGCGTTCTTCGATGACCAAATCGCGAAGGCCCGCGCCGAGGGCGTGCTGCTCTCGCTGCACCTCAAGGCCACGATGATGAAGGTCTCCGACCCGATCATTTTCGGCCATGCGGTCCGCGCCTACTTCAAGGTCCTCTTCGACAAGCACGGCGAGACCTTCGCCCAGCTCGGCGTCGACCTGCGGAACGGCTTCGGCGACCTCGTCGCCAAGATCGAAAAGCTCCCGGCCGACCAGAAGGCCGCGATCGAGGCCGACATCAAGGCGACCTACGCCGCCGGCCCCGCCCTCGCCATGGTCAACTCCGACCAGGGCATCACCAATCTCCACGTCCCGAGCGACGTGATCGTCGACGCCTCCATGCCCGCGATGATCCGCGCCGGCGGCAAGATGTACGACGCGGCGGGCAAGTTGCAGGACACGCGCGCGCTCATCCCGGACAGCTCCTACGCCGGCATCTACGAGGCGACCGTCGAGTTCTGCAAGCAGCACGGCGCCTTCGACCCGAAGACGATGGGCTCGGTGCCGAACGTCGGCCTCATGGCCCAGGCGGCCGAGGAATACGGCTCGCACAACAAGACCTTCGAGGCGCCCGGCGCCGGCAAGATCCGCGTCGTCGACGCCGACAACAAGGTGCTCCTCGAGCACACCGTCGAGCAGGGCGACATCTGGCGTGCGTGCCAGACCAAGGACGCCGCGGTGCAGGACTGGGTGAAGCTCGCGGTCAACCGCGCCCGCCTGTCCCACACGCCCGCGGTGTTCTGGCTCGACGAGAAGCGCGCCCACGACGCGCAGGTCATCGCCAAGGTGAAGACCTGCCTCGCCCAGCACGACACCAAGGGCCTCGACCTGCGCATCCTCGCGCCGACCGCCGCCTGCGCGCACACGCTCGAGCGTCTCAAGGCCGGCCAGGACACGATCTCGGTCACGGGCAACGTGCTCCGCGACTACCTCACCGACCTCTTCCCTATCCTCGAGGTCGGCACCAGCGCCAAGATGCTCTCGATCGTCCCGCTCATGAACGGCGGCGGCCTGTTCGAGACCGGCGCCGGCGGCTCGGCTCCGAAGCACGTCGAGCAGTTCCTCGGGGAAAATTACCTGCGCTGGGATTCGCTCGGCGAGTTCTTCGCCCTCGCCGCGTCCTTCGAGCACCTGGGCATCGTCGCCAAGCACGCCAAGGCGAAGGTCCTCGCCGACACGCTCGACACCGCCAACGGCAAGTTCCTCGAGAACGACAAGTCGCCCGGCCGCAAGCTCGGCACGATCGACAACCGCGGCTCGCATTTCTACCTGTGCCTCTACTGGGCGCAGGCGCTCGCCGCGCAGTCGGCCGACGCCGAGCTGCAGAAAACCTTCAAGCCGGTCGCCGAGAAGCTCGCCACCGCGGAAAAGCAGATCGTCGCCGAACTCCTCGCCGTCCAGGGCAAGCCCGCCGATGTCGGCGGCTACTACCAGCCCGACGACCGGAAGGCCTCCGCCGCCCTGCGCCCGAGCGCGACGCTCAACGGCATCCTGGCCTCCGTCTGACCGGCCGTATGAAAACCGCTCCGCTGGCTGCGCTGTTCATTCTCGCGCTGTCGGCGGCTGCGTCGCTGCGCGCCACGCCGGAGCCATTCGTGCCCTCGGGCCCAATGGTCCGGATCTGGCCCGGTGCCGCGCCCGGCTCCGAAGGCAAAACGGCACCCGAGCGCTGGATCGAAGGCGGCGCGCCCGACGCGTTTCACCGCGTGACCGACATCCATGTGCCGACGCTGACGGTTTACCTGCCGGATAAAGCCAAGGCCAACGGCACCGCGGTGATCATTGCGCCGGGCGGCGCCCATCGCTACCTCGTGGTGGATCTCGAAGGCGAGTTCGTAGCGAAGAAACTCAACGAAATGGGCATCGCCGCGTTCGTGCTCCGCAGCCGGCTCGCCCGGGCCGATGGGTCCACCTATCGCGCGGAGGTCGAATCGCTCGCCGACATCCAGCAGGCCGTCCGCGTGGTCCGCGCGCGCGCCGCCGAATGGAACGTCAACCCGAACCGCGTCGGCCTGATGGGTTTCTCCGCCGGCGGCCACCTGGTGGCGCTCGCCTTGAGCCGCGACGACAAGGATGCCGCCCCGAATTTTGCCGTGCTCAGCTATCCCGGTTGGAGCGAAGAGGCCACGCCGCTGCCCAAAATCAATCCGCCGGTTTTCCTGTGGGTGAATGACGATGACCGCCTCGCCACCATCGCCGGCAAATACTACCTCGAGCTAAGAAAGGCCGGCATTCCCACGGAGTTTCATGTCTTTCCCCATGGCGGGCATGGCGTCGGCATGACTGGACGCGGCCCGGGCTTCGAAAAGCTCGCCGCCGCCCATTGGCCGGAATTGCTCCGCGGCTGGCTCGACGGCCTGGGCTTGTTGCGCTGAACAACTCGACGATGCCAAGGCCGAAGCCGGCCTCCGCCCGAGCGCGACGCTCAACCAGATCCTGACGTCCGTATAAGAGGCGCCCGTTTCGTGCCCGGAAGAAACCTGCCGGACGTGATGCTTTGACGAAATGGAAGAGATGCTGCTCTATGTGCGTGCATGAAGGAGAAGGTTATTTCGAGTCTAGCGGAATTTCATGCAGGCGTTGAAGCACTGGCCGATGGGCATCCATTGTTTCGTGGAGAAGATAGAACTACCTACAGCTTAAAGCCCAAATTCGGCAGATACAAAGGACTCGACACCCAAAATCCTAAAAACGTTGAACAGCAGATGTTCCGAGCTCTCCAAAAGAGATCGCTCCCTCATTTAGTGAATGTGCCACGAAACGATTGGGAATGGTTGGCAATAGCTCAACATCATGGCTTACCGACACGACTTCTCGACTGGAGCACTAATCCACTAGTTGCGATTCACTTTGCATGTAAGATCCTCTCAGAGCAACGCGACCGGGTGATCTATGTAGTCGAAAGAAATTCACTAGGCGTTGCGCCTGAAGACACTTTCCCGTTTAGTGCTGAAGTAGATTATTACTTTTCGCCCGCACACCTCTCTACGCGATTTGTCGCTCAAAGTGGCGTTTTCACCGCTCACTTTGATCCTACAGCAAATTTCGAGAACCCGACCCTGCAGAAATGGATAATTAAGGCTGAGCTATCGACTCACCTTTTTCTGACAGCGCGTCGCTATGGAGTATCTTTCGCCACGATATTTCCAGACCTCGATGGCGTATGCAAAGAAGTCGCCCTTAGCTGGGGTTGGTTTTGAATAGTCTTTGCTCTTAGATTTGCGCTACAGCATCGGCCCAGGCGCCGGTTCCTGCTCCCACCGCCGGCCGTGGCGGCAAAAACCGCGGCGCCGGTTCTCCGCGATGCAGGCGATCTGGAAATCCTGCATGCGCTGGAACAGGTCGAGCAGCTGCGCCGGGCGCTCGTAGCGGTCGAGGCCGGAGCGATCGAGCGCCACCAGCAGCTCGTGCGTGGCCTCGAGCGTCGAGAGGCACTCGGGTTTCGGCTGCTGCTTGATCACGTACCGGCTCGGCGCCGCGTTCGAAAACATCACCTTCGGCAGGCGCTGCAGGCTCGGGCTCGTGCGCAGCATCGGCCGGACCGTGCGCCAGGTGCCGTCGAGCAGGAACACCACGAGGCGCCGCCCGTTCAGGTCCGCCGCCTGCAGGTCGCCCTTGGAGAGATCGCGGGCATCCTTCGCGGGATAAAGCAGCACCGGGTAATTCCGCGGGTCGTTGATCAGTTCCTGCATGCGCTCGTGCCCGTCAAAGCCAATGCCCATGTACAGCTCGCTGTCCGCGAGGCTGAGGTGCGTGAGCCGGCCGGTGTTGGCCTTGACGCGCTTGAACTCATACGGGTGCATCAGGAACACGAACTTGGTGCGCGTCGCCATGGGCGTGATCGAGCGGCACCAGCAGTGCTGCTCGGGCCAGTTGCACTTGTAGCACCGGATGCGCATGGGCTGGCGGTTAGCGACCCGGCTGCGCCCGGTGCGTGCCGAGGTCCTTGACGAGCATGCCCAGGCTTTCCATGTAGACCGACATCGTATCCTTGGTGGCACTCCCGGGCACGCCATAATCGCGCTTGGCCACCGAAAGCTTCATGCGGCGCGCGGTGCCATCGACCCGTACGTAGATCATCGGGTCTTCACCTTTCGCTTCCTTGTCGCCCGGATCGAACCAATAGCCGTTGTGCCGCGACGGCGCGGCCTTCACGGGGTCCCTTTTCGTCTCCGAAACCGGGGCGGCCACCGGCTTGGCTTCAGACCTTGGCCTTGAAGCCGGAATGATTTTTTCCTCGCCGGAGACGAGCGAGCCGTTGCCGAGGGCGGACAGTTCCAGGATATCCGGCGGAGGATTCGTCTCCACGCCCAGTAGGAATTCCAGGTGTTCCCGGCAAATGTCGTCAAACTCGACGATGATCTCCTTGGCGCTGGATTTCCGGATTTGGAAGGAGGCGAGCGAAACGCCAGGACGAAGGTAATGCGGGTCACGATAGCTCTCGAGCAACCCGATCGTGGCCTGCTGCCAGGTAATGGTCTCCGCGGACCCTTCGGCCGCAGGGTATTCGTCGCTGCCCTGCCAATGCAGCACGAGCGCGACGCGGAAATGCTCGGAGACCCGGAGTTTCCCCAGGACACCCTGCACGTCGGTGAGCGGAACGCCTTCGAACGTCGGTCCTTTCTCCTTCGGTGACTCGCCCGCCGGATCGTCCGGCGATTTCCCCTTCCCTTCATCTTCGCCGGAGGGATCGCCCGGTGTCGCTCCGGTCCCCTCTTCCTTTTCCGGCGGCGAGGTAAGCCCGTCGACCCACTCGACCGAAGCGAAGTAATCCATGCTGGCGGGATACGGCGAATAAACCGTGCCGGAGGCGGTCCCGCCCGGCCCGACCTCCAGCACCTTGGTCACCTCTCCTTTGCTCGGATTGGACCAGCGCCCCGTCTGCGGATCCTGGGTGCCAAAGCAGAATGACACCCGCGCACCCTGGCGGTTGCTCGTGTTGTTGATCTGATAGACGAAGCCGTATCCCTTTTCCTGGTCATCGCGGCCCTCGTCGCGGCGGTAGCGCAGTTCGATCGTGCCGCCCTGGTTGGAATCCAGGGGCTCCCGGGAACTCCAGTCCCCCGCCTCCATCGCCAACGACAGCCAGACAAATGCCAGGACCGGAAACAGGCGGCGCAAGCTCATGGGTGTGGCCGAAGGCTGCAAGCCACCCCGGGCCAGTCAAAATAAAAGCCCCGCGGTCTCTCAGGCCCCGCCGCTCTCGCGCAGCCACTGGGCGGCGCGGGCCACGAGCCCGGCATGCGAATCCAGCCCGAGCTTGTTCTTGATGTTCTCGCGGTGGGTTTCGACGGTCTTGACGCTGACGCCGAGCTTCGCGGCGACTTGCTTCGTCGCCAACGCCTGTCCGACCAGGCGGAAAACCTGCAGCTCGCGGTTCGTCAGCCCCGCCGCGCTGCCCGTGGCGGCGGACTTCGTCCGGTCGCCCCCGCCGGCCTGGCGCGCGGAAACCCCGGCCGGCATCGTGATGCTGCCGGCGGCGGCGTCACGGATGGAACGGAAAAGCAGGGCGACGGAATCGCGCTTGCCGACGAACGCGTGCACCCCGGCCTGCAGGCAGCGGGCGGCATAGACGTCCTGCGACAACGCCGTGAACACCACGATGCGCATCCGCGGCGCGGCGCCGAGCAGGTCATGGATCAGCGCAAGGCCGTCCTCGTCGCCGAGCAGCAGGTCCATCACCAGCACTTCGGGCGGGCTGCTGCCCACGATCAGGCGCAGCTCGCCCGCGGTGGCCGCGCTGTTCGTCACCGCCATGTCGCACTCGTCGCAAATCAGGCGCGCCAGGCCCTCGCGCATCGCGGGGGAATCGTCGGCGATGTGCACGCTCAGGCGCGGCTTCGGCGGATTGCTGGCTCCGAGGGTAACGGGCATGGGCAGGGACGAAACACCGCGCGCCCCCGCCCCACAAGCGCCAATCCCTCGGGGCGCACCTGAGGTGCGAATGAGGGATGGTGCCTGATGCGTGGCCCGGCGTTTCTGATATAGTGGGAGCCACAAACCCAATCCTTATGCCCAAATACCTAATCGAACGCGATATGCCCGGCCTCGGTTCCCTGACGCCGGCCCAACTCGGAGCCGCCTCCCGCACCTCCTGCAACGTCCTCCAGAAAATGAGCCCGCGGGTGCAGTGGATCCAAAGCTACGTGACCCAGGACAAGCTGTTCTGCGTCTACATCGCCGTGAACGAGGAAGCCGTGCGCGAGCACGCCCGCCAGGGCGGCTTCCCGGCCAACAAGATCTCGGAGGTGAAGTCCATCATCGATCCGGTCACCGGCGGCGCCTGACCCGCACCGCTCCCCGCTCCAACCCAACACCAAGCAAACCAAAATGAAATCCGTTAAGAACGTCCTCCTCGCCCTCCTGTCCCTGGCTCTCGTCACCACCGTGGCGCGGGCCGCCGAAAAGCCGGTCACGCCCGAGACGCTTCCAGCCGGCCTCAACATGTACGTCATCGAGCGCGACATGCCCGGCCTCGGCAAGCTGACGCCGGCCGAGCTCAAGGCCGCCTCGCAGGTTTCCTGCGGCGTCCTCCGCGAACTCGGCGGCAAGGTCACCTGGCTCCACAGCTACGTGACCGGCGACAAGATGTACTGCGTCTACCTCGCCCCGAACGAGCAGCTGGTGCGCGAGCACGCCCAGAAGGGCGGCTTCCCGGCGAACTCGGTCAACCGCGTGAGCACCATCATCGGGCCGAAGACCGCCGAGTAAGGATTTGTCAGGATCTGCAGCCGGGACCAACGGCGGCGTGTGTGCAAAGACCAGCCCCTCCGTCGCTGCATGGCCGGAGGGGCTGTTTAATTGTCATTGCGAGGAGTCGGCGAAGCCGGCGCCGAAGCAATCCAGCTGACTGGATCGCCGCGACCGGCAGAGCCGGTCTCGCGATGACCTTGCGCTCAGTAATGGAAATGCTCGGCGACGATCTTGCCCTTCTTCACCTGGTAGACGCAGAGCTCGCTCATCTTGATCCGGCCCTGCCCGGTCATGACCATGTCGATGGACATGGTGCAGGCGAAGTAGTCGTCGGCCACGATCGGGTCCGACACCTTGAGCGAGTGGACCTTTTCGGTCATGGCGGTGAACTGGCGGCCTTTTGCGATGATGGCCTTGCGGCCGGTGGTGACCTTGTTGCCGCCGGGGCCGGCTTCGGCCTCGGTGCTGGTGGCGTTCACGGCATAGAGTTTCTTCTGCGCGGTCTCCCACTGGGCCTTGCGGCAGAGGGCGACGAGTTGTTTGGCGATGGCTTGGATTTTCATGGCGGGATGGTAGTTAATCGACCGCCCCTATTGTACTCCGGTTCCTGACAGCCCTGTGTCAGGAGCTCGAAAAAAATCCCCGCCCCATGAAAGCTCCCCGTGTCCGCTCCCTGCTCCTCGTCCTGTCCGCCCTCGCCGCGACGCTGCCGCCCGCCGCGGCCGGCGTCCCCGCGCCGGAGCCGGGCTGGATTTCCCTCTTCAATGGCAGGGACCTCGACGGCTGGGTGCCGAAGATCGCCAGGCATCCCGCCGGGGAAAACTACGCCGACACCTTCCGGGTCGAGGACGGCATGATCAAGGTTTCCTACGACAAATACCCGGTCTTTGCCGAGCAGTTCGGCCACCTCTACTCGGCGCTGGCATACTCGCATTACATCCTGCGCCTGGAATACCGCTTCGTCGGCACCCCGATGGCCGACTCCCCGCCGTGGGCGAAATACAACAGCGGCGTGATGATCCACTCGCAATCGCCCTACACGATGACGGTCGACCAGCTGTGGCCGGCGAGTTTCGAGGTGCAGTTCCTCGCCGTCGGCACGACGGCCGGGCGCCAGACCGGCAACGTCTGCACGCCGGGCACGAACCTCGTGTTCAAGGACAGGTTCACCACCGACCACATCCTCGAGGCTCACGACAGCGTGCTTTCGCCGATGGACACCTGGGTTGCCGTCGAGGTCGAGGTGCACGGCAACGACGAGGTCATCCACCGGATCAACGGCGTCGAGGTGCTGCGCTACACGCATCCGCAGCTCGACCCGCGGGAAGCCAGCGCCCAGGCGCTGCTGGCCCGCGGCGCGCCGCTGCAGGTCGGCTTCGGCCACATCGCGCTGCAGGCGGAGTCGCAGCCGGTCTGGTTCCGGAACATCCGGATGAAGGTGCTCGAGCGCTGAACTGCGCCGTTACTTCTTCGCGGCCGCGCGCCCGGGCACGTCGGCCAGCATGGGGCTGACGTCCGCCACCGGTCGCACCTCCACCGTCAGGCCGATCGCCAGCCCCGGGCACTGCCTGGCGATTGCAGTCGCCTCGTCGAGGTCGGCCACCGTCAGGAAGAAGTAGCCGCCAACCACCTCCTTGGCCTCGGCATACGGGCCATCGGTCACCCGGCTGCCACCCGGGCCCGAAACCACGCGCCCTTCGAGCGCCAGCGGGCGCGCGTGCTCCACCTTGCCCTGCGCGGCCAGCGTCTCGAACCAGTCGTTCCACCCCCGGGCCAGCTTCGCCTTCTCGGCGGCGCTGAGATGGGCATGGCTTTCGTGGCCGGCGTTGCGAAACAGGAGCATGAAGGGGGATTTGGCGGCGCTCATCGGGAATGGGGAGTACGCCGGCCAAGCAAGGCGGCGCCGCGGCAAAAAGCGAATGCGTTTGCGCCGGCCGGCAGCGCGCCCACGCTGCCGGCATGAAGGTCGAACTCTTCACCCTGGCCGATTACGCGGTCGCCGTGCCCGGCGGGAAACTGACGATCGTCGGCACCTTTGACCGCCTGTCGCCGCCCCAGCTGCCGTTCCAGCAGCCGCCGTTCTACCTCGTCGGCAAGCTCCGCTTCGACGCGGGCGAGGTCGGCGAAAAGCGCGTGCAGTTCACGATCTCCAACCCCGACGGCAAGATGATCGGCGCGCTGCCCGAGGTGAAGGTGCCGGTGGTCCTGCGCGACGAGGACTACAGCGCCACGATGCAGGTCGTGCTCGCCATCAACGGGCTGCCGCTGACCGAGCAGGGCGACCACGCCATCAACCTGCTGATCGACGGCCGCCCCGAGGCGACCCTGCTGCTCACGATCAAGGTCGCGGCCAAGGGCTGACGCGTGAATTTCGACGCTCGACCTTGTCCAACCGGATCGCACGATCAGCCCACCACGAACCGGGGCCACGGTTCGATCTCTCAACTTTTTCCCGCCGGGACCGATCAAGCCCTCCTGCCGACATGAGCCTCATTCTCCTCGTGGAAGACCACGAACCGATGCGCATCACGCTCGCCGAACTCCTGCAAACCATGGGGCACCGCGTGATCACGGCCGGCAACGGCAAGCAGGCGCTGGTCCTGCAGAAGCAGAATCCGGCGAACATCCTCCTGACCGACATCTTCATGCCGGAAATGGACGGTTTCGAGCTCATCCAGGAATTTCGCCGCCTCTACCCTGCGGTGAAGATCATCGCCCTGTCCGGCGGCATCCCGAAGAATCCGGGCGGACCGTTCCTGAACATCGCCAAGAAATTCGGCGCGAAGTGGATCCTGCCGAAGCCGTTTTCCGTCGCGCAGCTCGCCGAAGTGATTCGCGCCGCGACCGAGGAAGAGCCCGCGGCCTGAGTCAGCGCCGGGCGACGTCCACCAGCGTCCGGCCCGCCCGGACCTGCACCAGCGCCAGCACCTTCGGCACGTAGAGCCGGGTTTCCATCGGGAGCAGCGGCGCAATCTCCGCGAAGGTCCTGGCCTTCTCCTGGGTGAGCGTGCGGCGGACGCGTCCGGCCCCGGCGTTGTAGGCGGCCAGCGCGAGCGGCCAGTCCCCGAAGCGCTTGTAGAGGTCGCTCAACATCTGCGCCGCCGCCTGCGCGGACTTCGCCGGGTCGGCCCGCTCGTCGGGCAGGAACGTCGACAGGCCCAGTTCCTCGGCGGTGTCCGGCATCAGCTGGAACAACCCGCGCGCGCCGACCGGGCTGCGCGCCGACGGGTTGAAGCTCGATTCCACCTCGGCGAGCCAGACCAGGTCGCCCGGAATGCCGGCGGCGGCGAAAACCGGATGCAGCAGCGGCACGTACTTGGCCGCGTCGGCCGGACGCGGGCGCCCGCTGAGCCGCTTCAGCCAGAGATCGTACTCCGGAATGAACTGGCCCGGCATCCGGTTGGAGGGTTTGGGCGGCCGCAGGCCGATCTGCTTCGCGGCCTCGACGTAGTCCAGGCGCTCCTTCAGCCAGTCGATGTACTCCTCGCTGCCGGGCATCGTCTCCAAGGCCGCCAGCATCGCGCGGGCTTCCGGCTCGAGGCGCGTCAGCGCCGCCGGGTCGTTGCCGTCCAGCGCGGCCTGGAGGTGCTCGGCGATGCGATCCCACTGCGCCTTGTCGGGAAACTCGTACTGCGCCTTGATGTCGTCCGGGGCGTAGCTTTCGAAGAGATCCTTGCCCAGCTGGTAGAGCTGGTCGCCCGGGGCCTGGTTCGCCGCCGTGCCCGCGTTTCCGGGCGCGGCCCGGCCCGGGACCATGATCGTCCCCAGCAGGACAGGAATCCACCAGCCGCGCGCGTGCATGCCACCGAAGACCCCGGTTGGCGGCAAAGGTTGCGCGTGGCTACTTCGCCGGGTGGCTTTGGAAGAATTTCACGATCAATTCAGGACCGGCGTCCGGATAGGAATGGCCGCCGTCATGCAGGTAGACGGCCGTATCCGCGCCGCGGGCGGACGGATAGAGCGTGTAACCGGAGGCACCCGGCCTGAACGGCCCGCCGCCGTTGAGCGTGAGGACCTCGTCGATCATGCGCTCCTGCCAGGCGAACTTCACCAGCGGGTCCCGGGGGCTGCCGAGATGCAGGACGGGCTTCGGCCGGAGGTTCGAGAAACCGCGGCCCATCACGGCGGCGGAGGGCGCCACCGCGGCCAGCTTGTCGCCGCGATAGGCCCACAACAGGTACGTGAACGCCCCGCCGTTGGAGTGGCCGGTCGAGTAGACGCGCCGCTCGTCGACGTGGTACCGTTTGATCAAGTCGGCCAGCATGGCGTCGAAAAACTTGAAGTCGCGGTCGCCCTGCGCGCCGGCGGCGGCCTGCCAGCCGGACTGGCGCCCGGCGCGGTCGGTGAGTTGGCCGGGCGTCGGCAGGCCCTGCGGATAGACCACGATGGCGTCCGACCAGAGCCGGTGGATGCCCATCGTGCGCGCCGTGTGCGCCATCGTGCCGGAATGGCCGTGAAAGACGAAGACCACGGGCAGCCCGCCCTGCTCCGCCCCGGCGGGAAGATGCACGAGCGCCTCGCGCTCGACGCCGTCGACCGTCCAGGTGCGACGGACGGTGTCGCTGGCGGCACCCAGCGCGCCGGCTCCCACCAGCAGCCCCAGCGCAAGAAACACCCGGAAGAGACAAGTCCTCATGCAGTCGAAGACGACTTCCGGTCGCCCGGGTTGCGGCCGAACTACCGCGGCAGCCAGGTTTCCCAATTTTTAGCGAACGCCTCGACGTTGTCCGCCGTCACGGCGGTCAGCGGCGTGTTGAGCACCGGTTGGGCCGGCGCCTGCTTGAGGTGCAGCTTCGCGACGAGAAGTTCGACCGCCTGGTAACCGTAGTGGTAAACGTCCTGGGACAGCAGCATCTGCACGTGGCCGCTGCGCACGTAATCGAGTTCCGGCGGCAGCGCGTCCACGGACACGCACTGGACGGTGCCGGGCTTCCATTTCAGCGCGCGGTCGGTGAAAAGCGGCCAGCCGCCGAGGAAGCCCCAGCCGGTGATGTCGGGGTTGGCCTGCATCACCTGCTCGATCTTCGCGACCGCATCGAGCGGCGTCTCCTTGTGGTAGAAGACGTCGAGCAGCTTGATTTTCGGGTAACGCTTGGCCGCGGCGCGGAAACCGGCGGCGCGCTGCTGGAGGTTCACGGCATTCGGGTTCCCGTCGATGGCGGCTACCACGCCCTCGCCGTGGAGCAGCTTGGCCAGCTCCTCGAACGTGCGTTCGCCGCAGGAGAAATCATCGATGCCCAGCGAGGCCATGCGCTTGCTGGCCGGGGCGTCGCCCGAGAACGTCACGACCGGCACGCCCTGCGCCACGGCCTTGTCGATCGCATCGGTGAGCTTGTTCGCGTCGGAGCAACTGATGATGATGCCGTCCGTGCCGCCGAGCAGCAGTTGCTCGACGAAGTCGGCCTGCTTTTGCGCGTCCTCCTCGTTCGGCGTGCGCCAGTCGATCCTGATCGTGATGCCGTACTTTTTGCCGAGATCGCGCGCCGCGTCGTTGGCGCCGGAATGCGCGGCCTCGAAGAACTGGTTGCCCTGCGACTTGGCCACCATGCCGAGCGTGTAGGTGGTGGCGGCGCGGAGCGAGCCGGCCAGCAACAGGAAGGCGATGCAGCCGAGGCGGGGTAAGGAATGCAGCATGCGCAAGACTAAGCAGCAAAGCTGCGCCGACCGGAAGCGAAACCTTGGCCGCTTTGCGGCTTGGTGTTTTCCCGTCCAACACTAGCCTAGCGGCTCAAGAGATTTGACGAGGCTCACAGCGGCCATTGCTTCTCTGCCTACCCCATGAAACTACGCTTCATCCCCTTGTTCGTGGTCACCCTGCTGGCGGCTGCCACACTCGGCGCCGCCGGGCTGGCTGGCAAATGGACCACCGAGTTCGAATCGCAAATCGGCGTGCAGAAGTACGTCTTCGAATTCACCGGCGACGGCGCGTCCCTCGCCGGCAAGGCCGCCCACGAGCACTCGCTCAGCAAGGGCGAGGTGGCGTTGCAGGACATCAGGGCCGAGGGCGACAAGGTGTCGTTCGTCGAGCCCTTCACCCTCAACGGGACCACCGTCATCATCACCTACTCCGGCACGCTCGCCCAGGACACGATGAACCTGAAGCGCCAGGTCGGCGATTTCGCCACCGAGCAGATCGTGGTGAAGCGCAGCGGAACGGAAGCGCCTGCCGGCCAGGCCCGGTCCGCCACCGGCAACCGCAGCCAGCAAGCCGAGCGTGTTGCCGCCTCTTTCCTGCTCGCCCTGGGCCGGCTGCCCAGCGCCACCGAAACCGCCCAGTGGGGCGCCGTCGATGCCTCCGTCGCCGACCTGATCGCCAAGCACCGCCAGCTGCTGGCCGCCGATGCCACCGTCAAGTGCGCGGTCGTCGCCAAGGCCTTCGCGGATTCGTTCGGCCGCGCCGCGACGGACGAGGAAATCACCAAGGAAGCCGCCGTCGCGAACGCCACCTACACCGAGCTCATGCAGCACCACGTGGAATGGCTGGGCGCGCACGCGGACAGCTACGAAAAGATCCTCAACCGCGCCTACCAGCTGGTCATCCGCCGCGACGTCTACCCGGAGGAAATCGAGTACTGGAAGAAGAAGGATCCGCAGTCCTTCGCCGTGCTCGTCGGTTGCATCGACAACTGGGGCCGCCGCAACCAGCCGGGCCTGATGGTCACCGCCGGCCCGGCCGCCGTCTCGGTCAACTGCGTCTTCCTCACCACGCTCCGCCTTTCGCCCGCCGTCGCCGCCGAGGCGCGCGCCGCCGCCGGACTCGGCCCGGTCGCCGATGCCGCCGCCGGCACCCACCTGCTCGCCGCTGGGGCGGAGAAAATCGTCTCCGACGGACGCATCCACTTCGCCGCCGTGCTGAAGGACTGAAACCTGGAGGCGGGACTATCAGTCCCGCGGGGCCACTGGTCCCGCCTCCATTCTCCATTCCCAACCCCACTTCCCGATGAAATCTTTGCGCCTCTCTTCTTCCTTCTTCCTTCTGCTTTCAGCCTTCGCGACCGCGCTCGCCCAGCCCTCGGGCGGCCCGTACGGCCCGATCCTGCAGCGCTACGAACTCCCGAAGTCCGGCCGCATCTACTACGTCGCGCCCGACGGCCAGGCCGGCAACGGCGGCAAGTCGCTCGAGCATCCGACCACGCTCGAGTCGGCCATCGCGGAGGTTTCCACCGGCGACGCCATCATCCTGCGCGGCGGCACCTACCGCACCGGCAACCTGGTGCTGAGCCAGGGCGTGACCATCCAGCCCTACGCCGACGAACGCCCGGTGCTGAAGGGTACCGAGGTCGCGACCGGCTGGACCGCCCAGCCCAACGGCACATGGCGCACCGCGTGGACCAAGCTGTTCCCCGCCGCGCCCGCCGACTGGTGGCGCCGCGACCGCGAGGAGAAGCGCACGCCCGTGCACCTGTTCAACAACGACATGGTGTTCGTCGACGGCAAGCTCTACGCCGCGGTCGGCAGCGAGGCTGATGTCAAGGGCGAGACCTACTACATCGACTACGAAAACGCCCTCGTTTCGATCGGCACCGATCCCACCGGACACGAGGTCGAGATCACCGCGCACGACAGCGCGCTCGTGCGCACGATGCGCGCCGCCCACGGCAAGCCCAACGACGGCAAGGGCCCGGCCATCCGCGGCCTCACGCTCACGCAGTACGCCTACCGCGCGCTCGAGGTCGAGGGTGTCGAGCCGGGCAAATACATGCCGCCGGAAAATTTCGGCAAGGAGGTCACCGGCACCACGCTGGAAAACCTGACGATCTCCTTCTGCTCGCACGTCGCCGGCTATTTCCGCGGCGACGGGCTGGTCATCCGCCATTGCTTCGTCTCCGACACCGGCACCGAGGGAATCTATGTCGTCAACTCGAGCGACGTGCTCATCGAGAAAAATCTCTTCACCCGGAACAACATCGAGAAGCTGACCGGCGTCTACGCCTCGACGGTGAAGATCTTCAACCAGACGCACCGCGTCACCTTCCGCGACAACCTCGTCATCGACAGCCAGAACTCCAGCGGCGTGTGGTACGACGTCGGCAACGTCGACGGCGTGTTCGTCAACAACTGGATCGAGCGCACCAACGACGGCCTGTTCTTCGAGATCTCCAAGGGCGTGACCGTCGCGGGCAACGTCTTCGTCAACGTCAACAAGGGCATCCGCATCCTCAACAGCTCGAACGCGCAGGTTTACCAGAACACGTTCTACAACAGCGTGGCCGCTTTCGAGCGCACCGAGCGCAGCGCGGTCGGCGACCACTTCGGCTGGCACGCCAGCTCCGGCCCGGACGTCACCGAGCGCCACGGCCACGTGTTCGTGAACAACCTCATGGTCGGCGAGCCGTCCTTCAAGGGCCCGCTGCTTTCGTTCTTCCAGGCCACCGCGGTGAAGGACCGCCTCAAGGAGCCCCACGTCAAGGAACTCGACAGCAACGTCTACGTCCGCCGCGCCGGCTCCGGCGCGCTCCCGCTCATCCAGTGGGGCCCGGTGCCGACCGAGACCAACGTCGTCGCCATCATGGCGCTCGACGAACTCCGGAAGCTGGAGCCGTCCTTCGAGGCGAAGTCGCAGGCTTTCGCCGACTATCGCGGCTCCCTCTTCCAGGCCGCCGAGATCGAGCGCTTCGAGCTGCTCAAGGAATTCCCCGCCGCCGGTGCCGCCGCGCCCCTCCCCGACGCCATCCGCGAAAAACTCGGCTGGCCGAAGGACGCCCCCGCCCACCCGGGCGCCTACGCGCCGCGGTGAGCTGATCGGTAGGGGCCGAGCTTGCTCGGTCCTTGCAATGATCCGATGCAGGGGTGGACCTTGGTCCACCCTTTTCGCTTTCGCGCGAAGAATCGTAGAAGACCGAGCAAGCTCGGCCCCTACCTCCGATCGCCCGCCTTCGCCGCGATCCGCTCGACCAGCGCCACGCGTTCCGCCGGCGTGGTGTCGCGCAGGCAGGGCCGTGCGGCGAGTTCCAG